>JADDKJ010000039.1:0-30699 GCA_033717875.1 Gammaproteobacteria bacterium
GCGTGAGGTAGCCATCGGTAAAGCATGCCAGTTTTACAGCCCGCTTCAAACTGCTGAATACCGCAATCGTCGTAGCTTTCCGTCATGCTATGCCCCAATTTTTACCCACACGACTTCCTGAAGAGCCATAATGACTGGCGCGGCCGTCGGAGCTGCCCAGAGTCACCGCGCCGCGATAGGTATTCCAACTGCCCGCGGAAAATCGCCCAACCCGCTCATTGACGCGCTTTTTGGTGATGATATTGATGCTGCCGGCGCGGGAATAATTGCCATACAGCGCCGAGAACGGACCCTTGATCACTTCGATACGCTCGATCTCCTCGGGAATGAGCATGTTGAAATCCGCCATGCCATCGGCATGCGATGTCGTTTCATTCAGAGGCGCGCCATCGAGAAACACCGCCGCGATATTGCCATGTCCGCCGGTGAATCCCCGCATCACAAATTCATTGGGCACGGCGCCCTGGTTATAATCCACCGGCATGACGCCGGGGATGACACGCAAGATATCGATACCCTTGATGATGGGCTGCCTTTCCAGTTCCTCACCTTCGACGATGGTCACCGACGCCGGCAAATTGGCCACCGGATTCTTGGCCTCGGTAATGACCACGTTGCCGAGATCCACCGACTTTTTCTTTTTGTCTGCTGGCGCATCCGCCGACCATGCAACAGGCACGATGGCCATAAAAACCGCTTGCGCCTTGAGCGAATCGAGTATCATTTTCCTCATAAAAAACTTGAGCCTCCTCTTTGGTTTATATTTTTTCCAAACACTTTTCAGCTATTGCAACTCGTACTGCATGGCGAATCGCAGCGTAACCCGCGCCGCTTTCTTCAGTCGCTCGGGCACGTCCGGCAGCGGCGAGGCCCGGCGAATCGTATCCATCGCGGCCTGCTCCAACAGGGGATGCGACTCGCGCGGCGGCATCACGTCCACCTGCTCGACACGTCCATTTGCATCGATCACAAATTGCAAATGAACGACCCCGCTGATGCCGCGATCCCTCGCCTGCCTGGGATAATTGCGGAAGCGCTCCAGATGCTCGATGACGGCATTTTTAAATGCCCCCCAACCATCCTCGTCCGGCACGCCTGAACGCTGCGGCGCGATCACCAAGGGACCTTCCGGCAATGGCGCGGCGTGTTCCGATGATTTCGCCGTCGATGGCGGCGAGGACCTCGCGCTGACAGGCTGCTGAGGCTGAGACTCCACAACAGCGGGCGACTCTTCCTTATGCCTGGCGGCCGGTGTTTCCACCCCCGGCTCAACGTGAACCGGCTCTGCCATCCTGGAAACAGGAAGGGTCTCCGATGGCGGCTGCACACTTTTCGGCGACGTCTCTGGTGGCACGGGCTGTGGCCTGGATACCTCGACGCTGGTCTTTTCCATCGTTATCAGCACCGGCTCGGCTATTGCTTGGAGCAGATCGACAACCATCTCCCGCTCTGGCTCCTTCACAACTTTCTCTGTCATCCGCGGCCATTGCAAATAGGCCAGCACAACCGCGAGATGCAGCATCACAGACAAGCCGAAAGGAAACAGGACCCGGTTCGGTACCCTGGACAGAACGCTACCGAACACTGCCCACGAACTACGCTCGACATATCCAGCCAGTGCCACATTTACCCCAGATATAAACCCAGACAGCTTCAAGGCATGCCCCAAACAAATAAAAAAAGCCGCACAGATCTGGAGAGGAATCTCTCTTCAGGTCTGTGCGGCTTTTTTGTCTTGCTACTAAGACTTCTTTACCGTCGATTCACTGTAATCAAAATGAAGCAGGCGCTACACGGGATTCCTCATGGACGGGGCATAGCATAACGGAACGATCAACCATGCCTTGCACTTCGGGCACTTCGCATAGACAACCCGATCCTTCAAGTCGGTTTTTATGACGGCCGCCTTGATCACCGCAAAGGCATTACCCTCGATCACATGAATCTGGTAATGACACGAGGGACAACGACCCTGCGACGAGAGCACCTGAGCACACCCTTTGAGGTTCTTGGCACGGCTTCCCTCGTTCCCCAAGGCAATCTTGGCGCTATCGCCTAACATTCCTCTGAACTCCCAAGTTCAATTTATCGCTTTATTCTTCGCCACCCACTTGTATGACGAAATATAAAATCTTCATACGACAATGGCAAGCATTTTTTATCAATTATCACGACAACCGGCCCCCCGGAAAATCACGGCACGAAATAAACGCTTGACATTTTCGTATGAAGATTTTATGTTTCTTCATAACAAGGGGATGCTTCACCGAGCAAATCCCCCTTGCTACGCGGCTATAGCATGAAAAATAACAAATTTTTCATGCTATAGCCGCCAGTCTCCCCCACCCTCTTAGGACAAAGAGGCATGCTCCCACGGAAGGGGGCTTTTTCCGCGAAACCTTGAGTGACAAGGAGGGAAATGCGATGGCTTGCGATGAACCCCATACGGTAAAAGAAGTCACCAGACAGACTGTCAATTCCCAAATGGAATAGCTTTTGCCTACACGTTGCATCCCCCCGACCAAACGGGGTTCTGGCCGGACCTTCCACAACCCAAGGAGATGCGTATCATGGCGTGCGATCAAGCGTATTACAGGAATTTGCACAAACTCCCCTCCGCCGCGAAAGAAGAGCGCCATAAAAACGGCATGGTGCGTGAAATGGGGTATACTTTGCGTCATGTTTCTGTCATGCCCGTCAACGCCAGCCAGGTAATCCCATGGAACGCATCACCATTTCGCTCGAAAACATACTCGCCAAACAGTTCGACGAATTCATCCGCGCGCGTGGTTATTCCAATCGATCGGAAGCGATGCGTGACCTGATCCGCGAACGGCTAGAAAGTGAGCGTCTCGAAAAATGGGAAGAAGGCCACTGCATCGCGACGCTGAGCTACATCTATAATCATCATGAAAGCGAACTGGCGAGCCGCATCACTTCGGCGCAGCACGAGCATCATGACCTGACCTTGTCCAGCATGCACGTCCATCTGGATCACGACAACTGCCTGGAGATCGCCATCCTGCGCGGCCCGATCGTGGCGGTGCGCGACTTCGCCAACACCGTCATCGCCGCGCGCGGCGTGCGCCATGGCAAGCTGCATATGGTGCCGGTGGAGATCCGCGAAGAGAAGCATCCCTCTTCGCCCCATTCGCATACGCATAGCTATCCCATCACCTGATTGGCGGCAAGAGATGCGCTCCAAAGAAGAAAGTACCCGGATTATCTACGTCCGTCACGGCAAGACCGATTTCCCCCTCGACCGCATTTATTGCGACGATGCCGAAGACCCTGTACTCAACGACGAAGGCAAACGCCAGGCCGTACACGCGGCGGAACTGTTGCGTGGCGAGAAGATCGACCTGATCATCGCCAGCCCCAGCAACCGCACCTGGATGACAGCCGAAGCCATCGCTCAGACTACCGGCGCAGGGCTTGAGGCGAATGCCGAACTCAAGGAAAGGCGCTTCGGGATATGGGAGGGACTATTCTTCCACGAGATCGAACGCGACTACCCCGAGCTATATCAGACATGGAAACTAAACCAGAGCGCCTTCAAACCGGAAGGCGGTGAATCGGTTTATGATCTTCTGGCAAGAGTGAAAGCGGTCATCAGCGAGATTGTCACGCAATATCCGGGAAAGACCATCGTCGTTGCCTCCCACGTCGGCCCCATCCGCGTCTGTTTGACCGACGCCCTGAAAATGCCGGTGGAAATGTACCGGCAACTGAATATCGATTATGGCTCGCTGACCAGGATGGATTATGGCAGGAGCCAGAACAATCTGATGTATATGAATATCTCAAGCAAAACGATGGGCAAATCGAGGTAATCCAAGGAAGCGCTGAATAATTTCATCCTGGAATTCTCAGCGCACGGAAAGCAAAAAATGTGATTTTTGCTTTCCTTCATTTTCAATGGCTAGTCGCCATCGAAAATGGCGGCACTTCCATGTGCCGCGCGGAAGCGCCAATAAATCAGCGCTTCCCTAATTTCGCAAAGCCTCGTCCAGCTCCCGCAAACGCTGCGGCGTGCCGACATCCACCCATCCACCGGCGTAATGTTCGCCCGTCACCTGGCAGACTTCCATCGCCTTGCGCAACAATGGCGCCAGCGGGAATTTGCCCGGGACACAGCCTGCGAATAGTTCGAGACGATAGACGCCTATGCCGCTGAAGGTCAACGCCTCGTCACCTTCTCCTGGCATTGTCACCTTCCCCACCCGTAGCGCGAAATCCCCTTTCGGGTGATGCGGCGGATTGTCCACCAGCACTAGATACGCCAGCCCCTCGGGCTCCCTGGGCAATCGCTGAAAAGGATAATCGGTCCAGATATCACCGTTCACGACCATGAAAGGCCCATCGCCCAGCAACGGCAATGCCTTGAAGATGCCTCCGGCGGTCTCCAGCCCCGTTTCACCTTCCGGCGAATAGAGAATGCGCGCGCCGTAGCGGCTGCCGTCGCCCAACGTAGCCTCGATTTGCGCGCCCAGGTGCGCATGATTGATGACAATCTCGGTGACACCGACGCCAACCAGGGCGGCAATATGGTATTCGATGAGACAGCGGCCACCTGCTGTCAGCAAGGGCTTGGGAGTGTGATCGGTCAGCGGGCGCATGCGCTCACCGCGCCCGGCGGCAAGGATCATCGCTTTCATAGCTCGGGTTTCTGTTCTCGGTTGAGCAGCGCGGTAACGGCGTCTCGCGGCAGACAGCCGGCATGCAGCACCTGATAAACCTGTTCGGTGATGGGCATCTCGATATGCAGGCGCTGCGCCAGACGCCACACCTCGCGCGCCGTTTGCACACCTTCAACCGCCTGGCCGATGGCGGCCAGTGCGGCGGGCAGCGCCTGGCCTTGCCCCAAGGCCAGGCCCAGGCGGCGATTGCGTGATTGGTTGTCGGTGCAGGTCAGCACCAGGTCACCGAGGCCCGACAGGCCCATGAAGGTCTCGCGCTTGCCGCCCAGCGCCTCGCCCAGGCGCATCATCTCGGCCAGTCCGCGCGTCACCAGCGCCGCGCGGGTGTTGGCGCCGAAGCCGAGACCGTCGGCGATGCCCGCGGCGATGGCGAGCACATTTTTGATCGCTCCGCCGACCTCGACCCCCGCGACATCGCTGGAAGTATAGGCGCGGAAGGCGCCGCCATGCAGCCGGGATGCGATGTGCGCCGCGAACTGCGGCGAACTGGAAGCCACCGTCACCGCGGTCGGCAAACCGGCGGCTACCTCGCGGGCGAAGGTAGGGCCGGAGATCACCGCAGCGGGCATGGTTCCGCCCAGCACGTCGGCCGCCACCTGGTGCAACAGCCGCCCGCTACCCGGCTCGAACCCCTTAGTCGCCCAGGCCAGACGCGTATCCGGGCCGGCACGCGGCGCCATCAGCTCCAGCGTGGAGCGAAAACCCTCGCTGGGCACCGCCACCAGCACATCCTGCACCTCACTCAAGGCGCGCGCCATATCTCCAGTGGGATGGAGGGTGTCGGGGAAAACGGCATCGGGGAGAAAGCGGGCGTTGCGACGCAGCGCCAGCAGCTCTGCGACATGCTGCGTATCGCGCCCCCACAGCCAGACGGTCTGGCCGTTGCGGGCAAGGTGGATGGCGAGGGCCGTCCCCCAGGAGCCGGCACCGAGCACGGCGATGACAGAACTCATCCGGTCACCTCAAGCCAGCCCGCTTTAGTGGGCTACCTGCGACGGCTGTGCTGTTTGACGTTGCTGCTGCACATGCTGCGCATAAAGGGCGTCGAAATTGACCGGCGCCAACAGCATTTGCGGGAACCCCCCCTTGGTGACGAGATCGGAAACGGCCTCGCGCGCATAAGGAAAGAGGATGTTCGGGCAATAGCTGCCGACGACGGCCGCCAGATCGTCCCCGCCAAAACCGTTGATATTGAAAATGCCCGCCTGCTGCACCTCGATCAGATAGGCCACCTTGTCGCCCAACTTCGCGGTCACCGTAAGGGACAGCACGACTTCATGCACTCCTTCGCTCAGCGTCGAGGCATTGTTGCCGATCTGCAAATTCACTTCCGGCTCCCACTTTTCGAGAAAGATGTGTGGGGAGTTGGGAGTCTCGAAGGAGACATCCTTGATGTAGATCTTCTGGATGGCGAATTGCCCTTGGCCGGGTTGCTGTTCTAAGCTGTCTGACATGGATGTATTCCTTGTTGGATGGAGTTTTCGGATGATCTGTTAATTCTACTGTGTCACAAAGCGCTGAAGGGCGCATTGCGGCGTTAAAATCGGGCTCAAAATGCTCATTTACTATCTGTAAACTCCGCTTTTTCGCCCGATTTTGCCTTGCACTGCATCCCTTGATCGCTTTGTGCCACAGCAGAATTACCGCCAGGATTATTTACTCGTGGGAAGATTCGCATTCTTCCACGCCAGGATCCCGCCGGCGAGCTTGTACACCGTCTGGAAGCCCTGCTTGCGCAACAAGGCGCCGGCGCGGGTGGCGCGGTCGCCACTGCGGCAATAAAT
This sequence comes from Gammaproteobacteria bacterium, assembly GCA_033717875.1. Classification (GTDB taxonomy): domain Bacteria; phylum Pseudomonadota; class Gammaproteobacteria; family Ga007554; genus SBBG01. The sequence goes on from JADDKJ010000039.1 coordinate 6,485, forward strand.
GATGATCGGTCTGGATTTATAGGATTCCAGTTCACCCAGGCGCTTGTCGAGCACGCCCAGCGGAATGTGCAGTGCCTCGGAGATATGCCCTTCGGCGTATTCCTTGTCTTCACGCACGTCGAGCATCACGGCATCGGCCTGGTTGATCTGCCGTATGGCCCCATTCGGATCGACATCCTTGAACCCCAAAAACTTGCTTTTCAGTATGTCACTCAACAGCAATATGGAAAGAAAGACCAGGGCGAACGAAAGTATCCAGTGATCGAGAATGAATATACCAATTTTTTCCATTGTGAATTTGATCTGGGATGCGAAAAAATAACAGGGAAAATATCCTAAAAACGGCGGTTGGAGCCGTAGCGAGAATGACCAAGGTGCTGAAGATGGGCGAGAACATCGCAAAATATTCCGCAGCCGTAGCCATGTGCTACGGTGAGGACAGATTTTGCGATGTTCTCGCGCAGATTCGGTGCATTAGGCATTCGCAGTAGGCTCCAACCGCCGTTTTTAGGATTTAGTGCCGGGATTTCCTTGCGGGACGCTCGCAAAACACTTCACGCATCATGACGACAAGCCGCAGGGTGCGAACGTCGCCGACGCGGTAAAACACCCGGTTGGCATCCTTGCGTGACGCGAGGATGCCCTTGTCTTTCATGATGGCCAGATGCTGCGAGATATTGCTCTGCGACGTGCCCACCACCTCAACCAGATCCTGCACGCTCAGCTCCCCGTCACCCAAGGTGCAGAGAATCTTCAGGCGCAAGGGGTGGGCGATGGCCTTCAGGGAACGCGAGGCCAGCTCGATATCTTCCTCGTGCAGGATGAGCTGCGCGTTATTTTCCGTATTCATCGTGACACCTCTGCTCATTATCCTGACTCCCCCCGCACAGTGCCCAACCAGCCATCCTTTACAGTACCCAGCCACAAGCGAAACATTATACAATATTAGGCCATATTGTAGATAAAGCCAAAGCATTACCACGGAGACAAAGAACACACCATGCCGCCCGTCAAATACCGCCCCCTGGCCCTGATCATCCTGGATGGCTGGGGTTATAGCGAAAATCCCAGCTACAACGCCATTTTCAGCGCCCGTAAGCCGGTCTGGGACCATTTGTGGAACCATTACCCCCATACCCTGATCCACGGCTCCGGCACGGCGGTTGGCCTGCCCGATGACCAGATGGGCAATTCCGAAGTGGGGCACCTCAATCTCGGCGCGGGACGCGTGGTGTATCAGGAACTCAGCCGCATCGAGCGAGCCATCAAAAGCGGCATGTTTTTCAACAACCGCACCTTGACCGACGCCGTTGATCGCGCGGTCGCCGCCGGCAAAGCGGTGCATATCCTCGGCCTGCTGTCTCCAGGCGGCGTGCATAGCCACGAAGAGCACATCCAGGCCATGGCCAAGTTGGCTGCGGAGCGCGGTGCGGCGCAGGTGTATCTGCATGCCTTTCTTGACGGCCGCGACACCGCACCCAAAAGCGCCGGGGCCTCCATCGCCGCCATGGAAAAGCTCTTCGACAACCTGGGACGAGGCCGCTTCGCCTCGGTGATCGGCCGCTATTATGCGATGGACCGCGACAAGCGCTGGGCGCGTGTCCAGGCGGCGTACGACCTCATCACCCAGGGCAAGGCCGCGCATCAAGCTCCCGCCGCCGGTGCGGCGCTGGAGATGGCCTATGCGCGCGGTGAAACCGACGAATTCGCGCAGGCCACGGCCATCGTGCCCGAGGGCGAAAAACCGGTGCGTATCGAAGACGGCGACGTGGTGATTTTCATGAATTACCGCGCCGACCGGGCGCGCCAGCTCACCCAGGCTTTCGTCGATCCCGGTTTCGATGGCTTCGCGCGGGAAGTTTGCCCCCGCCTGGCGGCGTTCGTATGCTTGACCGAATACAAAAAAGGTTTCAATGCGCCGGTCGCCTTCCCCTCCGAGCAGCTGGAGAATGTGTTCGGCGAATATATTTCCAGGCTTGGACTGCACCAGTTGCGGATTGCCGAAACGGAAAAATACGCTCATGTGACGTTCTTCTTCAACGGCGGCCAGGAAGACCCTTTTCCCGGCGAGGACCGCATCCTGGTGCCTTCGCCGAAAGTCGCCACTTACGATCTGCAACCGGAAATGAGCGCCCCCGAGATGACCGACCGGCTGGTCGAAGCCATCGAGAGCGGGAAATATGATGTCATCATCTGCAACTATGCCAACCCCGACATGGTCGGCCATTCCGGCAACATGGAAGCCGCCGTCAAGGCGATCGAAGCCCTCGATGCCTGCTTGGGCCGGTTGTACGATGCACTGAAAAAAACGGGCGGCGAGATGCTCATCACCGCCGATCATGGCAATGCCGAACAGATGCGTGGCGAAGGCACCGGACAAGCCCATACCGCTCACACCACCAATCCCGTGCCGTTCGTCTATGTCGGACGCCAGGCTACCCCCGCGCCACGGGGCATTCTGGCCGATGTCGCACCCACCATGCTGTATCTCATGGGACTCAAAAAACCGGCCGAGATGAACGGAGCGTCGCTGATGACGCTGATCGAGAATCCTTGAACCTAGAAACCTCGGTTGGGGCCGTGGCGAGAATGACTAAGGTGCTGAAGATGGGCGAGAAAATCGCAAAATATTCCGCAGCCGTAGCCATCCGCTACGGTGAGGATAGATTTTGCGATTTTCTCGCGCAGATTCGGTGCATTAGGCATTCGCAGTAGGCTCCAACTGAGGTTTTTAGGTTGAAGACCAAGGCAGTGACATCACTCCTGCTCACCTTCATGGTGAGCAGTACTCAAGCGCTGGCCGCCAATTCCCAGGCTTCCCCTCCTCCGCCAAAGGCCAAAGCCGCCGAGCTAAGAGAATTGCGCGGAGAAATCGGCACGCTGCGCTCGACCCTCGCCACCGACCGCCGCCAGCAGGAGGCGTTGCGCGCGCAGTTGCATAGCGCCGAGGCCGCCATTGGCAAAACCAGCCGCTCTCTCGCACAATTGCAGCAGGAATTGCGGCGCCACAGCGGCGAACTGGAAAAGCTCCGCCAGCGTCAGCGGCAATTGCAGGAAAACCTGGCCGCGCAACGCCAGGCCCTCGCCCAGCAACTGCGCACCAGTTATGCGATGGGACGCCAGGACTTCCTGAAAATTCTGCTCAATCAGCAAGACCCCGCGGCGCTGGGACGCAACCTGACCTACTATGACTTTCTCAACCGCGCGCGCGTCTCGCAAATCGACACCATCAACGGCGATCTCGCCGAGCTTGCGGCGGTGGAACAATCCATCACGGAGAAAAACCAGTTATTGACCCAGGCGAAAAACAAGACCGAGGAAGAAAAAAACCGTCTTGAAGAAAACCGAAAACAGCGTGGCCTGGTGCTTGCCCAACTCAGTACCGATATTCAGACCAAAGAACAGCAGTTGCAGCGCTTGCTGGAAGACGAGCGACAACTGGGACAATTATTAAAACGCCTGAAAGAGGCGCAACGGCGCGCCAAGCAGACACAGAAACCGCCAGCGCCGGCGAAACCGGAAAAGCCCTCCACTTCGCCAGGCAAACCGGCTACGCCCGAAATGCCGGAAAAAATCCGTGACGCATCGCTCTTCGCCAGTCTGCAAGGCAGGCTGCGCTGGCCGGCCCAAGGCCAGATCGCCGCTCATTATGGAACTTCCCGCGGTCTTGGCGCATCAAAGTGGCAAGGCGTATTGATCGCCGCCCCCGAAGGTCAGGATGTCCACGCCATTTCCCGCGGCCGGGTGGTGTTCGCCGACTGGCTGCGCGGCTTCGGTTTGATGCTGATCGTCGATCACGGCGATGGCTATATGAGCCTGTATGGCCAGAATCAGAATCTGCGCAAGAATGTGGGTGACGCCGTGGAGAGCGGCGAGGCCATCGCCAGCGTCGGCAACAGCGGCGGCCACATGAACCCGGGACTGTACTTTGAAATCCGCCGCAACGGCGCACCCGTCAACCCGGCGCTGTGGTGCCGGTAACCTTTGTTTTCAACGCCTTGTTGCATCCAGACACTCGCAGCTTGTATGCTGTGCAATTCAAGGAGCTGCATCACTTGAGCAGCCTATTTTCGGAGCAAATTCATGCAGTTTAACACCCGCAATTTCGTGATCCTGGGCCTGGGCCTGGTCTTGGGCGTGTCCATCAACGTCGGGCACAGCGTTTTCGCCGAACGCGACAAACCCGTCGCCACCTCGCTGCCGCTCGATGATCTGCGCACCTTCACCGAAGTGATGAACAAGATCAAGACCGATTACGTCGAGTCGGTGGAAGACAAAACCCTTCTGCAAAACGCCATCCGCGGCATGCTCTCCGGCCTCGACCCGCACTCGGCGTATCTGGACAAGGAAGCCTTCAAGGACTTGCAGGTCAGCACCACCGGCGAATTCGGCGGCCTGGGCATCGAAGTCGGCATGGAAGACGGCGCCGTCAAGGTGATTTCCCCCATCGACGACACCCCGGCCCAGCAAGCGGGCATCCAGGCCGGCGACCTGATCATCCGCATCGACGACACCCCCGTCAAGGGCATGACCCTGAGCGACGCCGTAAGCCGGATGCGCGGCAAACCGGGCACGGAAATCACCCTCACCATCGCACGCGAAGGCGCGGAAAAACTGCTCAAGATCACCCTGAAACGCGCCGTCATCAAGGTCAGCAGCGTCAAGGGACGCACCCTGGAGCCCGGCTATGGTTATTTGCGAATTTCCCAGTTCCAGGCCAACACCGGCGACAACCTGGCCCAGTTCGTCGGCAAGCTCAAACAGGAAAGCGGTGACAACATCAAAGGATTGGTGCTAGATCTGCGCAACAATCCGGGCGGCGTCCTGAATGCCTCCGTTGCCGTCTCCGACGCGTTCCTGGACAAGGGGCTGATCGTTTACACCGACGGGCGAGTCAAGGACTCCCAACAGAAATTCCGCGCCACACCGGGTGATATTCTCAAAGGAGCGCCCATCGTGGTGCTGATCAACGGCGGCTCCGCCTCCGCTTCAGAGATCGTCGCCGGCGCACTACAAGACCATAAGCGCGCCATCGTCATGGGCAGCAAGAGCTTTGGCAAGGGATCGGTGCAAACCGTCATCCCGATGGACGAAGGCTCCGCGCTGAAACTGACCACCGCCCGCTATTACACACCTTCCGGGCGCTCTATCCAGGCCGAAGGCATCACTCCCGACATTGCCCTGGAAAACATCAAGGTGACGGCGGTGGAAGGCTCCGGCGTGGAGCCCGTGAAGGAAGCGGATCTGAGCGGCCATCTGATCAACGGCAGCAAGAAGAAAGCCCCCGAAGATTCAGGCAAAACGACGGAAGAAACCAAACCCGCCGCCGACGCCAAGAAAGCACCGGAAAAACTCGCCAACACCGACTATCAGCTGTACGAGGCGCTGAATCTGCTCAAGGGCTTGAGCATCATGCGGGAAAGAGCGCCCTGACATAGCGCTCGCATCTCACAACGAAGAAGGGGGCATATTGCCCCCTTCTTCGTTTCTATCTTTTTTCCAAGCGGAGGGTAATGAGGACGATCTCATCAACCGCCCTCGCGCGCTTCCTTCTCCATCTGTTCCAGACTGATGTGGCGCACATCCTTGCCTTTCACCAGGTAAATCACATACTCGCAGATATTGCGTGCGTGATCGCCGATGCGCTCGATGGCGCGGGCGGCCCAGATGATGTTGAGCACCCGGGATATGGTGCGAGGGTCTTCCATCATGAAAGTAACCATCTGGCGCATCACACCGTCGTACTCATGATCGAGCTTGCGATCCTCGCGTGCCACCCGCACCGCCGCTTCGGTGTCCATGCGCGCATAGGCGTCGAGCGCGTCATGCACCATCCAGCGCGCATGATTACCCAGTGATTGGATTTCCCGGTAGTTGTTCTTGGGCCGTTCCTCTCCCGCCAACTGCACGGCCATGCGGGCGATCTTTTCCGCCTCGTCGCCGATGCGCTCCAGATCGGTGATGGTCTTGATCACCGCCAGCACCAGGCGCAAATCCCCGGCGGCCGGCTGCCGGCGGGCAAGGATCTGGGTGCATTCTTCGTCGATGGTCACTTCCATGTTATTGACCTTGTAATCAGCGACGATAGTGGCCTCGGCCAACGCCTGGTTACCCTGCACCAGCGCGGTGATGGCCTGATCGATCTGCTGCTCGACCAGGCCGCCCATCTGAAGAACGAGCGAGCGGATATTTTCCAGCTCCACATTGTACTGACGGGAAATATGCGTATCCAGGGGTTCCATGTGATTTCTCCTGCTCTTAACCGTAACGCCCGGTGATGTAATCCTCGGTCTGTTTCTTGGCCGGATTGGTAAATATCGCGCCGGTATCGCCAAACTCGACCACTTCGCCCAGGTGCATGAAGGCGGTGTAGCGGGACACGCGCGCCGCCTGCTGCATATTGTGTGTGACAATCAGGATGGTGACTTGTTCTTTCAGCTCGGCGATCAGCTCCTCGATACTGGCGGTGGCGATCGGATCGAGCGCCGAGGTCGGCTCGTCGAAGAGGATGATTTCGGGGTCGGTCGCCAAGGCGCGCGCGATGCACAAGCGCTGCTGCTGGCCGCCGGAGAGATTGAACGCCAGACTGTTGAGGCGATCCTTGACTTCATTCCACAACGCCGCGCCGCGCAGCGCCTGCTCAACCTTTTCGTCCAGCACCCGCCGCTTGGTGGTGCCGCGCACCCGCAGGCCATAGGCGACATTTTCATAGATCGACTTGGGGAAAGGATTGGGCTTCTGGAACACCATGCCGATGCGCATCCGCACCTCGATCGGGTCGATCTTCGGATTGAGGATGTTGACGCCATCGGGATGCAGATTGATCTCCCCTTCGTAACGATTGCCGGGATACAGATCGTGCATGCGATTGAAGCAGCGCAGGAAGGTCGACTTGCCGCAACCCGAGGGGCCGATCAGCGCGGTGATCTCCTTCTCCGCCACGGGAAGATCGATGCTCTTGAGCGCCTGATAAGCGCCGTAGTAGAAATTCAGGCCTTTGGCTTCGGCCTTAAGGGTGGACATATTCGTTGCAGGCATTAAATCCGTGCTCCTACCACTTGATACGTTTACGGAAATGATAGCGAATGAAAATCGCCATGGCGTTCATGATCAGCGTCATTACGATCAAGACCAGACCGGCGGCGGCGGCGTTGACATGAAATTCTTCCTGCGGCCGCGACACCCAGTTGAACATTTGGATCGGCATCACGGTGAAGGCTGACGACAGCCACTCGAAGGAGACAAAGGGAAACTCGCCCTTGATCGGCGACTCGGGCAGGAAGGCGATATACGTCAGGGCGCCAATCGTGATGATGGGCGCGGTCTCACCGATGGCGCGCGACATGCCGATGATCACGCCGGTGAGGATACCAGCGGTCGAGTAAGGCAACACATGATGCGCCACGGTTTGCCATTTGGTCGCCCCCAGCGCGAACGCTCCCTCGCGGATAGTGCCCGGAATGGCGCGGATCGCTTCGCGCGTCGAGACGATCACCACCGGCAGGATGAGGATTGCCAGTGTCAGGCCCGCCGCCAGGATGCTCTGGCCGAGGTCCAATTTGTAAACGAACAGTCCCAGCGCGAGCAGGCCATACACAATCGACGGCACACCGGCCAGGTTGGTGACGTTGATTTCGATCAGATCGGTCATCCAGTTCTTGGCGGCGTATTCTTCAAGATAAATCCCGGCGGCAACCCCCAGCGGCACGGCGGTGAAGGCTGTGACCAGCATCACCAGCGTGGTGCCGACCCAGGCCGAGAGAATGCCCGCCTGATCGGCATGACGCGACGGGAAGGACGTGAAAAAATCCCAGCTGATGCGCGGCGCGCCATCCATCGCCATACCGGCGATCAGAGCGGCCAGGGTTATTACGCCGCCCAGCATCGAAAACAGGCCGATGATGGCGAAGATCACGTCCCAGCGCTTGCGGCGGGCGATCATGGATCGCAGTGTCTGGATTTCTTTATCTTGCATCAGTAGACCTCCCGGAAACGCTTGCGCAGCAGATGACCGGCGATATTGAAGAACAGCGTCATCAATATCAGCACCAGCCCTGCGGCGAAAATGGTCTGGTAACCGATGCTGCCGTGGGGCAGATCACCCAGGCTGACTTGCACGATATAAGCGGTAATGGTTTCGGCGGGCTCCATCGGGTTCCAGGTGAGGTTGGGCTGCATGCCCGCCGCCACCGCCACCACCATGGTCTCGCCGATGGCGCGGGAAATCCCCAGAATATAGGCGGCGGCGATGCCGGAAAATGCTGCTGGCGTCACCACGCGCCATGCGGTTTGAAAACGGGTGGAACCCATGGCGTAGGAACCTTCGCGGATGTGCATCGGCACGGCGCGCATGGCGTCTTCGCTGATCGAACTGACATAGGGGATGATCATAACGCCCATCACCAGACCCGCGCTGAGCATGTTGAATCCGGGAAGATCAGGCAGGAAATGTTGCAGCAGCGGCGTAACGAACAGCAGCGCGAAATAGCCGTAGACCACCGTCGGGATGCCATCCAGCAGCTCCAGCACCGGCTTGATGATCTCGCGCATGCGATGCGGCGCGAATTCACTCAGGTAAAGGGCGATGATGGTGCCGAAAGGCACGGCCACCGCCAGGGCCACCGCGGCCGTCACCAGCGTGCCGGACACGAGCGGCAGAATACCGTAATGGGCATCGTCGAATAACGGCGTCCACTGGGTGTCGGTCAAAAAATCCTTCAGCGGGACATGCTTGAAGAACTCCAGCGATTCACTCACCAGAATCCACACGATGGCGACGGTGATGGCTACCGCCGAGAGAGCGGCAAGAAACAGCAAAGACTCGACCAGCCGTTCGCGCAGATAGCGCATGCGGCGCGGGGCGAATCGGGATAGCTCGGAACTCACGGACAGGTCTACCCTTGGTTGGCGGCGAAACGAAATCGCATACTATGACAGAATTATGACAATTCGATGACAACGCAAAAACCACGTTGCTTCTGCCAGCCCCACGAAAAAAAGGGGGGGATGCCGGTGATGAGCATCCCCCTCACCTCTTTCAACCGCAAGGATCACTGCTTGGCTTCGCGCGCCAGCAATTCCTCGACCTTCAACCCAACCGAAGACTCGCCGCCAAACACGGTGCCCATCTTGCGATTCTTGGCGTGCTCGACCGCGATCGTATAGGCTTTGGCGGGCAAAGGAATGTATCCTACTTCCTTGGACAAGGCCGCCGCGTTCTGCAAATAGAAGTTCACAAAATCCTTCACCTCGGGGCGATCCAGCGACTTGGCGCTGACATAAATAAAGATGGGCCGCGCCAAGGGCTGATACGTACCATCGATCACTGTCTTTTCGGACGGTATCACCGGACCCTTTCCGTCATCGATCGGCACGACCTTCAACTTCTTGGCGTTTTCCGCGTAATAGGCGAAGCCAAAGTAACCCAAGGCGTTCTTGTCCGTGGACACGCCCTGCACCAGCACGTTATCGTCCTCGCTAGCGGTAAAATCGCCGCGGCTGGCCTTGGCCTTGCCGACCACCGCCTCGGTGAAGTAGTCGAAGGTACCGGAGTCCACCCCCGGCCCGAACAGCTTGAGGGGCGCGTCAGGCCATTCGGGGCGCACTTGATTCCACTTGACGACAACGCGCTGGGCCTCGGGCTCCCACATCTTCTTCAGATCGGCAACGGTCAGGCTCTTCACCCAGCTATTTTTGGGGTTGACCACCACCGTCAGGGCATCATAGGCCACCGGCAATTCGACATACTGAATACCCGCCTGGCGGCACGCCTCCATTTCCTTGGCCAGAATGGGACGGGAGGCATTGGCAACATCGACCTCGCCGCGGCAGAATTTCTTGAAGCCGCCGCCCGTGCCGGAAATACCGACGGTCACCTTCACCGTGCCACGCTTCGTTGCCTGAAATTCTTCAGCCACCGCCTCGGTAATGGGAAACACGGTGCTGGAACCATCCGCCTTGACCAGCGCATCGGCCTGCGCCAACACCGGCGCGCCGAAACTCGCCGCCACAAAAACCGCCGTCAAACCTTTCATGATTCTGTTCTTATTCATCTATAGCGAGTCTCCGTTGTGCAAGTGAAATAAGAGGTAGCATCTCAGATCAATATGATAATTGATCGCATTCGGTCAGAAAAAGATCTATTGCAAGGCACAAGGAACCTCTGATGTGTCAGAGGTTCCGCGGCACAAGGAGGTGCCGCCATTTTTCAATCACGGCAAGTGATTGAAAAATGAAGAAAAGCAAAAATCGCATTTTTGCTTTTCGTGCTCTGAGAATTCCAGGGTGGAATTATTTAGAGCTTCCACAAATCAAACCGGGAGGGAAATCGCATACGAATGTGCTTCCCTTGCCCAGTTCGCTTTCGATGCGCAACTGACCTTCATGGCGGTTCAACACATGTTTGACGATCGCCAGCCCCAACCCCGTGCCGCCGCTTTCACGGGAGCGGCCGGCATCGACCCGGTAAAAGCGCTCGGTCAGGCGGGGGATATGCTCGGCGGCAATACCGACGCCCGTGTCCCGCACCTCGAAATGCGCCCCCGCATCGTCGGCATACCAGCGAATATGAATGTCGCCACCGTCGGGAGTATATCGCACGGCATTGAAGACAAGATTGGAAAACGCGCTGCGCAATTCTTCGTTGCTGCCGCGCAATTGCAGACCCGGATCGGCATCGAGATGAATGGCGTGCCGGCGCTCACCGCTCAAGGCCAGCGCCTCCTCCCGTATCGCCGCCAACACCGCCGCCACAGGCACCACATCGCGGTGATGCAGCCCTTTTTCCATTTCCAGACGTGACAGCAACAGCAGGTCTCCCACCAATTGCTGCATTCTGTCCGTTTGCTGCCTCATCAGGTAGAGCGACCGGCCCCAGCGGCGGCCACACTCGTCGTCGTCCTCGCTCATGGTCTCGAGAAAGCCACCGATCACCGTCAGCGGCGTGCGCAGCTCATGAGAAACGTTGGCGACGAAATCGCGACGCACCTGATCGAGACGGTAGACGGGCGTGATATCGCGCGCCACCAGCAGCAGGTGGTCGCCGCCATAAGGCACGATGCGCACGGCCAGCATGATTTGTTCATTCACCGGCGCGGGAAACTGCACGGTCAGCGAGTAATCGCGCGCCGCGAAAAATTCCGCGAAAACGGGATGCCGCACAAGATTGACGATGCGCCGCCCCCTGTCCTGCGGCATGCGCAACCCCAGCAGATCGGCCGCCGCATCATTCCACCACTCGATCTCCCCCTGCACCCCCATCACCACTGTCGCATCCGGCATCACCGCCGTAGCTTCCTGGAAGCGATTGAGCATGCGCACGATCCGTCGGCGGCGCAGACGGTTGCGTTGCTGCAAGCGGTAGATGTTGTAGTATACGTCTCCCCACACCCCCCTCACCTCGGGCGGATGGAATCGTTTACCCTCCTGGAACCCGCGCAGCAAGTGCACGACATTGAACAGATGCCAGCCGAGGTAGCACAACACACCGAGCAGCAAAAAAAGGGCGACATACCCTGTGAGCAGGCCGAACACGAGCATGGCAAGCGCGAGAGCGACCACCCATCGCACTTCGCTCAACCAGGAATCAGACAAGGAATAACCCCTTCGTTAGGATGATGAGGAAGGGAATTTTACACGGATCAGCCGTTCATTCCGAGCGCCTTGCGCTCCAAGAAAGGCGTGTCATCAACTGCGGACGGAAAAACGGTAACCCGCGCCCCTGACCGTCTGAATCAGCCGGTCATGCCCGTGGGCGACCAGCGCCTTGCGCAAGCGCCGGATGTGGACATCGACGGTACGCTCCTCGATGTACACATCGTTACCCCACACTTTGTCCAGCAACTGCCCCCGGCTGTAAACCCGCTCCGGGTGACTCATGAAAAAATGCAACATGCGGAACTCGGTAGGCCCCAGTTCGACCGGCGTACCGCCCGCCGTTACGCGATGGCTGACCGGGTCCAGCCACAAGCCTTCAACTTCGATCGGCTTTTCTTCGCCCTCGGGCGCGGCGCGGCGCAGCACCGCCTTGATACGCGCCACCAGTTCACGGGGAGAGAAGGGCTTGGTGACGTAATCATCCACCCCCAGCTCAAAACCCCTCACCTTGTCCATTTCCTCGCCGCGCGCGGTCAACATGATGATGGGAATCTTGCGGCTGCCCTCTTCCTTCTTGAGCCGCCGCGCGAAATCCACCCCGCTCAAACCAGGCAACATCCAATCCAGCAATATCAGATTCGGCGCTTTCCGTTCGATCACCGCCTGAGCCTGCGCGGCATCCGCCGTCGCTACCGTTGAGAATCCGGCGCGCTCCAGCGCAAACGTCACCATTTCACGAATCGCCGATTCGTCTTCAACCAAGAGGATAGTGTCTGCCATATTCGCTGTTGTGGCCAGTCCGATAATTGCCTTGTCGGAGCTTATTACAAGTGAAATATATTACAAGCATGTTACAAACGGTGGAGTCCTGTCATCAAAGTCAAAAAAATCGCACTGCGTCAAATATAAGACGCCTTTTATTGGCGCCACGGCGAACATTTTGCGCCAAAATCGCATCTAAGGAAGCTCTGAATAATCCTAAAAACCTCAGTTGGAGCCGTAGCGAGAATGACTATTGATCCGGCCAGATGAAGTTTTAACTTCATCTGGCCACAAACACACCCTCTCCCACGCGCGGGAGAGGGTTGGGGTGAGGACGCAGGGGTGTGCACTTCAAACATATTCGTGCCGCATCAATAAGGCGCTGAAGATGGGCGAGAAAATCGCAAAATATTCCGCAGCCGTAGCCATCCGCTACGATGAGGATAGATTTTGCGATTTTCTCGCGCGGATTCGGTGCATTAGGCATTCGCAGTAGGCTCCAACTGAGGTTTTTAGGATAATCCCATCCTGGAATTCTCAGAGCACGAAATGTGATCTTTGCTTTTCGTTAATTTTTCAATCACTTGCCGTGATTGAAAAATACCAGCACATCTGTGTGCCGCGGAACCTTTGACACATCAGAGGTTCCCTAAGACAGATTACCGGGCCTGAAATACAGCGAAAATAAGCCAAAACCGCCATAAACCATGGCTGGCACAGCTTATGCTAAATCTGAAATGTGCCGTTCCCCCTCTTGTACGGCACATCCTGCTTTACCCTTCCCACCCTCGGGGACACGTAAGTGTCCCCGCTTTTTTCGTCCAGGAAGCGCTGAATAATCCTACGGAACCTCTGGCACATCGGAAGTTTTTTAGGGAAGCGCTGAAAATTCCAGGATGGAATTATTCAGCGCTTTCTTAGCGAGATTTTTGAGCAGGCTCTGAGGATAAACAGCGCCCGTTTCACGGAAGTACCCTGGCGAGACGGAAACCGATGTTGTTGCTTCGAATCACGGACGTGGCGTTGATGCGAACAGCTGTGCGCACGGTTTTGGCGTCGTTACTCCAGGATCCGCCGCGCAAAACGCGCCCTGATTTCGAGCACGGAATCGTCCAGGGGCTGCCGTCAGTGGGTGCGCCATCATAATTGTCGTGATAACAGTCTTCCGCCCATTCCCACACGTTGCCGCTCATATCGTAAAGACCAAAGACGTTGGCGCCTTTTTTACCTATAGGGTGCTGATGTCCGCCGCTATTTACCTTGTGCCATGCCACAGCATCCGCGTTATTACCGCCGCAATAGGTGTGGTTGCCGCTCGCGCGGCAAGCATATTCCCATTCGGCTTCGGAGGGTAAGCGATATGTGCCATGGTCGTTTTCCGGTTTGCTTTTGTTGAGCCATGCGATGAAGCTTTTGGCTTCGTTCCAGGAAACGTGAACCACTGGCGCAGTGTCGCCGTGGGCGTTGTGTTTCATGAAATCGTCGGTGACGAGATCTGTGTTGTCCGTGGCGATGATATAGCGTTTGAATTGCCCGAGAGTGACTTCGTCTTTACTCATTTGAAAACCCGGCACGCTGACGCGATGCCGCGGAACTTCATTGATCAACGCGTCCAAGTCGGGGCCGGAACAGCCGGTGGACGCGTGATTCTTGCTGTCTTTCCCTGTGGCTGTCGTCGGCTGGCATGAACCCATCAGGAAACTGCCAGCGGGTATATCGACGAATTTCATACCCAGGAAGTTGCTGAATTCCTCCGCGTGTGTAAGGCTGGCGGCTAGGCTCAGGCACAGTGCGGCAACAGGAAGACAAAGGTGCGCGAACACGTGAGATGGTGGACGACGATGTGTTTTGGGCATGGCTGATTCCCAGGTAGGGTTCGAGTTTCAGTGACGATGCGTTGTGCGAAATGCTTCGAACCCTCTTTGCCGCATCGTCGTTTCATGGCGGTGGAGTCCTGACGACACGGAACCCGTTGCCGTAGTACCAATTGCCGGGCGAAGCGGCGAGGCGGTAAGTCGCGCGCGCGAAGTCGGCGGTGAACTTCCAGGAGCCCCCGCGCAGAACCCGTGCGGTGGTCGTGTCGAATTTCCAGGCCGAGCCGCGAAGAGCGCGTGCGGCGGCATCGTATTCCTGTTGTTCCCGGTTGAATTCCATACTGACATGAAGCATGCGCGGGGAATCATCGCGTCCCTGCCGTTCCCGATGAGGTTCCGTGGCGTTGCCCGGCACGGGCGAGGCGTTATACGTCCAGGCGCTACCGTCAGTAGGCGCGCCATGGTAGTTATCATGATAGACGTCCTCTACCCATTGCCACACATTGCCACTCATGTCGTAGAGTCCCCAGGCATTGGGAGTTTTGCTTCCAACACGTTGCTGATGTCGACCGCTGCCATGATCGACGTTGCCGTCGTGCCACGCCACCTCGTCCACATTATTACTTCCGCAATAGGCGTGGCGGCCGCCCGCGCGGCAGGCATATTCCCATTCGGCTTCGGAGGGCAGGCGATACGTGCCGCGGTCATTCGCCGGCTTGTTCTTGTTGAGCCATTCGATGAATTCTTTGGCCTCATGCCAGGAAACCTGAACCACCGGCGCGTCATCGCCATAGGCGTTATATCGCATAAAGTCGTCGTTGATAAGATTCCATCCTGTCGACCCTTTACTGCTTCCTGAGGCGGTGGCATAGCGTTGGAACTGGCCCAGGGTTACCAGCGTTTTGCCCATCTGAAAACTGGATATGGTTACGGTATGCTGCGGGGTTTCGTTGTCGTTTACCGTGGAATTGTTCTCTGGACACTCGGCGTAACGAGGCGGCAGACCGAGAAAGATGCGTTTTTTATTTTCCTTTTTCATCTCGGCGGTGACCTTGCACGAGCCCATCTGGAAACTGCCGGTGGGTATATCAACGAACTTCATGCCCATGAAGTTGGTGAACTCGCCAGCGTGTGTCGTCCCGATGACCAAGTTCAGAAGCAGCGTGGCAAGGAAAAGGCCAGCCAGTGCGTGCGAGCGGAATCGCAAGGAATGTGGCGTCTCAGCCATGATACCCCCTGGTTAGAGAAAAGGAACCTCTGATATGCCAGAGATGCCGCGGCACATAGATGTGCCGGCATTTTCCAATCACGGCAAGTAACTGAAAAATGAAGAAATGAAAAAAATCACATTTTTGCTTTTCGCGCTCCGAGAATTCCTGCGATGGAATTATTCAGAGCCTCTACAATCACAATGCTGGTCGCAAAACGGCGTCAAGAAAACCAGCGCAAAAAAGCTGCGGCGGTCAGTGCCGTGGCGCCCAGACCGGTCAGGGTATGCCATGTGCGATGACGGCCTTTCTCGCTCCATTGCTGTGCGCCGCGCACATAAAGCGCCGCAAGCGCAAACCCGGAAACGGCGCAGAGCACCTTGATAACCAGCGCGCCAATAGCTACCGCGTGTAGATCGGGAAATTCACCGTAAAAATAGTAGCTGACGCCGCCAAAAATCACGCCGCTGGCGGCTTGGGCACCCCATGCGATCAACACCAGCCACGCCATGCGGTGTTTAAGCTGGAGCTGGTCCGGGCTGGCTTTCAAGGCAAAAAAGGCTGCCCCTACTACCGCGGCGGCTCCGAAGTTATGTATGGCCTGGGTTAGTGCATAGGACAGGTTTTCGAGCTGCATGCGCTAATTTGCGGTAACCTTGATGCAGCTCTCCTGCCCTATGGATGCGTGACCCTTGTTGACCACTTTTATGCACAGCGTGTGTGTGCCGGCGGGCAGGGGATCAAGGCTGAAGCTGCTCTTCAGCTTGCGCAAAATCCCGGCCTCTTTGCCGTTGACGTAAATATGCGAATGATCGCCGCCCGCATTCGGCGTGATGTCATAGACGACATTGACCGGTTCACTGACTTTGACCTTGCTTCCATCGGCGGGGGATATGATCTTCAGGTTGGCATCGGCCAGTGTGTTGGAGCTGCACAGCGCCAAGCCAAGGGTGAGGAGGGCGGATGAAGTGCAAATGAATTTACTGTGCATTTATGATTATCCCCCACTAAATTTGTAGAGTATTTTTAATTTTTTAGCATGCTGGCATGGGGATTGTCAAGGGGAGGGGGGAATGGACAAGTCTATTTGTTGCTAACAGGTTACTTAACCCGAATGCTTCATAAATTGCACGTGATCATCGCGTGCAATTTATGAAGCATTCGGGTTAATTTGGTGGGCGATGCTGGGATTGAACCAGCGACCCCTGCCGTGTGAAGGCAGTGCTCTCCCGCTGAGCTAATCGCCCTTTTTGAGGATGCGGAAACCGCCTTGCACGGCCTCCGGTGATGCGTGAGGGGTGGATTTTACGGATATCGGGCTGGCGCGTCAAATTTTTTGACGGTCACGCCATACCCAAAATGCCTGCGCCAAAACCAGCGGAGTTTTGCTAATATGGTTTGAAACAGGCACAGGAAACACCAACATGATCGACCCCAAGATACTCGACGATTTGGCGAAAAAGCTGGCGGATGCCGTACCTTCCGGCATCCGCGACTTGCAGCACGACATGGAGAAAAATTTCCGGGCCATGCTCCAGTCCGCATTCACCCGGCTGGATCTGGTGACCCGCGAGGAATTCGAGGTACAGACAGCGGTGCTGGGCCGCACGCGCGAAAAGGTGGACGCGCTGGAAAAGCAGATCGCGGAACTGGAGAGTCTGCTGAAGGGACAGGCGAAGTAGCGCCGTGTCGCTGGCCGTAGTCTATAGCCGGGCGCAGGCCGGCATCGACGCGCCGCTGGTGACGGTGGAGGTGCATCTTTCCAACGGGCTGCCCAGCTTGTCCATCGTCGGCCTGCCGGAAATGGCGGTCAAGGAAAGCAAGGACCGCGTGCGCGGCGCGCTGCTCAATGCGCAGTTCGAGTTCCCGGCGCGGCGCATCACCGTCAATCTCGCCCCGGCGGATCTGCCTAAAGAGGGCGGGCGCTTCGATCTGCCCATCGCGCTGGGCATACTCGCCGCCTCCGGGCAGATTCCCTCTCAAGGTTTGGCCGAATGCGAATTCATCGGCGAGCTGGCGCTGAGCGGCGAGTTGCGACCGGTGCGCGGGGCGCTGCCCGCCGCCGTGCAGGCGCGCAACGCCGGCCACGCCCTGGTTGTGCCACTGGAAAATGCCGGCGAGGCGGCGCGGGTGGGCGATGCGGCGATCTTCGGCGCCCGTCATCTGTTGGAGGTATGCGCTCATCTTAATGGCAGCCGACTCCTTGTCCCTCATGCCTTAGCTGCCCAGGAAACAACCACCGAAGAGCATGACCCGCACGACCTGTCCGAGGTGCGCGGCCAGCGCCACGCCAAGCGCGCATTGGAAATCGCCGCGGCGGGCGGGCACAGCCTGCTGATGGTCGGCCCGCCCGGCACGGGCAAGACCATGCTGGCCAGCCGCCTGCCGGGTATCCTGCCGCGCATGACCGAAGATGAGGCGTTGGAGGCGGCGGCGATCGCGTCGATCAGCGATACCGGCCTTGATGCCGTGCGCTGGAACCGCCGCCCCTTCCGCGCTCCTCACCACACCGCTTCCGGGGTCGCCCTGGTTGGCGGAGGATCGCACCCGCGTCCCGGCGAAGTCTCCCTGGCGCACAACGGGGTATTGTTCCTCGACGAGCTGCCGGAATTCGACCGGCGCGTGCTGGAGGTGCTGCGCGAACCGCTGGAATCCGGCCACATTACGATCTCGCGCGCCGCGCGCCAGGCGACCTTTCCGGCACGTTTCCAGCTCATCGCGGCGATGAACCCCTGCCCTTGCGGCTATCATGGTGATCCGAACGGACGCTGCCACTGCACCGTGGAGCAGGTGCAGCGCTATCGGGCGCGCATCTCCGGCCCGTTGCTGGACCGTATCGACATGCACATCGAAGTGCCGCGCCTGCCGCACAACACCTTGCGCGCCGCGCCGGATGGCGGCGAAACCAGCGATCAGGTGCGCGCCCGCGTCGAAGCGGTCCGCATCCGGCAGATGGAGCGCAGCGGCAAACCCAACTGCCATCTCAACAACCGCCAGATCGACCGCCTCTGCCGCCTCAGCGACAGCGATGCGCGGCTGCTGGAACAGGCCATCGAACGGCTTGGCCTGTCGGCGCGCAGCTACCATCGCATCCTGAAAGTGGCGCGCACCATCGCCGACCTGGCGGGCAGCGATGCCATACAGACCGCCCATCTGACCGAGGCGATCTCCTATCGGCGGCTGGATCGGAATCTGCCGGTTTCGAAAGTTTAATGTAGTACGAGGAGGGGATAAGTTCTAAACAAACGGCTCTTGCCCCCTCTTAATTTCCCTATCTTTCAAGGTGTAATATTCCCCAATATCCCCCCCCCCAATTTCAGAAACAGGCGCTCTGACCGATACACAAAACATCGCCACGCCGTGATGGCCAATCAAGGAGAAATGGAAGATGGCAATGAAAAGCACCATGCGTTCGTTCAAGTATGACTACATGGGTTTGGACGCCGAATCCATCAAGTATTCCCTCGCCAATCGCCTGGAATATTCGGCGGGCAAGGATCTCTACACCGCGACCGACCGCGACTGGCTCAATGTCACTTCGTATGTGGTTCGTGACCGCCTGATGGAGCGCTGGATGGAAACCATGCGCAGCTATTACAAGGAAGATGCCAAACGCATCTATTATCTCTCCCTGGAATTTCTCATCGGCCGCACGCTGGGCAACAGCCTGTTGAACATGGGCGTCCATGATGCGTGCCATCAGGCACTGCGCGACATCGGCCTCAACCTCGAAGAAATCCGCGAACTGGAGCCGGACGCCGCGCTGGGCAACGGCGGACTGGGACGGCTGGCGGCCTGTTTTCTCGACTCCATGGCAACCATGAGCCTCCCGGCCTATGGTTATGGCATACGCTACGAATATGGCATGTTCACCCAGCGCATCGAAAACGGCCGCCAGGTCGAGCACCCGGAGAACTGGCTGCGTTACGGCAACCCTTGGGAATTCCCGCGCCCCGAAGTGCTCTACCCCGTCAAATTTCACGGCCGGGTCGTCGAATATCCCGACGAATCGGGCCAGCGCCGCTATCACTGGGTCGAGACCGACGAGGTCATGGCGATGGCCTATGACACCCCAATCCCCGGCTACAAGACCAACACCGTCAACAATATGCGCCTGTGGTCGGCGAAGGCGACGCGCGACTTCGATCTGAAATATTTCAACGAAGGCAATTACATCAAGGCGCTCGAAGAGAAGAACGAGTCCGAAAACCTTTCCAAGGTGCTCTATCCCGATGACACCACGGCCATGGGACGCGAGCTGCGGCTCAAACAGCAGTATTTTTTTGTCAGCGCCTCGCTCCAGGATATCCTGCGCCGCTTCCGCAAATCGCACTTTCATTTCGACAAGCTGCCGGACAAGGTGGCGATCCAGCTCAACGACACCCACCCCGTGCTGGCCATCCCGGAACTGATGCGCCTGCTGATGGATATTTATGGGCTGGAGTGGAAACGCGCCTGGGACATCACCGTGCGCACCTTCTCCTACACCAACCACACCTTGCTGCCCGAGGCACTCGAGACCTGGCCGGCGAAACTGCTTGAAGACATGCTGCCGCGCCATTTGCAAATCATTTACGAAATCAATCACCACTTCCTCAAGGATGTGATGCATCAATTCCCTGGCAACATGGACCTGCTGCGCCGCATGTCCATCATCGACGAAGACAATGGCAAACGCATCCGCATGGCGCACCTGGCCGTGGTCGGCAGCCACAAGGTGAATGGCGTCGCGGCTCTGCACACCCACTTGATGAAGACAACCATTTTCGCCGACTTCCACCGCTTTTATCCCGAGAAAATCATCAACAAGACCAATGGCATCACGCCGCGGCGCTGGCTGCATCACGCCAATCAGGCGCTGACCGAATTGATCACTTCGCGCATTGGCGAAGACTGGACGATCAACCTCGACGAACTGAGAAAGCTCGCGCCGCTGGCCGATGACCCGGTGTTCAGGAGTCAATTCCAGACCGTCAAGCGCGCCAACAAGGAACGGCTCGCGGCCATGATCAAGAAGAACCTCGGCGTCACCGTCAATGTCGATTCGATGTTCGACATCCACATCAAACGCATTCACGAATACAAGCGCCAATTGCTCAACGTACTGCACGTGATCACGCTCTACAACCGCATCCGCGCCAACCCCTCCGCGCACGTCGTGCCGCGCACGGTGATCTTCGCCGGCAAGGCGGCGCCGGGTTATGCGATGGCCAAGCTCATCATCAAACTCATCAACGACGTGGCCGACATCATCAACAACGACCCGGCGGTCGGCGACCGGCTCAAGGTGCTGTTCATACCCAATTACAACGTCTCCACGGCGGAAACGCTCATTCCGGCCAGCGAGCTTTCCCAGCAGATCTCCACCGCCGGCACCGAAGCCTCGGGAACCGGCAATATGAAACTCGCGCTCAACGGCGCGCTGACCATCGGCACGCTGGATGGCGCGAATGTGGAAATCCGCGAGGAAGTGGGCGAAGACAATATCTTCATCTTCGGCCTGACCACCCAGCAGGCCGAGGAACTGCGCAGGAGCGGCTACAACCCCTGGGACTACTACCACGGCAACCACGAACTGAAACAGGTGCTGGATATGATCGGCACAGGCTATTTTTCGCCCGACGAGCCCACCCTCTACCAGCCGGTCATCGACGCCCTCACGCATCGCGGCGACCATTACCTGCTGCTGGCCGATTACGCCTCGTATATCGCCTGCCAGGAACGGGTCGCCGAACTCTACGCCGATCCGCAGGAATGGACACGCAAGGCGATCCTCAACGTCGCGCACATGGGCAAGTTCTCCAGCGACCGCACCATACGCGAGTACGCGGAGGAAATCTGGCAAGTGAATCCGGTGAAAATCACGCTGGAACCGCGTGATGAAGGGAAAAAGGTGAAGCAGAAATGAGATGGAACCTGAACCGAGCCTACATCACGCCTGTACATTAGCATCAAATGATGCTAATGTACTGTTCACATGATGCCGATACTGGCTATACCAGTATGAAAAAGACTCCCATGGTCCCGACGAAAAAAATCCAATGATCCAGGCAGAGAAAATCGCTGACGTACTCGGAATGCCATGCCAAATTCATTCGTTATACGAACTCATTGAATCTGTGGCGCATGGCCTTCCAAAAAAGACGCTGCAAACGACGGTTAAGCACCTCACGCTGGATGGCAGTGTCGCGAAACAGATCAGCGACCGCCTGGTCCCTCCAGCCACGTATAAGCGCCGCCGAGGGCATTTGAATCCGCAAGAGAGCGAGCGGGTCGAGCGCCTGGCCCGCGTCTACGCCACCGCGCTGGATGTCTGGGGTAACGAAGATGATGCGCGTCAATTCTTATTCACCCCCCACCGGATGCTCAATCAACAGCGCCCCATTGATCTGGCATTTACGGAGCTTGGAGCAAGGCAAGTCGAACAAATCCTGGCAAGCATCCGCTATGGACTCCCCGCCTGAAAAACTCTCTTAATGATCTCCATCAAGGGACACAACGCAAAGCAAAAGCAATGAGGGCCAGGGCCTCCCCACTGCTAGTCTATCGCATCGGCGACGGACGTTTCCCGCTGTTTGATGGCCGCGGCGCCATGCTCGAAGGCGGGCGCTGGAATTCACCAGGCCACCTGGTGATCTATGGCGGCCTATCCCAGTCCAGCGCCATGCTTGAAGTGCTGGCCCATACCAATATCGGGAAACTCCCCCGCTCTCACCAAATGATCATCATTGAAATTCCCGCAACCCTGACCATCGAAACAATCACACCCGCCACCGTAACGGGATGGGATCACCGCAGCATGAGCTCCAGCCGACAGTTCGGCGACAAATGGATCGCCAGCCAACGCTCCGTCGCCCTCATCGTGCCTTCCGTCATTGCCCGGCACGACAGCAACATCGTCATCAATCAAATGCACCCGGATTTCCATAAAATCAAGGCTCGCGAACCGGAAACCACTCAGTGGGATCAGCGGCTATTCGAAGGGCGGTAAGGGTCGTCAGTCCTTCAAGACTCAGATGACGATTGAAGGGTGAAAGGATTACAGATATGCAACCGCTGGTCGATCAGCAGCCCATCCTTCATATCCTCGGAGTATAAAACTTCGCAACCTGCCAGAAGAGCGGCGGCCACGATCATCGCATCAGGAGCTCGCTTCCTCCACACTCGTTGCCGCGAACGCGAAGGACGCAGCGCCCGCCAACACCACGGCAGCCAACCTCGATCTGAATGTCCTCATGATCCATCCTCCTCGTTATGCACTCAATACACCGGCATCTTGTCTTTATCCGCCGTATGGGTCACCCGCGTCAGTGAATTAGCGAATAGCCCGGATGCAGTGCAACGAAATTCGGGAGGTTCGGCGCTCCGTACTTCGACCTGACAATAACTCAGCGAGTGTAGCGTGCGCCATGCGCACGAATTACCCGCCAAAACCCTGTGAGTCGCATCGTTTGGAAAGACCCGTAGACATTCATTTCATTGCCGTCATCGCATGCCACACCCATTTCGTGCGCATGGCGCACGCTACGCTTGCTGGTTTTGATGGATCAATCTACGCGACCCAGTTTTTAACCCAGCCCTCGGCAGGTCGGGTTAGCGCAGCGTAACCCGACATTTCCGTGGACCCCCCCGCGTCCATCGTTGGGTTGCGCCCTTGCGGGCTAACCCGACCTACATTTACTATCCCGGTTCGTCACCGCAGGTAGGCACAAACAGCACGTAGGGTGGACAACCCGTTGTTTGGGGTTACCCACGCGGATTTCCAGGAACAACAACATCGCCATTTCTCACGTTCGATTTATTCCGCGTGGGCACAAAAAACGTGCCCACCCTGTACGGCTTTTTCACAGCCGCGAAATGTAATTTGGGTCTTCCATTATCGAGCGTAGCGGACAATTTGTCCGTGTGAAGCGCTTTGTTATAAATTTTTTTCATTCTCTTTGTTGTGCCAAGTCCTTAATATGTAGATTATTTCTTCGGCGATAAGGTAACGTACAGTATAGTTGCCTATCCCCCCGCGTCAGAATAGTTGTCACTGTTTTCTGTAACCCCAAGAGAGAAGGCGGTGGGGCGGAAAGTGACGAGAGATGTCGAGGTATTCGGAAGATCTGAAGCAGTCTGTTTTGAGGAGGATGATGCCGCCGGAGAGCCGATCGGTGGCGGAGCTGTCGCGGGAGACGGGCATCACGGAGACGACGTTGTACAATTGGCGCAAGGTAGCCAGAGAAGCGGGGTCAGTGATGCCGGGTGGTGGTAAGCGTAAGGCCGATGACTGGGATTCAGCGGCCAAGTTTGCGGTGGTGCTGGAGACGGCCGGCCTGAATGAAGAGGGGCTGGCGGCGTACTGCCGGAGCAAGGGTTTGTACGTTGAGCAGGTGCGCTTCTGGCGTGCGGCCTGCGCGCAGGCGAACGCGCGGCGCGATGTGGAAGCGGCGGATCAGGCGCAGCGGCACAAGGCGGATCGCCGGCGCATCAAGGAGCTGGAGCGCGAGCTCCATCGCAAGGAGAAGGCGCTGGCGGAGGCGGCGGCCTTGCTGGTGCTGGCAAAAAAATATCGGGCGCTCCCGCAGCAGGACGAGGACGTATGACCGAACTTGCGGAGCGCCGAACGATGATCGAGGACATCAAGCAGGCCCGAGCCCAGGGAGCGGGTCTGGAGCCGGCGTGCGAAGTGGTGGGCATCAGCCTGCGCACCTACCGCCGCTGGATGCGCGGTGGCGAGATCGAGGCGGATGGCCGCCCGACGGCGGCACGCCCACAGCCGGCCCACCGCCTGAGCGAGGCGGAACGCGCCGAGGTGCTACGCGTGTGCAACGAGCCGCGCTTTGCCAGCCTG
>JADDKJ010000040.1:0-9198 GCA_033717875.1 Gammaproteobacteria bacterium
GCGTGAGGTAGCCATCGGTAAAGCATGCCAGTTTTACAGCCCGCTTCAAACTGCTGAATACCGCAATCGTCGTAGCTTTCCGTCATGCTATGCCCCAATTTTTACCCACACGACTTCCTGAAGAGCCGTAATTATTGATAGTCAGCTTGTCGGTGGTGCCCGTGATCGACAATATCAGGTTGTCACTCAGACGGCTCGCCACCACTTCGGTCGGCGCCACTCCCGACACGAATTGCACGACATCGACCTTGCCCGCCGTGGTGTCGTAGTTGTTGATCGTGTCCAGGCCAGCACCCTTGCCAAACAGGTAAATATCGTTTCCGGCATCACCGCTTAGTGTGTCGTTGCCCAGCCCACCATCCAGCGTGTCAATGCCGTTGCCACCATAAAGAACATCGTTGTCGGCGCCGCCGTTCATCGTGTCGTTGCCGTCCTCACCATACAGTGTGTCTACGCCTGCTCCACCATCGGCAAGGTCATCGCCCGCACGACCGTAGATGAGATCGTTGCCGGCCAAACCACTGAGCGCATCGCTGGTGGCATAGCCATACAGCGCATCGTTCCCCGCCGTTCCCGTGAGCGCCATCGCCTTGACCACTGTCACGTCCCACACCGTGCCATCGGCGAACTTGATCTGCTCGACCTTGTATGGTCCAGTAGCATCGGCCCCGAAGTAATTGGTGATAGTCAGCGTGTCGGTGGTACCGGTAATTGAGAGTATCAAGTTGTCATAACTGCGCGAAACTACCACTTCGGAGGGTGCCACTCCCGACACGAATTGCACGACATCGACCTTGCCCGCCGTGATGTCATAGTTGGTGATCACGTCCCGGCCAGACCCCTTGCCGAACAGATATGTGTCGTTACCGGCATCGCCACTCAACGCGTCATTGCCCAGTCCGCCATCCAGTGTGTCGTTGCCAGCACCACCATAGATGACGTCACTCCCACCCAGACCATTGAAGATATCGTCACCGGCGGTACCATACAAGAAATCCGCCCCCTCTGTCGCCACCATTGACTTGGCCTTCACCGTCGCCACATCCCACACCGTGCCATCGGCGAACTTGATCTGCTCGACCTTGTACGGCCCCGTCGCATCGGCATTGAAGTAGTTGTTGATGGTCAGCTTGTCCGTGGTACCCGTAATAGACAATATCAGGTTGTCACTCAAGCGGCTTACCACCACTTCGGACGGCGTCACGCCCGACGCAAACTGCACGACATCGACTTTACCCGCCGTGGTGTCGTAGTTGTTGACCGTATCCTGACCGGCGCCCTTGCCAAATATATAAATGTCACTGCCGGCATCGCCCGACAATGTGTCATTACCCGCGTCACCATTCAGCGTGTCATTGCCAGCGCCACCATAAATGAAATCATTGCCGCCCAGGCCACTGAGGGTGTCGTTAGTGGCATATCCGTACAGGTTATCCGCTCCTTCCGTCGCGATCAATGCCTTGGCCTTCACCGTCGCTACATCCCACGCCGTGCCATTGGAGAATTTGATCTGTTCGACCTTGTACGGACCCGCCGCATCAGTGTTGAAGTAGTTGCTGACGGTCAGCTTGTCGGTGGCGCCCGTGATCGACAACACCAGATTATCGCCCGACCGGCTGACCGTCACATCGGAAGGCAGCACATCGGCCGCAAACTGGATCGCGTCCACTTTGCCCGCCGTGGTATCGTAGTTATTAATCACGTCCTGGCCGCTACTCCGGCCAAACAAATACACATCGTTACCGGCACCTCCGTCCATCGTATCATTACCGGCGCCACCATCCAGCCTGTCATCACCGGCTTCGCCATAGAGCGCGTCATTTCCTGCACTACCAAAAATGGAAGACGCAACGCGAAAACGCAAGGCCCCATTCCACCACATGCCCTGCTGTCCGGCGACCACATCAAGTCCGTCGAATAGACCGCTACCCGTGCCACGGTCATACATCACGCCCGCATCGGTCGGGCGCAACGTCTGCCCTCCGACAACGATCGAATCGACAATCAGATTGCGATCCTCCCCATTAATAACGGCATCATTGGCAAAAACGACATCCAGCCTGGTTTCGGCGCCAACGCGGAAATCAGCGGGGAGGACATAGTCAATCAAGGTTGGAGACTTGACCTCGACAGAACCGTAACGAACCCCATCAACCCAGAGTTCCATAAGCGGACCCACACCACTGGCCAGTGTTCCCCTCGCGCGAATCACGACATTTTCCGTTCTGATGTCATCGCCAATCAGACGATCATTGCCCGCGCCGCCAAGCAGCGTGTCATTCTGCACACCGCCCTTTAAGTTGTCGTCACCATTTTCGCCATAAATCGTATCGACTCCCGCACCTCCGTCCAAGGCGTCATTATCAGCACCGCCTTTTAGAATATCGTTCCCTTCCTCGCCATAAATCGTGTCGGCTCCGACGCCTCCATCCAGCGTATCGTCTCCGGCTCGACCATACAGGATATCATTGCCCGCCAGACCGCTGAGCTTATCGTTGCTCGCATAACCGATCAGCGTGTCATTCCCTGCCGTTCCGGCAATCACCGTCGCCTTGACCGCTGTCACATCCCACACTGTGGCATTGGCAAATCTGACCTGCTCAACCTTGTAAGGGCCGGCTGCGTCGCCGTTGAAGTAGTTGTTGACCGTCAGCCTGTCAGTCGTCCCCGTGATGGACAGCACGAGGTTGTCACTCACGCGACTCGCCACGACATCCGCCAGCAGTACATCGGCGGCAAACTGGATTGCATCTACCTTACCAACAGTGATGTCATAATTGATGATCGTATCCTGGCCGGAACCGCGCCAGAACAGGTACACATCATTCCCCACGCCGCCGTCTAGAGTGTCATTACCCATACCGCCATCTAGGGTATCACTACCACCTGCGCCGTACACGGCGTCCAGGCCGCCACCGCCCTGGAGAACATCATTACCATCAAGGCCAGATATGACGTCGTCACCACCCATGCCAGCGATTAAATCAGCACCATTGCTACCGACAACATTGTCAGCATCGGTTGTACCGGTGATAACATTCCTTATATCGAAGACAGTCCCATCGGCAAACTTAACCTGCTCCATCCGATATGCACTATTACTGAAATAATTACTGATCGTAATTTTATCGGCGGTCCCGACAATGACAAATTCCAGGTGATCACCATTACGGCCGATTTCGACATCCGTAGGGTTAATGCCGGGGGCAAACTGAAGCACATCAAGCTTGCCAACCATAGTATCGTAGTTACTAATGATGTCTTGGCCACTGCCACGGCCAAACAGATAGACATCGCTACCCGCGCCTCCGTCAAGCGTATCGTTGCCCGCCCCGCCGTCCAAGGTATCATCACCACCAAGGCCACTGAGAACATTGCCACCCGCGTTACCAACGATCTTATTGCTCAATTCATTCCCTGCGCCATTAATGCCTGCCGCACCCATGAGCGTGAGGTTTTCCAGGTTGGCGCCCAAGACATAAGCAATGGAACTTTGCACAGTATCGAGGCCTTCGTTGACGTTCTCCGTAACGACGTCACCAGCGTTCTCGACACTGTAAGTATCGTTACCTGCCCCACCGGACATGGAGTCTGCCCCCAACCCACCGATCAGAACATCATCTCCATCGCCGCCAACCAGTTGGTTGTTGGCGCTGTTGCCCATCAGGCGGTTTGCCTGACTATTTCCGGTGGCATTGATTGCCGTCTCACCGGTCAGCACCACATTTTCCACATTGGGTTTATCCGCAAGCGTGAAAGTGATCGCAGACTGAACGGTATCGACGCCCTCATTCAGGTTTTCCGTAACGATATCCCCTACATTGTCGACGATATAAAGATCATCTCCCGTGCCACCTATCAACGTGTCGGCTCCCGCCCCACCGTCCAGCACGTCATTACCCGCCCCAGCGTTAAGCACGTTGGCCGCAGCGTTGCCGGTCATTACGTTGTCGAGCGCATTGCCGTTGCCTGCCAGTGCGGAAGAGCCACTGAGAATCAGATTTTCGACGTTATTTCCAAGCGTGTAATTGATGCTCGAATAGACGGTATCGATCCCCTGATTGGCCAATTCATTGACTACATCGCCGGCCTGATCCACCAGATAGGTATCGTCACCCGCGCCACCACTCAGGATGTCCGCACCAGCCGCACCGTCGAGCATGTTATTGTTCAAGTTACCGGCAAGGACATTGTTCAACGCATTGCCCGTGGCATTGATCGCCGCCGTGCCGGTGAGGGACAGGTTTTCGACGTCCGGCGACAGCGTGTACGACACAGATGCCTCGACGGTATCCAAACCATTACCGGCGAATTCGATCACCCTGTCCGCCGTATTGTCCACGACATAGGCATCGTTCCCCGCGCCACCGAGCAAGGTGTCGGCGGCGGCGCCGCCATCCAGCCTGTTGGCGGCGGCATTGCCCTCCATCCGGTTGGTCTGGGCATTACCCGTACCATTGATGGCCGAGCCCCCCGTCAACACGAGATTTTCGACATCGGCCTGAAGCACAAAAGAAACAGAGGAACGCACAGTATCGAAACCGCCATCCGGCAACTCGTTCACCACATCGCCCACATTGTCGACGACATACGTATCATCACCGGTGCGGCCGGTCATCGTATCGGCGCCAGCGCCGCCGTCTATCCTGTTGCCCCCGGCGTTGCCGGTCAGATTATCGCCGAAACCGCCCCCATTGATTGCGGGCGCAACCTTCTCTTGTTCTGCGAATATGAAATCATTCGCCGTCAACGATCCAGGCGGAATTCCGTACAGATTGATATAAACGGCATCGGCCCCGGATCCCGCCCGCACCGTGGTGATATACGCACCCTTCACCACGGTCGAATTGATACCCAGATCGGCAAAACCCTTCACGGCCGGCAAGAAGCTGAGATCGATCTTGTCTATCGACGTCTCGAAGTCTGCGATGAAGTTTCGGGCAGTGATGGTCAGATTGCCAAAACTATTCAGGAAAGAACTTATATCAGGAGTACCTTTTGCCGATGGCTGAATCACGAAACGATCGGTGGCGGAATCGATAAAGCCTGCTCCGGCCCCGAAGATAACCTTGGGAAGACCGCTGGGCATAGACCCCACAAACTCGAACTGACCAAGATCGCCGTCCATGTAAAACACATCCTTGCCGCCCCCGCCCAGCAGCCTGTCTCTGCCGGCCCCGCCAATCAGTACGTCGTCGCCGGTTTCCGTGACCTCGTCCCCGAGGATGTCATCGCCCGAACCGCCATCGAGAATGTCGTTGCCACTCCTTCCCAACAAGTTGTCATTACCCACACTACCCTCGATCAAATCATTCAGCAAAGAACCGAATACCACATCATTGCCATCGGACGCTTGATAAGAAACCGGCACCGACGATGCCATGAAATTTGCAGTGTCATTTCCGGTGGAGCCCGATACCGGCGAATTCTGAACAAGGTATGGCCCTGACCGATACAGCTCATCAAACGTGGTGAATAAATTGATGGAATGTTCCGTAATCTGGGAAGCGGATATGTTGTGCAACAGTATGCTCTGACCATCCCCCAGCCTCAACCGGAGATGCGCACCTTCCTGCGTTTTCGTAATCTGGCTGAAGTCCTGGATGTTTGTAAAACCCACCAGCAGAATCTTCTCTCCGGCTTGCAAAGGGGTGAAATCGGTGATCACATCCTGTGCTCCCGGCTTTTTTACTATCTGGAAATAATCACGGTCACTTCCACCTGATAATGTATTGTTGCCAAGACCGCCTATGAGAAAATCGACACCCCCGCCGCCCGACAAGGTATCGTCCCCACGCCCACCTGCCAACTGGTTGCCCAAGGAGTTGCCTATCAGCGTATCGTTTCCTTCCCCACCATAAGCCGCTTCAATATCAGTCCCTGCGCTGATGGTCAGTGTTTTTCCAGCAATAGTGCTCACAGCGCCCTGATTGAGATTCACCACGACATTGCCGCTCACCGCCCCAACGTTGACAACATCGTACCCGCCATTCGTATCCGACAACACCGCGCGGCCGCCGACCCCTATGGAAGCGAATTCATCGGTATAAACATACAGATCATGGGGAAGGGTTGCTTTCCCATAGAGTTTGAGACTCCAGTTATTGAGCACGCCTGTCTGCCCCGTTGCGGCATCATACACCTGAAGTGTCCAGTTGCCTCCGCTCTGCTCGCCGCGGTAATGCGTACTCCCGAACGAAATATTGAGTTTTCCGGTACCCGTATCGCCATATACGCCGGCCCCGCTGCCCGGCGCTTTCCCCGGCCGGTCAACCAGCACACTTTCAACACCGCTCGGAGAAATGAGCTTTATCACCAGATCCCCCCACCGTGGGTGATCGATATCGACGGTAACCTCGGCGAACTCCACGTCATACCCTGCGGGCATCGCCCTTGTATCGCTGATCCTGCCCGCGCCATCGGGAATCGCCACATTCGTTACCCATGGTCCAAGCATCATCGCCTGAAGATTACCGACCGTGGAGTGCCGATCCCAAACCTCGGCCAGACGCACCGCCGCGCGCGCATCGATCTTGCCATAACCATAATCGTGCGAAACATGCATGCCGCCGCCATTCCAGTTTTTGGCGCCGTTGTAGACCCAATCCGTGCCATTGGGATCATTCACTCGCGTCGCGGTCAGTGCGAGAATTTCCTG
This sequence comes from Gammaproteobacteria bacterium, assembly GCA_033717875.1. Lineage (GTDB taxonomy): Bacteria > Pseudomonadota > Gammaproteobacteria > Ga007554 > SBBG01. The sequence continues at coordinate 6,659 of JADDKJ010000040.1, forward strand.
GATATCGCGGTAACCCAGACCAGGATTGGCCTCCAGCATCAACGCCACCACACCGGAAACGATCGGCGTGGCAAGCGAAGTGCCATTGGCGGCCATGTAATCGGTGCCGAAGGTCGAACCGTTGTCGTTCATCAATAACCGGGAAGTTGTATCCACGTTCGACCCCGGCGCCGATACCAGAATCGAGGCCCCGGGAGTTGAGAAAGGTTTGGCTCCGACCACGAGGTTGCCGGCATCGCCCGCAGCATTGATCGCCCCCACCGTGATCACGGCATGATTGTTCGTCAGCGCGCTGTAATTGGTATTACCGCCGCCCTCCCGGTTGTTACCGGCACCGAATATCACTGTGCTGCCAAGTCCATCCCTGCCATACTGGATTGCATCGGCGATACCCTGAATGACCGTGCCTGGCGCCATGGTGGCTCCAAAATTGGAGAGAGGCGCCCAACTGTTATTGACAACATCAAAATCCTTGAATTTGTCTGCCGCTCTCGCAATATCCGTCGAACTCGCAACATCCGTCAGGGGATCGGAGGGGATATGCTGGCCGACGAGCTTCGCGCCATAGGCCACGCCTACGGTACCCTCGCCATTACGCGCCGCAATCATCACACCCGCCACCAGGGTGGCATGCTGCGAAAATGCAGCCGGCGGATTCCCATTCGCCAGCCAGTTGGGATCGATACCTGGAGCCAGGTCCGGATGCCGGTAATCTAACACCTCCGGCCCCGTGGCAAACTTGCCTGCCGGCTCGAACTGACCGATGCGCACTCCCTTGCCGGTATAGTCCTGCCATACCGGAAGAATATTCGCATCGGTGATATACCACTGACGCATAAACTGCGCGTCGTCAGGAAGATCGGGCGTTTTCAGGTATACCGCCCCCTTGATCTCCACTCCCGCGCCGACGGCTGGATCGAACACCCCCGCCCCGAGATTGCCTTGGCTATCCTGTATTTTGTACCTGAAACTCATCACCCCCTTAAAAGCAGGGTCCGGCGTGAACAGCACATCACCCGCCGACGTCAGCACTGCCGTGCCGCCCACCGTCTCAAGCACCTCGCGGATACTCAGGCTGTCTCCCTGATAATCGATGTCATTACCAAGCAGTTGCTGCTTGCTGATCAAATGCGCGGCAGTGCGGCCCGGCATCGCAACGACATCTTCCACCGGCCTGGGCTTGGGATCGTTGACGCTCACCCCCACGATATCCGCAAAAGTCAGCCGCTCGACACCGCTTAAAAAATCCGTGCCATCCCGGCCCTTGACGTCGCTGACCCAGACACCCTGATCACCACGCGTAATCCGATAATCGGCATAACTGCCCGAATACTGGACGATATCGTCACCGTCACCGCCAGCGATCCGGTCATCGCCCGCCCCGCCGGTGATGACATCATTGCCCGCGCCGCCGTCAAGCTGATCGTCATCCTGACCACCATCGATAATGTCATCCCCCGCCGCGCCGACGATCCGGTCGCGCCCCCGGTGTCCACGCAACAAATCATTGCCCGCCCCGCCATCGATCACGTCGTCGCCATCCTCACCCGAAAGCGCGTCACTGGCCGTACCACCAAGCAGCAAGTCATTCCCCTCCCCACCGCTCACAAAGGTGTTGCTCGCCCCGCCGCTGACGATGACATCATCCCCGCGCCCGCCTTGCACGACCTCGACCTCGGACTGCGCCATGTTCAGCGTCACACCCACATTACCCACCACCTGCACGATGTCGATGCCCGCCCCGCCGCGAATACTGCCGGGCAGGTCGCTGGCGTCGATGATGAGCACGTCATCGCCCGCCCCGGCATTGAAACTATCCGACCCGGCACTGCCCACCAGCCAGTTGTTGCCGCTGTCACCGATGAGAATATCGTTGCCGGTGTTGCCGTAGGCGTTGGTGACGCCCTTGACGGCGACGTCGATGGTTTCGCCCGCCGCGCTGCCCGCGGCATAGGCGCTCACGCCGCCCTGGGTGGTCACTTTTGTGCCGCTGCCGTCGGTGACGAAAGCGTGGCCGTTGGGGTCGGCGAGGAAGGTGATGGCGAGGGCCTCTTTGGTGATGCCGTTCTGGATGAACGTGCCCGAGGCGAGAACTTCGTTGCCGTCCTTGACCAACCCGGACTGGCTGGTGGCATTGAGATTGATCTGGGTGATGTTGAGCTCGGCGAGGGTCTTGAGTTCGCCGGCGTCGGTCTTGCCGTCGTGGTTGGCGTCCACCCAGACGCGCACGTTGGTGTACGCGGCGTCGCTGCTGTTGAAGAGGTTGTCGTTGTTGCTGTCCTGGCTCTTCAAGGCGGCGAAGCCGTCCTTGTAGGGCTTGGTGCCCGCCGCGCCGCCCGTTCCGGCCGTGCCGTTGAAGTATTCCGAGAAGGTCTCCGAGATGTTGTCTATCCTGCCGTTGCCGTTTCTGTCCATCACCAGGATGCCGTCCTGCGGACTCACCCAGCCGGTCACTTCCTGGCTGCCACCGTCGTTGTCGATGTCGAACAGCACCGGGTTGCTACCGTAATCGGTGAGCTTGACACCGTCACCGTTGAGGG
>JADDKJ010000040.1:9293-30167 GCA_033717875.1 Gammaproteobacteria bacterium
TGTCCATCACCAGGATGCCGTCCTGCGGACTCACCCAGCCGGTCACTTCCTGGCTGCCACCGTCGTTGTCGATGTCGAACAGCACCGGGTTGCTACCGTAATCGGTGAGCTTGACACCGTCACCGTTGAGGTCGAGCACCAGGGGGTCGATGTTTATAAAAAGGTTCGCGCCGAGGTTGAGGTTGTTCAAGGAACCGAAGAGAATCGGGCGAGACGTGAAGTTGATACCGAATGGATCAGGCGCAAAGATATCGATGGGACCCTCATCGAACACACCCAGCATGGAGCTGCTGCTCAGGTTACCATTGCCGGGACGCAACCAATCCGTGACGACACCGGACATGCCGGTGTTCCAGAGACCGTTGCCGTTAAGAGTGTCCAATGGCATCGATACCCTGGAGTTGGTACCGTAATACGCATACCCCTGAGTCACCCAGCTACCCATCTGCTCCACGTTCTCAAGACCCGTCCGCTGCGATACCGGGGTGGTGAAGGTGCTGACGGTGAGACGGCTGTTGTCGGGGGCTTTGGTGGGGACGTTGATGACCTGGCCGGGATGGATCAGGCTGGGATGGGTGATCTGCGGATTCGCCGCCTCCATCTGCGCTTGCGACAGACCGTTGTTCCGCCCAATGGTCCACAGGTTATCGCCGGGCCGGACGGTGTAATTGCCGCTCGATGCGTTGGGATCGCGGGTGAGCATCTGCCCCCCCGGGCGGATGACGCTCTGGCCGTCGGGCGCGAGCCTGGCGATTTCAATGTTATTGCCATAGGGCAGCAGAAAAATTTTCGGCAAGTCTGCGGGATTGGGGAAGCTGGGCTGCACCAGGGCCGGGTTGTCGTAAACTCGCACGCCCAGGTCGCCCATGAGGGGGATGTTGGTTTTTAGCCAGTTGCCCGCGCCGGTGTTTTGGATTTCGTTCCAGAGTAATCCACCAAGATAGCTGCCACCAAGCCCGCCACCGACTGATCCAACACCAGCGCCAAGCACTCGGCCTATCGGCCCGAGGGCGGCGCCTCCCCATGCACCAGCCGTCCCCCCAATGAGACCGCCGAAAAGTTCGAAATAGGCTTTGCCGATCTGGTTTGGATCGCCGCTCTGGTAACTGATCCCGACCTTGATGATATCACCCGTAGTACCGATCACCGCCAGTTTGGTACCGGTGAATCTGGTGGCCATCTGCGACTGTATCTCCGGCATATAGGTCTTGATCGCTTCCTGCAAGGAAGCGCTAAAACCGCCCAAAGCGCTGAAAGAAAATTCCACGACCAATGATTTATCGTGACTGCTCATGATGAATCCCTCCTCAATGATTGAACGTGACTTCTCAACGATCTAATTTCTTATCGAAATAAACCTCGGGAATTCTCCTGATCCAAAGTAACATTAATACGCCGAAGAATGGCACCCCAGCCAACGCCATGCTGTACAAAAATGCCAATCCCATTCGAGATGAAAGCATAGCGCGCCCACTATAGGTCGAAATATTTCCAACACGGAATAAAAAATATATAAGGGCAGGAGCAAGCACCAAACATACAAAAAGTGAATAAATTTTTCTCTCCCTGAACTGTTGCACATACACCGAAACACGGTAGTTCTTCGAAAGGAAAAAGAATGTCCCTGTCACAAATGGTGCGAGTACCCACATCATCGCCGCATAAAACTGCGCCACATCATGGATGGGCGAGGTGGGCATGATCTCTGCCACCGAAGGCACAATGCCGCCCACAAACTCCACGAACATCTGAGCCCAGCGATGGCTCAGAATATTCTCCGGCGTTACGAACGCCACGACGACGCCGATCAATATATAACCCATGATTACCGCCAAACTCATGCGCTGTTTCCACCGTTCCTCCGGGGTCAGCGGCGCCTCTACTTTCTTCATCACGCAAGCACTCCTCATGCCGCGAAAGCGTAACCATGATTGATAACAAGCTGATGACACATTTTTCGTGTACACACGAACTCATCGCCCGCCACGCTGCCCGTTCCGGCGGTGCCGTTGAAGTATTCCGAAAAGGTTTCGCTGATGTTGTCTATCCTGCCGTTGCCGTTCCGGTCCATCACCAGGATGCCGTCCTGCGGACTCACCCAGCCGGTCACTTCCTGGCTGCCACCGTCGTTGTCGATGTCGAACAGCACCGGGTTGCTACCGTAATCGGTGAGCTTGACACCGTCACCGTTGAGGTCGAGCACCAGGGGGTCGATGTTTATAAAAAGGTTCGCGCCGAGGTTGAGGTTGTTCAAGGAACCGAAGAGAATCGGGCGAGACGTGAAGTTGATACCGAATGGATCAGGCGCAAAGATATCGATGGGACCCTCATCGAACACACCCAGCATGGAGCTGCTGCTCAGGTTACCATTGCCGGGACGCAACCAATCCGTGACGACACCGGACATGCCGGTGTTCCAGAGACCGTTGCCGTTAAGAGTGTCCAATGGCATCGATACCCTGGAGTTGGCACCGTAATACGCATACCCCTGAGTCACCCAGCTACCCATCTGCTCCACGTTCTCAAGACCCGTCCGCTGGCGATACCGGGGTGGTGAAGGTGGTGACGGTGAGGCGGGTGTTGTCGGGTGGGGCAGCGAGATGCCGGCGTTGCCGACGGGGATGTTCAGTGAACTGCCGCCCTGGATGACGCTGCCCGCCGTGAGATTGGGGTTGAATTCCAGAAATTTCTGCGGGGTGATGCCCATCTTGTCCGCTACACTGGCTACGGTGTCGCCGGGTTGGGCGGTGTAGGTGATCTGGCCGCCGGTCAACTGGTTGGAGGCGTTGTAGTAGCTGGTGTAGACTTCGCCATTTCCCATCCGCGCCGCTTCCATCGAGCCGATGAATTGACCATTCGCATAATCCACGTATGACACGCGGCTATTGTCGGCTACAATCGTCGTTCGGACAGCCTCGTCTTGCATCGTGACGGTCATGTCTCCTGTGATCTTGTTGTACTGCATGGAGTATCCGCTTGGGTCGACGAATCTCCAGGTCTGAGCATTTTCAAATTTGACCCCGCTACCATTCGGCCCGTTGATAACATTCAGGCCAGCGATGTTATAAATGTTTGTCAATCGACGAGCCACGTCTTTCAGGCCATTCTCCGCCACATTGAACGACCACTTGTTGCGCATGACGAAATTTACCCAGTCGCCACGGTCAAAATTACCTACGATCTGAGCGTCTCCGCCTTTTTCCGTTTGGATTTTTTCTCCCTTGATGAAGCGGAGTGTGGATCCGTCGGTGGTGCCGGTGGAACCATTTACTCCCTTGATTGAATATTGGTTGTTAAAATCGAGCAGCAGGACTTGGAGTTCCACATCCGATGCAATTGTCCGCGCCGTGGTCTGATCCTGGGTGTCACCGAGATTCAGTTCGGTGATCAGGTTGTTGAGGAAAGTGATGTCTCCATCCAAATGGGTCTCAAAGAACTGGTCAACTTTAACCTTATTGTTCTGTAGCCGCTGGTTGAACGTGGCGAGGTCTGCCGAAGACAAGGGATTATTCGATGAGAACTTGGCGATTTCAAGAGCAGAAAACCCTAATTCAGTTCTCAGAAAAGTTTTGGCATCTTCATTGTTTCCCACATCCCATTGCGCCTGACCGAAACTGTAGGTACTGTTGCCTGTCGAGAGGATGAACTGATAGGGATTCGCCGGGGCTTCGTTGGCGGCGTACACCTCTTTCAACAATCCCTTGAAAGCAATTTTTTCCTGCGGGCTGGCGTAAATTGTCATTGTTCAATCCTCCCTTGGTTGGTACTTTGTGATTGGTAGTAGTGCATGACCTCCTCATCGGGCAGCCGTGCTTCCTCATTCATTTCCAGATCAAGAAGCTTCAAAACTTGCCGGAATTCGGCCGGTTTCAAGCGGAATCCATATTCCTCCAGCAGCCGCACCATCTTAATGGTGGGCGCCCGCGCGAACAGGTAAAGGCGCGTATTTTTGCCCGTTGTGATGCCAACCTTAAGGATGCGCCGCGCCAAGGCTTCGTCGCCCAGCCACATGATGAGGGAAAAATCGTTCCAAGCCGATCTTCTCGCGTCAACGATACCGATTCTCGCTTTCGCATAAGCCAGATCAATACCGTCCTCCGTCCATAGCGTGGTACGTAGGCCATCATCCAGCAACAGGTTGATCTGGTGGATGGCCTGGGCTTCGTTGATACAGCCCCGATCAATTAAATCGGGTAATATCCCTATGTAAGCAGACAAGCTAATATAGGGAGGTGGATCTATGTCCGATGGATTGCCGCGATTCAGATCCACACGATTAAGCACAGCGAGGGTCAGTTTTTCTAATTTGGAACCCGTGTAGCTCGTTGTACACGAGAAATAATATTCCGGTGGATTTTCGGTCGTCGCATACACCGGCACCATAACAATCCCATCCAGTATGCGCATTCCCCAAATCTGTGGATTTCCCCCCACCGTCTCGATCTGCCGCTGCGCCCCATCAAAACGCTGAGCCTTGAGCATGCCGCGCAGGCATTCATAGATGAAGATGTTTTTGGTGGTGTCCCAGTCGAACTTGCCGGGAATCTTGTCGACCAGCGCCTGCGCCTCGTGGGCGCAATCCACTTCCCCCGCCTGAGCCTTGGCGATGAAGGCATTCCCTCTGCCCTCCTTTTCCTCAGAACTAAATACCGCCGGAATCGCCAAAACAGCAAGGCGCGCCTTGTACGCTTCCGCCAGGCACGCGATTGTCGGGCAGCCGTTGCGGGTATATTTCAGCCAGATGATCTGCTCTTTCTTTAACCACATTTTGTCGGTGGCCGAGACCAGGGCATTCTTATATGCCCGCGCCAGATCGTCATCAAGCCTGGAAAGCCCGGCGTCCTGGCAGATCATTTTTTCCACCTTGGTGGCGGCCTTGGCACAGTCAAAACCAGCCGCCCAGGATTGGGGACCCACTACGATTTGAAGTATGCCAAACAGACAGAAACGCGCAATCCACTTCGATATCATGCCGACATCACCCCTTCCATCTTTCTCGCGTCGCCGCCGTATTCCATAATTTCTTCCATCGCGATCCCGCTTTTCATCAAACACACGCCCGCCGCAAACTCCATTCACCTGCGCGCTTTCCCCCGGAAAATATCAGAGGTGTTCCGGTCTGTATATAGCCCGTTCGAGCTATATCATCACCAACACCATGATCATTTTTTGTTTTCAATCCCGAATATTTTGATCAATTTTTAGAACTTTCTTGGACACCTCCTGCCATGGCTTTTATCACCATTTTTGAAAAAGGCCTCGCTGAGGCTTTTGAGGCTAAGCACCCGAAAGGATGGCGATGAAATATCGGGATTTGACATCCACCACTGTGGTATCGGGAAACGCCAATTGCCGACAGTTCACTTGCTGATGGGATCTTTGCCCAGCGGGGAGGGAGTATGGGGTTTGAGGTGGGGGACTGGGGTATGGCCGTTGACGCCATCCCTTTTCAATCCAGCCGCAACTCTATCGCCTTGAAAACCGCTTCGGCACGGTTGCTGGCTCGCAACTTCACCAGCAGGGCACGCACCTGGTTCTTTACCGTATATTCACTCAGCGACAGGATCCGGGCGATTTCCCCGTTGGTCTTTCCTTTCCGAATCCAGCGCAGGATCTCCCTTTCGCGGGGAGAGAGGTGCGCACCTATGAGGCGATCGGTGTTATTGAATGGCTCGATCTTCTCCAGCACGCGCTTGAGTGTTACATGCATGTGCGGCATCAGGATCTCCAGCGATCGGGCATGGTGTCGGCCCAGGGGCTCCGGGATACAGGAAAAACTAAAATAGCTGGTTACCAGACTGTCGAGATCGCGCATTCCATGAGCGGCAACGTTGCGCAACTGATATTTATTGAAGATGGACAACCATTCATGGAAATCCATTCCGCCGGGTAAAGAGTCTTGTGCCGCGGAACATGAAGTTGACTCGAATAGCTGCGGCTTCTGCTCCCGGCACCAATTGGCCATGACAGGGCTTAGCACATAACCATCTGGTCGACGGATTTCATCCAGATACCGCCATGGAAAATTATGGCACAGCAGTTTTTGCAACCGAACACCGCCTTGGTAGACTTGGCCAATGCCGCACGCCAGAACTTTATGTGGCAGGAGGGGTTGAAGTTCGTTCTGGGTCCACAACAAAAATTGCTGCGGCGTCTGGATTTCTAATGTAGCCTCGACTGCGGATAGGAGAGCAGAGCGATCAATAGCGGTTTGCGAACCCGATTCACAATTCATGATCGAAGACATATCCACCCCCTCTGTTCTATTTTTGAAAAAATCGGGCGAGAAACCGGGAAATCCTTTTTAACCCTGAGTGGACATGATTACGCGATAGCCGGAGCCGCCAAGGATAAATCGAACCCTCCCCGGCCGGAGGTTGAAAACCGATAAATGTCCGGAGCCGGAGTCATATAAATCACAGGATACACTCTGAGCGTGAAAGGCGGATGACCAATTCTTGCCAAAAACGGCTCAGCCTCATGCGGTAATATCCCAAAACAGTGAAAAAAGAATCGGCGAGCGACGCATTTCGAACCCTGCCAGGAAGCATCATGCCACCGCCCCTGCGAGGTTGCGAGGTTGCGAGGTTGCGAGGTTGCGAGGTTGCGAGGTTGCGAGGTTGCGAGGTTGCGAGGTTGCGAGGTTGCGAGGTTGCGAGGTTGCGAGGTTGCGAGGTTGCGAGGTTTATTTTCACTATTTATTACCCCCTGGTTTTTTTCAAAAACTACCATGGCCTAACAATCATGTCAATAATGAAAACGCCGTGTGGTCTCTAAATTAATCAGCTCGGTAGGTTGGGCTGAATGAAATGAAGCCCAACATTTCACCGCTCACCATAACCACCCATCCCATCACCCATTTGCCCACCCCAATCCGCTGTCACCATTCCCCGCTCAATGTATCCGTACAACGTTGAATAAGGCCAATCCACAGGACGGACAGCCCAGCCATGTTTGACGGGATTGAAATGGATGTAATCAACGTGCCGCGCGAGATCAATTTCGTCCCGGATTTGATGTTCCCAATACCGCCGCTGCCAGATGCCGCGTTCACGCTTGGCTTTGCGGCTGGCGCGGATGTGCTCGCCTTTTGCCAGCCGCCGCGAAAACCCCGCTTTGATCAGCGACCAGCGCAGCGGATAATCGGCATCACCCGGCAGCAAGCGCCATATCGCGTGCAGATGTTCGGGTAACACGACCATTGCCAGATTGGATAACGGATGCGCGTCTTTCACCGTTTTCATGGCCGCACGCAATTCATCGATATACCGAACCAACACATCGGAGCGGCCTTCGGCCAGGTTTACGGTGAAAAAATATGTTCCTCCCGCCGCATCGGCACGCCGATAACGCATCTATTCAACCACCACGATTTATGTTGGGCTTCATTTCATTCAGCCCAACCTACCGCGCTCATTCAAAGTACATATGTTAATTCTACGCCCAGTTTCTTGTGCGAGTCTGTTGCCCGCTGACACCCCCTGCGCGGCGCACAAGTGTTATTGCTCATGACAACAGGCGCGCGGCTTTACCCTGGGCTCGCAGCATGGAGACCGCTTTTTTGTCGAAGGAGAGAAATTCTTCGGCGCCTAACCAATTCCCTTCATAGGCGATAATGCCATCGGCAAAATCGCCGCCGGCCGTCAGGATAGACAGCCCCGCTTCGACCGCGGGCCGGTTCATGACGACATTGGCACAGCCCATCAAACGATGAATCGCTTCTGCAATATCGGCAGCGGCTATCTTATAGCCACGGTCGAGAACCCAAACAAACTCACAGAGCACCGGTAAGGGCACGGCAACCAACGCCGCATCCTGCAAGGCTTTGGCCGCCTGACGAGACTGATGCTGATCATCCTGGACGGCTGCCCTCACCAGCACATTGGTGTCGGCCGTTACCTTCATTTTTTGGCGACCTTTTCTCCCGCCCACCCTCGCGCCGCGATCTCATCTATTTCCGCCAATGTGAGCGCCGCCTTCTTTTTCTGGGAAAGACAGCCAATAAAGCCTGAAATCATCCCCTTTTGTCCGGCGGCTTTTACTTCGATCCGGCCATCTGGCAATTTGTCGATCTCGATTTTTTGACCCGGACCGACACCAAGATGGTTGAGCAGGTCTTGCTTCAAAGTAACCTGACCCTTGGCGGTGATGGTGAGCGTGGACACTGTGTTATCTCCTTTGCAGAAAGGTTTTTGTAAGGCCATTATGCCTTACTTTCAAGTCAAGATCACCCTAAAGGCGATGTATTTGCCCGCCGGGTTACTAACATGACGCCTGCTGCGGCGCTGCAAAACGCTGTGGCAAGGCGCCGCCCGCTCAGAGGCTCAGCATGCGTCAAAACCCCTGTGACACGGCACTAGCTTGCTAGCTTGGGTGTATACACCGTTGAGCTGACGCATTCCCTTGGACAAATTGCCGTCAGGTGTCTGAAGCCGTGTGGCCTCTGGATTAATCAGAAGTTTCTCCAATCCCCAGCGCCTGCCACATTCCGTCCACACGCTTTTTGACTTCCTCGCTCATGCGGATCGGCTGACCCCACTCCCGGCTAGTCTCACCCGGCCATTTATTGGTGGCGTCGAAACCGATTTTGGAGCCCAGGCCCGACACCGGCGAAGCGAAATCAAGGTAATCAATAGGGGTGTTGTCGATGATGGTAGTGTCGCGCGCCGGGTCCATGCGCGTGGTCATGGCCCAGATCACATCCTTCCAGTCGCGCACGCTCACGTCGTCGTCGGTGACGATGACGAACTTGGTATACATGAACTGGCGCAGAAAACTCCACACGCCGAGCATCACCCGCTTGGCATGCCCAGGATACTGCTTGCGCATGCTCACCACCGCCAGCCGGTAGGAACAGCCTTCCGGCGGCAGGTAGAAATCGACGATTTCCGGGAACTGCTTTTGCAAAATCGGCACGAACACCTCGTTCAACGCCACCCCGAGGACGGCGGGCTCGTCCGGCGGACGGCCGGTGTAGGTGCTGTGATAGATGGGTTTGTCGCGGTGGGTGATGCGCTCGATGGTAAAGACCGGGAAGGTGTCCACCTCATTGTAATAGCCGGTATGGTCGCCGAACGGCCCTTCGGACGCCACCTCGCCCGGCTCGATGTAGCCTTCGAGCACGAACTCGGCACTGGCGGGCACATGCAACTCATTGGTCTGGCACTTCACCACTTCGGTCTTCGCGCCGCGCAGCAGACCGGCGAAGGCGTATTCCGACAGCGTATCCGGCACCGGCGTCACCGCGCCCAATATCGTGGCGGGATCGGCACCCAGCGCCACCGCCACGGGGAAACGCTGCCCCGGATGGGCGAGCTGCCAGTCGCGGAAGTCGAGCGCCCCGCCGCGATGCGCCAACCAGCGCATGATGACCTTGTTGCGCCCGATCACCTGCTGGCGGTAGATGCCGAGATTCTGCCGCTCCTTGTGCGGCCCTTTGGTCACCACCAGCGCCCAAGTGATGAGCGGCCCGGCGTCGCCCGGCCAGCAGGTCTGGATGGGCAGTTTCGACAGATCGACATCGGCGGCCTCGATGACATGCTCCTGACAGGGCGCGCGCCCCACCACCTTGGGCGCCATATTGAGCACCTGCTTGAAGATCGGCAGTTTCTCCCAGGCATCGCGCATCCCCTTGGGCGGCTCGGGCTCCTTCAGGAACGCCAGCAGCTTGCCCACTTCACGCAGCGCCTCCACCGACTCCTCGCCCATCCCCAGCGCCACGCGGCGCGGCGTGCCGAACAGATTGGCCAGCACGGGGATGGTATGGCCCTTGGGATTTTCAAACAGCAGCGCCGCCCCGCCCATCCGCAAGGTGCGGTCGCAGATCTCGGTCATTTCCAGATGGGGATCGACTTCGAGGGAAACGCGCTTCAGCTCTCCCTCTTGCTCCAGTTTGGCGATGAAGTCGCGCAGGTCGTGGTATTTCATGAGGCCGGTCACCCGTTACAAGTATGACTTGTAACTTTACCATTGGTGAGCGGCTTTTGGCTCGCGGCTTTGCCATGAAAAATCCGGGTTGAACCTACATCTCCGCCAAAAGCCCGTCCACCATTCCCGCCGCCTGCGGCAGATAGCCTCCGCCGAACAGATTGAGATGGTTGAGCACATGATAGAGGTTGTAAAGGTTTTTGCGGATTCGGTAACCGCTGTCCAGCGGCCAGGCCTCGTTGTAGGCCTGATAAAACCTGGCGGTGAATCCGCCGAACAGCTCGGTCATCGCCAGGTCTGTTTCGCGGTCGCCGTAGTAGACCGCGGGGTCGAAGATGACGGGGTTGCCGGCGGTGTCGATGCCGTAATTGCCCGACCACAGATCACCATGCAGCAAGGAGGGGGCGGGTGTATGGCCGGCAAAAAACGCGTTCATGTCGGCCAGCAACCGTTCGCCCTTGCGTTGCAGCGCACCGAGATAGCCGTTGCGGGCGGCAAGTTCGAGCTGGAAGCCGAGGCGGTGTTCGCGCCAGAAGGCGGGCCAGTCGGAGCTTGGGGTGTTGATCTGAGGCGTGCTGCCGAGGGTGTTGTCGATGCGCCAGCCATGGCATGGCGCGGTGGCGCGGTGCATGGCGGCGAGCTGTTGCCCCAACCGTTCCTGGCTGGCGGCGTCGTTGTTGCCGCGCAGGTCGAGGTATGTCAGGACGAGGTAGGCGGTGTTGCCCGCGATGCCATGGCAGATCGGATCGGGTGAGAGGAGGGTGTTGGTTTGGGCGATCTCGCGCAAGCCTGCCGCTTCGGCCTCGAACATGGCGGCCAGCGTTGCGTCATTGAGCTTGATGAAATATTTTCGACCGCGGCCGTCTTCGATCACATGGGCGGAGTTGATGCACCCGCCGGCGACGGGCAGGCGGGTACGTAATTCGAAGGGTGAATGCGTCGCTATCGAGATGTGTTCGCAGATTTGGGGCCACATGCCTGCATTGTAGCAGGGATCGGGGAGGATGCTTGAGGTCGCGCACCCCCTCTCACCCCGCCCCCCTCCCAGAGGGAGAGGGGGGATGGGCTGTAATCACGCCGACGCGCGCATCTGGCTGGTCATGACCGAGGCCTTGATGTCGATGGCGTTGAGAAGGGTCTTAAAGGAGGCGATGAATGCGTCCACGCCTTCGTCCTCCAGTTGCTGAGTGACGGCATCCAGGTCGATGCCGAGCCGGCCTAGCAGTTCGATATCGCTGCGTGCCTCGTGCCCGCCGTTTTTCAGTGTCGCCTGGGGTTTGCCGTGATCCTTGAACGCCTTGTAGGTGGCGGGCGGAATGGTGTTGACGGTGTCGGCGCCAATCAGGTTGTCGATATACATCACGTCGCTGTAGTTGGGGTTTTTCACGCCGGTGCTGGCCCACAGCAGCCGCTGCGCATGGGCGCCGGCGGCGCGAAGTTTGACGAAACGCGGCGAGCTGAACAGTTTTTCGTACGAATGATAGGCCACTTTGGCATTGGCGATGGCGATCCTGCCCTGCGCGCCCTGGAGTTGGGCATGTTGTTCGACGGGCGCGGTCTTCAGTTTTTCATCGAGCAGTTTGTCGACCAGGGCATCGACGCGGCTGACGAAGAAGCTGGCGACGGAGGCGATGCCGCTGAGCGGTTTGCCTTTCTTGTAGGCGGCTTCCAGCCCCGAGATGTAGGCTTCGACCACTTCCTCGTAGCGTTTCACCGAGAACAGTAGCGTGACATTGACGTTGATGCCTTCGGCGATCAGCGCGGTGACGGCGGGCAGACCCTCTTTCGTCGCCGGCACCTTGATCATGAGATTGGGGCGATTCACGCGCTCGGCCAGGCGCAGCGCCTCGGCGACGGTGGTGGCGGTGTCGTGGGCGAGGTCGGGCGAGACTTCCAGGCTGATCATGCCGTCGCAACCGCCGGTTTTGTCGTAGACGGGGCGCAGCAGATCGGCGGCCTGTTGAATGTCTTCGATGGCCAGGTGATAGAACAATTCGCGGCTGCTTTGCGCGGGATTCCTGGCGAGCAGGCCGGCCAGCGCATCGTCATAGTCCTTGCTGCCGTTGATGGCCTTCTCGAAAATGGTCGGGTTGGAAGTCACGCCCTTCAGGCCATCCTCGCGGACCATCCGCTCAAGCTCGCCCGAGCGCAGCATGGCGCGCTGAATATTGTCATACCAGGGGCTTTGCCCGAAATTCTGTAACTCCAGCAGTGGATTCATTGAGATTTCTCCTGACTTTTTTGGGTGGGGTGATTTTTCCCTGATCACCAGTGTATCGGCCGTCGCCGGTATTTTTGAATCTCTATTGCCTAAGATGCGTATTTTCTTGGGAAGTTTCGCGCCACACTATTGGCGCTGCAATAGCATGAGAATCCATGCAATAGAGGTGCCAGAATATGCGCCGTTAAAGCACAGGCTTTATTTGTCGCTATTTTGTGATGTGTGTCAAGGTAATTTGTCTGTCATCGTGAAACACTAGGCTTGCAGATGGTTTCCTGTGTTTTTCTGGATGGTGCAGTATGATGTGGGTGCGCAAGTATGACTCGCTGGCTCTGACGATGTTGATCGCCGTTGGCGCTTTTTGTCCGCTGCGCGCCATGGCCGATGACATACTCGGCCTTGCTCCCGCCAAGCCGGTGATCGGTTCGGTGGATTGTACAAAAATCCGGGAAGAAATGCCCGCGTGTCCGCACATTCCCCTGACGGCGTATCAACGAGAGATGCTCCCGGCGTCAAACGTCAATCCATGGGCGGTGGCGCGTCTGGTCGCCAAGAAATTTTTTGGACTTCCCGAGAATCAGGCGCATACGGGCGCTGCCTCTTATGCTCCAATGTATAGTCCTTATCAATTCGTTCCGCAGCCCTTCAACTTCCAGCGCGGTTTCGATGTCAAGATGACCCTGGCTTATCCCGGTGTCAGCATGAATGTCGATATGGATGATCTGAATGCCAACTGGGCGCTCCTGGGTGGCGCGGTTCGGCCCTTTAATAACAATCATCCTTACGCGGTGATGCGATTTAGTTACCGCTGGTGAGGGGGACGCTTTTCCCGGTCGGGCTCGCGGGCATGGCGTATGCTCAGGCGTTCGAGCGCGATGTCCACCCTGCCCCAAAACCATTCAAGTACGCGCCGGTACCAGGGGCGTATGCGCCATTCCGCGACATGGTATTCCCGGCTTGCCGCAAAATCGGTCATGAACATGGCCCGCACTCCGGTGGCGAACTCGGCGTCGTCCACCTCCTGATTGGCCTCCAGATTCCAGTGGAAATTCCAGCGGTCCAGATTGCTCGAACCGATGGCGGTCCAGTCGTCGCATAGCAGCACCTTGGAGTGGGTGAAACGCGGCTGGTATTCGAAGATTCTCACTCCGTGACGCAGCAGCCCGTAATAAAATCGCCGTCCGGCGTGGCGTATCGCGGGATGGTCGGTGTGCGGCCCCGGCAGCAGCAGGCGCACATCAACGCCGCGCCGGGCGGCATTGCCCAGGGCACGGCGGATTTTCCAGGAGGGCACGAAATAGGCGGTGGCGATCCAGATCGTCTTCCTGGCATGGCGGATGCGCTGAAGGAGGGAGCGCTTGATCTCGGTACGGGTGGTGCCGTGGGCAAGGGTGACGCGGCCGCGCTGGACGCCCGCTTTTTCTTCTTCTCCTTTGGCGGCGAGGGGCAAAGGCTGATCGCTACAGCGCTGCCAGCTTTCCTCGAACAATGTCCGCCAGTCCGCGACATCGGGGCCGCGGATCTCGATCATGGTTTCGCGCCAGTGTTGGCCAGGGTTCTGCACGGGATCGAATTCATCGGTGATCCCCGCGCCGCCGGTGAAGGAGATGCGGTCATCCGCCAGCAGCAGCTTGCGGTGATCGCGGAACAAGTTATGGTGCAATCCGTGGTAGCGCAGCGGATTGTAATAGCTGACACGAATATCGTTTCCCTCCAGCTTCTGCCGGTCTTCCTTGAGCAGCTTTTTCGCGCCGTAATCATCGAGCAGCAGGCATACTTCCACGCCCCGCGCTCTGGCGGCGATAAGCCTGTCGATGAAACGGCTGGCGACGGCTCCCGACTCGAACAAATAGAGTTCCATGAAAATATGGCTGCGTGCGGCGTCAATCGCGCCGAGCATGGCGGGGTAGAACTGGCCGCCGTCGATCAACAGGCGGAATTGGTTGTCGTTGCGCCAGGGAAAGTGATATTTGGAATGGTCTGCTTTCATCGTTCCAGGTTATGCTGCCGCAAGTAGCGCGAAGAGTCAAAAGAGGCCGCCTCTTCTTGAAGCGCCAGCAAACAGTTATTATGTGGGGATGTTTTCTCACTTTTTCAGGCGCCAGGCATGCGGGTTGGATCGTGAATAGAGTGTTCTGGATGTTTGTCGATATCTGCCGTCTGCGCATCGGGCCGCAAGACTTGCCGACGTCGACGACGCTGCTCGGGATGGCATTGCTGGCGTATCTGACGTTGGCCATCGTGCTCTCGCTGTTGCAGATGTCGGTCATCAAGGCGCTGTTCGCCGCGGGTTTGGACACCCTGCTGTTCGCCGCCTTATCCTATTTTCTGCTCTGGGCGAGGATGCTCGCCACCCGCTGGGTGCAGACCTGCACCGCGCTGGCGGGCAGCGGCGTGGTGCTGCAACTGATCGCCTTGCCGTTCATGATCTGGCAGACCCAGCTCGGCCCGGAAAGCAGCATGGTTATCGTTCCGACGGCCATCATGATGGCCCTGCTGTTCTGGAACCTGGTGGTGGTCGGACACATCCTGCGCCACGCCTTGTCCACGACCATGGGCGCCGGCGCGGTGCTGGCGACGGTCTACATGTTTATTTCAATGAGCATCATCAGAATATTGTTTTTCACCGGTACCTAAGAACACATGCACATTCATATCCTGGGAGTTTGCGGCACGTTCATGGGCGGCATCGCGGTGCTGGCGCGCCAGCTCGGCTACCGTGTGACGGGCTCGGATGCCAGCGTCTATCCGCCGATGAGCACGCAACTGACGGAGCAGGGCATCGAGCTGATGGAGGGATATGACCCCGCGCACCTCGATCCCGTGCCGGATTGCGTTGTGATCGGCAACGCCCTGTCGCGCGGCAATCCGGCCGTCGAGTATGCGCTCAATCGTGGTCTCAACTATACCTCCGGCCCGGCCTTTCTTGCCGAGCATCTTCTGCAAAACCGCTGGGTGCTGGCGGTGGCGGGCACGCACGGCAAGACCACCACCAGCAGCATGCTGGCGTGGATACTGGAATATGCCGGACTCAAACCGGGTTTCCTGATCGGCGGCGTGCCCGGCAATTTCAGCATCTCGGCACGTCTGGGCGAGGCGCCGTTTTTTGTCGTGGAGGCGGATGAGTACGACACGGCCTTTTTCGACAAGCGTTCCAAATTCGTCCATTACCGGCCGCGTACCCTGGTCATGAATAATCTCGAGTTCGATCATGCGGACATCTTTCCCGATCTTGAGGCGATCAAGCGGCAATTTCATCATCTGGTGCGCACCGTGCCAGGCAATGGCCTGATAGTTTCCAATGCCCAGGACGATAATCTGGACGACGTGCTGGAGCGCGGGCGCTGGACGCCGGTGGAGTATTTCGGCGAAGAAGATACGGCGGGCTGGAGCGCGCGTGACGTGGCGCCGGACGGCAGCGGTTTCGATGTCTGGTGGGCCGATGCGCACATGGGGCGGGTGGCGTGGCCGCTGCTCGGGCGGCATAATGTCCACAATGCCTTGGCGGCCATCGCCGCCGCACGCCATGCTGGAGTGATGCCGCGGCATGCGGTGGCGGCGCTTGCGGAATTCGCCGGTGTGAAGCGGCGCATGGAGCAGCGTGGCGTGGTCAACGGCGTGACGGTGTACGACGATTTCGCCCATCACCCCACGGCCATCCAGACCACGCTCGAAGGTCTGCGCAAGCGCGTTGGCGATCAGCGCATCATCGCCGTGCTGGAGCCGCGCTCCAACACCATGCGCATGGGCGTGCACCAGCAGATGCTCGCGCCGTCGCTGGCACTGGCCGACGAGGTGATTTTGTACCAGCCCGCCGATATCGGCTGGGACGTGAGTGCTGTCGCAAGCAGTCTGGGCGCCAAGGCGGCGGTGTTCGACACCGTGCCCGCCATCGTGACGCACCTGGCGGGCCATGCCCAGACGGGCGATCATGTGCTGATCATGAGCAACGGCGGTTTCGGCGGCATCCATGCCAAGTTGATCGAGGCCCTGAAAACCCGATGAGCCGCACCGCGATCGCCCTTGCCATGACCGGCGCCTCCGGCGCAGCCTACGGCTTGCGCCTGCTGGAGTGCCTGTTGCGGGCGGACCAGCAGGTGTACCTGATGGTATCCGCGCCGGGGCAGGTGGTGGTGGCGATGGAGACGGATTTGAAACTGCCGGGGCGGCCCGACGAGATGCAGGAGATGCTGACCGCGCGCTATGCGGCCAAGCCCGGTCAGTTGCGGGTATTCGGCAAGGATCAGTGGACCGCGCCGGTCGCCAGCGGCAGCAATGCGCCGCGGGCGATGGTGGTATGCCCCTGCACCTCCGGTACGTTGTCGGCCATCGCCAGCGGCGCCAGCAACAACCTGCTGGAGCGCGCCGCCGATGTGATGATCAAGGAGCGGCGCAAGCTGATCCTGGTGCCGCGCGAGATGCCGCTATCGGTGATCCATCTGGAAAACATGCTGCGCCTGGCGCGGCTGGGGGTGGTGATCATGCCCGCCAATCCCGGCTTCTACTACCGCCCGCAGCGCGTCGAGGAACTGGTGGATTTCGTCGTGGCGCGCATCCTCGATCATCTCGATATCGAACATGGCCTGATGCCGCGCTGGGGATCCGAATATGGGGCACCTCTATGAATTCGCTGAAGCCGCGATGGCGGCGTTGCAAATGGGCTCAAAATGCTCATGTACTGCGCGTGTACACTCCGCTTTTTCGCCCATTTGCGCCTTGCCCTCGCGCCTTGATCGAATTCATAGAGGTACCCCATGACGAATGAACTGCGTATCCCGCTGTTCGCGCTGCACACCGTGCTTTACCCCGGCGGCCCGCTGCCGTTGCGCATCTTCGAACCGCGCTATCTCGACATGGTGAGCGCCTGCCTGCGCCAGAGCAGCGGTTTTGGCGTATGCCTGATCCGCAGCGGGAAAGAAGTCGGCATGGCCGCGCAGACCTACGAGGTTGGCACGCTGTCGACGATCGTCGATTGGCATATGCGCCACGATGGGCTGCTCGGCGTCACGGTGTGCGGCCAGCAGCGCTTCCGCATTATCTCGGAACAGGTGCAGCCCAACCAGCTCACCGTCGCCGATGTCGAGCTGATACCCCCGGAGCCCGAGGTGGACGTGCCCGCCGAATACCTGCCGCTGGTCGATCTGCTGCGGCAGATGATCGAGCAGATCGGCCACCACTACAGCGGCATCCCCAAAAAATTCGCCGACGCCAGCTGGACCAGTTGCCGCCTCGCCGAGCTGCTGCCGATCCCCCTGGTGCAAAAGCAGCATCTACTGCAACTCGACAATCCCTTGCAGCGCCTCGACCGCCTTGGCAACATCGTGGAACAGCTTGGGATACGATAGGATCACAGGATTCCGCCATGCCGGTTATATCGATGTTTTACGGAATTCTCGTCTTGATGTACTTTTTCGATGATGAGCGGCATAAGCGGCCGCACATTCATGTACGCTATCAAGGCGAGGAGGCATCATTCGCCATCGACGATGGCATTTGCCTTGCGGGTTCGCTTCCTCCAGCCAAGACTCGCCTGGTGCAGGCCTGGATCGAGATTCATCGTGACGAGCTGTTGGCGGACTGGGAGTTGGCGGTCAATGGTCAGCCGCCTTTCCGCATCGACCCGCTGAAATGAGGAGTAACCAATGATTCCCAACATCGTTTCTGTGCGTCCCATGCCTGGTTATGGTTTGCTGCTGGGTTATGCCAACGGCGAGTCGCGTCTTTTCGATGCCAGGCCCTATCTGGAGCGCGGGGTATTCACCCGTCTGAAGGATGAAACTCTTTTTGCCCAGGCAAGAATCGAGTTCGGTACCGTCACCTGGCCGGGTGAGCTGGATATCGCGCCGGAAACGCTTTACCTTCGCTCGGTGCTTCAAGAAACCGCCGCATGACCAAGTCTGATCGAGCGCTAATGGATAATCTGGGTTGAAGATGGACTACGACATCGTCATCACCGGCGCCGGCATGGTCGGCGCGGCGCTGGCTTGCGCGTTGGGATCGAGTGGCCTGCGCATCGCGGTGATCGAGGCGCAGCCGCTGCCGGCCGAGATTCATCCCGGCGACGAGTACGATCTGCGCGTCTCCGCCATCACCCGCGCCTCGCAGCGCATCTTCGAGTCGATGGGCGCCTGGGACAGCATGCGCGCGCGCCGTGTCAGCCCGTTCCGCGACATGCACGTCTGGGATGCCACCGGCAATGGCGAGATCCATTTCGACAGCGCCGAGATCGGCGAAGACACACTCGGCCACATCATCGAAAACCGTGTCATCCAGCTCGCCTTGCTGGAGCGGATGCGCGCTTTGGACAATGTCGAACTGATCCTGCCGGCGCGTCTGATGGAATTCGCCACTCATACCGATAGCGTGGAGCTTCGGCTCGATGACGGACGCTGTCTGACGGCGCGGCTGGCGGTGGGCGCCGATGGCGCCGAATCTCATCTGCGGCGGCTGGCGGGTATCGCCACACGCGGCTGGAAATATCAACAGAAGGCGCTGGTCGCCACCGTCCAGACCGAATTGCCGCACCGCGAAACCGCTTGGCAACGCTTCCTGCCGACCGGCCCGCTGGCCTTTCTGCCCCTGGCCGACGGGCGCAGCTCCATCGTCTGGTCCACCACGCCGGAGCAGGCCGACGCGCTGCTGGCGATGGATGAGCGGAGCTTTCTCGCCGAGCTGGAGCGGGCGTTCGACGCGAAGCTGGGTCGCATGATCGCCAGCCCCGGTCCGCGCGCCGCGTTCCCGCTGCGTCTGCAACACGCCACGGCCTACACCGCCCTGCGTATCGCGCTGATCGGCGATGCCGCGCACATCATCCACCCCCTCGCCGGCCAAGGCGTCAATCTCGGCCTGCTGGACGCCGCAACGCTCGCCGAAGTGGTGCTCGACGCGCAACGCGCCGGCAAGGACATCGGCGCATTGGCCACACTGCGCCGCTACGAGCGCCGGCGCAAAGGCGGCAACCTCGCCATGATGGCCGCCATGGATGGCTTCAAACGCCTGTTCGGCAACGACCTCGTGCCGCTGAAACTGCTGCGCAATATAGGGCTGAACCTCACCAACGCCGCCACGCCGGTGAAAAATGTCATCGTGCGCCACGCGATGGGGCTGAGCGGGGATTTGCCGCGCATGGCGCGGCGATGCGTGTCATAGCCCCCCGGGCCGCGTTGCCGCCGGCTTACTTACCCATCGGCGGGTGCCCCTTCATCGTGCCATGCCCCGGCATGTCTTTATGCATCTCCTTCCACTTTTCCGCCATCTCCTTTTCCTTCTTCATGATCTCATCCAGACGCGCAACGTGATCGGCGAGCTTCTGGCGGTCAGCGGCGGAGGGTTGATGGTTCAGATCCTTCAGAATCACCATCACATCCTTCAGCATGCCCTTGACTTCCATCATCGTCTGCTGATGCTCTTTCATCATCCCGCGCCACATCGTTTTGTGGTCCTTCGTGGCGTCTCCCGGCATGCCGGCCGCATCGGCGGCGAAGGCATGGCCAGTGAACAGGGCGCCGGCCAGCGCAAAGGCGGTGAATATTTTCGGTGTTCTCATGGTTTCTCTCCTCAAGAGGCGGTTATTGAGTTGGTGATGTCTTCCATTGCCCGGGAACAAACGTATAGACTTGTGACCGGCCGCTGTCAAGAAGGTTCACAGCCACAAAAGTGCGGGATGCTCTTGTATCCCGCCGCCTTCTCATGTAACATTTTGCCCCTTTACGCAGATTTTTGGAGCGATTCGGATGAAAACCTTTAGCGCAAACCCCACAACCGTCCGCCGTGATTGGTATGTGGTGGACGCCTCCGGCAAGACCCTGGGCCGCCTTGCCGCTGAACTCGCGCGTCGTCTGCGCGGCAAGCACAAGGCCGAATTCACGCCGCACGTCGATACCGGCGACTACATCGTCGTGGTGAACGCCGCCAAGGTGCGCGTCACCGGCAACAAGCTGGCGGACAAGATGTACCATCGCCACACTGGCTACATCGGCAACCTGAAAACCATCAGCCTCGGCAAGCTGCTCGACAAAACCCCCGAGCGCGCTATCGAAATCGCCGTCAAGGGCATGCTGCCCAAAAACTCGCTGGGCCGCGCCATGTTCCGCAAGCTCAAGGTCTACGGCGGCGCCGAGCACAAGCACACCGCGCAGCAGCCCAAGGCGCTGGAAATCTAAAGTTTAGTCAGCAGGATATAGTCATGGCACAAGCACAAAATTACGGCACCGGCCGCCGCAAAAGCTCCACGGCGCGGGTCTATGTTCGTCCCGGCAGCGGCAAGATCGTCATCAATGACCGTCCCATCGAAGAATACTTCGGCCGCGAAACCGCGCGCATGATCGTTCGCCAGCCGCTGGAAACCGCCAATCTGGCGGGCTCCGTCGATGTCAATGTCAATGTCGCCGGCGGCGGCAACACCGGCCAGGCCGGCGCCATCCGCCACGGCATCGCCCGCGCCCTGCTCGGCTACGACGAAAACCTGCGCCCCGGCCTGCGCAAGAGCGGCTTTCTCACCCGCGACGCGCGCGAAGTCGAACGCAAGAAAGTCGGCCTGCGTAAGGCGCGCAAACGTCCGCAGTTCTCGAAGCGTTAACGCCAGAGAACTGATGTAGGGTGATGTGATGGTCTCCTCCCCCTTCTAAATCGGCGTCGAATGCGCCACGATGGAGCTGTAACAAACCATCGAAACGAAAGGAGAGGAGACCGAGATGAAGATTACAACGATTGGGTTGGATTTGGCA
>JADDKJ010000041.1:0-29177 GCA_033717875.1 Gammaproteobacteria bacterium
TCGCGTCATCCAGCGCCGGGCATACGGGATCAGAGATGAGGAATATCTGAGACTCAAAATTCTCACTTGCATGCTCCCGGCTATATGAATTTCGTGCAAAATGACCCACACGATTTCCTGAAGACCCTTAATAATAATATGTTACATACTTTTTTCTATTCAAAATTACGTGACTATGGTTATAATTAAAAATTGTAGTTGTCTGATTTTTGCCAAGAAGGAGATTTTTATATGCCAAGAATCAAAAAAGCCGCACCCCAGGAGGGCGTGGTGAAGAAGAAAAGAGGAAGGCCGCCGCTGAGTGCAGGGGCAAGAGTTGTGGTTAAAAAGGGAAGGGGCCGGCCGAAAGGCGCTGGCGTCGGCGTCACTGCCGCCGGGAAGAAGCCTTCCAGAACCAGGCTGGAGGCCGCCAAGCAGCGGGCCGAGAAGCAGCGGGCGATCTTCAAGGAGAAGCAAAAGGCGCTGAAAGCCAGAGTCAGGGAGCTCGTCGCACAGATTGCGAGCATAACGAAGGCGGCAAAGAAGGTCGCCAGGAAGGCCCGGACGACTGAAAAAGGAATGATGAGGGGGCTTGCCGCAAGAGAGGAGGCCCTGAAAAAATTTGAAGCAAAGTGGTCGCGCCGTTTGACAAAAAAGTTCTCGGAGAAGAAGCCGGCACCGACGGCTGTGATCAAGAAGAAAGGTGCTCGGCGCGGGAAGGCGGCATCGTAAATCGCACTGAAGTTTCGCGCGCAACGAAGGCTGGTGTTCTGTGGGGGCACCAGCCTTTTTCATTTGGGCAATGCAGTCAGGGGAGGCGGATATGACAGAGGCGGATGTGGAAATCCTGGAAAGAACGATCTGTTTTCAGGGGTTTTTTCGTATGGAACGGTATCGGTTCCGGCATCGTTTATTCAGTGGAGAGTGGAGCCCGGTTCTGTCGCGCGAGCTGTTTGAGCGTGGACATGCGGCGGCCGTGTTGCCCTATGATCCGCGGTTGGATCAGGTTGTGCTGATCGAGCAATTCCGCGTTGGCGCCTTGTCCGCGCCGGGCGGGCCATGGTTGCTGGAAATTGTGGCGGGAGTCATTGATCACGGCGAGACGGCGGAAGAAGTGGTCCGGCGAGAGGCGCTGGAGGAGGCGAGTTGTCCGATCGAGGTGGTCATTCCGATAGGTGATTATCTCGTGAGCCCCGGAGGTACTTCGGAGCGTATTAGCCTGTTTTGCGGCAAGGTCGATGCCTCTCGGGCGGGTGGGGTGCACGGGCTGGTTGAGGAAGGCGAGGATATCCGCGTGCTCGCCGTGCCGTTTGCCGTTGCGCTGGAACACGTTCGGACGGGGAAGATCAATTCCGCCAGCGCGATCATCGCCTTGCAATGGCTGGCGCTGAATCGTGATGAAGTGCGTCAGTGCTGGGCGGGGGATTGAGGAGTTACGCGCTCTTTCAATGGCGTTGTAGTTCTGCGCTGGGCGGCGGCAGCACTTTGAAACCGGGCGCATCATCCCGTCCACCCATCATGATCATGGTATAAATCATGGCCGGCGCGCTGACGGCCTTGCGATTGTTGATGACCACCAGCGGTGTGCCTTCGAGCTTGTGCTGGGCGGCATAATCCAGGTCTTCCTTCAGGATGGCCGCGGTTTGCGGTGATTTGACGCAGGCTTCGAGTTTTTTGCGTTGAGCGGCGTCAGGAGCGGCGATTTTCCAGATCTGGTCGCGAGTGAGTGTGCGCTGTTCTTTGAACATGGTGGCGCGGACCCGGCCTACTTCCGGCGAACCCATCAGGCAGATCTGGACCTTGGCGGCCAGACAGCTAACACCGCTGCCATCGGAGGGGCGCTGGACATAAGGGTTACACTCGGAATCAAGCGGGAAGTGGCGTACCTCTTCGCTCCAGGAGCCTGGGGGCGTGTCGCGGCGGATTTCCGTGAGTGCCGCTTCCAGGTTTTTGCAGTGTGGGCAGCGGATGTCTGTCCATTCCACGATCCGCGTCGGCGCATCGGTTGTGCCAAAGATCAGCCGCTTGGGATCGGTTGCTTTGGTGATGCGGGGTGCGCTGCGATAAAGGAGCAGCGAATCGCTCATCCCTTGCTGTACATTGGGTGGGAGCGATTTGAGAAACTCCGCAAGGGGATCGGAAGTGGTCGCGGCGTTGCTGTTCCCGGCATTGGCGCGAGCCGCTTCGGCGGCTGACGATGATTGAGGGAAGCCGAACGATAGGACGAGCAAGGCGGCAATGATCGTGGCGCCGAGTGATCCGGCGGCGAACGGCTGAAAAATCCGCGATATGAATTTTTTCATGGGGCGATTCTGTCTCTGGCCTGTGTTGCCGAACTGTAGCAAATTTTTTGTCTATAAAACAGTATCACTGTCTCGCGGCTTTGTTTGTGAAGCTGAGACGTTTGTCACTCCGAATGCAGGAGATCCTCGGTCTTGTGCGCAGCGGCCTTGTGTCTGTTCTTGAGGTGAAGCGCAAGGATGGCGCCGGCGATGGCTCCGCTTGCAAATGATATGACAACAGCTTCCAGAAAGAATTCGAACATGGTTATCTCCTCGTTCAATGGTATTGGCTGCCGAGACCATCCCACAAGTTGGCCCTCTACTTCATATAGCGGAAATTTCTGAGGATTTTTAAATGGCGGAAGGAGTCTTTTTTGTGAAAAATTGTCAAGGGAGATTTTTGGCGGTTGTGACTCAAATTTTGGCCGGTATGGACGCTACAATAAGTGATGTGTCATGATGGTAAGAGCATAAGCAGAGCCGATGAGGAGTGATAGCGTTGCCATGAAGCAGGGTGTGCTCGATCAGATGAGATGCTACGAAGCCAATTTCGAGCGGCTGGTGTGGCTTATTCCCGCTCTTCAGGATATGGAGGGGTCGGCTCGGTCTCTGGGGATTGATGCGATGGAGTTGCGGCTCGAGATTCTGGAGCGTGGCAAATATACCGCGACCATCGCCTTGACCCATCATTTTCATCGTCCCGGCAGCTTGGTGTCCGATCCCTACATGCGGATTCGCCTTTATACGGATGCCAGGGTGGCCGAGGTCCTAAGTTATCAGGGGCATGCAAGACCCCAGTTATTTCAGCCTTACCCCATTCTGAATATGGCGAATTTGCGGGAGAAACACCGGATCAATCGGTTTCTTGGTGAATGGCTGGATTACTGTATCGCCCGTGGACACCGCTTTGCTGACACATCGAGGTGTGCAAAGGCATAGCTGGACTGTCGTTTCAGGCCTGATTATTCTTCCTTGTCGTTATCTTCCCGCGAAGTATTCTACAATACAACAGATTTCCCCTCATCGCCCGCTAAGGTTAAAATACGGCGTTTTATCTTGGGCAACCACCGGCCCGTTGTGCAACGGTCAAGGCGATATAATGGATAATCTGTTGGTTCTGAAAGCAGTGATATTAGGCATAGTGGAGGGTTTATCCGAATTCCTGCCGATATCTTCGACCGGCCATCTCATCATTGTCGGAGATCTGCTCGGGTTTACCGGGGAACGGGCCAAGACGTTCGAGATTTTCATTCAGTTGGGCGCGATTTTGGGTGTGGTCTGGTTTTACCGGCGCAAGCTGCTCGATATCGTGACTGGGCTGAATCAGCCGCCGACGCAGCGTTTCGCCCTGAATATCCTGATCGCGTTCATGCCGGCGGCTGTCGCCGGGTTGCTGTTTCATAAAACGATCAAGGAGCATCTCTTCAATCCGGTCAGTGTGGCGACAGCGTTGATCATCGGCGGCATCGTCATTCTGCTGATCGAGCGCGTGCCCCGCCAGCCGCGTGTGACCAGTCTTGAGGATCTGCGGCCTATGGATGCCTTGAAGGTGGGCATGGCGCAGATGCTGGCGTTGTTTCCAGGGGTGTCCCGTTCCGGCGCGACCATCATGGGAGGATTGCTGACCGGGTTGTCACGCACCACGGCGACGGAGTTTTCGTTCTTTCTGGCGATGCCGACGATGTTTGCGGCGACGCTCTATGAGCTGTACAAGAGCCGTGAACTTTTGCAGGCCGAGGATAGTTTGATTTTCGCGGCGGGGTTTGTTTCCGCTTTTTTGACCGCATTATTAGTGGTGAAGCTGTTTCTGGTGTATGTCGGCCGTCATGATTTTACCGTGTTCGCCTATTACCGCATTGTCTTCGGCGCGCTGGTGCTGGTTTATTTCCTGTAAATAGTCATGATCGAGAAAATTATCGCACTCCTGGCGGGATTCATCATCGCCACCATTTCCCGGATAGGTTATGGCGGCGTGGTGCTGCTGATGGCGATCGAGAGCGCCTGTATTCCGCTGCCGTCGGAGATCATCATGCCCTTTGCCGGGTACTTGGTATTCACCGGTGAGATGGAGTTGTGGGCGGTGGCCATGGCCGGAGCGGTGGGGTGTGTGCTTGGGTCATTGGTGGCGTATTATGCCGGCGCCTGGGGTGGTCGGCCGATGGTGGAGAAGTATGGCAAATACATCCTGGTGTCGGCTCATGATCTGGTGATCGCGGATCGCTGGTTCCAGCGCTATGGCGACATCACCATCTTCGCCGGGCGCTTGCTGCCGGTAATCCGCACCTTTATCGCCTTCCCCGCCGGCATCAGCAAGATGAGAATGGGGCGTTTCGTCATTTATACGTTCGTCGGTTCCTATATCTGGAGCTGGGGACTGGCCTGGATAGGCATGAAGCTGGGTGAAAACTGGAATACCCTGGGGGTTTATTTTCACCGCTTCGATGCTTTGATCGGCGTCATCCTGCTGGCCGGGCTCATCTGGTATATCCGTCGCCATTTCAACCGCCGCGGAAATTGATTTTCCGCCAGCCGCAAGCCTTGATGGAGGAGTCTCGCCCCTCCATCGTCCTTCGTCCGCTTCATCTCCTTTTCCCTGGTAATCCCGTCTAAAGTTTTCCGCTTTTTTGCCGCTGTTTAGCCGGGCGATCTTCATTTCCATTTTATCGGGAAAAAGGACATTTCATTTATGTTATCCCTGATTAACCGAATTCCTCTGCTCAACCGCTTGCCGGTATTGGCCAAGATCAATCTCACCATCGCCATGATTTTTTTGCTGGTGGTGGGGTCGGTGACGATCTATTCGGCGCAAAGCGAGAAGGAGCGCATTCTCGATCTGGCCAAGAATCATACCAGAGACATGACCAATTCCTACTTTGACGCGCTCAACACCTTGATGCTGACAGGCACGATGTCGCAACGCGATATTCTGCGTAAGAAGACGTTGCGTCGGGATGGCGTGCTGGATGCGCGCGTGGTTCGTGGCGAGCCGGTTAATAAGCAATTCGGTCCCGGCCGGCCCGAGGAGGCGCCAGTCGATGCCCTTGATCACAAGGCACTGACCGGGCAGGAAGTCATCCATCTGGAGGATCGTTCCGAAGGACGCGCATTGACGGTGGTGACACCGTTCAAAGCGACCGAGAATACCAACGATGTGAATTGCCTTGCCTGTCACAATGTGCCGGCCGGCAGCGTCAACGGGGCGGTGCGGGTGACGTACTCGCTGGCGAAAATGGATGACTCGGTCGATCATGATCTTTGGGTGGGCGCTGTTTCCAACCTGGTGCTGATGTCGCTCGGCCTGGTTATGGCGAGCATGCTGCTGCGCGGCTGGATCACCCGGCCGCTGGAAAGTCTCATGACCGTTGTTACGAAACGCGCCAATGGCGATACGATGGCGCGGGCGGTTGTGACAAGTTCGGACGAGATAGGCAAGTTGGCGCGGGCCTTCAATGCCATGGCGGACAAGGTTGATGAAACCGATGCCCGCGAGCGGGCGGCGACACAGGAGCTCAGAGGCAAGGTCGATATATTGCTGGATGTTGTCAACAAGGCCGCCAAAGGAGATTTGACGGGCAGGATTACTTTTGCCGGTGACGATGCAGTCGGCGAACTTGCGGCAGGCTTGCAAACCATGATCGATGATCTGCGTCTCTCCATCGAGGAGCGTAAGACCGCGATGGAAGACCTCAAGATGAAAGTCGATGGTATGCTCAAGGTGGTCAGCAGGGCGGCCGAGGGTGATCTGACCGGAAGGATAGGATTCAAAGGCGATGATGCAGTCGGGCAATTAGCCGCCGGTGTGCAACGCATGATAGATAGTCTGAACGTGCTGGTGACTCAGGTGCAGCGTTCCGGTATTCAGGTCACCTCGTCGGGCACGGAGATCGCCGCCACCGCCCGGCAACAGGAAGCGACGATGACGGAGCAGGCCGCGACGGTGAACGAGGTTGTGGCGACAGCCACGGAGATTTCCGCGACCACCAAGGAGCTGGTGAATACCATGGACGAAGTTTCGCGGGTGGCGTCGGGCACCGCGGAGTCGGCGGCGCAGGGGCAGACGGCCTTGACGAAGATGGAGGATACCATGCGTCAGATGGTCGAGGCGTCGGCATCCATCGCCGCCAAACTCGAGGTGCTCAGCGAGAAGGCCAGTAACATCAATACAGTCGTGACCACCATTTCCAAGGTGGCCGACCAAACCAATCTGTTGTCTCTGAACGCTGCGATCGAGGCGGAAAAGGCCGGTGAATACGGTCTGGGATTTTCGGTGGTGGCGACCGAGATCCGCCGTCTTGCCGACCAGACGGCGGTGGCCACCTGGGATATCGAGCAGATGATCAAGGAAATGCAGTCGGCGGTCACCGCCGGTGTGATGAGCGTGGACAAATTCTCCGATCAGGTGCGGCGTAGTGTCGACGAGGTGCGTCAGGTGGGAACGCAGTTGACACATATCATCGAGCAGGTGCAGAAGCTGACACCGCGTTTCGATAATGTGAACGAAGGCATGCACTTCCAGTCTCAAGGCGCCGAGCAGATCAAGCAGGCCATCATCCAGTTGAGCGAATCGGCGC
This sequence comes from Gammaproteobacteria bacterium, assembly GCA_033717875.1. GTDB lineage: Bacteria > Pseudomonadota > Gammaproteobacteria > Ga007554 > SBBG01. Next base: position 6,833 of record JADDKJ010000041.1, read on the forward strand.
AGCAGACGGTGGAGTCTTTGCGGCAATCGGGTGTCGTCATCGAACGTTTGAACGATGCCGCGCACGGCTTGCAGAATGGTGTGTCACGTTTCAAGGTGCTTGGCGCATCCTGATAATCAAGCACGGTTGACTGCCATGATGCTGCTGCTTTTTTTCGTCGACGAAGACCGCTACGGACTCGACGTGACGCAGGTGGTCGAGGTTATACCCTGTGTCACGATCAAGAAGGTCCCACGGGTGCCGGAGTATGTGACCGGATTGCTCAATTACCATGGCAAGAGCGTGCCGGTCATTGATCTGACAGCGCTGATGTGTGATCGCCTATCACATCGGCGGTTGAGCACCAGAATCATTCTGGTGAACTACCATGATGAAAATCACGTCCCGCATTTGCTGGGGGTGATGGCGGAAAGAGTGATTTCAACTATCAAATTGCCGGAATCTTCTTTTTTCCCCTCTGGAATCGAGAGCGAAGAGGCGGCGTTTCTTGGAGACGTTGTGGTCAATGAGGAAAAAATAGTTCACCTTGTTAATGTGAACAAGCTGCTTACAGTGAAAATGCGGGATTTGCTGTTTAGCCAGCGAAAAAACAACAACCATGATATGGAACAGAACAATGCTGGCGGCGGTTGAGGGCATTCTTGGGAAAGCTGTTGGGCTGCATAGTGCATCGATCGGCCCGACCTCGATCATGAGGGCGGTGCGCCGCCGCATGGAGGAATGCCAGGTAGGGGATGATGACGTCTATCTCGGCCTATTGCGTTCGTCCCCCCAGGAACTGCAAGCGTTGATCGATGAGGTGACCGTTCCTGAGACATGGTTTTTTCGCGACCTCGAACCCTTTCGTCTGCTGGCCGAATATGTGGCAGGCCAGTCGTCTCGTACTGGCCAAGAGAGCGTGTTCCGGGTATTGAGCGTCCCCTGCTCAAGTGGCGAAGAACCTTATTCGATAGCCATTATTTTGACTGATATGGGCGTGTCCAGAGATCGATTCAGAATCGATGCGGTGGATATAAGTAAAAGGATTCTCGATCGGGCCAGGCATGCGGTTTATGGCCGTAATTCCTTTCGCGGAGACGAGGGCGATGCCAGAGACCGTTATTTCAGTCAAACCGGCAAAGGCTATGAGCTGCATCACACAATCCGCGATTCCGTCAATTTCCGTCACGGCAACATTCTTGATGATGGTTTTCTGACTGGCTCCGGTGCTTATGATGTGGTGTTTTGTCGCAATCTTCTGATCTATTTTGATCGTCCCACCCAAATGAGGGCGATTACCAAACTGCACCGCCTGCTGGTCCCGGAGGGAATGCTTTTTGTCGGGCATGCCGAGGGGGGGTGTGTCGATCATCGGCTCTTCGATGTCGTAAAGCGTACCGGTACCTTCGCGTATCGCAAGAAGCTGATTTCCTCGGAGGATTGCGAACCAAAGCCTGTCGCCCATTTTTCCGTTTCGGCGCCAAGCGCAAAAATTACTGTTTCGAAGAAGCCCGCGGCGAAGGCATGGCGGCCAGATCCGTCATCAATTCCGGAAAGAATTGACAATAAGCCCGCCGCATTTTCCGTATCGGACGCATGGGAGGCGCTGCTCAGGGAGGCGCAACAGCTTGCGGATCAGGGGGAGACGGGGATCGCCAGAGTGATTTGCGAAGACTATCTCAGATACAACACCTGTTCGGCATCGGTTCACTATCTGTTGGGGTTGGTATATGAGGCCGAAGGAAAGATGGAGCAGTCGAGAGAAATGCTTCAAAAGGCGGTGTACCTTGATCCCGGACATTATCAAGCGTTGATTCATCTTGCGCTTTATGCCGAACAGAAAGGCGATATGGGAGCGGCGACAGCCTATCGCGATCGGGCCAAGCGAGTGATGGAGCGCAATGTGGCGGAGGCGAGCCGTGGCTGATCTGGAATCTTCGATTGATGATTGCTGGAACCGGATTGGCGTCTGGGGCGCGCAGACGCCGCGGTGCCCGGAATTGGACCGGGTTGTTCATTGCGTCAATTGCAAGGTCTTTTCGGCGGCGGGGCGCAAAGTTCTGGATCGCGCGTCCTCGGAAGAGTATCTGCGTGATTTGACGGAGGCTATCGCCGGCGAGGAGAGGGAGAAATGTGAAGGTGATATCCGGTCCGTGGTGATTTTCAGGCTGGGTGAGGAATGGCTGGGACTGCCTACGCAGGTATTTCAGGAGGTCTTGAAATTGCGCAAGGTACACAGCGTTCCTTATCGGCGCGGAAACGTATTGCGTGGTCTGGTCAATGTGCGAGGCGAATTGCAGTTGTGTGTTTCGCTGGGGAAATTGCTGGGCGTCGTGCGTGGAGAGGCGCCGGGGGACAACGTGGTCAATGGTGTCTATGAGCGCATGGTGGTGATCGTCCGGGAGGATGCGCGATATGCGTTTCCAGTCAGCGAAGTGCGCGGCGTGGTGCGCTATGCCGTGAATGAATTGTTGAGTGTCCCCGCGACCGCGACGCACAGCGGCGCCAATTATTTTCGCGGCATGTTGCACTGGAAGGACAAGAACCAGGAACGGCACGTCGGCTGTCTGGACGAGGAGCTGCTGTTCGCTGCGCTGGAACGGGGGATTGCGTAATGGATTTCGGCGGTTTCTCGATGATGGGTCTGTTCCGCGCCGAGGCCGAACAACAGCTTTCCGTGCTGTCGGAGGGGTTGCTGGCGCTGGATCAAAACCCGTCTTCCGCCAAGCATCTCGAGATGCTGATGCGGGCAGCCCACTCCATCAAAGGAGCGGCGCGGTTGGTCGGCGTGGATGCGGTGGTGAAATTGGCACACTGCATGGAAGATCATTTTGTCGCCGCCCAGCAAGGTAAGATCGTGAACGGGCCGGAACATACGGATGTGTTGTTGAAGGGCGTGGACATGATTTCCCGCATCGCGGCGCTGGACGAGGCGGCGGATGCCTGGATCGAACAACACCGGGCCGAGTATGACGCGGTGCTGGTGGCGCTGACAGAGATGCCGAATTCTCCGGTGGCTCCTGAGCGTGCGATTCCGGCCAGTGGCACTTCGGACAAAAGCGTATCCGAGAATCCGCCCAAGCCTGTCGCTATCGATCCTTCCATGCTGGCGCTGTTTCGCACCGAAGTGGAACAGCAGGCGGCCATATTGACGGAAGGTTTGCTAGGGCTGGAGCAAGATCCCGCGTCGGCAAAACATCTCGAGTCACTGATGCGCGCCGCGCATTCCATCAAGGGGGCGGCGCGGCTGGTCGGTTTGCAGGCGGTGGTGCAGGTGGCGCATCGCATGGAGGATGGCTTTGTCGCGGCACAGCAAGGGAAGATCGCGCTCAAGGCGGAGTATGTCGACGTATTGCTGAAAGGGGTCGACATGATAACCAGCATCGCCGCCCTGGATGGAAATACTGATGCCGGGGTGGAGCCGCCTCCTCCGGCGTATGATGCGCTGTTGTTCGGCTTGGATGCGCTATTGCAGGGAGGCGAGGTTGCGAAGGTGCAAGTTACCGCGCCGTCTGTGGCGCAAACACCGGCGGCGCCCGTGCCCGTACCCGCGTCTACCAAAGAAGCAGAGATCGCCAAGGACAGGGTATTGCGGGTTAGCGCCGATCAGCTCAATCGCCTCATGGGTCTTGCGGGTGAAGCGATGGTCGAAGCCCGCTGGCTGCGTCCTCATGCCGAATCCATGTTGAGATTGAAACGCCGGCAAGTGGAGATGGTCAAGATCCTCGACGATTTGCGCGAAGCGTTGGAATCAGGGCGGCGCCGTGATCAAATGCTGGAGCAGGTTCGCGCGGCGCAACGCAAGATCGCTGACAGCCGGGAATTCCTCGCCCAGCGCATGGCGGAGCTGGAGTCTTTCGATAATCGTCTGAACAACCTTTCCTGGCGTCTGCGCCGGGAGGTGATTTCCAGCCGCATGCGCCCCTTCGCCGACGGAGTGCATGGCTTCTCACGTATGGTGCGTGATGTGGCGCGCTCTCTGGGCAAAGAGGTGCAACTGGATATCGGCGGGCAGGAGACGCTGGTGGACAGAGACATCCTGGACAAGATCGAGGCCCCGCTCAATCATCTGCTGCGCAATGCGGTGGACCATGGCATCGAGTCTCCCGACGCGCGCGTCAAGGCGGGTAAGCCCGCCAAAGGCACGTTGCGGTTATTCGCTTATCACCAGGCCGGCATGCTCTCGATCGTGCTGGAGGATGACGGGCAGGGTGTGTCGCTGGAGCGATTACGCAAGAAGGTTTGTGAGCGTGGCTTGGTCAGCCCCGAGATGGCGGCCAGTCTCAGTGAGCAGGAACTGCTGGAGTTTCTGTTTCTGCCCGGGTTTTCCACGCGTGACAGCGTGAGCGAAATCTCCGGGCGTGGCGTGGGGCTGGATGTGGTGCACGACACCGTTCAGAAAATGCGCGGCACGGTGCGCATTACTTCCCAGCCAGGCAAGGGCACACGGTTCCACATGCAGTTGCCTTTGACCTTGTCGGTAATTCCGGCGCTGCTGGTAGAGATTGCCAACGAACCTTATGCCCTTCCCCTGGCGCGTATCGACCGCATTTTGCGCGTGGAAACGGCCAGCATCGAGTCCATCGAGGGATGCCAATTCGTCGGTTTCGACAATCATCGCATCGGCCTGGTTTCCGCGGCGCAGGTGCTTGGCATGCAGGGTGTGCCTGAAGCGGGAGATGCGTTTTCTGTCGTGGTATTGGGCGATCGCGATGAACGCTATGGACTGGCGGTGGAGCGATTTCTCGGCGAGCGTGATCTGGTTGTTCATGTATTGCCGCCCCGCCTGGGCAAGGTGACGAATATCGCGGCCGCGGCGCTCATGGAAGATGGTTCGCCGGTGTTGATCCTTGATGTCGATGACATGGTGCACTCGATCAGGAAAATTGCCGCGGAAGGACAACTGTCGCGTATCGCTGGTGATAACGATGCGGTGCAAAGCGATGGCCGCAGCAAGCGCATTCTCGTGGTCGATGATTCGATTACCGTGCGCGAAGTCGAGCGTACCTTGCTGGAGTCGATCGGCTATCAAGTCGATGTGGCCGTCGATGGCATGGATGGCTGGAATGCGGCGCGAGAGGGGCATTACGATCTGGTGATAAGTGATATCGATATGCCGCGCATGGATGGCATCGAGTTGGTGCGTATGCTCAAACAGGACCCGCATCTGCAACGCACGCCGGTCGTGATCGTTTCCTACAAGGATCGCGAGGAAGATCGCCGGCGCGGGTTGAATGCGGGGGCGGATTATTATCTGACCAAGGGCAGTTTTCATGACGATACCTTGCGTCAGGCTGTGCATGATTTGATTGGGGAGAGTGTGTAGTGCGGATTGCGATAGTGAACGACATGCCTTTGGCGGTGGAAAGCCTGCGTCGCGGTGTTCTGGCGACGGGCGTTCACCAGATCGCCTGGGTTGCATACGATGGCGCGGAGGCGGTACGGCGTTGCGCCGAAGACAAGCCCGATCTGATTCTCATGGATTTGATGATGCCGGTGACGGACGGTGTCGACGCGACACGCCGCATCATGGCGGAAACACCCTGTCCGATACTTATCGTGACCGGGTCCGTGGACAGTCAGTCCGCCCGGGTGTTCGAAGCGCTGGGCGCGGGGGCGCTGGATGCCGTGAATACGCCGGTGCTGGGCTTGCAAGGCGCCGCCTTTGGTTGTGATACGTGTGAAACGTTCCAGTCCAAGTTGCGCACCATCGAGAAGTTGATTCGTCCTCTGCCGTCTTCGCGTTGCCATCCGCTTGCGCCACAGACTGGAGGCCATACCGGCGGAATGGATAAAACGCTGGTAGTGATCGGCTCATCCACCGGCGGTCCCCAGGCGCTTGCACAGATCGTCTCTTCCCTGCCGGCGGATTATCCCGCGCCTATCGTTATCGTTCAGCATGTCGATGCCCAGTTCGTTGGCGAATTGAGCCGGTGGCTGGACAAGCAAACACCCTTGCATGTTCGCCTGGCCCGGGAGGGCGATCACCCCGCAGCAGGGACGGTGTTGATTGCGGGAACCAATGATCACCTGGTGATGTATCCCGATCGATCGCTTGGTTACACGCCTTTGCCGCGCGAACAAGTATACAGACCCTCCGTGGATGTCTTTTTCTGGAGCGTTTCCGAGTACTGGGCGGGGAGAACGCTGGGTGTCTTGCTGACTGGCATGGGGAGGGACAGCGCGCAGGGGTTGTTGAAGCTGCGCAACAAGGGCGCGCACACCATTGCCCAGGATCAGGCGAGCTGTGCCGTGTATGGCATGCCCAAAGCGGCGGTCGAGTTGGATGCGGCAGTGGAGATTTTGCCGGTCGACCGGATTCCCGCGGTCCTCATCAAGCACTTTTCAGGGGCTGCCGATACAGAGGGTAGAGGTGTACGTCACAATGCATGAGATGCCAAACATGATGACGGACGGTTTGTCCTCCGATGTGTCATCGCAAGCCAGAGTGTTGTTGATCGACGACCAGGCGATCGTCGGCGAGGCATTGCGGCGCATGGTGGAGAACGAACAGGATATCGAATTGCGATACTGTTCCGATCCGACGCGCGCCATGAGCGAGGCGATCGAGTTTCGCCCCACGGTGATCTTGCAGGATCTGGTCATGCCCGAAGTCGACGGGCTGGTGCTGTTGCGTTTCTTTCGCGCCAACCCTGTCACCAAGACCACCCCCATCATCGTGTTGTCGAGCAAGGAAGATCCCGCCATCAAGAGCGAGGCGTTCAAGATCGGCGCGACGGATTATCTCGTCAAGTTTCCCGACCAGATCGAAGTGGCGGCCCGCATCCGCGCGCATACCCGCACCTATCTCGCGCAGCAGCAGCGCGACGAGGCTTATCGCGCGCTGCGCGGGATGCAGATCGAGCTGGAAAAGAAGAACGCCGAGTTGCAGCGCCTCTCCAGCCTGGATGCCTTGACGGGCATTTCCAACCGGCGTCGTTTTGATGAATACCTCGATCAGGAATGGCTGCGCGCCGCACGAGACGCCAAGACTTTTTCATTGATCCTGATCGATATCGATCATTTCAAGGCATACAACGACAACTATGGACATCAGGGTGGCGATGAGTGTCTGCGCAAGGTGGCCCGTATGCTGGATGGCGCCCTGATGCGTCCTGGCGACATGGTTGCGCGTTATGGTGGCGAGGAGTTCGCCGTGATACTGCCCGACACCGATCTCGATGGTGCGGCGATGATCGCCGAGAAGTTGCGATCGAGCATCGATATGCTGGGATTGGAGCACCAGCATTCAAAGACTTCCGATCATGTGACAATCAGCCTGGGTGTGGCGAGCATCGTGCCAAGGGATGGAGGCGTGCCGGCGACGTTGGTGAAAATGGCCGATGACGCGCTTTATGAGGCGAAAGAAGGGGGGCGCAACAGATTCCGTACCTTTACCGCCGAGACGAATCCATCTGTCGCCAGCCAGGTGGCCTGAGGGATAATCCTAAAAACGGCAGGTCGTTTTTAGGATTATCCCTGCTCCTGTTCCGTGTCACCCGCCTGCTTCGGTAGCGCTGGTTTGATCTTTACCGTCTTTACCGCATTTCCCGTGGTCTGGACGATCTCAACAGGATAACCTGCCAGCAGCAGGCTGGTGCCGGGTTCGGGGATGGTCTCCATGTATTCCAGAATCAGGCCGTTGAGTGTCTTCGGACCCGCCGTGGGCAAATTCCAGTGCATCAGCCGGTTCAGGTCGCGGACATTGGCGCCGCCGTCGACCAGGTATGAGCCATCTTTCAGCGGATGCACATCCTTGACGGCCGTCGAGATGTCGGTGGTGAATTCGCCGACGATCTCCTCCAGAATGTCTTCCAGCGTCACCAGTCCCTGAATGTCGCCATACTCGTCCACGACCAACGCCACGCGGCGTTTTTGTTGTTGAAAATTCAATAACTGTTTATTGAGCGGCGTGCCTTCGGGAATGAAGTAAGGTTCGCGGACCACTTTCAGCAGGGCTTCTTCATCGAATTCGCGCCGGCTGAGCAGCGGCAGGGCATTGCGCACATGCAGAAAGCCGATGACATTGTCGATGTTGTCACGATAGACCGGCAGGCGCGTATGCCGGGTGCTGGACAACTGGCGGAGGATTTCACTCCATTCGCTGTTGAGATCCATGCCCACGATCTCGTTGCGCGGGATCATGATGTCTTCGACGGTGGCTTTTTCCAGGTCGAGGATGCTGAGCAGCATTTTCTGGTGGCGGCGTGGCATCATGGCGCCGGCTTCGTTGATGACGCCGCGGATTTCCTCGCTGCCGATGGGGCGGGCGGCGGTGTCCTTGGGTGACACGCCGATCAGCTTGAGCAAACCATTGGCCATGCCGTTGACGAGCCACACCACGGGATAGATCAAGCGCAGCAGCGGGCCTAGCACGAAGGTGCTGGGGAAGGCGATGCGTTCGGGGTGCAGGGCGGCCAGGGTTTTGGGCGCCAGATCGGTGAAGATCAGCACGACCAGCGCGATCGTCACCGTGGCGATGGCGATGGTGCTCTCCTGTTCGCCAAGCAGGCGGATGGCGGTAACCGTGGTCAGGGTGGAGAGCAGCGCATTGACGAAGTTGCTGCCGAGCAGGATGACGCCGATCAGCCGGTCCGGTCGTGTCAACAGCGCCTGGGCGCGCTTTGCTCCGACGTGGCCGCCTCTGGCCAGATGACGCAGGCGGTAACGGTCGAGCGTCATCAGGGCGATCTCGGCGGCGGAAAAAAACGCCGAAATGACGATCAACAGGCCCAGTGCGCCGAAGAGCAGACTTAACGGAATGTCGTCCATTAGGGTCTGCTGACATGCGCCGGAGCGCGGCGACGGTGCCCTTTGGCCGCGAGACCAGGCGGCGCGAGCGCGGTGTACTCGCGGTACATAAGCGAGCGGCAACGCCGTATCGCGGCCAAAGGGCACCGTCCCGGCGGGTTGTCGCCGCAAAAGGCGCCATGCCGCGTTGCTCGTCGTTCATTTGGAATGACCAAACTTCTCTCCTCGCGCCTTGCCTGGCGCCTTTTTCGGCGGCAACGCCGCGCTCCGGTGCATGTCAGCAGACCCTAACGGTGCAGCAGGAGTTCCAGCACCAGTTTGCTGCCGAAATAGGCGAGCATCAGCGTTACCGCGCCGCTCAGTGTCCAGCGGATGGCGGTGCGTCCGCGCCAGCCGAAACGCCAGCGGCCCCATAGCAGCACGGCGAATACCAGCCAAGCGATGATGCCCAGCACGGTTTTATGCACCAGGTGCTGGGCGAACATGTTTTCCAGAAAAACCGCGCCGCTGAGCAATGACAGGCTTTGCAGCACGAAGCCAAGGCCGATCATCTGGAACAGCAGCGTTTCCATCGTGGCCAGCGGCGGCAGTGCCCGGATGAATCCGCCGGGATGGCGCGCCCGCAGATGCCGATCCTGAATGGATAGCAGAATGGCCTGCACCGCGGAGATGCTGACCACGCTGTAGGCCAGTATTGAAATGATGATGTGCGCCTGGATTCCCGGCGTGGCCTTTTCGAGGATCAGGTTCGAGGTGGGAAATATCATTTCCACAGCGAGGGCGAGCCCCGCCAGCGGGAAGACGGCGATCCCCAGGTTTTCCACCGGCTTGTTCAGCGAGGTCAGCAGCACCAGCAGCGCGATCAGCCACGATAACAGCGAAAAGGCGTTGAAGAAGCCCAGATTGAGCCCTGCCGTGGTGAAGATGTTGTGATGCAAGGTGACGGCGTGCAGGGCTGAGGCGGCCAGTCCCATGGCGATCAAGCCGCCTCGGGGGAGTGGAATATTGCCTCTCTTATATAGGGAGTAGGCGAGCAGGAATCCCGTCACGCAGTACAGAATAATGGCGGTAAAGCTGATGATGATCGTGGTCATTCGGGTAGGGTTTCATCTGCAAGGCATGAAATCATCGCATATATGGCCGTGTCATTGAAAGGGCGGGCTCATGTTCCTCGCGGAGCTGGCCGATGTAATGGGTACTTGGGCATTTTTTGTGCGATCGGTTATAGTCGTGCGTGTGCAGGTATTCGGCGGGGTATATGGGTAACACAGGAAGTAAGGCATGAACGTCAGGGTGCTGGGAGCGAGCGGCGGTGTGGGGCCGGGACTCAAAACCACCTCGTTGCTGATCGATGACGATATTCTGATCGATGCCGGTAGCGGCGTCGGAGAACTGAGTCTCGAGCAGATGGCGTCTATTCGCCATATTTTCATTACCCATTCCCACCTCGATCACGTCGCCTTTCTGCCTTTGTTGCTCGACAGCGTTTTCGATTCGATACGCGAGCCGGTGTTGGTGCATGGCCAGGCGGCGACATTGCGCGCCTTGCAGGAGCATATCTTCAACTGGGTGATCTGGCCCGATTTCTCCAGGCTGCCGCAGCCCGATACGCCGGTGATGCGCTATGAAGTCATGGCGCCGGGAGAGGTATGCACGATCGCGGGGCGGGCGCTGGAGATGATCGCCGTCAACCACGCCGTCCCTGGTGTCGGCTACCACATCGAAAGCCCCGGCGGTGCGCTGGCTTTCAGCGGCGATACCACCACGAATGACAGCTTCTGGGCGGCGCTCAACGCCCGGCAGAGGCTGGATGTTCTGATTGTCGAATCGGCTTTTGCCAACGCTAATCTCGAACTTAGCCGCCTGGCCTGCCATTATTGTCCCGTGCTGCTGGCCGAGGATATCGCCAAACTGCGTCATGACCCTGTCATATACATCACCCACAACAAGCCGGGCGACGAGGAAACCATCTTCGCCGAATGCCAGGCCGCCATGCCGCAGCGCAATTTGCGGCGGCTTGGTGGCGGAGAAATCATCCCATTGTAAACAGCTTCTGAACGGTGCTTTACAAACGAGCGAAACGGTAGCACTATTGGAAAATTATTTCCATGGGATGGGTGCTGGGGAAGGGCAAGGAATTGCGATCGCCATGGAACGACGCGGGGCAAGGAATTGTCCGGCAGGAGCACTGGAAAGGCGGCCTTCGGGCCGCCTTTCTTTATTGCGCTTGGCCGTTCAGAACGGAATATCGTCGTCGAAATCGTCAAAACCACCGCTCCCCGCCGCTTGAGGTTCGGGTTTGGCCGCTCGTCCACCGCTTTGTGGCGCGGAGGCTTGACTGAAATCACCGCCACGGCTGTCGAGCATTTGCAACTCGCTGGCGACGATCTTGGTGATATAGCGATCGGCCCCGGTGGTTTTGTCCTGGTACTTGTCGGTGCGCAGCGAGCCTTCGATATAGACCTTCGAGCCCTTCTTCAGGTATTCGCCGGCGATTTCCGCCAGCCGGTTGAAGAATTCCACGTTATGCCATTCGGTGCGCTCCTTTTTCTCACCGGTCTGTTTGTCTTTCCAGCTTTCGCTGGTGGCGATGGTGACGTTGGCCACGGCGGAGCCGGAGGGCATGTAGCGCACTTCGGGGTCTTTGCCGAGGTTGCCGATCAGAATGACTTTGTTGACGCCTCTTGCCATGGGGGAGCCTCTTTCAACGGAGAAATTTCAATTTCCAAGCTTAAAGCTTCGTGCAGGAAGCTTCAAGGCCTGTTTGTAACTTGTGTCAGCCAAAGCAGAAATATCCCCTTTTAATGGGGAAGGGGCTGTGTAAATAGTGTTGCATTGATAATCGGAACCTCTGAATTAATACGAGGTTCCGCGGCACATGGACGTGCCGGCATTTTTTCAATCACGGCAAGTGATTGAAAAATGAAAGAAAAGCAAAAATCACATTTTCGCTTCCCGTGTGCCGATAATTCCAGGATGGAATTATCGGCGTTTCCTTAAAAGTGTCCGTTAAACTGGGGGAGGTTCAATTTGACCCCTTGCCCCTTTTGTGTTCGCCCTTGACTTGACTCTTGATTGCGTCGGCACGCCCCCGCCTGATTCCGCTCTGCCACCATCTGCTCAGCGGGTGAATGACAGAATCTTGCAAAATAACCACATCCCCCTTGCGCCTATTGTCAAGAATGTGTTTGACTCTGAGTTCATGCCGGCAAAGCAAAAATAAATATTCACCGGGAGGGTAAATATGGTGGCAATGAATGAAATCATCGACAGCATCCTCAGAGAGATGGACATCGATGTCGATGAAATCTCCTTGCGCAAGGACTACCTCGAGTTCATGGCGAACGACGCGGCGCTGCTCAAGGAACTGCACGACTGTCTGAGCGCGGCGCGCCCCTATTTCATCGAGGATTTTTATGCCCATCTCGCGGCTTTCACCCCGATACGGACCCTGATTCCCGATGTGCCCACTCTGGAGCGCCTGAAACAAAAACAGTCGGAATACTTCGACCGCCTGACGGCGGGAGAATACGATTGGGATTATGTGCGCGATCGCCTGCGCGTGGGCGTTGTGCATCAGCGCGTCGGGCTGGCCCCTCAATGGTACTTGGGCGCCTACAGCAAATACCTCATAAACCTGTTGCCCGAGGTGTGGCACATTACCCAGGGTGACGCCGACAAGACGCTGGCGGCGCTACGCGCCCTGATCAGGATAATCTTTTTCGACATAGGCCTGGCCATCGACACCTATATCCATGCCGATCGCCGGGCCATCGAATCGCTGAAGGCGTTTGCCGAGAACATCATCGCCAGCCTGCCGCTATGCTTGTTGGTGATTTCCGCTGAACACCGCGTTGTCTCCGCCAACCTGCCGTGCAGGACGCTGTTCGGCTTGAGCGCCGATCACCTGGCCGGGAAGCACCTGGAAGAGATTTTGCCAATGGTGGGCGTTCAAGAGGCGGCGGATGAAGTGCTGGCAACGGGCAAGGCACGGCGGGGCATGACCGTGAAGCTCTCCAGTGAAGGAGAGGAAAAATATCTGCGGATCTCCATCGCCCGGCTCGATTCGGCCGAAAAGCAGCCCCCGGAGGCGGCGCAACTGCTCCTCGCCGTAGAAAATCTCACCGAAGAGGAGCGGTTGCGCGCGCTCACCATGGACTCCGCGGAACGCATCCGCTCCATCATGGACAACGTGATCGATGGCATCATCACTATCAATGAGCATGGTATTGTCGAATCCTTCAACCGTTCGGCACAGCGGATCTTCGGCCATGCTGCGGATGAAGTGATCGGCCGGAATGTCAGCATGCTGATGCCCGAGCCTTATCACAGCGAGCATGACGGCTATCTGGCGCGCTATCTGAACACCCATCAGGCCGCGTGCCTGAACTTCGGGGTGCGCGAGGTGGTGGGCCGGCGCAAGGACGGCTCGACCTTTCCCATGAATCTTGCCACCAGCGAGATGCGTCTCGGCGACAGGCGCCTGTTCATCGGTATCGTGCGTGACATGACGGAGCACAAACAGGACAAGGAGCGGCTCGATTATCTCGCCAATTTTGACGAGCTGACTGGCCTGCCCAACCGCAACCTGTTTCAAGACCGGCTAAGCCAGCATCTGGCCCATGCCTTCCGGCACGATCATCAACCCGTGGCCTTGCTGTTTCTTGGCCTGGACCGCTTTAAGGCGATTAATGACACACTGGGCCACGATCATGGCGATCTCCTGTTGCATGCCGTGGCGCAAAGACTGAAAGACTGCATCCGCACCGAAGACACTGTGGCGCGGGGGGGTGGCGATGAATTCGCCATTATCCTCACGGACACCAAGGGACCCCAGGATGCCGTGCGGGTGGCGGAAAAAGTGCTGGAGGCATTCCGTTCCCCCTTCCTTGTTCGAGAGCAGGAGCTGTTTATCTCGGCAAGCATCGGCATCACACTCTACCCCAGCGATGGAGCCGACACACAGACCCTGTTGAAAAATGCCGGGGTGGCCATGGATCGCGCCAAGGAAAAGGGCAAGAACACCTATCAATTCTACACCACCGGCATGAACAGCCAGGCACTGGCGAGACTGACCCTGGAAAACCGCCTGCGCCGCGCCCTGGAGCGCAATGAGTACCTGTTGCACTACCAGCCCATGGTGGATGTCGCCTCCGGAAAGATCACCAGCGTCGAGGCGCTGATCCGCTGGAGGCATTCGCAGACAGGACTGGTTCCGCCGGCAGAGTTCATCCCCCTATTGGAAGACACCGGGCTGATCGTGCCCGTCGGCGCATGGGTATTGCACACCGCGTGCGCCCAAGCCAGGTTCTGGCAGACGATCAACCCCCGCGCCATCGGTGTGTCCGTCAACCTCTCCGCCTGGCAATTCAACGACCCGCGCCTCGCTGAGCAGATAGGCCAGATACTGGCAGACACCGGCCTTGAACCGCACCTGCTGGAGCTGGAAATCACCGAAAGCATGCTCATGCAACATGTCGAGACCGCCATCGGTACCCTGAACGCTCTTCACGGGATGGGGGTGAGGCTTGCCATAGATGATTTCGGCACCGGCTATTCCTCGCTCAGCTACCTGCGGCGATTTCCTATACACAGCCTGAAAATCGACCGCTCCTTTGTGGATGGAGTTACCACAAATCCCGACGATGCCGCTATTGCCGACACCATCCTCGCGTTGGCGCATACCCTGAATTTACGAGTGATCGCCGAGGGCGTGGAAACAGACGAGCAACTGCAATATCTCCGTTCCAGGCGCTGCGATATGGCGCAGGGTTACCTGCTCAGCAAACCGCTGCCTGCCGAAGAAATCACCACGATGTTATTGATGCGGCACGAATATGTTTGAAGTGCAAGCCCCTGCACCCTCACCCCAACCCTCTCCCGCGCGCGGGAGAGGGTGTGTTTGTGGCCAGATGAAGTTAAAACTTCATCTGGCCGGATCAATAGGGAAGCGCTGATTTATTAAGTACCCCTTCTCCCTCAGGGAGAAGGCCGGGTGAGAGGTGTTAAAATTCAATAACTTACCTCGCGCCTTTCCCTCGTTCTAACTCTTCCCGCAGAGAGAAGGGGGATTAAATCAGCGCTCCCTTAATGGAAAATCGGGGTTGAAAATTCACGCAATGCCTCAGTGTCCAGCGTGTGCAGATCGACCTTGAGATAGGCGATGCCATCGGCGGCGATGACGGTGGCTTCGGCGACGCCGCGGACCTGGGCCAGGCGCATCGCCAGCTCGCGCGCCTTGGTTTCGTCAACTGCGCCCACGTTCACCATATGGTTACTGAGATAACGTGGCGGACGCATGCCTATCGCCATGGCCAGCCAGGCGACGGCTACGCCCGCGCACAGAATGAAGACCCCTCCCACCCCCGTCGCGCCATACAGCCAGCCACCCAGCGCGCCGCCGCAGAAGGCGCCGAAAAATTGCGAGGTGGAGTACAGCCCCATCGCCGTGCCCTTTTTTTCGGACGGGGCGGTCTTGGCGACCAGGGACGGCAGAGTGGCTTCCAGAACGTTGAAGGCGAGGAAAAACACCAGCATCAACAGCGAGATGCTCACCAGCGACGCATGGCCGAAGGCCAGTCCGGTCTGGGACAGTCCGACGGCGATCACCGAAGCGACGAACACTTGTTTCATGCGGCGGTGTTTTTCGGCCTGGATGATAAGCGGCACCATCAGGATCATCGACGCCAGTTGCACGCCCAGGTAGACCATCCAGTGGTGATCTTGCGCCAGCCCCGCATGCTCGCGCAGCGCGACCGGCACGACGACGAAGCTCGCCGTGAGGATCATGTGCAGGGCGAAGATGCCGAAGTTCAGGCGCAGCAGTTCGCGGTCTTTCAGGATGTCGCCGAATTGGGCGGGGATGGCCTCGGCGTCGCGATGGAATGTGCTGTGCGCCGGCTGCGGCACCCAGAAGTGCAGTACCGCGATGCCGCCCAGGGCCAGCGCGGCGGTGAGCCAGAAGATGCCGGGCACGCCGATCCAGCTATTGAGCAGGGGGCCGGCGACCAGCGAGGTGGAGAACGACAGACCGATGGTCATGCCGATCACGGCCATGATCTTGAGGCGGTGTTCTTCGCGGGTGAGGTCGGCGGCCAGCGCCATGACGGCGGCGGCGATCGCCCCGCTGCCCTGGAGCGCCCGGCCGATGATGACGCCGGTGATGCTGTCCGAGATCGCCGCGACCACGCTGCCGATGGCGAAGATCAGCAGGCCCAGGGCGATGATCGGCTTGCGGCCGAAGCGGTCGGACAACATGCCGAACGGGATCTGGAACACCGCGTTGGCCAGGCCGTAAATGCCGATCGCCAAGCCGATGAGGAAGGGGGTGACGCCACTCAGATGATCGTGCGCATAAAGCGAAAATACCGGCAAGATCATGAACAATCCCATCATTCTCAACGCAAAAATGCTGGCAAGCGACAGCGATGCCTTGCGCTCGGTTGAGTTCATGTTTTGCTGGGGATTTTTTGCTGATCGGGCCACGAAAATATCCTGCTGATTCTCATTTTTGCTTGGAATAGATAAAAACGGCTATATTAACAGGTTGGATATGCAGTAGGAAATTCGCATGGATACCATCCGCATTCGCGGCGCCCGCACCCACAACCTGCAAAACATCGATCTCGACCTGCCGCGCGACAAGTTGATCGTCATCACCGGCTTGTCCGGTTCCGGCAAGTCTTCGCTGGCCTTCGACACCATTTATGCCGAGGGGCAGCGGCGCTATGTCGAATCGCTGTCGAGCTATGCCCGCCAGTTTCTGGCGATCATGGAAAAGCCGGATGTGGACCACATCGAGGGCTTGTCGCCGGCGATTTCCATCGAGCAGAAGTCCACCTCGCACAATCCGCGTTCCACGGTCGGCACCGTCACCGAGATCTACGATTACCTGCGCCTGCTTTACGCCCGCGCCGGCGAGCCGCGTTGCCCGGAGCACGATGTCGTGCTCGATGCGCAGACTGTCAGCCAGATGGTCGATCATGTGCTGGCCTTGTCCGCCGAGACGCGGCTGATGCTGTTGTCGCCGGTGGTGGAGGGGCGCAAGGGCGAGTATGCCGAGGTGCTGGAGGAGCTGCGCGCTCAAGGCTATGTGCGGGCGCGCATCGACGGCAAGGTGGTGGAGCTGGAGCAGGCGCCCAAGCTCGACCTGCGCAAGAAGCACACCATCGAAGTGGTGGTGGATCGCTTCAAGGTGCGGCCCGAGGTCCAGCAGCGTCTGGCCGAATCGTTCGAAACCGCGCTCAAGCTGTCCGACGGACTGGTGCGTATCGCCTTCATGGATGAGCCGGAGCGGGCGGACATCATTTTTTCCGCCAAATTCGCCTGCCCGAAGTGCGGCTACAGTCTCACCGAACTGGAGCCGCGGCTGTTCTCGTTCAACAACCCGGCGGGCGCCTGTCCCGGTTGCGATGGTCTGGGGATCAAGCAGTTCTTCGATCCGGCGCGCGTGGTTTCGCGGCCCGAACTGAGCCTGGCGGACGGGGCGGTACGCGGCTGGGATCGGCGCAACGCTTATTATTTTCAGATGATCGGTTCGCTTGCGGCGCACTATGGCTTCGATGTCGAGACGCTCTTCCAGAAGCTGCCCAAGCGCGTGCGCGACATCATTCTTCACGGCAGCGGCGAGGAGGCGATCGACTTCGCGTATTACGATGACCGTGGCCGGCCCGCGCGCCGCCGTTATCCCTTCGAGGGCATCATTCCCAACATGCAGCGCCGTTACCGCGAGACGGAATCCGGCGCGGTGCGCGAAGAGTTGGCGCGCTATCTGAGCACCCAGCCCTGCCCGGAGTGCGGCGGTGCGCGGCTGCGGCGCGAGGCGCGCTACGTGTATGTGGGGGGCAAATCGCTGCCCGAGGTGGTCACCCTGCCGGTGGGGCGCGCACGCGAGTTTTTCGGTGGCCTGGTGCTGCCGGGCTGGCGTGGCGAAATCGCCGCCAAAATCGTCAAGGAGGTCAGCCAGCGGCTGGATTTTCTGGTCAACGTCGGACTGGATTATCTGACGCTGGAGCGCAGCGCCGATACCCTGTCGGGCGGCGAGGCGCAGCGCATTCGTCTGGCGAGCCAGATCGGCGCGGGGCTGGTGGGTGTGATGTATGTGCTGGACGAGCCTTCCATCGGATTGCACCAGCGCGACAACGAGCGCTTGCTGAACACCCTGATTTATCTGCGCGACCTGGGTAATACGGTGATCGTCGTCGAGCACGACGAGGATGCCATACGCCTCGCCGATTACGTGGTCGATATCGGCCCCGGCGCGGGTGTGCATGGCGGCAAGATCGTCGCCCAGGGTACGCCGCAGCAGATCATCGCCAATCCCGCCTCGTTGACGGGCCAATACCTGGCCGGCCACCGCGAGATCGAGATCCCCGCCGCGCGCATCGCGCCCGATCCCGAGCGGATGCTGTATGTGCGGGGGGCGAGCGGCAACAACCTCAAGGGTGTCAACGTCGATATCCCGGTGGGCCTGATGACCTGCGTCACCGGTGTGTCCGGTTCCGGCAAGTCCACCCTGGTCAACGACACACTCTACCGCCAGGCCGCGCGCGCGTTGTATGGCTCCATCGACGAACCCGCGCCCTGCGCCGAGATCATCGGCCTGGAGCAGTTCGACAAGGTCGTCAACATTGACCAGAGCCCGATCGGCCGCACGCCGCGCTCCAACCCGGCCACTTATACCGGCCTGTTCACGCCGATCCGTGAACTGTTCTCGGCCACACAAGAGGCCCGCGCGCGCGGCTACAACCCGGGCCGCTTCAGCTTCAACGTCAAGGGTGGGCGCTGCGAAGCCTGCCAGGGCGACGGTGTGATCAAGGTGGAGATGCACTTCCTGCCCGACATTTACGTGCCCTGCGATGTGTGCAAGGGTAAGCGCTACAACCGCGAGACGCTGGACGTGCGCTACAAGGGCAAGAACATCCAGGAGGTGCTGGAGATGACCATCGAGGACGCGCTGAATTTCTTCAGCGCCGTGCCAGTCATCCACCGCAAGCTGCAAACCCTGATGGATGTGGGCCTGTCCTACATCAAACTCGGCCAGAACGCTACCACGCTGTCGGGCGGCGAGGCGCAGCGCGTCAAGCTGTCGCGCGAACTTTCCAAGCGCGAGTCCGGCAGCACGCTGTACATCCTCGACGAACCCACCACCGGCCTGCACTTCCACGACATCAAGCAACTGCTCGCCGTACTGCACCAGTTGCGCGACCACGGCAACACCATCGTCGTCATCGAGCACAACCTCGATGTGATCAAGACCGCCGACTGGCTCATCGACATGGGGCCGGAAGGCGGTGACAAGGGTGGCGAAGTGGTGGCTGCCGGTACCCCGGAAGATATTGCGGCATACCCTGGATCGCACACGGGCCGGTTTCTTGCGCCGGCGCTGGGGCGTCAGCAACAGGGGTATGTGAAGCCGCTCCGGGTGGAGCGGCGGGGGTAAAATCAGAGCGTCACAAAGTGACGAGGGAAGTTATTCCATTTCGCAATAAAAAGTGAAATATTGTAGGGGTGCGTTCCACGCACCATTACCATTGGTGCGTGGAACGCACCCTACAAAATTATTGTCGTTTTTAACGCAAATTGGAATTACGTGGTTCTTACTTGAACCCAAACAACGGCATCCCCTCAAAAAACGGATCAACCTCCGGTTCTGGAATCCGGTAGCCTTTCAGCCATTGTTTTAGCTGCCGCACATCCTGCAACTGCTGCAAGTCGTGCTTCAGGCGGACGATTTCGTCCCGCATGGCGCGGATGTCGTCGTTGAGCATGAGAGTCAAACGCCTGGGGCTAAGCGTCTCGAAGGGCGCAACCTGCAACAAGTTGCGGATCTGCATTTCCATCAGCATGACCTCTTCCCGCAATTCGTTCAGCTGGTTTTGCAGGACTTTGTTGTAATGCTTCAGGCGGTCTTCGGCGATATTGTTGAGTTTGCCCTGATCGATCTGTTCAACGGCCAATTGCAGTTCCAGCAATTGCAGTAGATCCCTATTCCCGTAGGCAACGGTCACTTTCTGCATCAGCTCGGTCTTGCGCTCGCGTTCAGTGGGGTCCGGCTCGCGGTCAGGATGCAGGGTCGCCACCAGTTGGCGGTAAACGGCCTGGATGGATTTGCTGACATTGGCCGCTTCCTTTTGCTCGCACGCTTCTTTTGCCAGTTGTTTGGCGGTTTTTTTTCGTCCAGGGTGGGCCGCGGCGGCAGTTTCGGCCTGTTCCTGCCGTTGTTTGATCTTTTTGGCCAGATGTTCCGCCGCGCCTCGCGGATCGCGGGGGTCAAAGTCGAGTTCGCCGTCCTCCAGGTCGATATCAAACGCCTCCTCCATCATGGCTTTAAGAAAGTCCGTCGCCATCTCCTCGGTTTCCTGAGCCTGTGCATCGAAGTCGTCCGCGCTGTATTTGTTGTAAAGCGGTTTCAGGTCATCGCGCTGATGCAGGTTGATAAGTTCATCGCAGATTTCGCAGATCAGGTACGAAAGCTTTTGCTGTTCCTTGCGCGTGAATTTGTGGCTGGTGAACAGCCGGTCCAGCAATAGCGCCATCTCCGCCTGATGTTCGCTCAGGGTTTTCTTCAGCGGCTCCAGTTTCGTCAGGGCGTCTTGCTGGCAGCGAGCAAGGCTTTCCCGCCATTCGGCAAGCAGTTTTTTCTGTGCATCGATTTTCTTGATCAGGCCATTGAACTTCTTCTGAGCGGGGGACAGCGTTGCCCGCGTCTGTTCGGCCGTGATCCGGATGATCTGGGTGGGGGGCATGAGGCACCTGAAAAATGACGTTTTTAGGTTGAAAGATGAAATTCTATCTCAATCAGGCATCAAAGCCTGGCTGGCCGAGGCCGCCCTGCCGAATGTATTGCCGCCGCTGGTGCTGGACGTGGATGACCAGCCCTGGTCAGTAGAGCGGATAGATGCGGTTTTCAGCGCCAACACCACCCACATCATGTCCTGGCCACAGGTCGAACGGATGTTAGGCAATCTGAAAAGAGCAGTTACTTTTCAGTCCATGGGTAACATCAATCAAGCTGGAACAAGAGCACCTGAAAGCGCTTGCTTCGTTGCTTGCCGATGTGAGAGGTGCATCACGCACCTACTCTGCTCATAATGAAAGAGATCGGCCAACAGGCAAGCGCAGCGATTACGAACAGACCTCACTCCGCCCACAGTGAGCCGTTGTCGTTCAAGGGTTGATCAACCTTTTGCCTTCACTCGCCTTGGCGAGTTTTTTATGTGGGTGGCATCAAGCGCAAGGCACTTACAGGGCTTTTTTCTCGGGCGTGTTGGTACTAATATAGTGTTCAGAGCACTTCACGCCTAACACGTCATTCAAGGGGACACGCCTTGGCGAGGCATTTTTTGGGCATGGGTTTCATCAGCGTTGGGGCGTTGTTCCGGCTTCATCGTTGGCGTGCCCCTTAATTCACACGTTCGCCGGCATTGGCGAGGCGCTGGAAGCCCGTGGTAAATTCTGTCTCTATGGCCCGTTCAATTACGACGGCAGGTATACTAGTGACAGCAATGCCCGTTTCGACGCCTGGCTCAAGGCGCGTGATCCGTTGAGCGGCATCCGCGATATCGAAGCGCTCGATGCTCTGGCCCGCGCGGCGGGCATGGCATTGGCGCAGGATTATGAGATGCCGGTCAACAACCGCACGCTGGTGTGGCGAAAAATATAGGAATCCCTGTCGATCATGCACAGACAATCATTATTGGATAAGCTCGATGGCTACGCCCCGTTCGACCAAATCGAAAAGCGCATGGTGATCGCAATCGATCGTTTCGTGCAGCAAAACCCGGACTGTTTCGAGCGCACCCTGGACATCGGCCACATCACCGGCTCGGCCTGGATCGTCGATCTCGACCGCACCCATGTGCTGCTCACCCACCACCGCAAACTCGATCGCTGGCTGCAACTGGGCGGCCACGCCGACGGCGACCCGGATATCCTGCGCGTTGCCTGGCGCGAGGCGGCTGAGGAATCAGGGCTGGAGAATGTGCGGCCGGTGTCGCAAAACATCTACGACGTGGACATCCACCCCATACCCGCCACGGCCAAGGAACCCGCCCATTTCCACTACGACGTGCGCTTCCTGTTCGAAGCCGACCGCAATGCGCCGCTGGTGATGAGCAGCGAATCCAAGGACCTGGCCTGGGTGCCGCTGGAACGCATTGCGGAGTACAGCGGGGAGGAATCGATTTTGCGTATGGTTTATAAGATGAGGCGGTGATGTGGGGTGCCTGTGGTGATCCAAATGCAGGCATGACGAGCACCCCGTCTGAACTGTTTTTCCCGCAACGGCGGGGATCCAGCCCCTCTAGTGCAATCACAAGAAACCAGTTAACAAATCCACGCCCAATCGTTATGATCTGGAAGGTTTATCGCCCCCTAACAAGGCGAATAAAAGACAACCCGAAGCCGGGCAATCACGGCCCATAATCCTAAAAACCTCGGTTAGAACCGTAGCGAGAATGACTAATTCAAATTACAGATAAAAACATAAATAATATAGCCATGATTTTTCCTCTGGAGGAAGCATGGCACGAAAAGCGAGTGGACAAGAGCAACTCGAAGCGGCCAAGGCGTTATTGAGAAAAGCCAAGACAGTCGAAGAGTTGAGGGCGGCGCA
>JADDKJ010000042.1:0-27289 GCA_033717875.1 Gammaproteobacteria bacterium
GAAAACATCCTCGCGACGATTGCCACGCTGGGTGATGTGATGGGGAACATCGGCACAAACGGTTCTGGCAAGGCGGGGCATGAATTCAATCTACCATGAGATGGCTTTAAAGGGAAGCGTCCCCTTTCCCCACCATCCCCTTTCCCCACCCCTTTCCCCCTTCTATCCACATCGTGCCTGCTGTGCCCTCAAGTACGACGTGTTCCCGGCGAGACCAGGGTGTGTGGCCGAACCGGATTTGCGGCATTGACCGGTGCTATGCGGCGGGCTTGCTATCGACGAACAAGGCCTGCTTCGCCGCTTGGCTGACGGTGACCACGGCGGGATGCGTGAGCCGGCGCTCTACCGAGATGGCGTAGTACTTGACGACGACTTCCTCCGCGCGGCCGACAATTTCGACACCATACTGATGTTGCACCGCCTCGGCAGTCACCGCTGGCATGGGGAAAACGCCGGCACCCGCTTGCCCGAATGCTTTCATCAACGCCGTGTCGTCAAATTCCCCGACGATGCGCGGCTGGATCCGGCGCTCGCTGAACCAGCGTCCCAGCGGTCCCCGCACTGCGGCGCTGTCAGCCGGGATCAGCAAGGGCGCTCCGTTCAGGGATTGCGGAAAATTCTCCCGATAACGCGCCGCCAGTTCCGGCACCGCATGGAAGACGACGGGGCAGCTTCCCAACAAGTGACTGTAGCCTTTTACGCCTAGTGCGGGAGGCAGCGGCCGATCGGCGATCACCAGGTCGAGTTTGTGAATAGCCAGTTCCGCGAACAAGCGCTCCAGCTTGTCCTCGTGACAGAGGAGGCGCACGGGCTCGGCGAGCTTCATCGCCGGCGCCAGCAGCCGGTAGGCGATGGATTTGGGAACGACATCGGCCACGCCGACCCGGAATGGCAGTTCGCTCCCCCCAGAGCGGTTGCACAGCAATTCCTCGAGCTCCTTGCCGATCTGGAATATCTCGTCGGCATGAGACAGCGCCAGGTTTCCCGCCGCCGTCAGTTCGAGTCGTCTGCCGGCGCGCCGGAACAGATCGGTACCCAGCGCAAGTTCGAGCTCGCTGATCTGGCCGCTGATGGTCTGAGGGGTGAGGTGCAGCCGCTCGGCGGCGCGCGTGATGCTGCCGGTTTTGGCGACGTGCCAGAAATAGTGAAGCTGTTTGTAGTTCAACATGGTAAAGGGCACCGATTATCAGTCTGTAACGAATAAAGATCTAAAAATATTCGACTATATTTTGTGAAAAGACAAGCTTACAATAAGTCACGTACCCGTTTTAGTAAGGAGCAGCGACATGCAGATCGACATTCAAACCCATGGCTTCGTGCTGACCCAAGGCCTGCGCACCCATGTGGAACAGCGATTGCGATTTGCCTTGACCCGGTTTCAGAATCGGGTGGCGCGGGTTGCCGTGCACCTGTCGGACGTCAACGGCCCCAGGGGCGGTGTGGATAAGCATTGCCAACTCCAGGTTCGTCTGCGCGGACTGCCCGATATCGTTGTCAAGGACACGGAAGCGGATCTTTACGTCGCGGTGGGCCGCGCCACGGAACGCGCCGGGCGAACGCTGGCGCGCTATCTGCGGCGTGCGCGTGGCGGCTTCGACAAACATACTGAGCGAAGTGACGATGAGCGGATTGAATAAGTTTTGGTTCCTGGCGCAGGCGATTTCGAACCTGGGCAAGATCCGGACGCGCACTTGGTTGGTTTTGGGGGCGGTTGCGCTTGGTTTCGTCGGTCTCCTGGGATGGGCCGGCATCGCGATCATGTCCTGGTTGTGGACTCAGGCGCCGGCCGTGACCGAGGCTGGAAAACGCTTGGCTGGCGATGCCGTAACACAGGTTGAACAAGTGGCGCCGGAGCTAAAAGAGCAGGCGGCGCAGTGGGTGCCGGGTGTGAAAGAGCAACTGGATCGATGGCTGCCGGGGCGCGCCGAAGCACCGCTCGCCAATGATGTCAGCGGCGCCGACGCCGGTCCAGTGGCGCGCTTTCCCGGTTTGGTGCGCAGCCATTTCGCACGCGAGGAGCAGGCGGTCGAAGTGCGCTATGCGGGCGGTGCGGCCTTCGAAACAGTGCTTGCGCATTATCTTCAGGGCTTCACCGCCGCCGGGTATCTCCACGAGGTGATTTCGGCCGCGCCCGAGGGCGAGCAACACCGCTTCCGGCGTGGCCAGGAATCTATTGACCTTTCGCTGCTACGTCGACCGGATGGGCTGTTGGAGGTCCATATGAAGGTGCTGCCACAGTAACCACTGCAAGAAATCGTGCGCGAGCGCGCTGTTTTTTCAATCGCTTGCCGTGATTGAAAAATGTCGGCACGTCCGTGCGCTGCGGAATCTTTGACACATCAGAGATTCCATAGCTTTGTCTGGAGTGCAGGGATTCATGGATTCCACAGTTCTCGGTTTATTCATACTTGGGCTGGTGCTGCTGATTGCCGGCGCTGAATTGCTGGTGCGTGGCGCCGCGCGTCTTGCGGCCCGGCTCGGCATCTCGCCGCTGGTGATCGGGCTCACCGTGGTCGCCTTCGGTACCAGTTCTCCGGAACTCGCGGTAAGCGTGCAAGCCGGGCTCGCCGGCCAGGCCGATATCGCGGTCGGCAACGTGGTCGGCAGCAACATCTTCAACGTGCTGTTCATCCTCGGCGTCTCGGCGCTGATCGTGCCGCTGGTGGTGTCGCAGCAGCTGGTACGGTTCGACGTGCCGCTCATGATCGGCGTCTCGGTGCTGTTGTTAGTCATGGCGTTCGACGGCCGCATCGACGGGTTCGATGGCCTGCTGCTCATCACCGGCATCGTCGCCTATACGGTGTTCGCCATCCGGCAAGGCCGCAAGGAAAGCGCGGCGGTGCAGGCCGAGTATGCACTCAAGTATGGTGATGGAAAAACCAGATGGCTGGGACGACTACCGGTTCAGATTGCACTCATCATTGGCGGGCTCGCGCTGCTCGTGCTCGGCGCCCACTGGCTGGTCGGCGGGGCGGTGGTGATCGCGCGGCTGCTCGGCGTGAGCGAGCTGATCATCGGCCTCACCATCGTCGCCGCCGGCACCTCGCTGCCCGAGGTCGCGACCTCGATCGTGGCGGCGCTGCGCGGCGAGCGTGACATCGCGGTTGGCAACATCGTCGGCAGCAATCTGTTCAACATCCTCGCGATCGCCGGCATCGCTTCCGCAGTCACACCGGACGGGCTCGAGGTCGCTGCCTCGCTGATCCACTTCGACATCCCGGTGATGATCGCGGTGGCGCTCGCCTGTCTGCCGATCTTCGCCAGTGGCCACCGCATCGCGCGCTGGGAGGGGGCGCTGTTCCTTGGCTACTACGCAGCCTACGTGCTGTATCTGATTCTCGCCGCCACGCAGCACGCCACGCTGCCGGCATTCAGTGCCGTGATGCTCGGGTTCGTGCTGCCGCTCACGGCGGTGACGCTGATCGTGTTGCTGGCGGGCCGTTGGGCAGTGGAGAAAACGCGGTGACAGTATTAGCGCACGCTCCCCGTCTATGCCGGATGGCGCGGTGGGCCACCGGCCCTACACGCCGTATTTCTCCCCCAGCTTTTCCAGCACCTGCTCCACCCCCTGTATCCGCGCCGCGCTATCGGCCATGGCGAGGGTGAAGCGCAGCCGGTCCTGCCCGTCCAGCTTGTAGGCACGCGGCTGGGTCTGGATGAGGTGGATGATGGTGCGCGGGTCGATGTCCGGCTGGGCGTTGAACAGGATGCGTCCTCCTGCCGGGCCGGCTTCGATCTTGCGGATGCCCAGGGGGCGGGCCTTGAGTTTGAGGCGGGTGACCTGGAACAGATTTTTCACCTGCTCGGGCAGCAGGCCGAAGCGGTCGATCATTTCCACTTGCAACTCGCGCAGTTCTTCGTCGCTGGCGGCGTTGGCGATGCGTTTGTACATCACCAGGCGGGCGTGCACGTCGGGCAGGTAGTCCTCCGGGATCAGCGCCGGGATGTGCAGGTCGATCTCGGCGTGGGTGTCGAGCGGCTGGTCGAGGTTGGGTTGTTTGCCTGATTTCAGCGCCTTCACGGCGCGTTCCAGCAGGTCGGTGTAAAGCGAGAAGCCGACTTCCTGCATCTGTCCACTTTGCTCTTCGCCGAGCAGCTCGCCCGCGCCGCGGATTTCCAGATCATGGGTGGCGAGGGTGAAGCCCGCGCCCAGTTCTTCGAGTGATTCGATGGCTTCCAGGCGCTTGACGGCGTCGGCGGTCATCACACCGCGCGGCGGGATGACGAGATAGGCGTAGGCGCGGTGATACGATCGGCCGACGCGGCCGCGCAATTGGTGGAGCTGCGCCAGGCCGAATTTGTCGGCGCGGTTGATGATGATGGTGTTGGCGCTGGGCACGTCGATGCCGGTTTCGATGATGGTGGTGCATACCAGGATATTGAAGCGCTGGTGGTAGAAGTCGAGCATCACATGTTCCAGCTCGCGCTCGCGCATCTGGCCGTGGGCGATGCGCACGCGGGCCTCGGGCACCAGTTCCTCGACCTCGCGCGCCACCTTTTCGATGGTTTCCACCTCGTTGTGCAGGAAGTAGACCTGGCCGCCGCGCTTGATTTCGCGCAAACAGGCTTCCTGGATCAGCGCCTTGTTCCATTCGCGGACAAAGGTTTTCACCGCCAGGCGTCGCGCCGGCGGGGTGGCGATCACCGACAGGTCGCGCATGCCCGATAACGCCATATTGAGGGTGCGCGGAATGGGGGTGGCGGTCAGCGTCAGCACATCCACCTCGGCGCGCAGCGCCTTGAAGCGTTCTTTCTGGCGCACGCCGAAGCGGTGCTCTTCGTCGATGACGACCAGGCCGAGGTTCTTGAACTTGACGTTGTCCTGGATCAGTTTGTGGGTGCCGATGATGATGTCCACCTTGCCTTCGGCGATACCCTCCAGCGCGGCTTCCTGTTCCTTTTTCGAGCGGAAGCGTGACAGCACCTCGATGCGCACCGGCCAGTCGGCGAAGCGGTCCTTGAAGTTCTGGTAGTGCTGCTGGGCGAGCAGGGTGGTCGGCACCAACACCGCCACCTGCGCGCCGCCGTGCACCGCCATGAACACGGCGCGCATGGCGACCTCGGTTTTGCCGAAGCCGACATCGCCGCAGACCAGCCGGTCCATGGGCTGGCCGGAGGTCATATTGATGATGACATCCTGGATCGCGGCCTGCTGGTCGGGGGTCTCCTCGAAGGGGAAGCCCGCGGTGAAAGCGGTGTATTGTTCGTCGGGCGGCGGGAAGGCATGGCCCTTGCGCGCCGCGCGGCGGGCGTAGATGTCGAGCAGTTCCGCCGCGACATCGCGCACCTGCTCGGCGGCCTTGCGCTTGGCGCGCTGCCATTGTTCGCCGCCGAGCCGGTGCAGCGGGGCGTTTTCCGCCGCCGCGCCGCTGTAACGGCTGATGAGATGCAGCGAGGACACGGGCACGTAGAGCTTGTCCCCGCCCGCGTATTCCAGCGTCAGAAACTCCGTCTCGATGTCGCCGACGTTGAGGGTTTGCAGGCCCAGGTAACGCCCTACGCCGTGTTCTTCGTGCACCACCGGCGCGCCGATGTCGAGTTCGGCGAGATTGCGCACCAGGGCATCCACATCGCGGCCGCGCGTCTTGCGCAGGCGGCGCTGCATGGCCTGTTCGCCGAAGATCTGCGGTTCGGCGATGACCGCGATGGGCGGCGTGTCGATCAGCAGGCCGTGTTCCAGCGGTGCGACGGTGATGCCCAACCTGGCTTCGGTTTCCACAAAAGCCTGCCAGTTATCGAAGGCGGCAGGGTGGAGATGGATGCCCTTGAGCAATTCCAGCAATGTTTCGCGCCGCCCCGCCGTTTCGGCGGCGAACAGGACCCGGCCGGGGAAATTCGTCACGAACTCCAGCAGCGCCGCCGCGGGCTGGGGTGCGCGCGGCGCCAGGGTCAATGATGGCGTCGGCAAGGTGGCATGGTTGTATGCGCCGGCCCGTGCATCAACCGCGGTGTGCTGGAGCATGACGCGCGGAAAATCATGAGTGGCGCCCAGCACTTCGCCGGCTTGCAGGAAGACGCGCGCGGGGGGCAGCAGCGGGCGCTCGGTGTTGTAGCGGTATTGCTCGTAACGTTCGCCGGCCGCGTTCCAGAAATCGGTGGCGGCCTGTTCCATGCCCTCCGTGGCGATCAAGAGGCTTTGCGCGGGCAGGTAGTCGAAAAGCGTGCCGGTGTGTTCGAAGAACAACGGCAGGTAGTATTCGATGCCGGGCGGCGCCAGTCCATTGCTGACATCGCGGTAGATCACGGTCCTTTGCGGGTCGCCCTCGAAACTGGCGCGCCAGGCCTGACGGAAGCGCGTAATGGCCTCTTTGTCGAGGGCGAACTCGCGCGCCGGCATGAGGCGGATTTGTTTGACGCTGTCCAGCGAGCGCTGGGTTTCGGCATCGAAGATGCGGATGCTGTCGATCTCATTGTCGAACAGGTCGATGCGAAAGGGCTGGGGGCAGCCCATCGGATACAGGTCGATGAGGCTGCCGCGCACCGCGAATTCGCCATGTTCCATGACCTGCGACACACAGTGATAGCCTGCGGCCTCCAGGCGCTTGCGGAACTGATCCATGTCAAGCTTCTCGCCCACGTCCAGCATCAGGCTACTGCCTTCCAGCCAGGCGCGCGGCGGCAGGCGATGCATCAGGGTCGAGGCCGGCACGATGAGGATGCCACGCTGCAACGAGGGCAACTGATAAAGCGTCGCCAGGCGCTGCGAGATGATGTCCTGGTGCGGGGAGAAACTGTCGTAGGGCAGTGTTTCCCAGTCCGGGAAGGTCAGCACCGGCAGCGTATCGCGCTTGGCGATATAAAATTTCAGTTCATATTCCAGGCGGCTGGCGGCGGAAACATCGGCCATGATCACCACCACCGGCCCCCGGTGCCGCTGCGCCGCCGCCGTGATCACCAGGCCGAAGCTGCTGCCGTGCAGTTCTCCCCACCATACCCGTTCACCCGGTTTGGCGGGCAGGATGGGCTGGAAGGGGGTGAGCCGGGAGTCGGCGGAGGTTAAAGGGTTGGATGCTGGGGCCGATATCGTCATGGAATTAAGCTGTCCCCCGTAGGGGTGTCTGAGTCATGTGGAATGCAATATTTTCCCACAAATAGGGGGGTTGACGCATCCACTATAAACTTCGTTGAAGCCGTGACGAATAGTCAAAAGTGGGGCGAAAAAAGCGGACTCCATGTAAAATTCTTCGTTTCGCCTTGCTTTCGCGTCTCGAACGAGTTTGTGAAAGGTATCGTGGAATCGTCGTGTAAAGGACTTGAAGTTTCGAAATGAGCAAGGACACATCACTCGCGGTTCTCGCATTTTCCCGCTGGGTCATTCGCTGGCGCTGGCTGATCGTCATCGGCACCTTGCTGCTGGTAACGCTGGCGGCGAGCGGCGCGCGCTTCATCGAGTTCGCCGGCAGTTACCGCGCCTACTTCAGCGATGACAATCCCCAGTTGAAGGCTTACGACGAGCTACAGAACACCTACAGCAAGAATGACAACGTGATGTTCGTCATCGCGCCCAGGGACGGCAAGGTGTTCACCCGGCAGACGTTGTCCACCGTGGAATGGCTTACGCAGCAAGGGTGGCAGATACCCTACTCGAAGCGGGTCGATTCCGTCACCAATTTCCAGCACACCCGCGCCGAGGGTGACGACCTGGTGGTGAAAAGCCTGGCGGAAAATCCCGAATCCCTGACGGATGCCGATCTGGCAAGGATCAGGCGGATAGCCCTTGCCGAACCGCTGCTGGTCAATCGTCTGATCTCGCCGCGCGGCCATGTCACGGGCGTGAGCGTGACAGTCATCCTGCCGGAGAAAAAGATCGGCGAGACGCCCGAAGTGGTGGCCTTCGCGCGCAAGCTCGCCGAACAGGCCAAGGCCCGCGATCCTAGTGTGGATATCCAGCTCACCGGCATGGTGCCTTACAACAACGCCTTTCGGGAAAACTCCCTGAAAGATCTGAAAACACTGGTGCCGGTGATGTATGCCATCATCATCCTGATCACGGTGCTGACCCTGCGCTCCGTGTCGGGCACCCTTACCACGGTGCTGGTGATCATTCTCTCGGCGGTGGCCGCGATGGGGATGATGGGCTGGCTTGGCATCCCCCTGTCCGCCCCCACCGCCACTGCTCCGACCATCATTTTGACCGTGGCGGTGGCCGACAGTATTCACGTGCTGTTGTCCATGCTGCACGGAATGAGAACGGGGCTGTCCAAGCACGAGGCGATAGTCGAGGCCCTGCGCATCAACATGTCGGCGATATTCCTCACCAGCGTCACGACCATCATCGGTTTCCTCACCATGAATTACAGTGAGGTGCCGCTGTTCCGTGATTTGGGCAATGTGCTGGCGATAGGCGTGGCTGCGGCCTGGATGCTTTCCATCGTGTTTTTGCCCGCGCTGATGGCGATCTTGCCGGTGCATGTCCGCCCCGGCGGGACGCGCGACGGGGCCACCATGGAGCGCTTTGGCGAGTTCGTGGTGCGCCGCCGCAACCCGATCCTGTGGAGTGTTGCCTTGTTGGCGCTGGGCCTGGTGGCGTTCATTCCACGCAATGAGCTGAATGACGATTTCGTCAAGTATTTCGACAAGACCGTGGATTTCCGCCAGGCCACGGATTTCATGGTGGACAACCTGACCGGAGTGAACCAGATCCAGTATTCGCTGGGGGCGGGAGAGAGCGGCGGGGTGAACAACCCGGAATATCTGAAGAAGCTTGATGAATTCGCGCAATGGTACCGCCAGCAGCCGGGCGTGATGCACGTCAACACCCTTGTGGACGTGATGAGGCGTCTTAATCAGAACATGCACGGCGACGATCCTGCCTCGTATCGCATTCCCGAGATGCGCGAACTGAGCGCCCAGTACCTGCTGCTTTATGAGATGTCCTTGCCGTTCGGTCTGGATCTCAACGACCAGATCAATGTCGACAAATCGGCGACACGCATGGTCGTCACGCTGGGACACGCTACTACCAAGGAGATCCTCGCGCTGCAAGACCGCGCCGAACGCTGGTTGCGCGACAATGCGCCGGCCGCCATGGTCAATCAAGGCAGCGGCCCCACCATCATGTTCGCCCATATCGGCGACACCAATATCCGCAGCATGATCAACGGCAATCTGGTGAGTCTGGTGCTGACATCGTTCATCATCATGTTCGCCATACGCAGTTTCAAGATCGGCATGATCAGCCTCATTCCCAACCTGATCCCCATCGGCATGGCGTTTGGGCTGTGGGGCCTGTTTGTCGGACAGGTGGGTTTGTCGCTGTCGGTCGTCACGACCATGACATTCGGCATTGTGGTTGACGACACCATCCACTTTCTGAGCAAATATATGCAGGCCAAACGCGAAATGAAATTGAGCGCGGAGGATGCCGTGCGCTACGCGTTTTCCACCGTGGGTATGGCGGTATGGGTGACTTCGTTGATTCTGGTGACAGGTTTTCTGGTGCTGACCTTGTCGTCATTCGAAATCAATTCCGGGATGGGTTTGCTGGCCGCGATCACCATCGCCTTCGCCGCATTCGCCGAATACCTGTTGCTTGCGCCGTTGTTGATGAAAATCGAGGAGGTAAGACGTGAGAAAACTGTTCCTGCTGCTGGCGTTGTCGCTAACGTCGATTAATGCCTTCGCCGAAACACCGGAGGAAAAGGGCCTCGCCATCGCCGTCGAGGCGGACCGGCGCGATTTGGGATTTGGCGATTTCACCGCCGACATGCTGATGATCCTCAAAAACAAGCAGGGCGAGGAAAGCACGCGGGTGGTGCGCGTCCAGAATCTGGAAGTCAAGGACGACGGTGACAAGAGTCTGTCGATCTTCGACGAGCCCGCGGATGTCAAAGGCACTACCATGCTGACATATTCGCATAAGGTTGAAGACGACGACCAATGGATGTATCTGCCCGCGCTCAAGCGCGTCAAGCGCATCGCCTCGGACAACAAATCAGGCTCCTACATGGGTAGCGAGTTCGCCTATGAGGACATCGGTTCGCAGGAAGTCGAAAAATACACCTACAAATACCTGCGCGACGAGGTTATAGAGGGGCAGCCCTGCTTTGTGGTCGAACGTTATCCGGTGAACAAAAACTCCGGCTACAAGCGCCAAGTGACATGGATCGA
The DNA here is from genome assembly GCA_033717875.1 of Gammaproteobacteria bacterium. Lineage (GTDB taxonomy): Bacteria > Pseudomonadota > Gammaproteobacteria > Ga007554 > SBBG01. The sequence continues at coordinate 10,111 of JADDKJ010000042.1, forward strand.
CAAAGCCGAATACCGCCCCTGGAAAATCGACTTTTACGACCGCAAGGACAGCCTGCTGAAAACCCTGACCATCAAGGGTTACAAGCAATATCTCAAGAAGCACTGGCGGCCTGACGAGATGTTCATGGTCAATCACCAGACCGGCAAAAGCACGCTGCTCAAATGGAGCAATTATAAATTCCACGCCGGACTGACCGACGCCGATTTCACCCAGGAAAGCCTCAAGCGCGCACGATGATGAAAAAGTCTTGCCGCGCCGGTTTCGTTCGCCTGATCTTGAGTGTGGCCTGCATCGCGGGCGTTCAGCCATTCGCCCATGCCGCCGAGCTGGAGGAACGCCGGCCGCTCTCACTGCCTGAAGCCGGAGAGCGCACCGCCTTGCCGCTATCCGATCCGCGTGGACGCGAGCGCTTCATGCCCACAGATACCCGCAAGAAAGAGAGCGAACGCTTGCGTGGCGTGCCGATCGATGCGGGCAAGTGGTCGGGCTTTGTCGCCCTGGAGTCGCGGCTGTTTGCCCAGGAGGCGTTATTCCCCGAGCAGAGCGGCACGCAATCTTCCTTCGTGCTGCAACCCGAGTACTACAAGAAATGGGACGGCGGAAAGCAGAGCTTCACCTTCGTTCCTTTTTACCGCTACGATCAGCGCGATCCCGAGCGCACCCATTTCGATGTGCGCGAATTCACCTGGCTGAACGTGGGCAAGCGCCATGAGTGGCGCGTCGGTATCCGCAAGGTTTTTTGGGGGGTGACCGAATCCCAGCACCTCGTTGATATCATCAACCAGACCGATCTGGTGGAAAATCCCGACGGCGAAGATAAACTCGGCCAGCCCATGATCAACCTGGCACTGATCCGCGATTGGGGCACGCTGGATCTGTTCGTCCTGCCCGGTTTCCGCGAGCGCACCTTCCCCGGCCCGAAAGGCCGTCTGCGCCTGCCGTTGCTTGTCGATACCAGCCAGACCCGCTACGAATCGGACCAGAAGTGGCGCCGCGTCGACCTCGCCGCACGCTGGTCGCATACACTGGGTGACTGGGATATCGGCCTGTCGCACTTCGCGGGCACCAGCCGTGAACCGCTGTTGTTGCCGGTCTTGAGCCCCTTGGGTTTTCCGGTGGCGCTGGCGCCTTATTATCCCCTGATCAACCAGACCGGGCTTGATCTTCAATATGCGGCAGGAAGCTGGCTGTGGAAACTGGAGGCGATATACCGATCCGGGTTTGGTCCGAAGAGTTATGCCGCTTCCACCGCCGGCCTTGAGTACACCCTGTCAGGCGTGTTCGGCACGGGTATGGACCTGGGATTGCTCGCCGAATATCTCTATGACGAACGCGGCAAGCGGGCGACCACACCTTTCCAGGACGATGTCTTCGCCGGCATGCGCCTGGGTTTCAACGATGTGCAAAGCACGGAAATGCTGATGGGTGTTATCTTTGACCGCACCACCAGCGGCCGCTTTTACAACGTCGAAGCCAGCCGCCGCATTGGCAACAACTGGAAGCTCAACCTCGAAGCCCGTGCCTATGCCGGTTTGCCGCCCACCGACATACTCTACGGCTTGCGCAAGGATGATTATTTTCAGCTCGAATTGGCGAGGTATTTTTAGGGAAGCTCTGAATAATTCCATCCTGGAATTCTCAGAGCACGAAAAGGGAAAGGGAAAGGGAAAGGCTAACCCCGCCGCCTGATCAGCACATACACCGCGCCCGTCCCGCCGTCCACCGGCCGCGCCGAGCAGAAGGCGAGGACTTCGTCGCGCTGTTGCAGCCAGCTATTCACCTTGTTCTTCAATACCGGCAGCCTGTGCGGCGAGCCGTGGCCCTTGCCGTGGATGATTCTGACGCACTGCATCCGGCTGATCTGGCACTGATATAGAAATTCCGCCAACGCCTGGCGCGCCTCGGGCACCGTCATGCCGTGCAGATCGAGCTGCGCGCTGATACTGAACTGGCCACGGCGCAATTTGCGCAGCAACCCATGTTGCAGGCCAGGGCGGACGAACAGCATTTCTTCGCCGGTTTCCAGCTCGGCCGCATCGATCTCGTCCGACATCATATCGCGCAACACCTGCCGTTCGTCGAGCCTTGTCTGGCGCGGAATCGGCTTGGCTGGCGAACGGTGCGGAGGGATCCTGTTATCCTCGATGGGTCTGACAGGACCGACCATGGTGCGGAACAATTCGCTGTCTTCCTGGTTGATTTTTGGTTTTCTGGACATGTTTTCCATATTATCACCCGTGGTGCAGGATGCGACAGTTCCCATAATCCTAAAAACCTCAGTTGGAGCCTACTGCGAATGCCTAATGCACCGAATCTGCGCGAGAAAATCGCAAAATCTATCCTCACCGTAGCGGATGGCTACGGCTGCGGAATATTTTTCGATTTTCTCGCCCATCTTCAGTACCTTAGTCATTCTCGCTACGGCCCCAACTGAGGTTTTTAGGATAATATTAGTGGTAGAATAACCAGGGAAAGTTTCATATTACGGGAAACGCCATGGACCAATCGCTGGTATTCGACTCCGAACTGATACGCCGTTACGACACCTCCGGTCCGCGGTACACCTCGTATCCGACCGCGGTGCAGTTCCATGAAGGATTTACGGATGCGGATTACCGCGCGGCCGCGGCGCGCACCCATCTTGAAATGCCGCTACGCCCGCTATCGCTGTATTTCCATATCCCGTTCTGCGATACGGTCTGTTTCTATTGCGGCTGCAACAAGGTGGCGACCAAGGATCGCTCCCGCGCGGCGCCTTACCTGGCCCGGGTCTATAAGGAAATTGCGATGCAGGCCGGGCTGTTCGACCGCGCCCGCGTCGTGGATCAATTGCATTGGGGCGGCGGCACGCCGACTTTCATCAGTCATGACGAGATGCGCGCGTTGATGCGCGTCACGCGCGAGCATTTCACACTGCGTGATGACGACAGCGGTGAATATTCCATCGAGATCGACCCGCGTGAGGTGAGTGGCGACACTGTTGCGTTGCTGCGTGAGCTGGGCTTCAATCGCATGAGTCTGGGCGTGCAGGATTTCGATCCGCGGGTGCAGAAGGCCGTCAACCGTATTCAGACCGAGGAGGAGACCTTGGCCGTGCTCGCGGCGGCGCGGCGCGAAGGTTTCAAATCGGTGAGCATCGATTTGATCTATGGACTGCCGTTCCAGAGCGTGACAAGTTTTGCGCGCACCCTGGACAGAATCATCGCCGTCAATCCCGATCGCCTGTCGGTATTCAATTACGCCCATTTGCCGGAATTGTTCAAGCCGCAGCGCCGCATCAATGAGGCCGATCTGCCGTCGCCTGGCGAAAAGCTCGATATCCTGAAAATGACCATCGAGCGCCTGGCGCGGGCCGGTTATGTCTATATCGGCATGGATCACTTCGCCAAGCCCGATGACGAACTGGCTGTCGCACAGCGCAATCGCACCCTGTACCGCAATTTCCAGGGTTATTCCACCCACGCCGATTGCGACCTTATCGCGCTCGGCGCTACCGCCATCGGCAAGGTGGGCAACACCTACAGCCAGAACGTGCGCACGCTTGATGAATATTATCATTGCCTCGATGAGGACAGGTGGCCGGTGTTTCGCGGTATCGAGTTGAGCAAAGATGACCTGCTGCGCCGTGAAGTGATCACTCAGCTTATTTGCCACTTCGAGCTGGACATTTCGCTCATCGAACGCCGCTTCGGCATTGAATTCAGCAACTATTTCGCCCGTGAATTGCCGGATCTGGCGCCGATGCAGAAGGATGGTTTGCTGACCGTGGACACATCCACCATCCGCGTTTTGCCACGCGGCCGGCTGCTGATCCGCAATGTTTGCATGGTGTTCGATGCCTATCTGCGGCAGAAGACGGCGCAGCGGTATTCGAAGGTGATTTGAGGTCACACATCATCCGTAGGGTGCGCCGCGCGCACCACCTGTGCGGTGCGTGAGACGCGCCCTGCGAAACCACTGAAAACGGGGACTAGGGAAACGCTGAATAATTCCATCCTGGAATTTTCAGCGCAAGGAAAGCGAAAAATGTCATTTTCGCTTTCCTTCATATTCAATGGCTTGGCGCCATTGAATATGCTGGCACATCCATGTGCCACGGGAAACACTGATTAAATCAGCGTTTCCCTAGGGTTTACCCTGAAAGACCGGGAGGGCGGCCAGGAGTATCATTGTCAAACCCCTAAACAAGCCATTTTCAGCACACAGGTTGGCAAGGAAGCGTGATGGACCTGCCTCGCATACTTGAAAAACGACGCTCGGTGTGGCTAACCAAACTGGTGCTCAACGGTTTGGCGCAGGCGGGCGCGGCGATAGCTACCGCCTTGCTGGTTAAATTCATTTTCGACCACATCATCACCACCACCGAACCCTTCTCCTCCGAAGCCCTGGCATGGTCCGCCATCGGTCTTGCGGTGGTCGCCTTGTTCATCGCCTGGCTGCGCATGATGGAATATACGGACGCCGAGCGCATGGGCCAGGATTATGTCGATCAGGTGCGCATGCAGTTGTTCGATAGTCTCAAAAACTCCGCGGTGCGCACCACACAAAAACGCAGTCGAGGCGGGGTGATGTTGCGTTTTATCGGTGATTTGACGGTATTCAGGCGCTGGGTAAGTTTGGGTGTGGCGCGTCTCATTGTGGGCGGGGTGAGCATCGTGGGGGCGACCTTCGCCTTATCCTTCGTGAATGGGATACTTGCGCTCGCGGCAGGCGCAATGCTGCTGGCAGGTGGCATGGTGGTGCTCGCCCAAGGCAAGCGCATGCAGGAAGTGGTGCGTGAGGCGCGTCGCCGGCGTGCGCGGCTTGCCGCGAATATCAATGAGAAAATCTCCGCGCTCGCCGTCATCCAGGTGTTTGGCAGAGCAGAAAAAGAGCGCCAGCGTGTCGCTAACCAAAGCCGGCATCTCAAAGAAGCGATGGTGGATCAGGCCCGTGTTACCGGCTGGTTGCGAGGCATTACCGAGGCCGCCGCCGCACTTACGGCCGGCGCCGTGCTGATTTTGGGTGCGCTGGAGGTTGCCACCGGCCAGGTTACGCCTGGCACGGTGGTGGCTGCGATGAGCATCGTGGGATTATTGACTCCACCGTTGCGCGATTTGGGCCGGGTATACGAATATTGGCAGAGCACGATCGTGGCGCGCCAGAAGTTGCTCGAATTCATCAATACACCCGCACCATTCCAGGAACTTCTCTGTATGCAGGACTTGCTGCCGGGACCCGGCCGACTCGAATTCAGGGAAGTGAGCCTGGAGGGACTGCACGTCTTTTCCGCCGTGGCGGAGCCGCGTCAGACGATCGCCATCGTGGGGCCGAATGGCGCCGGCAAGTCCACACTGCTGCTGGCGGCGACACGTCTGATCCAGCCGGAGAGCGGCGCTATCCTGCTGGATGGACAAGATCTTGCGGCCCACAGCCTGGCGTCGGTGCATCGCGCCATCAGCATGGCCAGCCCCGACCTGCCGTTGATGCGCGGCACGCTGGAGGACAATCTGCGCTATCGTTGGCAGCAGGCGACAGACGAAGAAATCACCAAAGTCAGCGCGTTTTGCTCGCTCGATGAGCTCATCAAGACCCTGCCCAACGGCATGAAAACCCACATCAACGATGCCGGTGTCAACCTCTCCCTCGGTCAGAGGCAACGCATCGCCCTGGCGCGGGCGCTGCTCGGCGAACCGGCCGTGTTATTGCTGGATGAGGCGGACGCCAACCTCGACCCGCAGGCCGGCGCGGTGCTGCGGCGCATTCTCGAAGAATACCGCGGCACCATCTTGCTTGTGACACATCGCCTGGAATATGCCGCCAAAGCGGATGTCATCTGGCATTTGCAAGATGGGCGGCTTATTGACAGTGGTCCGGCACGGGAACTGCTAAATCGTGATGGTCCAACCTCGCGGCTGTTCCACGACGTGCGCTCCAGAAAAGCCGGTTGATCGGCACAGACACACTCATGCTCCACAACAGTACCGCCGCCGTGTTTACTGAAATCGCGGCAACCACCTCCCTGAAACCCGATATCCAGTTCCGCATTCTGTGCGACGATCCATGCCAGCGCTACTATCTGTATCTACCGCGGATCACCGCAGGGGCACGGGTGTTCGTCACCGTTCACGGTATTTCTCGCAATGCCGAGGAACACGCACGGTTGTTCGCACCCTTTGCAGAACGCTACGGCGTGGTATTGGTCGCCCCGCTATTTCCCGCCAATCGTTTTACCAAATACCAGCAACTCGGGAAGGCGGGCGATGGGAGGCGTGCCGATCAGGCGCTGCACCAGATACTCTCCGAAGTGGGAACACTCACCGGCGCCGCCATCGATAAGCTCTACCTGTTTGGATTTTCCGGCGGGGGGCAATTCGTGCACCGCTACGCCATGGCCTATCCTGAGCGCGTGGCGAGATTTGCCGTCGGCGCGGCGGGGTGGTATACCTTTCCCGACTCCACCCTCAAATATCCGCGTGGTATCAAAAGGCGACGTGATTTACCGGATCTGCGTCTTGAGCCAGAACGCTTCCTGAAGGTGCCGGGCAGCGTGGTGGTGGGTGAGCGAGACATCAAGGCAGGCAGCGCGCTCAACAAGGCGTCGAGCGTGGCCGAACAACAAGGGCATAATCGGGTGGAGCGCGCCGAGCGATGGGCGGATGCCATGACCGCCGCCGCGCATGAGCGGGGGCTGGGCACCCGCTATGCCATGCACATCCTTCCGCGCTGCGGCCATTCCTTCCGCCGTGGCATGCGTCGCGGCTTGGGGGAGTATGTATTCGAATACCTGTTTGACACATCGGATGGAGAGCATTAGAGCATGCCTGTTGGCGCTCGCTTCATGCGTCACGGCAAATACAGGATGTGCAGAAGATGACCATCAGATTCAAAATGTTATCCATGTTAACCATGATCGCCGCGCTGGCGTTGGTGATGTTGCTGATGTTGTATTTGGGGATCAAGCGCGAAGAGCGTCTGATCATACTCAATGCCTCATCACACAGCATACTGGAAAACAGCCTTCGCCTTTCCGGCGAACTGTACCGCTACTTCATGAAGACTTACGATTACATGGCCGTCCCATACGACCCATCGGCTTCGGAGAGTGGTACCGGAAGAAGCCCTATTCACCTCAAAAGCATTGAAAAAAGAAGCAGACAGATCATGGGTCAACTGGAGAACGATATCCTAAGGGAGAGCATTTATCTGGAAGGGGAGGAGAAGGAAAAACAAAAACATGAATTGAAAATATTGCAAGAAATCCGTACCGTTTATGGCGACAGTGTTCATCATGTCAATCAGGCGCTGCTACTCCATAGCGCAGGATATCATGAGCAGTCGCTACAGTTCTTGAGCAATATCATGGAGATCAAGTTTAAAGAGCAGTTGAAGGGCATGCTCAATCAGTTGGTTCAACACGAGAAGCACGAGGCCGAAGATATAAGCGCCATTCTCATCACGCTCGGGGAGCGCCTGGTCATGCTGGCGATAGCAACGTCGATGTCCACCCTGATCTTGAGTATGTTGATAGGTTTGTTCATGGTGCGATCCATCACCAAACCCATAAAAAAACTCATGAAAGGCACCTTGGCGATCAGTGCCGGCGATCTCGGTCATCGCATATCTTACGATGGTGCGGATGAATTTTCGGAACTTGCAAGATACTTCAACAAAATGTCCACCATTCTGATGTCGCAACGGGATGACTTGCTTGAAATTCAATCATCTCTGGAACGCAAGAACGACCAACTCACCCTGGAAATCAGGGAGCGCAAGCAGGCCGAAGAAGAAGCGCGTCAGCATCAGGCGCGGCTCGCGCATGTCTTGCGCCTCAATACGGTCAGCGAAATGGCCACCAGCATTGCCCATGAAATCAATAATCCTTTATCCGCCATCATCAATTACACGCGGGGATGCGAGCGGCGTCTTGTTTCCGGAGAAATAGACAAACCCGTGCTGAAAGACACCCTGGAAAAGATCGGTGCGCAGGCGGAGAGAGCCGCGAAAATCATCCGCCGCATCCGTAATTTTGCGCGCGGAATAAAGTCGGATCGAACACGCGTGGATATCAGTCACATAATAAATGATGTCCTCGCCATAGCCGATTTCGAAGCAAGGCGACAAAACATAATAATGAATTCCGCGCCATCCGGCGAAGCCCTGCCGATGGTCGTCGACAGAATCCAAATCGACCAGGTGCTATGGAATATCATCATCAACGCCATCGAAGCCATCGCCAACAGCAATTCCACGCGCCGAGAGATCGATATTTCCAGCGCGCGTATCGATGAAAATTACGCCGAAATCGCTGTGCATGACACCGGCCCCGGCCTTGCCGAAGAAGATCTGAAAGACATCTTCGACGCATTCTTCACACGCAAACCGGAGGGGATGGGTATGGGGCTGGCTATTTCCAGATCGATTGTCGAGTCCCACGGCGGCCATCTCCGGGCCACCCGAAATTCCGATAGTGGTTTGACATTCCATATAAAACTTCCTCTCGCGAAGGAGGGCATGTCCTATGAATCATAAATCCACCGTTTTTGTCGTCGACGATGATCAGGACATGCGCACCTCACTGCGCTGGTTGATCGAGTCAGTTGGTTTATATGTCGAGACATATTCATCGGCAGCGGATTTTCTCTCGAATTATGACACTGCAAGACCAGGTTGCCTGGTAGTGGACGTGCGCATGCCGGGCATGAGTGGCCTGGAACTGCAAGAGAAATTCGCCGCCCAGAATGCCTCCATTCCAATCATCGTCATTACCGGGCACGGAGATGTCGCCATGGCTGTGCGGGCGATGAAAACCGGGGCTGTTGATTTCATCGAGAAACCTTTCAACGATCAGATATTGCTTGATCGTATTCAACAGGCGATCGACAAAGACGCTGAAACACGTCTCATAAATGCCGAATACTCGACGATCGCCGCCCGCATTGCTTCGCTCACGCCAAGGGAAAGAGAGGTCATGGAGTTTATCGTGGCAGGCCGGCTCAACAAGCAAGTTGCCGCCGATCTCGATATAAGCATTAAAACCGTTGAGGTACACCGCGCCAAGATCATGGAAAAAATGGAGGCTGGCACCTTGCCAAAACTGGTGGAAATGGTCCTGCGCCATAAAGGTAAACCCTGATTTCATCGCGGATACATCCCAATTATCGTCGCAGCGAAAAACATCTACAGTGCATTCCATGCTTATCCGGTTAGCTCCCAAGACAACCGGGTAAGCATGGATTCTACCTTCAACCTACAGGGAGTTATAGACATGAAAAAAGCATTTATGATAGGCACCCTTGCCGCCGGCGCGATGCTTGCCGCCACACCGGCCTTTTCCGAGGAGTTCCGCTGCGCGGGCACGGTGGGTCCGGTTGCGCTGGACAATGTGTTCGTGCCCGACGGCGCGAGTTGCGTGCTTGATCGCACGCGCATGAATGGCAGCGTGGTGGTCGGCCGTGGCGCCAGCTTACGGGCCACCAGCGTCTCGATCAACGGCAATCTGCAGGCCGAGGGTGCCGCCTTCGTCCGTTCGAATGGCTCCACAGTGGGCGGCTCGGTGCAGCTTGTGCAGGGGGGTGGGGCCAACATCGACCGGACCCGCATCAAGGGCGACTTGCAGTTCAAGTCCAATACCTCCGCCATTTCAGCAACCGGCAACATCATCGACGGCAGCCTGCAGGCTTTCCAGAACGTGGGCGGTGCGAGCTTCGTCAACAACCGCATGAACGGCAATATGCAGTGCAAGGAGAACATCCCCGCACCCACCGGCAGCGGCAATCTCTCACCGAGCAAGGAGGATCAGTGCGCGGGGCTGTGATGTAAATGTCACACAGGGGGGTGGTGCAGCGCCCCCCTGCTTATGAGCAAGCATGCGCAACCAGCAGTAATCAGAAAAAAACACAATCATCAACCTGGCGCCGCTGGCGCGTCAACATGGAGTAAACAGACATGGAACACAATGACGTTACACAGTTATTTCCTAAAGACAACACTCTGATCAAAAGCGCTTACACCACGCGCCATCTACCCCGCGAGGCGATGGTAACCTTACGGTGCGATACTGTGCCCCGTTCTGGTGATCTGGTGCTGGCGCGTGTGGATAAGGTAGGCCAGCACAAATGCCTGGAACTCGCCGACGGTCGTCGCTCGCAGCTCTTTGCCGGAGATCTCATCACTGTCGTCTACGGCAATCGTTATGCCCCGGATCAATACGAAGCCATGGTGCCCGACCATCTCGGCCCATGTCACCTGGCCGCCTCGGGCGGAATTGCCTCCCAAGTTGTTCACCGTTGTGGAAAGACAGGAAATCCCACCGCCATCACCCCTCTAGGCCTGGTCGGTGATCGCCACTCTCAGGTGCTCAACCTGGCCGGCTGGGCATTGCCACGCGGGGCCTATCACGCCAATCCCCCGCTCACTATCGCGGTTGTGGGAACGTCCATGAATGCCGGAAAGACCACCACGGCCGCCTATCTCATCAAGGGGCTGACTCGGGCGGGTTTCAAGGTGGGCGCCGCCAAGATCACCGGCACCGGCTCGGGAAAAGATACCTGGTTGATGCGCGATGCCGGCGCCGTGCGAGTGCTCGACTTCATCGATGCGGGCGTTCCCTCCACCTACCTCCTGTCCGGCGATGAAGTGGAGAGGATTGCCGGTCAGCTCATTTGCGAACTTGGCCGTCACGGCGTCGATGTCATCGTGCTGGAAATCGCCGATGGCCTGTTCCAGAAGGAGACCAGCCAATTGATGTGTTCTCATGGTTTCCTGGCAAACATCGACGGCGTGCTTTTCGCCGCCAGCGATGCGATGGGCGGCGCGGCGGGCGTGGAGTGGCTACAGCGGCGCCAAGTACCAGTGATCGGCATCAGTGGCCTGCTGACACTTTCGCCCTTGGCGATACGTGAGATTCATGCCGAGACAGGGTTGCCTGTGTTGACCTTGGCACAACTGGAAAGCGCGGAAATTGCTCGGACGATGAAGTATAACCTCATTTCAACCAGGCCTGTGCTGAAAGCGGGTTAAGCCGCCAAGCGAGGACGACCTTGAACGTTTGTCCATTTTTCATGTGAGTACCTGATCTGACGCCTGCCCTGTAATCAAGTGCTCAATTGTTCAAGGTGTCCTTGCTGGGAGGGCAGGGGAACTGAATCAGCGTTTCCTCAAAGGACAGCCTGGATCTAATACTGAAGAGTAAACAGCATGAAGGTTGTGTTCCTATGGTCTTTCTTGCCATGGTCACTGACAATCAGGAATCGGTTATTGCCGATATGTGTCAGCCCCTCAAAATTGTCGAGGCCCTCGGAAAATACGGCCAGGTCTTCGACATTGCATGCTCCGTCGACGGGGCAACCCGCAAGATTCACGTATCGCAGGCTCACCACCAGCGGTTTGGTCGAGCCCGTGAATGAGCGTTCCAGCACAAGCAGGTTGCCGTCCGGCAGCATTTCCAATGCCTTGAGGCGGCTATCTTTGACAGGGTGCGCGGCGAATGACCAGTGCCGATCTCTGGCATATACCGTGTGCGTGTCTTTCGGCCGGTTCGCCAGAGGCAGTTCGGGCGCCGTGATCAGTCCATACTTAGCATCATAAGTGACCGATTCCAACGCCTTGTTCGACCCGCGATAATTGTCCGGCTCATCGAGCGGCGGTGGTGCCGGAATCTCTCCCAGCATCGTGCCCGCCGGATTGAATCGGATGATGCGTGGCGTCGCTCCCTCCACAACGACAACCAGTTCGGTATCGTTCGATTTGCCGTTGTTGGCGTTCAAAACGGCCAATCCTTCCGCGTCAAGACGGTGTTTCGCGGCCTTTTCTTCATTGCCGCCCAGAGGTGACGCATAAACCGGCTCAATCGCCATGACATCGTTTCCTTTCAGCTTTAAGCGGAAGTGAAAAATTCTCCCCTTGTCGGAAACCGCATACAACAGCTTTTCGTCCTCATCCCACGCCAGTCCGGAAAGTTCACTGATATGGATATCATTTATGTTCACCGGATCGATAGTGAACCGACCATTCTCTATCAGACGCGGCGTTTTTGCCACGCCGTTTGTCGCCCAGAGAAGGCCAATTGAGATTGCAAGAACGGTCAGTATGGAGGTTGATCGTCTCATAGTGGCGCTCCTGATAATGAGGTTTGATCGGCGATCAATTTTCGGAGCGCCGGCATAAATTTGTTGTGCTTCTGTACTTGCCTAAGAATAGCCATGCCAACGCAGTATTTTGAGCAACGCTTGGTTGGATGCTGGTGCAATCCTCTCAATATCTTGTCTGCGATACCGTTTCCATTGGCGGATTTTGTTTCGACGATAAAGGTGTTTTCATCAACAGCGTGTGATATGTCAGTTCCTGAAAACGCCAAATTAAAGTCAATGGTCATTCGTTCGCCACCGTCCTTGGCCACTAAAGTGACTCTCTGGTAGAAAACCTCAATCGCAGGCGTGAGAGCATAATCAAAATCGCGCTCATAGAGGTCACGGTAGGAGGAATGAATGTGTTCCCAGGCTTTTTCGTCCAATAGTCCGTATTTGTCGACTTCATAGTTCAGCCTCTTTTTTACGGTGATGCCGCGTTTATCCTTGAGCTTGATCTCCACAAAGCATAGGTCGGCATCCGTGTATTTTCGTACCCGAACCTTGAAGCGCTGGCGGCGCCCCTGATGGTGGTCGAAATAACTGGTGTTTTTATCATCGTCGAAATAGCAGGTTTCATAAATGAAACTTCGTTTTCCGCCGATTTCCAGTATATCGAAGTGCCGGGCCAATTCAGTGACGGCTTGGCGTAACACCGTTTCACGAATCACGTATTTGTTATCAAGCCGTTCTAGCATCGCCGCCTTGGCGTTCAGTTGCTTGAGGCTTATCGTCTGGAATGGATTGACTAGCCATGCCTTGTTAAAAGAGGAAACCATCGATTTCAATGTATTTTCTCTACCTCCCGGCCGGGATGGTGTTTTATTTCGCGATACCTTGTTGTTTTCGATAGTGGTCATAAGAGGCTCCTCAATGTTTGCGGTAAAAAACATTGATGCGGGCCATCTCATTCACATAATCGAACGAGGTGATCTGGTAGTCCATCACCTCAACGCCGAGTCGCCTGGAAAGATCGGTGCGCATGAGCGACGGATCGGAAAGCGCATGAGCGTCGATCTTATCAAGCGTGATCTTGATGCCATCGACCGAGCTCAGAATTCTGGGGTGATCGATGATGTACGCGCCGAGCAGCACGAGCGCGGTGACGGTGGCGACAAACGGAATCGTTGTGCCGTGTACCGAGCAGATAACGGCGATGGCTACGCTACCGAAGAAATAGGTGATCTCGATTTTGGTGATCTGCTCTGAACGCAACGTGAACAAGGCAAGAATCGCGAACAGGCCGAATCCGGCGGCGATGCTGAACTCTACGCCTGAAAGAACCGTGAGCACCGCGAAAATGAAGACATTGAACAACGCGGCCGCGGTGACCAGTTCCTTGTCGCTGTATCTCCTGTAATACATGCCGAAGATCAGCAGAATCATGGCGGCGATGTCGATTCCGAACCTTGCAAGCAGGTCGATCAGAGTGGGTTTAATAAATTCCGATTCCAATGTTATTCTCCTTTAATTAGTATTTCCAATTAACATTATTCTCGAGGAGCCTCTGATGTTTCAGAGGCTCCTCAACTTGAAAAGGCGAATAGGGCTAATTAATCCTGGCATTCATACGCCGCAGAATTTCCCTCGTCCTGCTTCCGGCAAGCACCTGAAGAAAGTTGTCGACTCTCGCTCCATTCTTGAGCTTTTCCAGTTCCTCGGTATAAATTTTTTCGACTTCCTCGTCCGGCACACCGTTGGCCTCCGCGATACGGTGTATGAAGTTCACGTGTCCTTTTGCTTCTTTCTTGTCGATGATGTTTCCGTTCATGTGTTCATTCCTCCGTTATATGAAGATCTCACCGTTCCGCTTGTGGCCTCACGCTGGGCGTGCGCGCATCACTTTGTTTACGCCACCTCCAGCCGGGCCGTGGCTTCGTGGCGCGGCGAAAAATCGGCTTTTCGATCCAGCTTCGTACCTATCATAATCATGCGCATGGCGTGTTCCGTGCTTTCCTCTAAAAGACGGGGGGCATCTTCAATGGCTTCGGCAAGGGTGCAGGGGGCCTCCATAATGCTCGAATAAGCATCAATACCGCATTCCAGATTGACGCAAGCATCTTTGCCAATGGTTCCCGCCAGGGTGATCACCGGTAATCCGTATTTTTTGGCGCGGCGTGCGACTTCGGCGGGAATTTTTCCGCGCGGGGTTTGAAAATCAATGGCGCCCTCCGCGGTGAACACCACATCGGCCTGAGCCAGCAGGCTATCGAGCTCAAGATATCGCATGACAATCTCGTAACGCGGGTGCAATCGTGCGCCGAGCAAGGCGCACAATCCCGCGCCCAAACCGCCGGAAGCGCCTCCGCCTGGCATGCCGCGCACATCGATTCCTGTCGCGTCCTTGAGTACACCGGCATAACTATCGAGCGCCGCGGCGAGACGTTCGACGGTTTCCTGAGAGGCGCCCTTTTGCGGGCCGAACACGCGTGCCACCCCATTAGGGCCACACAACACGTTGTGCCAGTTGCACGCCACATCGATGCGCACCTGATCAATGCGCGGATCACGATCCGAGAGATCAATCCGCGCCAGCCGGGTCAACGCCCCGCCGCCCCGGCCTATCTCCTTGCCGGTATTGTCCAGCAGGCGTATACCAAGCGCCTGTGCCATTCCTGCGCCGCCATCGTTGGTTCCGGAATCTCCGCAGCCGATCAGCAGGCGTTCCGCGCCGGCATCGAGCGCGGCCTTGATCAGTTCGCCCACACCAAAAGTGGTGGTGATCAAGGGGTCACGGCAATCTCGCGGCACCAGGCGCAACCCGGCGGCGGCGGACATTTCCAGCACCGCGGTTTTTGATCCCTTTCCGCCGAGAAAACCAAAGTGTGATTGAACAGGCTGGCCGACCGGGCCAGTGACCACGACGTTGTGCAGTGTTCCGCCGGTGGCTGCGACCAGCGCTTTAGTGAAACCTTCACCGCCATCCACCAGAGGAGCTTTCATGATTACCGCTTCGGGCAACACTCGCAGTACGCCAGCGGCGATGCAGTCCGCCACTTCATCGGCGCCCAGGCTCTCTTTAAATCCAGAGGGTGCTATCAATACGTTCAATTTCATAAACAGATCCTCCTGATGATCAATCGTCATGCGCAACAACAACGACAGCCGACACTTGCGCGGGTGAAAGCGACCCTTCCGTCCATACCGGTGTTTTCTGAACCGAAGACGGATCGGGCAGAAATTCCAGCCCAAGGTAAGGCCAAACAAAAAAGGCGAATGCGAGGATCAATATGAAATGCACCGGCAGCAGAACACTGCTCAGGCGCAGCAGATCCTGCGCGCTATAGGTGGGCGTCTCGATCTGGCCAAACATGGATACGGGTTTTGCGCTGACCATCAGCGTCAGGCAAAAACCGGCCGCCACCGTGGATATGAACGCCAGTCCCGCCGGCTGATATCCCAGCGATAAGCCCAATAAAACCACCATCGGAACGAGCACCGAGGAACGTGCGGTGCGTGAATTGATAAGCAGATGCGAGAGCAATGAAACCGCCGTGACGACAGAAACCACAAACCATGCGGAGGATGCAGTCCCATCCCGCATCGTCGTGAAGAGGTGATCCACCAGCCATTTTGCGCCCCCCGATTCGACCAGAGATTCACCTATCTCCATGGTCGCCGCCAGGAAGATCAGCAAGCTCCACTCAACTTTCTTGACTCCTTCCATGAACGAAAGAACGCCAAGCCGTGGGGCTGTCGCAAGCAAGGCTCCCACAATGGCGACGATGGTATTATTGATGCCGTGCAACGGTTCCGTGGCCCACAGCGTGACCAGCGACACAACCAATATCAGCATATAGCGTTCCTGTGCGGAAAACGCTTTTGAATCAGATCCATCATCACGTTTTTCAAATTGGGCCGCGCTGAATTGCAAGGGCTTTCGGCGTTCTTCCTTGTTTAAAAACAGACGCAAGATCAAAAATGTCGAAAGGAAACAACTCGCCAGCGCGAATGGCAGCCCCCATACCATCCACTCCCAGAAACCAATATGCTGTCCGGTCATGTGCAGCAGGATATCGGCAGTCACCAGGTGAGCACCCGCGCCAATCAGCGACGCTACCGCCGACAGCAATATCACAGTGGGGAAAAGCAGCGCCAACGCCTTGGTGATGCGCGCGTCGCCGATTACGGCGCTCAGCGCAATGAAGATCGGCAACATCAGTGCCGCGCGGCCCGATGTGGAAGGAATGACAAAAGCTGTGACGATAATCGCGGCGGTCAGCGCATAAAACAATTGATTTACGGAATGGGCCAGCGCGGCCACCGCCATCGTCAAGCGGCGCGCGAGACCCGATGCGTTCACGGCCGCCGCGATGATAAATGACGCGAACAGCAGCCAGATCATGGAGTCGCCCAACGCTTCGAAAAATTCGTTGGGTGCGCCAGTACCTATCACGCTGGGAATGATCGCCGCAGCCAATGCGATGTAGGTATCATTGATGGCGGTGAAGCACCATCCTAACAGCGCCAGACTGAAAACAATGAAGGCAAGGCGTGCCTCCACTTTGAGTTCAGGTAGCCCGAACCAGATGGTGATTGTGATCACCACCGCCGCCAGACTAACGGCTATTAGCCGGTAATGTTGATGAAGCGGCCAGCTTGGATCGCCTGGAAGTTTCCTCATTCCTTGAGAAATGATCATGTTCCTTGATTCTCCATTTTGATGCGCTAGGACACTTTATATTTCACGGCTTGTTCCGGATTGCTTGGTGATAGAATCTTCCTGGAGTCCCCCGTCACCGGACGCAGAAAAATATTTCTATTTCGTGACTAAATTGTGACGAAATTATTACAAGATAACTATTGGGTATTTCATCTATAAAACCAGCGGCCACCCTTAGATGGGTTAGGGTTTTCCCGTAGGTTGAGCGCAGAGGGCAGAAGTGGCCCCGGAAATCTGAACAAGCCGATAAGTGGAGAATCTGCTACCTTTTGATGGCCCTACGGGGCTTTAATATGGAGCAGAAGATGGCAAAAAGAGCGAGACGAACGCACTCAGCGGTGTTCAAGGCCAAAGTAGCGCTGGCAGCGCTGGCCGGTGACAAGACGCTGGCGGAGCTGGCGCAACGGT
>JADDKJ010000043.1:0-25788 GCA_033717875.1 Gammaproteobacteria bacterium
ATTGGGATCGACGGGCAGCCCGAAAAAACGGGCCAGCAATACTACACAGGCAAGGCCGGTGTCTACCGTGGAAGGGGAGGTAACGGCGTGGGGCATGGCGCTTTCCAAAAAAAGCGCTCCATCGCCGAATAAGAATGGTGCTCGGCGGTATGCCGAGATTCTTGAATTCTGTTAGCCTGGAAGCGCCCGGAGCTGGTTCGCCATCCTCCAAGTTCGAGATTCCAGACTCGCGCCAGCTTAATCAGCGAGGCAGGTGTCTGTCAATGGATTGGTGGCGAAAAGAATCCCGGTTTCGATCGCAACCGCCCTGGCCATAGGCGCGATTACCGCGTCAACCCCATATACAACATCGGCAGTTTCTCCGGCAGGCGCTGCACATCATCAATCACCACGTAGTTCTTGCCGCCGAAGATGCGTGACACGTACTGATCGGCATGCGGGTCCAAGCTCATGCAATAAGTGAGAATACCGTTACGCCCCAGTTCCTCGACCGCCTTCTTGGCGTCAAAGCGCAGGTATTGTGGATCGCGCACGTCGACATCCGCCGGTTCGCCGTCGGTAACGACCAGCAGCAACTTCTTGTGGGAAGGCCGCTGTTTGAGGAAGTGCCCGGCGTGACGGATCGCCGCGCCCATGCGCGTCGAGAGCTGGCCGGTCATGCCGGCGAGCTTGGCCTTGGCTTTGTCGTCATAGGGGCCGTCGAAGTCCTTGAAGCGGTAGTATTGCACATCGTGCCGGCCATCCGAGGCAAAGCCGTGGATGGCGAACGGGTCGCCGATCCTGTTCATGGCGTCGGACAGCAGCGCCGTGGCCTCGCGCGCCAGGGACAGCACGGTCTTGTCCGAACCGCGCACCGTCTCGTTGGTGGACTCGGACAGATCGAGCAGCACCAGCACCGACAAATCGCGCACCTTGCGGACATGACGGATCATGATGCGCGGATCGGGCATCTCGCCGTTGCGGATGTCTATCATGGCGCGGATGGCGGCGTTGATGTCGATATCGTCGCCGGATTCCTGTTTGCGAATACGCTGCACACCCTGCGGCTGCACGGCCTCGATCAGGTATTTGAGACGGCTGATGATCGGCTTGTTTTCGACGATGATGTCGTCGACCACCTTGGGATCACCCACCTTGGCATGCTTTTCCAGCACCGTGGCCCAAGAGGGCCTTTCGAGCTGGATCTGATAATCCCATTCGTTGTAGTGTACCGGGTCCGCCACCGGCTCCTTGCCTTCCATCTGGTTGTAGCTTATCCCCATGTCCTCATACGGGAACAGCTCGCTGGAGAGTATCCACACCTCCTGCGCATCATCACCGGCGGTTTCGACATCCACTTCGTTGATGAATTCCATGATGTTGACGCGCTTGCGCACCTGCTTTTCCAGCCATGGCGCCACCGCGGAGCGCTCGAAATCGAATTCCTCGAACTCCCAGACGTAGCGGTTATCGTCGCGGTACGGGGCCATCAGCACATCGGTGCGTGGATTGTAAGGAATGCGCAACTGGGTAAGGTCGTGGGCAAGCGATACACCAATATCCCAGGCCGTCTGGTTATCGGCAAGCGCGTCCTGCGCGGCGGCGAACAGCTCGCGCCCCTTGCGGATAAACGGATGATCGTCGGCATAGTCAGGATCGAGCAACGCGCGCGCCAGGCGGTTGAGATAATCGCCGACACTCGCCTCCTGGGCGGGCGTGGCGATGTGCAGCGACGCCCAGAGCTGGCGCAGGCCGGGGAAGGCATTGACGGCAAGCTGCTCGACGCGGGCGTCCTCGATCACGGCGATCACCGCCATTTGCAGTGGATTGAGGTTTTCGGCGGAAAGCGGCTGGCGTGTGTAGGCGATATGCGCCGCGGCGTGCGCGGCAGAAGCGCGGTACAGCTCAAGACCCAGGACACCCTCGAAATCATCATAGGCATCCGGCAGATGGATGAGAAAACTTTCGATATACGGCTTGTAACCCTCGCGGCTTTCGATATCGCCGCTGGTCGGACGCATGAAGAAATCCCGTCCCCACAGGGCGCGCAGATAGATGTTGATGCGCCGCTGCACATCGACGAACAGCGTGCCCTTGCGCTCCTTCTGCAATATCGCCAGCGATTCCTTGGACTCCAACCCGAAATAGCGCACCTGCTCGGGATAGTCGGTGCGGTGCGCCTGTGCGCCCCACAACGCCCAGCGCCGCAGGCCGCCCAGCGTAAGCTGGCCGAACAGCACATCGAGCTTGTCCAGCATCGGCCGTACCCCTCGCGGGGCCTGGGCGATGAGGTTGCTCAGCAATTGCAAATAGCCGCGAAAAAGCTGCTCGTCACCCAGCCGCTTCGCCGCCACCGGCGCGGTGGCCAGAATCATCTCGATCACCGCGCCGCTGGTTTTCGACGCCATCATCATCGCGGTGTGTACCAGCTCGGGAACGATGTCCTCGCCGATCTCACGGGCAACCTCTGGCGCCTCCTGGATGTAGGTGACCATCACCTCCGGGCCACGCCCGAGGTTTTTCAATGTCTTGGCACCCTGTAAATAGTTTTCCAGACCGCGCGGCGAAAACACCTTCGCCGCCTCCTGCCACGAGGCGCGCAACACCTCGGCGGCATGTTCGCCGAGTTCGTCGAGTATGTCCTGATAGTCTTCGAGATTGATGGCCATTTATCGAGTCCGAGTGCCGGGGTTCAACGCCGAATCAGAAAAACGTCGTTACCGCCGCATCCAGCGCATCGCGCATATCCGGGTCGTCGGTGATCGGGCGCACCAGCGTGACGCGGCAGGCGTTTTTCGCTTCGACGCCTTTGGCGATCAGCGAGCCAGCATAGATCAGCATACGGGTTGAGATGCCCTCATCCAGACCATGCCCCTTCAGGTTGCGGGCGCGCTCGGCGATGGATACCAGCTTGCTCGCCACGTCACTGCTCACTCCGGCCTCGTGAGAGACGATTTCGGTCTCGATTTCATGCGCCGGATAATTGAAATCCAGCGCGCCGAAACGCTGCTTGGTGGACTGCTTGAGATCCTTCATCAGGCTCTGGTAGCCAGGGTTGTAGGAAATCACCAATTGAAAGTCGGGATGACACTGCACCAACTCGCCCTTCTTTTCCAGCGGCAACACACGGCGCGCATCGGTGAGAGGATGGATCACCACCGTGGTGTCCTGGCGCGCCTCGACCACTTCGTCGAGATAGCAGATCGCGCCGTAACGGGCGGCAAGCGCGAGCGGACCGTCCTGCCAGCGGGTACCGCTGGCATCGAGCAGAAAACGCCCGACCAGATCGGAGGCCGTCATGTCTTCGTTGCACGCGACGGTGATCAAGGGCTTGCCCAGCTTCCACGCGATGTATTCGACAAAACGGGTCTTGCCGCAGCCGGTCGGACCTTTCAGCATCATCGGCATGCGCACCGAATAGGCGGCCTCGTACAGCTCCACCTCGTCCGCCACGGGGCGGTAATAAGGTTTCTCGGTGATCAGGTATTGTTTGATTACGTCATTCATCACAATATTCCTTGGACAGAAGGGAAAAGGGAAAAGGCACATGCCTGCCTCTTGTATCTTTTCTCTTTCCTCTTTGCTCTGCTTCTCAGTAGCAAACAAAAACCCCCGCCACCTCGCGGCAACGGGGGTTTTTACGGTTGGGAACCGCGCCGCGAATTAAACAGTCTTACCGCGGTAGATCACCATGCTGGCGCCCTGCGACTGCGCGAAGTTGTCGTAGCCGACCAGACGCACATGATGATTGGGATTGGCCCTGTGGCACGCATCGGCCTCGGCCAGAATCTTGCTCACATCGGTCTCGCCGAACATCGGCAGCTTCCACATATACCAGTAGGAATCCATCAGATGCTCTGGCTCGGTGTGCTCGATGGCCGGATTCCAGCCCTTGCGAACAATGTATTCCACTTCTTTGCGAATCTCATCGTTGCTCATCGCCGGAAGGTAGGAGAAGGTTTCAAACTTGCGGCTGGCGGGATCGCTCAGGCGCGATTTGTAGTCTTGCATTTCGCTCATGTCATTCACCTCAAATTTTGAATTCGGTTTGATTCCAGGGGTGCGTTGGGTCCGAGGCTTCGCCCTTGACCCAACCTATACCCATATCACACACTGCTTACTTGTGAGCCACGTCCAGCTTGTCGACGGTGTCGAACTCGAACTTGATTTCTTTCCATGTCTCCATGGCGATCTTCAGCTCGGGGCTGGACTGAGCGGCCTTGGTAAGCACTTCCTTGCCGGCCTTCTCGATCTCGATACCTTCGTTGCGCGCCTTGACGCAGGCTTCCAGAGCCACGCGGTTGGCGGCGGCGCCGGCGGCGTTGCCCCAAGGATGGCCCAGCGTGCCGCCACCGAACTGCAACACGGAATCGTCACCGAAGATGTTGACCAGCGCGGGCATGTGCCACACATGGATACCGCCGGAAGCGACGGCGAAGGCGCCGGGCATGGAGCCCCAATCCTGATCGAAGAAGATACCGCGTGAACGGTCTTCAGGGACATAGGATTCACGCAGCAGGTCGATCCAGCCCAGGGTGGAGGCGCGATCGCCTTCCAGCTTGCCCACCACGGTGCCGGTGTGCAGGTGGTCGCCGCCCGACAGACGCAGGATCTTGGTCAGCACGCGGAAGTGAATACCATGGTGCGGGTTGCGGTCGAGCACGGCGTGCATGGCGCGGTGGATGTGCAACAGAACGCCGTTGTCACGGCACCAGTTGGCCAGGCCCGTGTTGGCGCAGAAACCGCCGGTGATGTAGTCGTGCATGATGATCGGAGCGCCGATCTCTTTGGCGTACTCGGCGCGCTTGTACATCTCTTCCGGGGTGGGCGCGGTCACGTTCAGGTAGTGACCCTTGCGCTCGCCGGTCTCGGCCTCGGCCTTGTGGATGGCTTCCATGACGAAGTCGAAACGCTGTCTCCAGCGCATGAACGGCTGGCTGTTGACGTTTTCGTCGTCCTTGGTGAAGTCCAGGCCGCCGCGCAAGCACTCGTACACGGCACGGCCGTAGTTCTTGGCGGACAGACCCAGCTTGGGCTTGATGGTGCAGCCCAGCATCGGACGGCCGTACTTGTTCATCATGTCGCGCTCGACCTGGATACCATGGGGCGGGCCGCCGCAGGTCTTGACATAGGCGATGGGGAAGCGCACGTCTTCCAGACGCAGAGCACGCACGGCCTTGAAACCGAACACGTTACCGACCAGCGAGGTGAACACGTTCACCACGGAGCCTTCTTCGAACAGGTCGATGGGGTAGGCGATAAAGGCATAGAAGCAGGTGTCGTCGCCAGGCACGTCTTCGATGGCGTAGGCGCGGCCCTTGTAGTAATCCATATCGGTCAACAGGTCGGTCCACACCGTGGTCCAGGTACCGGTGGAGCTTTCCGCGGCCACGGCGGCGGCGGCCTCTTCGCGATCCACGCCGGCCTGCGGGGTAATCTTGAAACAGGCAAGGAGGTCGGTATCCAGCGGAGTGTATTCCGGCATCCAATAAGTGTGGCGATATTCTTTAACGCCAGCGTTGTATTTTTTCACTGCCATAGGTGACTCCTTTTATCTTAAAGGGATTAAACAAAACTCTTACACAAACCCGGAATCGGCGCTTTGCTTCCGCAACGAGAAAACCATTCAACCTTAATGGTTGTTACTATGCCCCGTTTCTACCATAAATAACATTCAGTATTTTTTATTGTCATAATAAGATATATTTATGAAGCTACCTGAATACCGGCAACCCCATGAAAAACGCTACCCTGCGCCAGCTACGCATATTCGAAGCTGTTGCGCGGCACATGAGCTACACCCGCGCGGCGAGGGAATTGTACCTGACTCAGCCGGCGATATCCATGCAAATCAAGCAGCTCGAGGACAACGTCGGACTGCCGCTCTTCGAGCAGGTCGGCAAGCGCATCTACCTCACCGAAGCCGGCCGCGAACTCCACCACTACAGCCGCAACATCACCCAGCAACTGGCCGAGGCCGAAGCCGTGCTGTCCGAACTCAAGGGCGTAACACGCGGGCGGCTCAACATCTCCGTCGTCAGCACCGCCAAACATTTCGCGCCTCACCTGCTCGCCATCTTCAGTAAACGCTTCGAAGGCGCCACGGTCAGCCTGAACGTCACCAATCGCGAAACCTTGCTGCGCCAGCTCGCCGCCAACGAGCGCGACATGGTGATCATGGGCATCCCCCCCAAGCAGGATGACTTCGTCGCCGAGCCGTTCATGGAAAACCCGCTGGTGGTGATCGCTCCTTACAACCATCCGCTAAGCGGCAAACACCACATCCCCCTGGCGCGGCTGCAACAGGAAACCTTCCTCATGCGCGAACAAGGCTCCGGTACGCGCATCGCCATGGAACGCCATTTCGCGGAACAGGGCATCAACCTCGTCAGCCGCATGGAAATGAACAGTAGCGAGGCCATCAAGCAGGCGGTGCAGGCCGGCCTGGGACTGGGCATCGTCTCCAGGCATACCATCGACCTCGAAGTCGAGGTCAAACGCCTGGCCATCCTGGATGTCGCGTCTTTCCCGATCATCCGCCACTGGTATCTGGTGCATCAGCGGGACAAGCGCCTTTCCCCCATCGCCCAAGCATTCAAGGATTTCATCCTGGATGAAGCGAAGAGCCTGCTGGAGGACATGCGAAACAGCCCTCCGCCAAACACCTCACCCCAAAAAGTCCTGCGCAAAACCGCGCCACGATAAGGCCGTTACACCCCCGGTTTATCGACGGAAACATTCTTTCTGCGCATCACCTCGGTATCGGAGACCAGCACCATCATGTGATGGCCGCGGCGCATGATCTTGGCCAGGTCTTCCATGACTTCATCGAACTGCTCTGGCGGCACGACCATCAAAAAAAGGATGTTGCTGTCGATATCCATCAGCCCGGGCTGGATGCCCGAAGCCCCCGCGCCACGCGCATCAACCACTGTATAACCACTCACCGATCGCCGCTTGGAGAGCTCGACAAGCTGCGCCTCGAGCTCCGCCGCAGCAATGATGCGAATCAATTTTTCCGAAACCAGCTTCACCATGTCACCACCCTCCGTTGTCATGCCGCCTGCCCCGCCAGCCATTGCGCCATCTCATAATAAAGCGGAATACCGAAAATAACATTGAACGGGAATGTTACCCCAAGTGACAGCGTCAGGTAAAAAGAGGGGTTGGCCTCGGGAATCGCCAGGCGCATGGCGGGCGGCACCGCGATATACGAGGCGCTCGCGGCCAACACCGCGACCAGGGTGACACCACCCACGCTGAAGCCCAGCATACTGTGTCCCACCAGCAGGCCGATCGTGCCGCCGATAAGCGGCATGGCGATACCAAACCCCACCAGGAATATCCCCACCTTGCGGAATTCCCCGATGCGCTTGGCCGCTTCCATCCCCATCTCCAGGAGGAAAAGGGACAGGACACCCATGAAGATCCCGTCATAGAAGGGCATGACCTTTTTCAGGCTGGCGGGTGTGGCAAGAACCCCCACCAATATCGCGCCCAGCAGCAGGATGACGCTGCCGTTGGTGAACGCATCACGGAGCAGCTCGCCCACCACCGAATGACCGTTCTTCCCGGCATCGTTATCGTTCTGCACCTGCGGACCACGGGAAAATTTGGCAAGCAACAGGCCGATGATGATCGCCGGAGACTCCATGATGGCGAGCATGATGATGGGGTAGGTCTCATGCTCGACATTCTGCACTTCGAGGAACGCCAGCGCGGTGAGGAAGGTACCGGCGCTCACCGAGCCATAATGCGCGGCGATGGCCGATGAATTGAGCGCGTCGATACGCCCGAGCCAGCGCAGAATGGCATAGGCCAGCAGCGGCATCAGAAACCCCAAGGCCAGCGCCGCGACCACCGCATCGACCGCCGAGCCGAAATCGGCCTTGGCCAGCTCCATTCCGCCATGCAGGCCGATTCCCAGCAGGAGGTAAATGGACAGTGCCTTGGCGAGATCGGCGGGAAATTTCAGGTCCGAACGGATGACCTGCGCGAAAAACCCGATCACAAAAAACAACACTGCCGGAATCAAAAGATTGGAAATCATGTCACGTCCACCTCGCTTAAGGAAGCTCTGAATAATTCCATCCTGGAATTCGCAGAGCACAAAAAGCAAAAATGCGATTTTTGCTTTTCTCCGTTTTTCAATCACTTGCAGTGATTGAAAAACGCCGGCACATCCATGTCCCGCAGAACCTCTGACACATCAGAGGTTCCTTAAAAACACGCTGAATAATCCCATCCTGGAATTTTCAGCAACGGAAAGCGAAAAAACGTGGTTTTCCGCTTTCCTTCATGCTCAATGGCTTGGCGCCGTTGAACATGTCGGCACATCCATGTGCCGCAGGAACCGCTGAATAGATCGACGCTTCCCTAACCTAAACCACCACCATCAGCTACGACGCCTTCCTTGGACAAAGGATGCCCTAAAAAAACTATAAATAAAATTAGTTTTTAATAATTGTCCTGATAGAATATCGTCTATGGATATTCCGGGGAGAGAAGACAATGAGGCATACTACTTTTCGCCAACTGAAGGTTTTCGAAACGATCGCGCGCCATTCAAGCTTTACCCGCGCCGCGGAGGAACTCCACCTGACGCAGCCGACCGTCTCGATGCAGATCAAACAGCTCACCGATATCGTCGGCATGCCTTTGTTCGAACAGATCGGCAAACGCATCTTCCTCACCGATGCGGGTCACGATCTCTACAACACCTGCCAGGAAATCTTCGGCAGCCTGGAGCGTTTCGAGATGATGATCGCCGATCGCAAGGGACTGAAAAAAGGACGCCTGCGTCTGTCCGTCATCACCACCGCGAAATATTTCGTACCGCGTGTGCTCGGCCCTTTCTGCAGGCGTTACCCCGGCGTTGATATCTCCATGGAAGTAGCCAACCGTGAACGCATCCTGGAACGCCTGAACGATAACGTCGATGACCTCTATATCCTCGGCCAGCCACCGGAAAATCTCGACACTAACTCCAAGGCATTCATGGAAAACCCCCTGGTCATCGTGGCGCGCAGTGATCATCCGCTGGTGAAGCGCAAGCACATCCCCCTGGCGCGCATCGCCGAAGAACCCTTCATCATGCGCGAGCCGGGTTCGGGTATCCGCCAGGCGACACAACAGCTCTTCGAACAGCATGACATCCCGCTGCGCATCAAGCTCGAACTGGGCAGCAACGAAGCCATCAAACAAGCCATCGCGGGGGGATTGGGAATCGCCGCGCTGTCTCTGCACACCCTGGCGCTGGACGGCGCGTCGGGCGAATTCGCCATTCTGGACGTGGAGGGTTTTCCCATCCTGCGTCATTGGTATATCGTCTACCCCGCCGAAAAGAAGCTGTCGGTGGTGGCGCAAGCGTTTTACGACTATCTAGTTACCGAAGGCAGGCAGGTCGCGGAATCGCCTTTCCTGGAGGCGGCGGCCCATTGGCCGCCGGAGGCGCTTGCGGCTTTGCAGCAGAGGCCGGAAGTGAAACCTGGCAAAAAGGCGTCCAAAGGGCGAAGGGTGGGCATGAGGAGATAAAGGTTCTCATTCCATTTCGCAATAAAAAGTGAAATATTGTAGGGTGCGTTCCACGCACCATTACCATTGGTGCGTGGAACGCACCCTACAATATTATTGTCGTTTTTAACGCAAATTGGAATCAGGATCACCGAGGCACGTGGGATACCAGCGCCGCAAACGACAACAAGCGCGGAATCTCCGAAGCGGGCTCAAGATCACGCTCGGGACGGAACACCAGTACGGCATTGTTGCGGATTTCGAGATAAAACCCGGGATACTCGCAGAGGTGTTTGATGATCTCATCGGTCATGAACGCACGGGCACGTTCGGGATCCGCGGCATAAACCTTGTAATGGCGCGCGAACTCCTTCGGCTGCGCAAACTCCACTTCCTGATACTCCACGAGATAGCGCTCGAGATAATCTCCCGGCGTTACGGCGAGGTTGGGCAGCGCAACGCCCCCCTGCGGACGCAACAACACGAGCGTATGGCGGTACTCGGCGTAGTAGTCAGGCGCCGATGTATGGCTGTAATCGAAAACCCTCACATCGCAACCATCGTAGCCGCCCGTCATAACGTTGCTTTCCTGACGATTCGACCCACGGCGCAGGTAGATCAGATCGTGAACATTCAACGTGCCGGCCGTGGCCGCTGAAAATTGGAACCCGAAGCGGCCGGCGACATCGGCCATCTCCTGCTCGCGCAATGTGAGCGCGGCCTTTTCCTTGACGAGTTTGACATCGTGCATCCGCGCCGACAGCGAGTGGCTGGTGAATTGCTGGAAATTGTCCATGCCGCGAATAGCAAAGGGACGCCCATCGCGCAGGTATTCTTCCTTTAACTGGTGCAGATATTCCATCGACGTATGATCGATGATGCGGCCCGACTCCGTCACCGTGAGCGTCAGACCGGCATCGGCGGGAATGGCCGACAAGGTGCGTTCGAGTGACAGCAAGTTGAAACACACCAGGGAAGACAACGAGACGTGATAATGCACCCTGCCGTCCTCCTCCTTATGTTTTATCTTGATGACGGGACTGCGGAACAAATCGAGGAGACTCGCCGTCAGGAAGGCGGATGCCTGGCGGAATGTCAGCCGGCCCGCCAGAATGAAACGGAACGAAGGAGTGAGCAGGTAGACAAGCATCACGATCTCCGCCGCCACGC
Source organism: Gammaproteobacteria bacterium (assembly GCA_033717875.1). GTDB lineage: Bacteria > Pseudomonadota > Gammaproteobacteria > Ga007554 > SBBG01. The sequence continues at coordinate 10,663 of JADDKJ010000043.1, forward strand.
CGAGCAAGATACCCTTGAGCAGATCGGTGGCAAGAATCGCCAGAATGGTGAAGACGAATATGACAATCTGATCCCGCCCGATGGCGAAAGTCTTGGTGAACACCTTGTACTCGCACAACCGCCAGCCGACATAGACCAGAATGGCGCCAATCGCCGCGAGAGGAATGCGGCTGATGAGGTCTTTGGCGAAAAAGAGAAACAGAATCAGAAACACCGCATTATAGAAGTTCGCCCATAGCGTGCGCCCGCCGGCATCGATGTTGGCGCGGCTTTTAACGCCGCCGGGAATGATGGTAAGGCCACCGGCGATGCTCGACAGCATGTTCGAAACACCCATCGCGCGCAGCGTGGTGTTGGGTTGCGATTTGCGCTGGTAAGGGTCGATCTTGTCCACGGCGGAAATGGTGGCGAGCGACTCGATGCCGTCGATGAGCGTCAGTGTAATCACCACCACCAGCACACTGCCCCACAGTTCTGTCCGGCTCCACACCTCGCCGAATGCGGGCAGCGTAATGCCTCCTTCGAGTATGTCCTCGGGCATTTTAATCAGATACTTCGCGTCCAGCTCGAAAGCATATCCGAGCACAACGCCGAATGCCGCCACAAAAAGCGGTGGCGGCACCCGGCGCATCCATGCATGACGCGTGCGGTTGAGATAAAACATCAGGAACAGGCACACCGCGCCGATGACGAAGATTTCCGGCTCGAGATGCAGGAAATTTCCCGGCAGATTGGAAATAGCGACCACCATGCTTTTGGCCGGTGGCACGAGATCGCCAAGCAGCGCCGGTATTTGCTTGATAATGATCATCAGCCCGATGGCGGCGAGCATGGCCTCCACCACGGTCACAGGCAGAAACATCGCCACCAGCTTGCCTGCCTTGACCATGCTCAGCAACACCTGCACCAAGCCGGTAAGGCAGATCGCGACAAGCAACAGCGGATAACCGGCGGCGAGATCGCCATGGCCAAGCGTGAGCATACCGGCAAGCAGGGCCGGGGCAAGCCCGGCGGCCGGGCCGCTGATCGTCACATACGCGCCGCCAAGAAAGGGGAAGATGAGACCGGCGATGATCGCCGAAATAATACCGGTCACCGGCGGCGCGCCGGAAGCCACCGCGATGCCGAGCGACAGCGGCAGCGATACCAGCGCGACCTGCATGCCGGCGACGAGATCATAGCGCCAGTGCTTGAGTCCCTGCACGCCGTTTTGTGGCTTTTCGGTCATAACTGGAGCCCCCGATAGCTTGAAAGAGCGGTTAGCACACCGTAAGGGCGAGCCGTTAAGTCAAATGATTAATGAATCGACGCAGGACGGGGCAGGCGCTCTTTCCGGCGCCGTAAACCGCTAGCTCATCAAACACGGCTTGTGTGCTTCGCACGCTTGGCGGGTTACGCAAAAAACGCTCACCCGCCCTACATTTATTGTTTGACTTAACGACACCGGCCGCACAAGGTGCTTGAGTCTTGTAGTTTTCAATATTGACAACAAGAGTAAAGCCGCGTCACGCGCCCCCCGCGCGCGCAATCCTCAGTCGGGCCAAATGCGCTTCGGGTACAAATTACCCCAAGTGTCATCGAGGCTCTGCGAAGGCTGTTGGTCCTCATGGCCGGCATACTTGCTCGTCTTGACAACCCGCCCCTGCTGAGGGTGATCGGATGCGGTCACCGTCGCGGCTTGGGATACCACCTGCGCGGGCCGTTCCTGTTGCGTTTTTTTGGCCTGACGCACGCTGGCGGCCAGTTTTTCTTCCAGACTCTTTTTCATAACATCAATACCTCTTCAATAATGGCGTCAATCTCGGCAACCGCGGGTTTGGGACGGCGCGCCAGTTCATAGATGCTCAAGCCCTCCAGGGCGGCATTGCGATAAGCCGCGCGCCGTTGCACCGTACCTTTCAAAGCGGGAATATCGAATTCGGCCAGCGCCTGCTGCATGGACTGCGACAGCGCATTGCGCGCTTCAAGCTGATTGAGCAGCAGACGGGCGTGCAGATCGCGGTTCCGCTGCTTGGCATCCTCGACCGCATGAGCGATGCGCAGACTCGCCCACAAATCGACCGGGGAAGGCAACACCGGAATCAGGACGACATCGGCGGCCACCATCGCGCGATGCACGGTATCGGTCTCCAGCGTGGGCGGACAGTCAACAAGAATGAAGCGATAATAATCCCTGAATCGCTCCACCTCGCGCTCCAGGTCGTCCGCCACCGGGATCACCGCCACGGAATAGGCGCGGCCTTCGGGAGCAAGCTTTCCCCATTGCGTGGCCGACTGCTGTGGGTCGGCATCCAGCACCAGCGTGCGTCCCCGCCGGGCGAACCCCGCCGCCAGGTTCATGGTCAGGGTCGTTTTACCCGTGCCACCCTTTTGATTGGCGATGGTTACAATCCGGGCCGGCATAGTCACCATTTCTCGCTCTAGCCCTGTTTCTCGGCGCTGTTCTCTTGATAGAACGCCTCGATCTGCGCCGCCAGCCCGATATCCGCCTCGCCAATCACCTTGCCGTCACGGGCATCGATGGTCACATTGACGTAAGTGGTGCCGAAGCTGGTGCTGGGATAATAGCCTTCGCGCTCGGAGAGAGCGGCCATCCAGTCGAGAAAACGGCGTGTGTCGCCATAACCCGAAAAGATCAAGCGACGATGCAACGCGGGCGGCTTGTCACGCCGCTCCCAACCTGCGGGGATGATTTGCTGTTTCTCGCTCATTTCACAGCACCTCCGTTGCGGACAGGCTCTTCTTCATCTGGTCGATGTCTTCCAGATGTCCGATTTCATCCTGGAGAATAGCGATGAACAGATCACGATTCTCGTAGTCACGAATCCGCTCGCAGTAGCCCGCCGCCTCTTCATACAAGCGCACCGCTTCCAGCTCGATATCGCGATTGATATCGAGGATTTCCGCCACCGTTCTGCCCAGTCTGACAGGCGCAAGCTGAGTGGCGTTGGCGGGAACACCGTAATAAAGCATGCGTTCCATCAGGCGTTCGGCATGCGTCAGCTCTTCATCGACATCGCGGCGGAAATGGCCGCTGAGATCGTCCATGCCCCACAGCGCGGCCAATCGCGACTGCATCAGGTATTGCTGCACCGCCGCCATTTCATGGCTGAGCGCGCGATTGAAAAAACCGGCCAGACGCGGATTGGCGATCATGGTTCAGCAATCCATCACTGTCAGAATCAGCTTTGGGTCTGGGTAATCTCGGCGTCGCGGCCACCCGCCGTGCCCGTACCCGGCTTGGTGGGAAGGATGTTTTCCACCTCGCCATGCACGCGCGCGATGATGTGCGCAGCCACCAGACCGTCACCCACGCGCTCGCAGGCATCGGCGCCGGCACGTACCGCCGCGTTGACCGCACCGGTCTCACCGCGCACCAGCACCGTGACATAGCCGCCACCGACGAACTGGCGGTCGATCAGGCGCACTTCCGCCGCCTTGGTCATGGCGTCAGCCGCTTCGATGGCGGGCACCAGGCCGCGCGTTTCGATCATGCCCAACGCAATACCGTGAAATTCATTTGCCATATCATTTTCCTTACGCTTAAGGAACCTTTGATTAATTCAGAGGTTCCGCAGTACATGGATGTGCCGGCATTTTTCAATCACAGAAAGTGATTGAAAAATGGAGAAAAGCAAAAATCACATTTTTGCTTTTCGTGCTCTGAGAATTCCAGGATGGAATTATTCAAAGCTTCCTTAAAAGCATTTAGTGGAACGCGGAACGCTCCGTGCAGCGTGACAAGGAAGTGCGATGCAGGGGCGGGACAACCCCGCCTCTGCACGGCCTCCTATCACTCGGCCGGGCGAACCGGGAGGATATTTTCCACTTCGCTGTGCACGCGCGCGATGATGTGCGCAGCCACCAGGCCGTCACCCACACGCTCGCAGGCATCGGCGCCGGCACGTACCGCCGCGTTGACCGCACCGGTCTCGCCACGCACCAGCACCGTGACGTAGCCGCCGCCGACGAACTGACGGCCGATCAAACGCACTTCCGCCGCCTTGGTCATGGCGTCAGCCGCTTCGATGGCGGGCACCAGGCCACGGGTTTCGATCATACCCAAAGCAATTCCATATCTTTCGTTTGCCATTTCAATCACCTCGTTTGATTACAGTTGAAGAAAAAGTACTACATTAAAGAAAAAACATTAACCCCTGCAAATCATTCCAACTCCGCCACTTCCGCCAACCCGCCTCGTTCAGAATTTCTTCGCAGAACCCTTTTCACCGCTCGTTCCCTTCTCATCCCAGGAGTCGATGATTCCGCCAATCGTCAGATCGGTGAGCACCTTGGGATTACCCATCGCATAGCGCGCCGCCGAGCCGCTGAGAGTGAACACCCAGGCTCCCGGCGGCACGCCCACTGGATCGGACGCCACGCTCAGTTTGCCCTTGGCATCGCGCAAGATCCGCAGCGAAGCGCTATACAATCCGGCGACACGGCGGGTGGCGACCAGCTCGTCGACCACCTGGAAAATATCCATCGCTCACTCCTCTTTCCAATGGTCGATGATGCCGACGATGGTGGCGTCACTTGGATAATCCTTGGCCCCCGCCGCTTCGCGCGCCGCCGAGCTGCCGACCACGATCACCCAATCGCCGGGAATACAACCCACGGCGTCGACCGCGACGCTGCGGCCACCACTCTTCTCTTTCACCACCAGCAGGGGCTTATGGCCCAGTTCCCGGATGCGGTTTGTTGAAACCAGTGTTTTTTCCACCTGACAGATTTTCATGCCTTGTCTCCGTCGATCTTAATGAGCATGATTCGACGACTCTTGCTCGACCTGCTCGATACCACTGCCTTGCGCCTTGTCCTGCACCGTCATCGCGCACAGCAGCAGACGATCCTTGACCAGGGCCGGATAGCGCGCCTCGATCGCCGCTTTCACCCGCCGGCATTGCGCCACGATGCGATCGCGCGAACCGGGCACCCGGCTGTCGTAGCGATAATGAATTATCACCGGGATCGGCAAGCCACGAGACACGTTCAAGCCCTTGAAGATCTTGACGCCGATGTCGAGATCGGGCGCGCCTTCTTCCACTGTATACATCGCCGCATAGTAGGTCAGATTGCGAATCTGCACCTCTTCAAAACCTTCGCCGACACTGATGAACAATTCGTTGTGGCCGATGTCCGGGTAACGCCCGCCGTAATTCTTGCAGACATAATCGATCTGCGACAGATTGTTGATCAGCAGCCTTCCGATCAAGCGCAGCATGCCTTCATGCGGCGCACCATTACCTTGCCCCCAGCCTTCGCTGCGGATCGCGGCCTGTATCGTTTCCCACAAGCGCGCATGGGCGCTTTTCTCATCCATCCCGGCGGTCTGCCGGTACAGCTCGGCGCTGTCCACATAGCGGTACAGACTGATCGCACCGTCGGCGTCGGGTATATGCATCTTGATGGCGTCGGTATCGGTATCCACGCCGATCAGCAGCATGTCCACCGAGGCGCCGCAGCAGAAGCTGTTTTCGATCGCCTGGCGAAAAGCGATCAGCCGGTTCAACGCCGCTTCAGCGGCGGCGCGCTCGTCACTGCCATGCGCCGCGCAACCTTCGTGCGCCGGATCGGAACTGCTCCAGTGATACACCGCGACCTTCAAGTAGCGCGTACCGGCATCAGGCAAGCTGGGCACGCCCTCACGATGGCGATAAAACTCCGTGCGCATCCAGTGCCTGACATTCGCCTCGACATCGAACATCGCACCGGCATAGGACTTGCGGCGCACCGCGCCCTGCGGCATGCGTAACACGAAGCGCGCCAGGCCCATCAAACGCCCGTCAGCGCAAGGCGAAAAATCCACCTCGTGAAAATTGCAGTCCTGCAAGTAATACCTTTCCTGATCCAGCGTCTCGCGGGACTGCGTCTGTTCGGCCTGAATCTGCGCCGCCGCCTGATGAAAAGCGTTGGACACACAGTGGGCATACAGCGAACGCATGTCCAACTGTTCCACCCAGGCATCGTCCAGCATCCGCTGCGGCAGGGAAAATCCCAGCTTGGCGTTGGCAATGTACTGGGCGCGCTCGACGAAATCACGCTCGTGCTGAATCGCGGCGATCTCTTTCAGCACCGGCACGATGGCGGCGAATCTGTCTTTGACTGACCGCTCGTACTCGAACAATCGCCGGTTCGCATCGGCATCGACCAGCACATGCGAAAATTTACCGGCTTCACACGAGGTGCTCGCCGCCTGTGTGGCAACGCGATCCTCGGCCGCATCAGTGCGATGCGGAAGCCCGCTCTGACGCGTGCCCAGGCCATAGGGCGCGCGCGCGCCTCTCGCCCGGCTGGCATACATCGCACGTTGCCTGGTGTTCATGCTATCGCCAGCCCGTGTTTAGCCACGCGCGCCGCCTGAAACGGTGATGGTCGCTCCGGTGCTGGCGCTACCGCTGCTGCCGGTGACCCGGCTTTGCGCAATGACTGGCTTCTCGATTTCCTTGAACTGCCGCGCACCCACCGCCGGCTTGCCACGCGCCTCGCCGCGCAAGGTCGCATTGCGTCCGGCGGAAAACATGCCTTCCGTGCCGGTAACACGGCTGCCACGCTGCCAGTCGTCGCCGGTGATCGGGCTGCCCGCCTCACGGCCCTCGCCGGTAACGCCTTGACGCACCGGGGCCGGGGCAGCGGCTGCCGTCGCCTCTTCAGCGCTGTAACGGAATTCCGGCGTACCGGAAATCAGCCCTGAGGCAAGATTGACCGGCCCGGTCACCCGTCCGCCAGACCCGTATACCGTACCGGTCACACGGCCGCTGAGCCGGGCGTGCGCGCTGCGCGCCGGAGTGACAATGCTGAAGTCGCCGGGCGCCGGGCCTTGTTCGGCCACAGCGGGCTCTGGCGAGGCCACACGCGAGCGGGCACGGTGGTGCACTGGCGCGGCGGAAGTCTTGCACTGGCCAGCGAACTGATCGGCTCCGACATAAGGCGTGCCACTCACCGACTGGCATGCGCCGCGCTCATCGCCTGTCATCTTGCCACCGATGCCCGGCTGCGCGCCGGTCAGGGCCGCGCCAGGCGTGCCACTGATGGTGCGCACACGCTGACGCACGGCGGCTGTATCGCCCGGCTGGCAAAACGCCTGATACTGTGTCGCTCCGATGTACTCGGTGCCGGTGATCGGCTTGCAGCTTCCATATTCATCGCCGGTCACCTTGATGCTGCGGCCGACCTGTGTGCCGGACACGGCTTGCTGATGCCAGGTGCGACTCACACCGACCTTTTCCGCGCCCGGCGCGGGCTTGTTTTCGCAAATCGCCTGGTACTGCTCGGCGCTGATATATTCCGTGCCGGTGACAGGCTTGCATGCGCCATACTCATCACCCGTGACTTTCACACTGTGGCCGACTTCGGTGCCGGTGACGGCGCGATCACGCAGGGTATGGGTCAATCCCACCTTGCCAGGCGCGCCCGCGCCCGGCTTGGCGCACAGCGCGCCAAACTGTTCCGGCGTATAGTATTGAGTGCCGGTGAGCGAGCGGCAGGAACCCGCTTCGTCGCCCGTCACCTTGACGCTCCGGCCGACTTCGCTGCCGGTCACAGGCTGACCCGCGGTGCTGCGCATCTCCGCGACCTTGGCCGGTCCGGCCACGGGCTTGGTGGCGCAAAATGTCTTCATCTGTTCCGCCGTCAGGTATTCGGTGCCGGTGACAGACGCGCAACCGCCACGCTCATCGCCGGTGACTTTCACGGAACGGCCCACAACGGTACCGGAGACCGATCCGCCACGCGCGGTGTGACTGACAGCGACTTTCTCCGGCGCGGCGCCGGCCTGCTCCGCCGATTCTTTCAGATTCAGGTATTCGGTACCGGTGATGGCGCGAGCCGATCCGGTCTCGTCACCCGTCACCTTGGTGCTGCGCCCCACTTCCGTGCCCGTCACTCTCTCGCCGCGGCTGGTTTGCGTTACGCCCACCTTGGCCGCGCCGGACGCCGGGCGGGTGTCGCAGAATGTCTCATACTGCTCGGAGCTGATGTATTCCGTGCCGGTAATGGCGCGGCAGCTTCCCGGTTCGTTGCCGGTCACCTTGCGGCTGCGCTCCGGCCGGTTGCCGGTAATGAGCTGGCCGCGCAGCGTGGAGGATGCCTCGACCTTCGTCGGCGCTTCCTCGGTAACCGCGGGACGCACCCGGCCGCTGGGGCGGCATATCACCTGGTTGCCGCGACCAAGGCGGCACAGCTCTTCGCGGCGCAGACGCGCAATCTCGCGCCCCGACAGGCCATTCGCCGCCGCCTCTTTCCACGCCCCCGGACGAACGGCACGCTCGACATCGGCCCTGGTCAAAGCGGTCTTGGACAAAGCCGCCTTGCCGCGGCTCGAAAGCGCCTGGCGCCGTTCCTGACACAAGGCGCGCGCGGTCGATATGCCAGGCGTGCCTTCGGGCGCCGCTTCAACAATGGCGCACACTTCATCGAGCTTGGTTTCCGCTTGCGATGAGGCTCCACCCGCGGCACGCTCGGCATCAACCCTGGTCGAAGAGGGCTTGGACAAAGCGGTTTTACCGCGGCTCGAAAGGGCTTGACGCCGCTCCTGACACAAGGCGCGCGCGGTCGATATTTCCGGCACGCCCGCGGGCGTGCCTTCAACGATGGCGCATACTTCGTCAAGCTTGGCTTCCGCTTGCGATGAAGTGCCGCACGTCGTTCCCGGCGCCGCAGTCCCCTTGCAACCGCAGCCACAGCCTTCCGGCTTGCCAGCCTTCGCCACTTCCTTCACCGCCTCCGCGACGACCGGCGATGATTTGGGCCTGTCGCCACTGGCGCGAGAGCGCTGGAGAGATTTCGACGCCGACAATCCGGCCTTGCCGTTCTGCGACAAGGCGCGGCGGCGATCCAAAGCGGTTTCGCGGCCTGACCGCGCGGGTGTTCCTGTGTTGTCTGTCGCTGTGCTCATGCTCGTACCCTTTCTTGGTGTACCTCTTTGGAACAAGACTATACAACCGGTGTGTATATAAATAACAATCAGTAATAAATATTATGTTGATAGATTTTTTTCTATCTGGCCATGCTGGAGGAGGCGTTTCGCCGATTATCAAGAAATGCGACGACTTCCGCCAGTGGAACATTCCGGGCCTGATCGTCACGTCGCCCCTTGTATTCGATCACACCCTCATCCAGTCCGCGCTCGCCCAGCACGAGGCGATGCGGAATGCCGATCAGCTCCATGTCGGCGAACATCACGCCGGCGCGCTCCCTGCGGTCATCGAACAACACGTCGATGCCGGCCGCCTGCAATTCGCCATAAAGTGTTTCAGCGGCGTCGCGCACGCGCTGCGATTTGTGCATGTTCATCGGCAACAGCGCCACCTGGAAGGGCGCGATGGCGTCGGGCCAGATGATGCCCTGCGCGTCATAGTTCTGCTCGATCGCCGCCGCGACGATACGCGACACGCCGATGCCATAGCAGCCCATGGTCATGACAATGCTGCGGCCGGTCTCATCGAGGCAAGTGGCGTTGAGCGCCTTGCTGTACTTGTCGCCGAGCTGGAAGATGTGCCCCACTTCGATGCCACGGCGGATCGACAGCTTTCCTTCGCAACGCGGGCACTGTTCGCCGGCGCGCACGGTGCGCAGATCGGCCACTTGCGGCAGCGCGGCATCGACGCCCCAGTTGAGATTGATCCAGTGGAAATCAGCCTTGTTCGCTCCGCTCGAGAAGTTGCGCGCCTGCGCGGCCTGGTTATCGACCATGACGGCGAGATCGGCCGGCAGGTTGAGCGGGCCGACGAAACCCGGCGGCGCGCCGGTGGCGGACAACACTTCACCGGCGTCGGCCAGGCGAATGTCCGTCGCGCCCAGCGCGCGCGCCGCCTTGATGGTGTTCAGTTCATCGCCGCCCATGAGGAAACACACCGCGGGCTTGCCGTCGGCGATCACCACCACGCTCTTGACGATGCGGTTGAAGTCGATACCCAGCATCTGCGCCTGCTCGTCGACGGTGCGGATATTCGGCGTGGCAACCCGCTCCCTTGCACGCGGCAGCTCTTGCGCGGGCGCGGGCAGGCGGCTTCCGGCCAGCTCGACGTTCGCCGCATAATCACAGCTATCGCAAAAGGCGATGGCATCCTCGCCCGAGTCGGCCAGCACATGAAACTCGTGCGAGTACCGTCCGCCGATGCTGCCGGTATCCGCCTCCACGGCGCGGAACTGCAACCCCAGGCGCGTGAAGATCCGGCTGTAGGTGCGATACATCAGGTCATACGTTTCCTGCAATGAAGCCTGGTCGAGGTGAAAGGAATAGGCATCTTTCATGATGAATTCGCGGGCACGCATCACGCCGAAGCGGGGACGAACCTCGTCGCGGAACTTGGTCTGAATCTGGTAGAAATTGGACGGGAGCTGCTTGTAGCTGCGAATCTCGCGGCGAATCAGGTCGGTGATGACCTCCTCATGCGTCGGGCCAAAGCAGAAATCGCGATCATGGCGATCCTTCAGACGCAGCAGCTCCGGCCCGTACTGTTCCCAGCGACCCGATTCCTGCCACAGCTCGGCGGGCTGCACGGCGGGCATCAGCACCTCCTGCGCCCCGGCGCGGTCCATTTCTTCGCGCACAATGCCTTCGACCTTGCGCAACACGCGCAAGCCCAGCGGCAGCCAGGTATAGAGGCCGGCGGCCAGCTTGCGGATCATGCCGGCACGCAGCATCAGTTGATGGCTGATGACCTCGGCGTCGGCGGGGGTTTCCTTGACGGTGGACAGCAAAAAGCGGGATACGCGCATGGTTATTTCTTTCTTTCCGGTTCATTCAGAGGCCATTCGCGGATTCTATAAGGTATGTATATACCACGTACAGCCCGGGTTACCAACAAGCGGCCAGGGGTATGTCTGAATTTCTTGATCTATATCAAAGCGCATCCGTACTGAGGCTGGCATCCTTGAAATTGGAATTTTTTGTCCCATTGGAAAATTCATTTGAGGGGGTTGCAAAAAGGAAAGTTTATATTTAGACTAAATCTAAACTTGATTACCCCCAACCGCAGCTCAGGAGGAAACACCCATGAAGAATACGAAAAAAACCGTTCGCGCCATGCCGTTGCTCATCGGCAGCGCCTTGATCGCGGGACTGACATCGCCGGCCTTGGCTCTCGAAGCCCTGCCGAAACAGCCCCCTATTCCCAAGGACAACCCGATGTCGGCGGCCAAGGTCGAGCTCGGCAAACAGCTTTATTTCGATCCGCGCCTGTCCCTGAACGGCACGGTATCGTGCAACTCCTGCCATGACGTCAGCGGCAGCGGCACGGACAATCGCCCCGTCTCCGCAGGTGTCGGCGCCAAAACCGGCGGACGCAATGCGCCCACCGTGTGGAACGCCGCATTCATGACGGCCCAGTTTTGGGATGGACGCGCGGCCACGCTGGAAGACCAGGCCAAAGGCCCCATCCTGAATCCGATCGAGATGGCGATGCCCAGCGAAAAAGCCGTGATCGACCGCCTGTCGTCGATCCCCGGCTACCGCGAGCAGTTTGCCAAGGTATTCGGCGGTGCCAATGCGCTCACTTACGACAACATCGCCAAGGCCATCGCCGCCTACGAACGCACCTTGCTTACCCCGAACAGCCCGTTCGACCGTTATGTGAAGGGCGACAAGAAGGCGCTCTCGGCCGAAGCGCAGCGCGGCATGAAACTGGTTCAGAATGCCGGCTGCACCGCGTGCCATAACGGCGTCAATTTCGCCGGCCCCGCGCTGCCGATGGGGCAAGGTTTCTACGCGAAATTCCCGACTTTCAGCGATAACGAGTACGTAAAAAAGTATCAGCTCGATGCCGACGAAGGCCGCTATGAAGTGACCAAGGACAACGCCGACAAGCACATGTTCCGCGTGCCGACCTGGCGCAACGTGGCCTTGACCGCGCCTTACTTCCACAACGGCTCGGTCAAGACCCTGGACGAGGCGGTGCGCGTCATGGCCAAGACCCAGCTCAACAAGGAACTCAAGGAGAACGAGGTCAAGGACATCGTCGCCTTCCTCAACAGCCTGACAGGCGAGTTCCCCAAACAGACCATGCCCAGGCTGCCAGCTACGCCTAACATGAGCGTGGTTGGCGAGTAAGCCTGATCGAGGACTCAACAACAAAGGGGCGCAGAAGCGCCCCTTTAGGGAAGCTCTGAATAATTCCATCCTGGAATTTTCAGAGCGCACCTCCTTGTGCCGTGGAACCTCTGAATTAGTCAGAGGTTCCTTTGTTTCATGCCCGGGAATCTGGCGATGCTATTTCATCACCGATAAACCGGAGGCAAAGATAATCCGGTCGAAGGTGCGATTCAGCGCCTTGCTGGTGAAATTCTCCGCCACCATGCTTTCGGCGAACCGCACCCGGTCGCCCACCTTGACCTTGGTGGTCGGCCCCGCCACCCAGAAGCGCTTGCCATTGGCGCCTTCGAGCTCCACATAGGTATAAATCGACGCATCCGCGGTCGATATCACCTTGCCTTCGCTCGGCGCGTCCTGCTTGGAGGTTGCGGCCTGAGGCTGGGGCGCGGGCTTTTCCGCAGCGATCGCCTGAAAAGAGCCCAGCGCGGCGACCGCCAGCAGGGATGCAAAAACGGGAATATGGGAAATTCTCACAAGACCTCCAGAATCAATCGTTTTATCTATACTCAGAGCACAACTTTGTGCTTAGTATGACACATATCACACGCACAGGTTCCCCGTCACGCCAGCCAATACGTCCCGGTAAAACGCATCGACAGATCGATCGCCCGCACATGCTTGGTGATCGCGCCGATCGAGATGTAATCCACGCCGGTCTCGGCAACCTGGCGCAGATTACCAAAATCGATACCCCCCGAAGCCTCCAGTCTGGCGCGCCCCGCCGTCACGGCGACGGCAACGCGCATTTGCTCGAGATCGAAATTGTCCAGCAGTAAAATGTCCGCACCGGCCGCCAACGCCTCGCGCACCTCGCCGAGATTTTCCACCTCGACCTCCACCGGCAAAGCCCTCGCCAGGGCAACAGCGCGCGCGGCCTCGACGGCGGCGCGAATGGAACCCGCGGCCAGGATGTGATTTTCCTTGATCAGAATGCCGTCGTAAAGCCCGTGGCGATGGTTGTGGCAGCCGCCACAACGCACCGCGTATTTCTGCGCCTCACGCAAACCGGGAAGGGTCTTGCGGGTATCGAGGATCCTGACGCCCGTTCCTTTTACCGCGTCGGCATAGCGCCGCGCCTGCGTCGCCGTGCCGGACAGGGTTTGCAAAAAGTTGAGCGCCGTGCGCTCCCCGGTCAAAAGCGGCCGCGCCGCGCCATGCAGCGTGCATAACACCTGATTGGCGCCAATGGCGTCACCATCGCCGGCGCGCCACTCCACCCGAATGGACGCATCCAACTGACGAAATACCTCGTCGAACCACGCCGTGCCGCACAGCACCGCATCCTCACGACTGATGACAGTGGCGTCGCACACCGCTTCCTCTGGAATCAGCACGGCAGTGACATCGCCACCGCCAATATCTTCAGCGAGGGCACGCCTCACGGCATCAGGGATGCCGGCGGGCAAAACGTATTCCTCACTCACCGCTTGTTGGTCTCCTGATGGTTCGTAGGATCATGTGGCATTCCGGTTTTGTTTTTCCTTAATTATGATACAGGAACCTCGGATTAATACAGAGGCTCCGCGACTCCACATCCGCTACCCATTTCACCCCGGAAACGCGTAAAGTAACCCCCATGACCAAGGAGCGCACATCATGAAGAAACTTTCCTTTATCCAGAGCCGTCACGAACGCCACTGGGTGGGTGACGGGTTTCCTGTTCGCAGCATCTTCAGCTACAACGACATTGCCGCGGAGATGTCTCCGTTTCTCCTTTTGGATTATGCGGGCCCGGCGAATTTTCCGCCTTCGGAACACCGGCGCGGCGTGGGAGAGCATCCCCATCGTGGTTTCGAAACCGTTACGATTGTCTACGCCGGCGAGGTCGAACACCGCGACTCGTCCGGTGGCGGCGGCATCATCGGGCCCGGCGATGTACAGTGGATGACCGCCGCTTCCGGCATTGTCCATGAAGAGTATCACGGACCCGAATTTTCAAAGCGCGGCGGTCCATTCGAGATGATTCAACTATGGGTGAATTTACCGGCGAAAGACAAGATGGCGCCCCCCGGCTATCAGAGCATTACAAGCGCCCGAATACCTCGGATCGAGCTGCCCGGCAATGCGGGCGCCATTCGCGTGATTGCCGGCGCTTACAATGGAAAGGACGGCCCTGCTCACACCTTCAGCCCGATGAATGTCTGGGATATGCAACTGAACGCGGGCCATCGCACGGAGTTTGAGGTGCCCGCTGGCTACACGACCGCGCTGTTTGTTCTGAGCGGGCGCATCCGCATGCCGAGCGGTGAACTCGTCGGCGAAGCCGAGCTGGCGGTACTGGAACGTGACGGAGGAATGTTCGCCATCGAAACGCTGGAGAACGCGACACTGCTGTTACTGAACGGACAACCCCTCGATGAACCCATCGTTGGTTACGGTCCCTTCGTCATGAACAGCGCGGCAGAGATTCGGCAAGCCATTTCCGACTATCAGAATGGGCGGTTGGGGCGGATCGCCAGATAGGGTTCCGACAACCCCTCATTAAAGAGTATCGTCAACCGCTGCTGGGCGGCGGCGAGGCGTGGTTGTGGCGGCGCAGGAGGAGTTGTGCGGCGTCCTCGGACACAAGGAGCACAGAGGGGTCAAGCCTTGACATAACACCCCCACCTCTCCCCCTTAATCACCCTGCTCACCATAGAATAGTGCACCCCAGCATGACGGGCAATCGCCGCCATGCTATAACCCATAGCCCAGACACGCCTTATGGTTTTGCTTTATCCATGCCAGTCCTCGCCTCGCGGGTTGCTCGCGCGATCAAGTAAGTCAGAAATATAGGCTACAGCGATTGTGTCGCCAAACCAAAACCGCGTTGGAACATAAGGCCGCTATCCGTTTCATGGTGACATCATTCCCCCGCCTCCCCATGGCTCAGAAGTGGCCCCATTCGTTTGAACAGTGGCCTGAGTTTTTAAGTGGAATCTCTGCTGATTCTCACGCTGCCAGTTTAACCGTCGGCAGCATCACGGCATAAGCCTCATCAGGTGTTTTCTTGCCCAGGCTCGAATGCGGTCTGGATCGGTTGTACCAGTCCA
>JADDKJ010000044.1:0-25460 GCA_033717875.1 Gammaproteobacteria bacterium
GAGCGTGTTCCGGACCTGCAAATACCGTCCGGAATACCCCACAGAAGGCTTCGCCACGCTGGAGGAGGCGCGCGCCTGGGTGATGCGCTTTGTGGGCTGGTACAACTGCGAGCACCGGCACAGCGGGTTAAACTTCGTCACACCCGAGCAGCGCCACAGCGCGCAGGCCGAGGACATCATGAAGCGGCGCACCGAAATCTATGAAGCGGCACGGGCCAGAAATCCGCAACGCTGGAGCCGCTCGATCCGAGACTGGTCATTGCCGCAGAGTGTTTGGCTCAACCCGGAAAAATCGGCCAGCCAACAGGCTCAGGCCGCATGAAAGAAACGGTGACAACTATCTTGAAAAACGCCGAACGCCGTGAAACTCAAGACTTCTACGATTGACGCGTTCTATCCACCGTCGAGAAAGACAGCCGCTTCCGCCTCGTCAGCAGCCCCAGCGTCCGTGTTCGTCACGCGGCAAACGCAAAGTTCGTTGTGGGTACCCGCGAGCCCGTACTATCCGAATCAACGATTGATCGGAACGGCAATCCTATCCAGTCAATCCGATACATGGAGAGTGGTGTAATTTTCAATCTTACCCCTCATGTCCTCTCAGATCGCATAGAGCTTGATCTATCGCACCAAATAAGCAGCTTCGCCAAGACCAGCAGCAGCACGATCAACAGCCCTAGCGTTCTGACCCGCGAAATAAAAACCACCCTCAACGTCGAACCCGATGAGCTTGTCATTATTGGTGGTCTCGACGAAGAAAAAAATTCCGCCACCAAGAGCGGCATGTTTTTCCTTCCTGGCTTCTTGGATACCAAAACCACGGAAAAAACGCATACTCAGATTGTCTTGGTGTTGCAATTAACGAAGCTATGAGGCGCGGGGGTGCCCAGGCGCAGCCTGGGTGCTCCCCGCCTCATATGTTGAAATCTCTTTTGGAGGCTTAACATGGATCTTCATAAATTTTGGCAAGATTTGGTATCGATGTTTGTCTGGTCTGATCGCCTTCATCAAATATTTGTTGGATTGATCTGGTTTTTCTTGATCATCAAGATATGCATTACCTTTATTTTTTCAATGAGTGCGATACCCACACATTGGATGCTTTTTGTTGATTTTTTTCGGTTGCTTTATAGACCACGGCGACGGCTATCCACAGCCGCGTAGCGCCGACCAGAAGGGGATGCTTTATGTATCCCCTGGCGGGAGGGAAGCGGTGGATAACCGTCACCCAAGAGTAAGGGTAACACTCGTAACACTTTCAATAACGGATAACGGGTTGCATCTGTAACAAATTGACATGCGCGTAATGAACCTCCACGATGCTGCTATTTTCCTCGACCTTAACCCCGAGGTGCTGCGTCGTATGGCCTATGCTGGCCGGATTCCCGCCACTCGCCTTGGCCGGCATTGGAGGTTCATCGATGCTGATCTGGTCGAACACCTACGCAGTGGGTACAGCGTAAAAACCGAGGATAATCTATGCCCATCGTCAAACGCGGTAAAACTTGGTACGTCCGTTTCACGGCTCCCAACGGCAGCCGAATATTTGTCAGCGCTCGGACTGCCGACAAGCAAGCCGCCCAGGAATACCACGACCGCCTAAAGGCTGAATACTGGCGCGTCCATCAGATCGGAGATCGGCCCCGCTACTTCTGGCAGCAAGCCGTTGTGCGTTGGATCGCCGAAAAGGCGCATAAGGTCAGCCTCAAAGACGGCAAATGCCACCTCCGCTGGCTGGATGCCCATCTGCGCGATACCTCGCTTGTCGCGATTACCACCGACCGCCTGCAAGCCGTCGTCCAATCCAAGCTTGATGATGGCGTTTCCCCCGCCACCGTTAATCGCATGTTGGCCGTCGTCAGATCGATACTTCGGTGCGCCGCCAATCAATGGGGCTGGCTCGACAAGTCCCCTGCCGTCCGTATGCTCCCTGAATCCCAGCGCCGCATCCGCTGGCTGACCCGCAAAGAAGCCGAACGCCTCTTAGCAGCATTGCCGCCGCATCTGGCGGCCATGGCCGGTTTCGCGCTGGCCGCAGGCCTGCGCGAGTCAAACATCACCGGCCTGGAGTGGTCCCAAATCGATCTCGAACGCCGTATTGCCTGGATCCACCCCGATCAGGCCAAGGCCCGCAAAGCCATTGCCGTACCGCTCAACGCCGAAGCTGTGTTGATTCTGCGCCGTCAGGTTGGTCAACATAACCACTGGGTGTTTACTTACCAGGGCAACCGCGTCACCCGCGCCAACAATCATGCTTGGCGTAAGGCCCTCAAGCGTGCCGGTATCGAGAACTTCCGGTTCCACGATCTCCGCCATACGTGGGCCTCTTGGCATGTCCAGGCCGGAACACCGCTTTACGCGCTTCAGGAGATGGCAGGATAGTCAACGGTCGAGATGGTGCGCCGGTATGCGCACCTAAGCGCTGATCACCTGGCCGACTACGCCGAAAACCTGTGCCGGCCTAAATTGGTGGGTGATGCAACGCAAGACGAGAAAATCGCATAAAAACACCACACATTTGGTTGTTTGCACATTGCCGTGTTTGTGCTTATATGGGTTTACGACATTTTCTGACTGGTGCAAAAACGGTGCAAGGGTAGTTGCACTCAATTTCCAACACAATGATGGGGGCAGGTAAGATCATGAAAATACTTGAAAAAACTGGTGCCGACGAAGGGAATCGAACCCCCGACCTACTGATTACGAATCAGTTGCTCTACCAACTGAGCTACGTCGGCGAAAGGCTGCCTAGTATAAGGGGGAGATGAGCAACTGTAAATCCAGCGTGCACACCGGATTTATTCCGCGGGAGTTCGGCAATTGCGGATGCGGATCACTACGTCAACACCCTCCGCCACCGTGCCCATGGGCAGTTCAGGTAAGCTGCTCAGGGCGACGGACTCGGCGTCGATATCCATCAATTCGCCGCTGTCGACATTATAAAAATGGTGATGCGGCCTGGTCGTGGGATCGTAAAACACCTTGGTGGGATCGATGATGATCTCGCGAACCAAGCCCTTGGCAGCGAACAACCCCAGGGTGTTATAGATGGTTGCCTTGGAAACCACATGCCGTTCCCGGTTCACCAGCGCCAGAACCTGCTCGGCGGAAAGATGCTGGGGACGGGCGAAAAGAGCCTGGGCGATTTCGACCCGCTGCTGGGTGGGCGTGATGCCGTGCGAACGCATGAGATCAATGACATCTGACCTGGCGTTCACTCCGGCAAATGTTTGGCTAGACATATCACTCATATCGGCGAGTATAGGAAAATCTTTAGTAATTGTCTATGTTATTGCGCCTATCCTTTTCAATATCAACCAGATAGAGCATATGGCAACGGATCGATAATCGGCGCCCGCCGCTGCATGAGATCGGCCAGCAGGCGCGCCGAGGCCGGCCCCATCACCACACCGTTGCGAAAATGCCCGGCGTTGACGAACAGGCCGCGCACCTGCGGATGCTCGCCGATAAAAGGCACACCCTCGGGCGAACCGGGACGCAGACCGGCCCAGTGACGCTCGACATCATAGCGCGCCAGAGCGGGCACCAGCGCCACGGCGGCCTGACGCAGTTGGGCGAGCGCTTCCGCTGTGGCGGACTTGTCGAATCCGGCATGTTCCACCGTACTGCCCGCCAGCACGCGCCCGTCGCGGCGGGGAATGAGGTAGCGGCCCTGGCTCAACACGATGCGCGACACCACCCCAGGCCGGGCATGAAACATGATCATCTGCCCGCGCACCGGCGCCACGTCAAGCGCAACACCCAGCCCCGCCAGCAACCGCCCGCTCCAGGCCCCCGCCGCGACCACGACGCTTTCCGCCGGTATCTTCCCCGCCGCCGTCTCGACGCCCGCGATCCGGCCGTCACGGACGATGAACCCCATCACGTCCACACCCTCCCGAATCTCCACCCCGGAGGACACCAGGCCGAGCCTCACAGCACGCAGCAAACGCGGATTACGGATCTGCGCGATATCGGGCATCCACAGCGCCTCTTGCGGCGGCTCGCCAAGCCCAGGTTCACACGCCAGCACCGCATCGCGATCGATCACGTCCAAACGCATCGCGGCACGTTCCGCCCACGCCTGTGCCGCCACTTTTCCATCGGCGTCGAGCATCAGCAGACCATTCCGCGTCCACTCGGGATCGACTCCCGTTTCGTCCGCCAGCTCCGCCGCCAGCGCCGGGTAGATCCGCTGACTCCAGCCCGCCAGCGCCGTCACCGCATCGGGATAACGCCACGGATACAGCGGCGAAAGTATGCCTCCACCCGCCCACGACGACTCCCGCCCCGTCGCACTGCGCTCCACCAACGTGACCCGCATCCCCGCACGCGCCAGCTCGCGCGCCGTGAGCATGCCGATCAAGCCACCGCCAATCACCAAACAATCTGTCATGTCTCAATTATCCCACATCACTTGCCGATATACATCGAAGGAAAACGAGAAATTGAAGAATGAAAATCACGACTTCCTTCATTACCGATTCTCCGCTTTTCCTCTGGCACATGCCGCTCATCGGGAAAACCGTGCAGCTCATCGGTTTTCCCATGACGGTCGAAATTCAGGGTGGTACAACGAAGCCATGAACAGAAAACACACAGGTTTCTCGCTGGTTGAGCTGATGATCGTGCTGGCCATTGCCGCGATTATTGCGACGATGGCGGTACCGAGCTTCCGCTCCACGATTCAAAACAACCGGCTTGCATCGCAGGCGAACGACTTCACTGCGACGCTCCATCTGGCGCGCGGCGAGGCCGTAAAGCAGGGTCGTCGCGCCACTGTTTGCGTGAGCGACAATCAGACAAGCTGCTCCGGCACGGATTGGGCCAAGGGTTGGCTGGCATGGACCGACACCAACGGCGACTCGGTCATGCAGACCAGCGAGATCACGCGGGTGCACGAAGCACTGAGCGGTGCCACCCTGACCAGCCTGGAAGCCGTTGCCTCGATCCAGTATCTGCCCAGCGGCTTCCTGAACATTCCGGCGGGTACCTCCCGCGGCTTTCAGTTGTCTGCACCGGGCTGCACTGGAAACGAGGTGCGCACCATGACCGTCATTCCCACCGGTCGGGCCAACATCAGCCGCAGCGCCTGCCCTTGACAGGTAACGTCCCATGAAAAAAAACATCACCATGCAACGAGTCTCTTGCGGATCGCACAAGGCGAAGGGCTTCACCATGATCGAGGTCCTGGTCGCCATCGTGGTGCTGTCCATCGGGCTGCTCGGCCTGGCAGGGCTACAAGCGGCTGGGCTGCGCAACAATCAGAGCGCTTATCTGCGCACCATCGCCACCCAGCAGGCCTACGACATAGCGGACCGCATCAGGGCCAATCCGAATGGGGTACTGACAGGCCAGTATGACAGCATTTCAACTGCGATACCTGGCACACCACCGACCAATTGTGTCACCAGCAGTTGCACCACGTCGGATATGGCCGCTTACGATGCCTACGCCTGGAAAACCGCCACCGCGAACCTGCTGCCCTCGGGCAAGGGCGCTGTGTCGCGCCCCGCGGGCAGCACCCGTTTCACGGTCACCGTGATGTGGGACGACGCGCGCAACGGCGCCACCGGCACCGGCTGTGATCCCAGCAACTCGAATGACCTGACCTGCTTTTCGATGAGCTTCCAACCATGAACCACACGACATTCAAGATTATGCACCTGGACAAGCAACGCGGCCTCACACTGATGGAGGTGATGGTCGCCATCACCATCAGTCTGATCCTGCTCGCTGGCGTCATGCAAATCTTCCTCGGCAGCCGGCAGACCTATCGCATGCAAGACGGCCTGGCGCGCTTGCAGGAAAACGGGCGTTTCGCGATGGACTTTTTATCCAGGGACATTCGCATGGCCGGATATCAGGGCTGCCGCAGGGCGGCAATGACCGTCAACAACACCTTGGCCGGCGCCATTCCCGCCAGTTTCAATCCCGGGATGGGGCTACAGGGATGGGAGGCGACGAGCACCGGCCCCGGTCAGACGTATAGCATCTCCAGCACCAATGTCGCCACGGTCAGCACGGCCGGCGGCGGCTGGACCACCGCTGGCGGCGCGACACTGGAGGATTTCCAGGCCGTTCCCGGCTCCGACATCGTCCGCATCTGGACGATGGGAGAAAACCCCGCGGACATCGACAATATCACGCCCGGCGCCAATACGATCGTGGACACCCCCCAAAATTCCGTCTTCGCCAACGACGAGATCCTGATGCTCAGCGACTGCATGAATGCGGACGTGGTGCAGGTGTGTAACATACAAACCATCGGCTCCGGTCAAATACGCCTGAACCTCAACGCCGGCTGCGCTCCCGGCAATATCGCGGCCATGACGCTTTCGACCAGTAAAGACGGACAAGTCTCACGACTGGTCAGCAACATTTATTACGTGGGAAAGAGGAACAACGACCCCAACAACCCGCCCGCGCTCTTCCGGCGGCCCCTGGGCGGAGCCACTTTGCTGGCGGGCAACCCCGAAGAACTGCTGGAAGGCGTGGAGAGCATGCAGGTCCTGTATGGCGAAGACACCGACGGCGACCGCACGGCGAACCGCTATGTCACCGCCAACAACGTCGCCAACTGGGCGAATGTGGTCAGCGCGCGGCTGGCGCTGCTGATGCGCAGCGTGGAAGAGGCCAACTCCACCACGGACGGCAATATCTACCAAACGGCGGAAACCACCATCGATCCCGCGGATGACCGCCGCCTGCGCCGCGTCTTCACCACCACCCTTCAGATACGCAACCGGGGACAGTGACATGAATCATTCCATCCATGCCAAACAACACGGCTCTGTGCTGATCGTCAGCTTGATGATCCTGCTGGTGCTGACGCTCATCGGCGTCACAGCGATGGGCGTCTCGACGCTGGAGGAAAAAATGGCGGGTAACAGCCGTGACCAGGCCCTCGGCTTCCAGGCCGCCGAAGCGGCATTACGAGACGCCGAAACCTTGCTTAACGGCATCGCAACAACGGGCGCGTTCAACAACACCAACGGACTCTACGCCACCGGACAGGCGCCCGATATTTTCGCCAACGCCACCTGGACCGGCTCGGCATCACGAACTGGCACCGCCGTCCCAAATGTGCCGAACCCACCCCGGTTCATCGTTGAATTCGTCGGTGTGACCGGCCGGCCCACCCCCATGCTCGAATCCGGCTATGGCGACTCCTCCGGCGGGGGCCAGATCACCAATTTTCGCATCACTGCGCGGGGCACGGGCGGCACCGACAGCGCGACCGTCCTCTTGCAGGAATACTACGGAATGAGACTTTAGAAATCTGATGTCCTGAAAGCTTGTCTGTCATCACCATACCCACTTCACCGGCACATACGTGTCAGGAGACGAATCATGAAACCGACATTACTGAGAAAATCCTTCGCCTGGGGAACGTTGTTCACGTATCTCTTGGTATTCGCATCGCCCGCGGCACAGGCCGCACCGGGTCCACTGGCCAACATACCACTATTCCTGGCCTCGCCGGTGCAACCGAACGTCATGATCCTGATCGACAACTCCGGCAGCATGGATAATATCATCTGGGCGGCGGAGTACGACAACACCATCACTTATGCCGATTGGGGACAAGGTAATGGTACCAATCGAGACTGGAACTCCACTAATGGAAACAAGCTTCATTCGACCATCGACCAGGGTGGATGCGGATCGGGATGGAAGCGCGGCAATAATGGCACCAGCCAAAAATGCCTGAAACTCCCGGATCCCGTTACCGGCGGCAACACCCGCTACACCGGCAACTACCTCAATTACCTGTTTGCGACCTATGCCGATGGTACCGATCTGACGCAGAACCAGATCCCCCAAAGCTACCGCATGAACGTAGCAAAAAGTGTGGCCACCAATGTCGTTACCGGCATCTCAGGCATGCGCTTCGGCATTGCGTCGTTCAACCCGAGCAACAATACCGAGGGTGGAATAATAGGGGCGGAATGCAAAAACGTTGACGCCACCCACAAAACGACACTTACCAACGCCATTTCCGGCCTCTCGTCGGCCACCTGGACGCCCCTTGGCGAGGCGCTGTATGAAGTCACACGCTACTTCCGCGGCATGACCGGCTATTACAACAACGGTATCACCTACACCAGCCCCATCCAGTACCGCTGCCAGAAGAATTTCACCATCGTCATCACCGATGGCCTGCCCACCTACGACAACAATTTTCCCAGCAACGACCCGGACGATACGCTCGATGCAACGCGCTCTCTGCCGAACTGGGACAACCAGGCGCCCGCCACCACACAGGCCATGTATCCTAACTTCCCTCAATATTCGGATGGCTTCAAGCCAGCAAGTAGCCAGGGTGATGAGGGATATTCGCTCTACCTTGACGACATGGCCAAATTCGCCACCGACATCGACCTGAGAAAGGCGCCTGCCAACGACGTGACCGGCGTCAGCTTCGATGACAGCAGCAACAACAACGAATTCAAGAAACAGACGCTCAACACCTACACCATCGGCTTTTCCGCCGCAAACCAGATGCTGCAAGATGCGGCGGCCTATGGAGGAGGGCAATATTTCACCGCCTTCGATGAAGACACACTGACGGCCGCACTGCAACAAGTCGTCGCCAATATCGCATCGCGCGTGGGCAGCGCCGCCGCCGTGGCGTTCAATACCGCAACCCTGAGCACCAACAGCGCCGTTTATCAGGCCCGTTTCAATTCCGCCCAATGGAGCGGCGAGCTGCTTTCTTATGCGCTGGACCCCCTCAATGGCAACATCGCCAGCACGGAAAGCTGGAATGCCGCCGCAAAACTCGACAGCCAAACCTCGCGCAAGATATTGACCTACAACCCGACACTCAAGAAAGGCATTCCCTTTACCTGGAACACCACCAATCTGTCGGCGGCTCAACAGAGCGATCTGAACATGGGTACCTCTAGCGTCGACAACAAAGGTGCGGATCGCCTAGCCTATCTGCGCGGCGATCGCTCGAATGAAGGTCCAGGCACCGTAGCCGCCCCAAAACTCGACTTCCGTATCCGCGCCAGCGTGCTGGGCGATATCACGCACTCCAGTCCGGTATATGTCGGCAGACCCGACCTGCCCTACCCTGATACCGCGCCCTTCCCGACCAGCGCCGGCAGCAAATACTCTGATTTCAAGGCCGCTCAGGCCAACCGAGCCGGGATCGTCTATGTCGGCGCCAACGACGGCATGCTGCATGGTTTCGATGCGGCAACGGGCGAGGAAACCATCGCCTATGTTCCACATAATCTGTTTTCTGCCAATGCCACCGAGGGCCTGCACTACCTGACGGACAAGAATTACCAGCACCGCTACTACGTCGATCTCGGCCCCACGGTGTCGGACGTCTATATCGCGACCACACCCGGCGGCACGGTCGGCTGGAAAACCATACTCATCGGCGGTGAGGGCGGCGGCGGCATGGGACTGTTCGCACTGGACGTCACCAACCCCTCCGCGTTCTCGGAGTCCGGCGCGGTGCCCGATGATGTCGTGATGTGGGAATTCAGCAGCGCCGATGACGCCGATCTGGGCTATACATTCAGCAAACCCGCCGTCGCCTTGATGAACAACGGCAAATGGGCGGTCATCTTCGGCAATGGCTATAACGACGGCGGCAGCGGGCAGGCCAAGCTGTTCATCGCCTATCTCGAGGGCGGATTGGACGGCGTCTGGACGCTGAATACGGACTATCTCAAGATCACCACAGGGGCAGGCAGCAGCGGCGCGGGCGCCAACGGCCTTGCCAGCCCGACACTGATCGACCTCGACAACAACGGCACGGTCGACCGGGTCTACGCAGGCGATTTGCAGGGCAATATGTGGGCATTCGACCTGTCCGATGCCAGCGCCTCGAACTGGGGTGTCGCCTACAAGCAGGGCAGCACACCCAAACCGCTGTTCGTCGCCAAGAATGCGGCCAATGTCGCGCAGGCCATCACCACCAAGGTCGTGGTAGCCAAGCACCCCACTGAAGCCAACAGCAGCTCGAACACCCCCAATCTGCTGGTCTTCTTCGGCACCGGCCAATACCTGGTCACCGCCGACCAGAGCAGCACCAGCACGCAGACCTTCTATGGCGTGTGGGACAAGGGCACGAAAGATCTCAACAGAAGCAATCTGGTGGCTCAGACCTTCCTGACCGGCTTCCCGGCGGATGTGCGCGTGCCCAGCGACAATGCGGTGAACTATAACAACAAATCCGGCTGGTATATCGACCTCGACAGCACCAGCGCGGCGACCGGTGAACGGGTCATCACCAACCCCAAGATCCGTGATGATTATGTATTCTTCAATACCATGATCCCCAATACCGCCGCGTGCAGCTTTGGCGGATCGTCCTGGCTGATGTCGGTGAAGCTGGTCAACGGCGGCAACCCGGACAAGCCTGTCTTCGACTACAACAACGACAACAAGGTTGACAGTACCGACAAGGTCACTAACGGATCACAGACCGTGGCCGCCGGAGGGCGCAAGATAGGCTCCATCGCTGCGGAATCCGTCTTCCTTGGCAAACACCAATATACGGCCAACAGCGGAGAAAATATCGATGAACGGCGTACCGACACCGGGAACACGGGCGGAACTGGCCGCCTGTCATGGCGGGAAATCCGCAGGTAAATAACATTAGCGCCGAGGCCCCCGGACGTTACCGGGGGCTTCTTTATCCAGATATCAAGGAGTTCAACACCATGAACAGAAAATCCTCAGGATTCTCGCTCATCGAACTGATGGTGACGGTAATGATCATCGGCATCCTCGCCGCGATCGCCTATCCCTCATACCAGGACAGCGTGAGAAAGAGCCGACGCTCGGAGGCACAGGGAGCGCTGGTGGCGCTGGGAAATGCGATGGAGCGCGTGTTCACACAAAACAACACCTACCAGCCAGGCGGCGTCCCACCGACGCTGGGAACCGGCGCGGGGGCCATCTTCCCTTCCCAGGCTCCGCTGGATGGCGCTACGAAATATTATAATTTATCCATATCGAACATTACCGCAAGCTCCTATACAGTGCGCGCCACGGCAATCGCGGGCAGGAGCCAGGCGAGCGACGGGATGATAGAACTCGACCACACCGGCGCCAAGCGGTGGGACAAGGACAACGATGGCACGTTTGGCCCGTCGGAAAGCAATTGGAATAAATAGCTGGCAACTCGACTATTGCAACTCCCTGGGCAGGGAAAAAACCACATGCTCAGGGCGACCCGTGCTCTCCCGCACGCCCTGCGCGCCCAGCGATCTGAGACGAACGATCACTTCCTGCACCAGCACTTCGGGCGCGGAGGCGCCTGCGGTGAGGCCGATGTTGTGCTTCCCTTCCAACCATTCGGCGCGGATTTCATCGGCGGTGTCGATGAGATAGGCGGACACACCCATGCGCGCGGCGATCTCGCGCAGGCGATTGGAATTGGAGCTGGTGGGCGAGCCCACCACCAGTACGATATCGCACTGCTGTACCAGATCCTTGACGGCATCCTGGCGGTTTTGGGTGGCGTAGCAGATGTCATCGCCGCGAGGACCGGCGATTGTGGGGAAACGCTCGCGCAGGGCGGCGATGACCTGGGCGGCGTCGTCCACGGACAAGGTGGTCTGCGTAACGAAGGCCAGGCTTTCGGGCTTGCCGACTTCCAGCCGCCGCACATCCTCGGGTGTTTCGACCAGATACATGCGGCCCTGCCCCTGCCACTGCCCGAGGGTGCCTTCCACCTCGGGGTGGCCGGCATGGCCGATCATGACCACCTCGCGTCCGGCATCGAGATGACGCGCCACTTCAAGATGCACCTTGGTGACCAGCGGGCAGGTGGCATCGAACACTTTCAGACCACGCCGCTCAGCCTCGGCGCGCACCGCTTTGGAAACGCCGTGCGCGCTGAAAATCACCGTGGCGTCGTCCGGCACATCATCCAGCTCGTCGATGAACACCGCGCCTTTGTTGCGCAGATTTTCCACGACGAATTTGTTGTGCACCACTTCGTGACGCACATAGATGGGGGCACCGAACACTTCCAGCGCGCGCTCGACGATGTCGATGGCGCGATCCACGCCGGCGCAGAAACCGCGAGGATTGGCGAGTATGATTTCCATGATTGCAGACCTTTAATATCGGAAAACTCCTTCTCCCACTGGGAGAAGATCCCTCACCCTAGCCCTCTCCCAGGGGGAGGGAGGGGATTTTTAGAGGGGTCCAAAAAGCGCACCCTACAAAGTTCGGCGATGTTTTTCCTTGCCCTTGAACGTATCGATCACCAGCATCACCGCGCCGACGGTGATCGCCGAATCGGCGACGTTGAAGGCCGGATAATACCAGTCCTGGTAGTAGAGCTGGATGAAATCGACGACATAGCCATACATCAGCCGGTCGACGAGATTACCCAATGCCCCGCCCAGCACCAGTGTCAGAGCTGTCGCCAGCCAGCGCTCCTGAGGCTGGAGGCGGCGCAGCCACAGCACCAGCATCACACTCACAATCAGCGCCAACACGGCGAAGAACCAGCGCTGCCAGCCGGAAGCGTCGTGCAGAAAACTGAACGCCGCGCCGGTGTTGTGCATCAGGGTAAGGTTGAAAAACGGCAGCACCGCCACCGGCTGGTGCAAGATCAGCATTCCGCTGGCGAGAAATTTGGTCGCCTGGTCGAGCACGATCACGACCAGCGACAGCCACAGCCATTTCATCATCAGGCGTACCGCCTCTGTTCACCGTCACCCGCGACGTTTTCCACGCAACGCCCGCAGATTTCGGGGTGATCCGGGTGGCTGCCCACATCCTCGCGATGATGCCAGCAGCGGATGCACTTGGTGTGTTGCGAAGCGGAAACCTTGATCCACAGTTCGCCCCCCTGGGCAACCGGCGCAATCGCGGCCTGCACGGCATCGAGCGGGCGTCCGGCCACTGGGTGAATGCGGGCATACGACGTGATCAAGACGAAACGCAACTCGTCCTCCAGCTTACCCAATCCATTCAGCAAGCCCGCATCGCAATACAGATCGACCTCGGCATCCAGGGAAGAACCGATACTTCCCGCGACACGCAGTTTTTCCAGTTCTTTTTTCACCTCGTCGCGCACGGCGACGACCGCATCCCAATCGATGCCGCTCTCCGCGACCCGAGGCAACTCATGCCAGCTCTCCAACAACACCGAGGCGCCGCGCTGCCCAGGCATGTGTTGCCAGATCTCGTCGGCGGTGAAGCTCAAGACA
This sequence comes from Gammaproteobacteria bacterium, assembly GCA_033717875.1. Taxonomy (GTDB): domain Bacteria; phylum Pseudomonadota; class Gammaproteobacteria; family Ga007554; genus SBBG01. The sequence continues at coordinate 13,194 of JADDKJ010000044.1, forward strand.
GGCGCGAACCAGCGCACCATGGCCTCGACGATGTGGTACATCGCGGTCTGCGCCGAGCGGCGCGCGAGGCTGTCCTGTTGCGTGGTGTACTGGCGGTCTTTGATGATGTCGAGATAAAAGCCACCCAGGTCGAGACTACAGAAGTTGTGCGCCTTCTGATAGACAAGGTGAAATTCGCAGGTTTCATAGGCGACACGGATTTCGTCCTGCAACTGCCGGGCACGCCGCACCGCCCAGGCATCGAGCGCCAGCAACTTGTCGGACGCGACGCAATGCAGCGCGGGATCGAAGCCGCTGAGATTGGCGAGCAGGAAGCGCGCGGTATTGCGCATGCGGCGATAGGAGTCGGCGATGCGTTTCAAAATCTCGTCGGAAACGCTCATCTCCGCGCTGTAATCGGTGGCCGCCACCCACAGACGCAGAATGTCCGCGCCCAGAGTGCTCATCACCTGCTGCGGCGCGACGACGTTGCCTTTGGATTTGGACATCTTCATGCCCTGGGCATCCACCGTGAAGCCGTGGGTGAGAACGGATTTATACGGGGCGACGCCGCGCATCGCCACCGAGGTCAGTAGCGATGACTGGAACCAGCCGCGATGCTGGTCGGAACCTTCCAGATACATATCGGCGGGGAATGCCAGTTCGGCGCGATTTTCCAGCACAGCGGCGTGCGTCACACCGGAGTCGAACCATACATCCAGCGTGTCCGCCACCTTGTCGTATTCATTCGCATCGTTGCCCAGCAACTCGCGCGGATCGAGGTCGAACCAGGCGTCAATACCACCTGCTTCGACACGCCGGGCCACCTGCTCGATCAGCTCCGCTGTGCGCGGGTGCAAGGCGCCGCTCTCCTTGCGCACGAATAAAGCGATCGGCACCCCCCAGGTGCGCTGGCGCGAGATGCACCAGTCGGGGCGATTGTGCACCATGCCCTCGATGCGCGCCCGGCCCCAGTCGGGTATCCATTTCACCTCGCCGATCGCCGCCAGCGCCTGCTCGCGCAGGCCCTTCTGCTCCATGCTGATGAACCACTGCGGCGTGGCGCGGAAGATGATCGGCGTCTTGTGCCGCCAGCAGTGCGGATAGCTGTGGCGGATGGTCTCGGCGTGCAGCAGCACGCCCTTGGCCTCCAGCACCTCCAGTACATGACTGTTGGCCTTCAGCACATGCTCGCCGGCGAACAACTCTGTACCCGGCAGAAACTTGCCATCGCCGCCCACCGGGTTGTCCACCGGCAGGCCATAGCGGCTGCCCGCCACATAGTCCTCCTGTCCATGAGCAGGCGCGGTGTGCACGGCACCGGTGCCGGCCTCCAGCGTGACATGCTCGCCGACGATGACCGGCACTTCGCGCGCGTAAAAGGGATGCGCGAGCTTGAGCCCTTCCAGATCCGCGCCCTTGCCATAGGCGATGACGCGATAGTCCTCGATGCCATAGCGCGCCATGGCATCCTTGAGCAACCCCTCGGCGAGCACCAGCCGTTCCGCGCCATGCGCGCCTGCGCATTGCACCAGCGCGTAATCCAGCTCCGGGTGCAACGCCACGGCTTGATTGGCGGGCAACGTCCAGGGCGTGGTGGTCCAGATCACCACGGAGATTGGCCCTTCACCTTCGTGCTCGGGCACATGACGCAGCCGCTCCATCAACGCTCTGTCGTCCAGCACCGCGAAGCGCACGTCGATGGCGGGCGAGGTCTTGTCCTCGTATTCCACCTCGGCCTCGGCCAACGCCGAACCGCAATCGGTGCACCAGTGCACCGGCTTGGAACCCTTGTGCAGATGACCGTTGGCGATGATGCTTCCTAAGGCGCGGATGATGTCCGCCTCGGTTTTGAAATTCATGGTGAGGTAGGGATTTTCCCAGTCGCCCATCACGCCCAGGCGCTGGAAATCGCCGCGCTGACGCTCGACCTGGCTCTGGGCATATTCGCGGCAAGCCTTGCGGAAGGTCTTGGCATCCACCTTCACGCCAGCCTTGCCGACCTTCTTCTCCACCATCAGCTCGATGGGCAGACCGTGGCAGTCCCAGCCCGGCACATAAGGCGCATCCAGCCCGTTCATCGAACGCGCCTTGACGATGATGTCCTTGAGGATCTTGTTGACGGCATGGCCGATGTGGATGTCGCCGTTGGCGTAGGGCGGACCGTCGTGAAGAATGAATTTGTCCCTGCCGGCGCGCGCCTTGCGCAGCCTGGCGTACAGGCCCATCTCCTGCCAGCGCTTGAGCATCTCCGGCTCGCGGGCCGCCAGATTGGCCTTCATGGGAAAAGCGGTTTCAGGAAGATTTAAAGTATCTTTATAGTCAGCCACAATGCTATCTCTTTACTATTTCTTTCCAAGCGGCGGCACGCCCAAATCCTTGCAAATCTTGCGCGCCAGCAAGTCGTCGATCTCTGTATGCCGCGGAACGGCGGAACGGGTGTTGAACTGCGGATGATGCCACCAGGAATGACGGCCACCTTCACGAAGTAATTCACAACCTTGTGAACGCAGATACCGTAACAGCTCATTTCGCTTCATACAGCAATTTTTTCTTCTTGATAACCACTGCCGACGCTTGCCAATGCCTCGCGCCGATTGAATTCAATGGCTTCCCTCAACACTTCGCGCAAACTATCAAGCAATTCCTCGCGCGTATGCTCCTGGCAATTGACGCCAGGCACCTCTTCGACCCACCCGATCCACCACTCGCCGGATTGTTTGATAACCGCAGTATATTCATGAGTCATGCTGTATCCTCCACATCGAAATATCTCCGCGCAGCGACGCAATCCAGCTCGATCTGCCGCTTCAGTTCATCCAGCGAGGCGAACCTCTGTTCATCGCGCAGCTTGTGCAGAAAATCCACCTGGACATAGCGGCCATAAATGTCCTGCGCGAAGTCGAACAGGTGCACTTCCAGCAGGGCGCGGGTGCCGTCCACCGTGGGCCGCGTGCCGACATTGGCCACGCCGGGCAACGGCTCGGCATCGAGCCCGAACACTTCCACCGCGAACACGCCCTGCACCGGCGATGCCTTGCGATGCAGATAGATGTTGGCGGTGGGAAAACCCAGCATCCGCCCGCGCTGATCGCCGCGCGCGACGCGCCCGCACATGCGATAGGGACGCCCAAGCAGTTTTTCCGCGCCGCGCAAATCGCCCTGAGCCAACGCCGCGCGAATGCGGGTGCTGCTGACGCGCGCGCCGTCGATAGCGAAGGTATGCCGGTTCGCCACCTGAAAGCCCTGTTGCGCGCCCGCCGCCTTGAGCATGGCGAAATCACCCTGGCGCCGATGGCCGAAACGAAAGTCATCCCCCACCACCAGATAACGCACGCCCAAGCCCTCGACCAGCACGCGGCGAATGAAATCCTCCGCCGGAGTCGAAGCCAGCGCGCGATCGAAGCGCAGGCACAGCACGCGATCCACCGAGTAGCGGCGCAGCGCCTGGATCTTTTCCCGAAAACGTGTCAATCGTGGCGGCGTTGCGCCGCGCGCGAAAAACTCCTGGGGATACGGCTCGAAGGTGATCACCACCGCCGGCAAACCCAGCTCTTGCGCCTTCTCGGCCAACTGCCCCAATACAGCCTGATGCCCGAGGTGCACACCGTCGAAATTGCCGATCGTCGCCACGCAGCCGTGATGACGGTGGCGAAGATTGCGGAGGCCGCGTATTAATTCCATACGAAGAACACGGAGAATTTCAAAAAACAAACCTTTCGGAGCAGCGACCAAACGTCGATTATACACGCTGGCGACTTCACTTTGCCCTCTGGCGAAAATCCCGGTACCGCACGCCTGTCAACCACAGGCAGGCGAAATAGATCGCCGCGCCGAGCGCGACCCACATCGTCAGATACATCACCCGCTCCATGCCATGCCATGCCATCCATTGCGACCAATCCCGCGCGCCCCACCACAGGACGGCGGCCATCGCGCCGTTGGCGAACACTAGTTTCACCATCAGCCGCCACCAGCCCTGCCCGGGTCGATACACTTCCTCACGGCGCAGTGCGCGATAGAGCAGCCAGGCATTGAGAAAAGCGGCCAGCGACGAGGACAGCGCCAACCCGGCATGGGCGAGCGGAAATACCAGCAGCGCCTTCAGCGCCATTCCCGCGCCGAGCGCGATCAGTCCGATGCGCACCGGGGTGCGCGTGTCCTGGCGCGCATAAAACCCCGGTGCCAGTACCTTGATGAGCATGAAGGCCAGCAGACCCAGCGCATAGGCCATCATGCTGCGCGACGACATCTCCACGTCGTGAGGGCCATACGCGCCATACTGAAACAGCGTGATGAGCATCGGCCCGGCCAGCACCAGCAAACCAACCATTGCCGGCGTGCCGACCAGCATCACCCAGCGCAGCCCCCAGTCCAGCGTCTGAGCAAACGCCTCCTTCGACGCCTGGGCGTGCTGCTGCGACAGGCTGGGCAGGATCACCGTGGCCAGGGCGACGCCGAACACGCCCAGCGGAAACTCCACCAGCCGATCCGAGTAATACAGCCACGACACGCTGCCCGTCACCAGGAACGAGGCGATGATGGTATCCACCAGCAGGCTGATCTGCGCCACCGACGAGCCGAACAGGCTGGGCAACATCAGTTTCATGATGCGCCGCACGCCTTCCTGCCGCCAGCCCCAGCGCGGCCGCGGCAACAGCTTCAGGCGGCGCAGAAAGGGAAACTGAAACAACAATTGCAGTATCCCGGCAATGAACACGCCCCAGGCCAGCGATACCACCGGATCGTCGAGATGCGGCGCCATCCAGACCATCGCGCCGATCATCGCCAGATTGAGAAACACCGGCGTGAAGGCCGATACCCAGAACCGCCCGTAAATATTGAGTATGCCCCCGGCCAGCGCGGTGAGCGACACGAACAGCAAATAGGGAAAAGTGATGCGCAGCATCTCGACCGTGAGATCGTACTTGTGCGGATCGGCCAGAAATCCCGGCGCGAACAGCATGATCAGTAGCGGCGCGGCGATCACCCCGATCAGCGTCACGCCGAACAGCAGGGCGCCCAGCGTGCCCGTCACTTCATCAGCCAGACGCCGGACCTGCGCATGGTCACGCTGGCTCTTGTATTCCGAAAACACCGGCACGAAGGCCTGCGAGAACGCCCCTTCGGCGAACAGGCGGCGCAGGAAGTTGGGAATCTTGAACGCCACGAAAAAGGCGTCCGCCCCCATCGTGGCGCCGAACAGCCGCGCGATGATCATATCGCGCACGAAACCCAGCACGCGCGAAATCATGGTCATGGCGCTGACCGTAGCGGTCGATCTCAGCAGGCCCACGTTGAAAACCTTTTGTTTGTATCAAAGGCCAGCATATGGGCACTTCTAAAAATTCGCTGAAGCCACGATGGTGGCGTTGCCCTTATATAACGGGGGGCGCTCAAAATGCTCATGTACTCCGTGTACACTCCGCTTTTTCGCGCATTTCCGCCTTGCCCTCGCATCTTGATCAAATTTTTAGAAGTGCCCATATTACTATGCACATCCGGGAATTGACAAAAACGGAGAAAACCCGCATAGTAATGCGCTTTCGATTTCACGGATTTTGAGGAGTTATACCTTGGCCAACACCGCTCAAGCCAGAAAACGCGCCCGACAGGCCGAAGTGCACCGCCAGCGCAACACCAGCGAGCGCTCCGCCGTGCGCAGCGCGATCAAGAAAGTGGTAAACACCCTCGAGTCGGGTGACAAAGCGCAAGCCCAGGCTGCCTACACCGCCGCAACCCCGGTCATCGACAGCATGGCGCGCAAGGGCATCATCAGCAAAAACAAGGCCGCCCGCCACAAGAGCCGTCTCAACGCTCATCTCAAGGCGATGCAGGGATAAAGCATTCCGCGGGCGGGACGCTCTCCCGCCCGCCCCTGTCTTTTCCTTTCGCACGCGCCCCCTGCGCCCATCATGCGCGGCCGACATCCCCGCGCGCCGCAACAGCATCCTGCCGTTGCCTTCGGTCCCTACCTTTCAAACAACGCAATGGACTCCACATGCGTGGTATGTGGAAACATGTCCATCACCCCCGCTTTGACAAGCCGGTAGCCGTGGTTATGCACCAGTTCAGCCGCATCGCGCGCCAGGGTGGCGGGATTGCAGGAAACATAGACGATACGCGAGGCACTGAATGCCGGTAGATGTTTGACCGCCTCGAATGCCCCGGTACGCGGCGGATCGAGCAGGATCTTGTCGAATCCCAGGCCGATCCAAGAGTAGTCCGTGGTCAGACTCAGATCCGCAGCGTGAAATTCGGCGTTGGTAATGTGATTGTGGCGGGCATTGTCGCGGGCGCGCTGCACCAGTGCTTCGCTGCCTTCCACGCCCACCACGCTGCCGGCGCGCCGCGCCAGGGGCAAGGTGAAATTGCCCAGCCCGCAGAATAAATCGAGGATGCGCTCGCCGGACTGCGGGTCGAGCAACTCCAGGGCAAGATTGACCATCTTGCGGTTGAGCTCGCCGTTCACCTGGGTGAAATCGGTGGGCAGAAAAAAGATCTCGACATCGTCATCCGGCAGGCGGTAGCTCAACGAGGCCGATGTGGGCCACAGCAGGGTCGCGGTCTCCGTTCCGCCCGGCTGCAAATAGATTTGCAGCCCATGACGCTCGCCAAATTCGCAAAGCCTCGTCCGGTCGCCGGCATCGAGCTCGACCAGGGTACGAAAGACCAATGCGGCAGCGCTGTCGCCCACGGCAAGCTCGATCTGCGGTATGCGGTCACGCGCCGTCAAACCATCGAGCAAGGCGCGCAACTCCATGATGCGTTCACCGGCGGCGGGATGCAATACCTCGCAGCGTGTCAGCTCGGCGAGAAAATTGCTGCGCTTCTCGCGGAAGCCCACCAGCATGCGCGACATCTTCAACACATATTTGGCGCCCAGACGCGCCTTGCGCCGGTATCCCCAATGCGGACCGCTCAGCGGCGGCAGCAGCGCGTCAGGGACGACGTTGCCGATATGCTGAAGGCTGTCGAGCAACACCTGCTGTTTGGCGAGGATCTGCGCCTGGGCATCCATGTGTTGCAGACTGCATCCGCCGCACACGACGAAATGCGGGCAGCGCGGCGCGACGCGATGCGGCGAGGGCTTGATGATCTCCACCACCCTGCCCTCATCATAGCGCTTGCGCTGGGTGACGTAGGTAAACAACACCTCCTCGCCCGGCAACGCGCCATCAATGAATACCGCCTTGCCATCGACGCGCGCCACGCCGCGGGCATCGTGGGTGAGGGATTCGACATGGGCCTGCACCGCCGCGGCGGACATGGCTTTGAGATTGCGCCTGCTCACGTCAGGTCTTCCGCCTTCCATGCCTGCAAGAATTCATTCAGATGCGGCTTGCCCTCTCTGGCCAGCGTCTCGCGCAGGCGCTGGCACTCGGCGGTATAGGCGCCGTGGTCGAGGTGTCCTCTGATCAATTCGAATCGCAGATAGACCAGATAGGTGTTCAATACATCCGTCTCGCAATAATTGCGGATGCCCGCGATATCGCCGTGCAGGTAGCTGTCCCAGACCTGGGCGCCGCTTATGCCCATCTTGCCAGGAAAACCGAGCATCGCGGCGATCTCGTCCAACGGCGCGGTGGCGCGCGCTTGATAGCCCGACAACACATCCATCAGATCGGTGTGGCGATAATGATAACGGCTGAGATAATTGTTCCAGCGGAAATCCCGGTCGTCATCGCCGGTGTCCCAATAGCGCGGCGCGGCGACGCCATGCAGCAAGGCGCGGTAGTGCAGCACCGGCAAATCGAATCCCCCGCCATTCCATGACACCAGCGTGGGCGCGAATCTGTCGATGCCGTCGAAGAAGCGTTTGACCAGCTCGCTTTCCGATGAATCCGGCTCGCCCAGCGACCACACCTTGACCGTGTCGCGGCTGCGCAACACCGCGGAAATGGCGACGATGCGCTGCTGGTGCAAACGCAAAAAATCGGAACCGCCCGTCGCCTGGCGGCGCAGGTGATACATCACGTCGGCCACTTCCTTGTCGCTCAACCCTTCCAGCGCATGGAGCCTGCGGCCCGCCGCCACGTCGGGCACGGTTTCTATATCGAAGACCAAAATGTTCATTCGGGAAACACCCCCGTCGACAGATAGCGATCGCCCCGGTCGCAGACGATGCTGACGATGACGGCGTTTTCGACTTCCCTGGACAGGCGCAGCGCGGCATGCAGCGCACCGCCCGAGGAGATGCCGGCGAATATCCCCTCGCGCGCCGCGAGCTGGCGCGTTGTCTCCTCGGCATCCTGTTGCTCCACCTCCATGACGCGGTCCACACGCGAAGGATCAAAGATCCGGGGCAGATATTCCTCGGGCCAGCGACGGATGCCGGGAATGTTCGCACCTTCGGCGGGATGAACGCCGACAATCTGAATGGCCGGGTTCTTTTCCTTGAGGAAACGCGATACTCCCATGATGGTGCCGGTGGTACCCATGGCGCTGACGAAGTGGGTGATCCTGCCGCCGGTGTCGCGCCAGATCTCCGGCCCCGTGCCTTCGTAATGCGCCAGGGGGTTGTCGAGGTTGGCGAACTGATCCAGACGCTTGCCCTGGCCTTCCTGCTCCATCCTGGCGGCCAGGTCTCGCGCCGCCTCCATGCCGCCTTCACGCGGCACCAGCACCAGTTCGGCGCCGAAAGCCTTCATCACCGCGCGCCGCTCCACGCTCATGTGCTCGGGCATGATCAGCACCATGCGATAACCCTTGATGGCGGCCGCCATCGCCAGCGCGATGCCGGTATTGCCGCTGGTGGCTTCGATCAGGGTATCACCGGGCTTGATCTCGCCGCGCGCCTGCGCATGCCGGATCATGCTCATGGCAGGCCGGTCCTTCACCGAACCGGCAGGGTTATTGCCCTCCAGCTTTACCAGCAGGGTGTTGGTGGTATCACCGGGCAGACGCTGCAATCTGACCAGCGGCGTATTGCCGACGAACGACTCCAGGGTGGGAAAATTCATATTTTTGATTTTACCTCGATTTTCTCGGTCACTGCGGTTTTCAGGTTAAAATAAATGCCAGTCCGTGGCGATTCTCTTACGTGCCACATGGGTTTCATCTGAATGACGTTCCCGAATAAACAATTATCCTACACTTAGGCAATCTTCCTCATGAATAAAAAAAACCTTATGCCTGTCGGCGCAGGCGGGCGCGCTATCGGCGTGGCGATACTGACTTGTTTGGGATGCGGTCTTAACCATGATAAACAAAACAAACGCCGAAGACATGACAGGCCGCCTTTCGGAAAAAGACTACCTGGGTCCGCTGCCCACCGTCCTTTCCGCCACACGCCTTTCCCAACCCCTGCCGGAAGCCCCGGCGGCCATCACCGTGGTTGATCGCGACATGATCCACGCTTCCGGGGCCCGCGAACTGGCTGACGTGTTCAGGCTCGTTCCCGGCTTTCAGGTGGGCCATGTCAGCGGTCACTGGCAAACCGTCACCTATCACGGGCTGGCGGACACCTACTCGAAACGCATGCAAGTCCTCGTTGATGGGCGCTCCGTCTACACCCCCGCCTTCGGCGGCGTGCAGTGGAGCGATCTGCCCCTGGCGCTGGACGACATCGACCGCATCGAAGTGATCCGTGGCCCGAACATGGCGAGTTACGGCGCCAACGCCGTGCAGGGCGTCATCAACATCATCACCCGCCACGCCGCGCAAGACTCGGGCACACAGGTCAAGGCAATGGGTGGTTCCAAGGGCGTGCGGGAAGGATACCTGCGCCATGGCGGAGCGATAGGCAACCTCGACTACCGGCTTACCCTGGGCCACCGCCAGGACGACGGCTTCGACAACCGCAACGACAGCAAGCGTGTATCCCTGGCCACCCTGCGTACCGACTATCGCGCCACGCCCAACGACACCCTGATGCTGCAACTCGGCCTCAACGAAGGCCCCCGTGGCGCGGGAGAACCCGCCACACCGGACGACCCCACGCCCACCAATAACGAACATACCCGGCGCATCAACAGCAACTATCAGCAAATTCGCTGGCAGCATAGCAAGGGCTCGGACGAGGAAATCAGCCTCCAGTTCTTTCATAACTATCACAAGTCGAGCGAGTCGTGGCTCACGCCCGGCCTGCCCATCCTCGGCGGCGCCCAACTCCCTCTGGACGCAAGCGTGACCGCGCAACGCTATGATCTGGAATTGCAGCACAACTTCGCCCCTTCCACCCAGTGGCGCTTCGTCTGGGGCGCCGGCACCCGCCTTGACCAGGTCACCTCGCCCGGCTTCCTCGGCACGTCGCAAGCGCTCAGCCATCGGCTGCATCGCCTGTTCGCCAACGGCGAATGGCGCATCACACCCGCGTGGCTGCTCAACGCCGGGGCGATGGTGGAAAAAAACGACATCACCGGCGTCAACCTGGCGCCGCGGCTGGCACTGAATCACCTGGTCAACGCCAATCATGCGTTACGCGCCAGCCTGTCGAAGGCGGTGCGCACGCCGGTGATCTTTGAAGACCGGGCCGATTACAAGGTAACGTTCGGACCACTGCTCGATCACTTGTACCTGGGCAACCGCGATCTTTCGCCCGAAGCCATCGTCTCCCGCGAACTGGGTTACCTCGGAACTTTCCCGCAGGCGCATCTGTCAGTGGATATGAGGCTTTTCCATGACCGGATCAGCCGTCTGATCGACACCGATCTCGTGCCCTACCCAGGCGACAATGTGCCCGACGGAAGAACCCGTCGATTCATGAACGGTGACACGGCCACCATCACCGGCGCTGAAACGCAAATCAAGTATCGTCCCCGCAAGGGCACACAGCTCATCTTCAGCTACGCTTATATGGACATGGACAGCGGCGATCAGCGCATCAAATATTCCAGAACGGCGCCCGTCAACTCCTTGAGCCTGCTGGCCATGCACGATTTCGGGCGCCGCGTGCAAGGCAGTCTCGGCTACTATTACGCCGATCAGGTGTACTACGTCGATCTGCCGAAAAGGAATATCGCGGGAGAGATGCAACGGCTCGATCTGCGCCTTGCCCACCTCTTCAAACACGGTGAAATCGCCGTGATCGCGCAAAACGTGCTGGGCGATTACCAGGAATACCGGCGCCAGAACGTCTTCGATACGCGCTGGTACGCCACGCTGACGCTGAACTTGCAATGACCGGCCGCCATCCTTGATCATGACATGGCACGCAGGCAATGGCACGGCTTCCGCCAATTCCATCCGCCAGGAGATGGCGCTTTTCCTCGGCGGCTTCCTGCTGATTCTGCTTGCCCTCCTGCCGCCGGTCGCGGCGGCCGCCAGCATCGCGATCATGGCCAACGCGCAAGACGAGACACATGCCGAACTGGTCGAGAACCTGAAAACCGCGCTTTCCCGCGCCCCCAATAACCGGTTCAACATCAGAAGCATTCCCCTCTCGCCGCCCGAAAACACCGCTCTGGAAGACCAGAACATTCCGCGCAGCGATCTGATCGTCACCATCGGCACGGCCGCCGCGCAGAAGATCGCGCAACTCAAGGCATCGGCACAGACCCCGGTACTCAGCATCCTGGTACCGAAGGTCAACATCGATGATATCATCCGGGAAAAACCCGCTGCGGCGAATGGCGGACAGCAACATTCGGCCATCTATCTCGATCAACCGTTGCCCAGGCAACTTGAGCTGGTGCGCCTGGCTCTGCCGGAATACGCTGAAATCGGCGCGCTGTTCGGCCCCACATCGAGAACACTCTTGCCGGAACTGGAAAATGCGGCGGCAAATAAGAAGCTGCACCTGCGGGAACGGACCGTGAGGAAGGGAGACACCTTGGCAACCACTCTCAGCGAACTGCTGACAGATAGCGATGCGCTGCTGGCCGTTCCCGACCCTCTGATCTTCAATCGCTACACGGTGCAAAACGTGCTGCTGACGACGTATCGCCAAAAAATCCCGGTCATCGGCTTTTCCCTGGCGTATGTCAAGGCGGGAGCGCTCATGGCGGTTTACAGCTCCCCGGCTCAAATCGCACAGCAAACCGCCGAAACCATCCTTCTCGCGGCGTCAAGGAACTGGCAATTGCCGCCGCCACAGTATCCTCACTACTTCAACATTGCGGTAAATCGTCAAGTGGCGCGCTCGCTGGGCCTGGCGATACCGGACGAGGTCACCCTGCAACGCCAGCTCCGGCAAGCGGAAGACAGCTCTTTATGAGGAAGGGTCTACGCGGAATCGTGTGGGTGAAAACCCGGGATTTCATAGCCGCGCATCCCTATAATTCCAGTGTTTTACCATTTTCCAGTTATCCCAAAACATGCTTCATCTCCATGACAGGATAATCCATG
>JADDKJ010000045.1:0-25053 GCA_033717875.1 Gammaproteobacteria bacterium
GATGCCCGTCTCCCGCGACAGCTCCGCCACCGACCGGCTCTCCGGCGGCATCATCCTCCTCAATACAGACTGCTTCAGATCTTCCGAATACCTCGACATCTCTCGTCACTTTCCGCCCCACCGCCTTGGGGTTACAGAAAACAGTGACAACTATTCTGACGCGGGGGGGTAGATTTATGTCGCTATGTATAAAACCGCCCCATTCCACTATTCCCTCCTTCCCAATCCCCCCGGCTTCTCATACACTTTGGCGGGACAAAAGATGAATCCCCCGAAGGTCTGACCGAGGACGCCCGATGGCCGAAGCCAACCAGCAAGAAACACCCCAAGGGCGCCTCAAGATCCTCACTGCGGCGCTCGCCGCCGCGCTGCAAAGCGGCGGGATGCTGGCGCACGCCCGCAACATGCTCAACAGTCTGCATCCGGCCGAGATCGCGCACTTGCTGGAGTCGATGCCGCCGCAAGAACGGCTGCTGGCATGGGAGCTGGTCGACCCGGAACTCGATGGTGAAGTGCTGTCCCACCTCAGCGACGAAGTTCGCCCCGCGCTGTTGCGGCTGATGGACACCCATGAACTGATCGCCGCCACCGAGGGCCTCGCCACCGACGACATGGCGGATATCCTCCAGGACCTGCCGCAGGTGGTGATCCAGACCGTACTGCAATCGATGAATGTGCAGGACCGCCAACGGGTCGAATCCGTGCTGTCTTATCCCGAGGATACCGCGGGCGGCCTGATGAACACCGACACCCTCACGGTGCGGCCCGATGTCACGCTGGATGTCGTGCTGCGCTATCTGCGCCTGCGCGGCGAGATTCCCGAGACCACCGACAGCCTGATCGTGGTCACCCGCGCCGATCAATATATCGGCCTGCTGTCGCTCGCCGACCTGCTGACGCGCGACCCGGAGCTGACCGTGGGCGAGGTCATGGAACGGGAAGTCGAGGGCATCCCCGCCACGATGGCTGCCATCGAGGTGGCGAACCTGTTCGAGCAGCGCGACCTGATCTCCGCGCCGGTGATCGACGACGAGGGGAAATTGCTCGGCCGCATCACCATCGACGACGTGGTGGACGTGATCCGCGACGAAGCCGAGCACTCGGTGATGAGCATGGCGGGCTTGCGCGAAGAGGAAGACATTTTCGCCCCGGTGGTGGCCAGCGCGCAGCGCCGCGCGGTGTGGCTGGGCATCAACCTGGTGACGGCGTTTCTCGCCTCGTGGGTGATCGGCCTGTTCGAGGCCACCATCGAAAAGATCGTGGCATTGGCGGTGTTGATGCCCATCGTCGCCAGCATGGGCGGCATCGCCGGCACGCAGACCGCGACATTGGTGATCCGCGGCATGGCGCTGGGGCGCGTCGGCGCGGCCAACGCCCGCCGCGTGGTGATGAAAGAACTGGCGGTAGGCGCGCTCAACAGCATGCTGTGGGCGGTGGTCGTCGCGGTGGTGGCCCTCGTCTGGTATCAGGATTGGCGCATCGGCGCCATCATCGCCGCCGCCATGGTCATCAACCTCCTCACCGCCGCCCTCACCGGCACCACCCTGCCGCTGCTGCTGCGCAAGATGGGTGCCGACCCCGCCCTGGCCGGGTCGGTGATATTGACCACCTTCACCGACGTGGTGGGATTCCTGGCCTTTCTGGGATTGGCGACGGTGTTTCTGATGTAAGGAAGCGCTGATAAATCAGCGCTTCCTCCTTAACCGACCACCATAATCCCATCCATCTCCACCGCCGCGCCCTTCGGCAGGGCGGCCACGCCGATCGCGGCGCGGGCCGGATAAGGCTCATGGAAATAGCTCGCCATGACATGGTTCACCAGCGGGAAGTGGCTAAGGTCGGTGAGAAACACATTCAGCTTCACGATATCGGCAAGGCTGCCGCCCGCCGCTTCGGCGACGGCCTGGAGGTTGTCGAACACGCGCCGGATCTGCGCCTCCATATCGCCCTGCACCAGATCCATCGTCTCCGGGATCAGCGGGATCTGCCCCGACAAGTAAACGGTATCGCCTGCCTTGACGGCCTGGGAATAGGTGCCGATGGCCTTGGGCGCCTTGTCGGTATGGATGATTTCGCGGGTCATTGTGATTGATATCCAAAAAATAGAGGGCCAAGAAAATAAAAATCCAGAGATCCTTCTCCCTCTCCCAGTGGGAGAGGGAGGAAAATACTGGCTGCTAGGAGCCTGTCTGACTTAGGATGAATCGGCTGCAAAAGCGGGAGAGCGGTCCATATCTGCGCAATTTTTCGTCAAATAGTATCGACTATTCTCCTTCAAAATTGCGCAGATATGTCCTCGCTCTCCCGCTTTTTCGCTACGATCCCCCTAAGTCAGACAGGCTCCTAGCTTTTAACACGATTTATCCGCGCCACCAGATCGATCGAGCGTACGCGCCGCATGATCTTTGCCAGGTGGACACGGTTCTGCACCTCGATGACGAAGGTCAGTGTGCTGTACTTGCCATCGCGTTCTTCGATGCCGACATTGTCGATGTTGGCGCCCATCTCCGCGATAGCGGCGGCGACGGTGGCCAGTGCGCCGCGCTGGTTGATGATATCGACGCGGACTTCGACGGGAAATTCATTGCTGATGCCGGGCGCCCACTGCACGTCGATCCACTTTTCCGGGCGGCTGCGGTATTCGGCGACATTCTTGCAAGACTCGGTATGGATGACGATGCCGCGCCCGGAGGTGACAAAACCGAGGATCGGATCACCGGGAATGGGACGGCAGCATTTGGCGAAGGTCACCACCATGCCTTCGGTGCCCTTGATCAGCAACGGCGGCGACGCCGCGCGCTGTTCGCCGCCCTTGAGCCATCCCGGAACATAACGCGTCAGAACATTCTTGAGCGCTTCGGCGCGGCTGCGCTCGCCCACCTCATCCTGCACCGGCGCCAGGCGGCGCGCCACCAGCGGAGCCATGCGGTTGCCCAGGCCGATGTCCTCGTAGAGGTTTTCGATGCTCTTGAGCTTGAACTCTTCCAGCAGCGCCGCGAAGCGCTCCTGCGGCACTTTCGCCAGCGACAGGGCATGGACGCTCAGCGCCTTGTCCAGCATGCGCCGCCCCAGCGCGATGGCCTCTTCGGTCTTAAGATTCTTCAGGTAATTGCGGATATTGGCGCGCGCCTTGCCCGTCACCACGAAATTGAGCCAGGCCGGGTTGGGGCGGGCGCCGGCGGCGGTGACGATTTCCACCGTCTGGCCGTTGGCGAGCGGCGTGCTGAGCGGCACGAGCTGCCGGTCGATCTTGGCCGCGACGCATGTGTTGCCGACATCGGTATGCACGGCATAGGCGAAATCCACAGTGGTGGATCCGCGCAACAGCCGCATGATCTTGCCCTTGGGAGTGAAAACATAAACCTCGTCGGGAAACAGGTCGATCTTGACGTTTTCGATGAACTCCAGCGAGTTGCCGGCGTTCTTCTGCATTTCCAGCAATTCGCGCAGCCATTCCCGGGCGCGCGCCTGTGCGCCGCTGCCCGGCTTCTCGCCGGTCTTGTACACCCAGTGCGCGGCGATGCCGGCCTCGGCGACCTTGTCCATGTCCTCGGTGCGGATCTGGATCTCGATCGGCACGCCATAGGGACCGAACAGCACGGTATGCAGGCCCTGATAGCCGTTCGATTTTGGGATGGCGATATAATCCTTGAACTTGCCCGGCACCGGTTTGTAAAGGCTGTGCGCGACACCCAGCACACGGTAACAGGTATCCGCCTTGTCGACGATGATGCGAAAAGCATAGACATCGAACACCTCCAAAAACGACAGGTGCTTGTTGAGCATTTTCTGATAAATGCTGTAGAGATGCTTTTCGCGCCCCGCCACGCGCCCGGGCAAACCCTCCTGCTGCAAACGTTCCTCGATCGCGGCGCCGATTTTGTTGAGCACCTCCTTACGGTTGCCACGCGCCTTGCGCACCGCTTCGGAGAGGATGCGATAGCGCATCGGATAGAGCGCGGCGAATCCCAGATCCTCCAGCTCCAGACGCAGAACATGAAGCCCCAGACGATTGGCGATGGGCACATAGACATCGAGCGTCTCGCGCGCGATGCGGCGGCGTTTCTCCGGGGCCATGACGCCCAGGGTTCGCATATTGTGCAGCCGGTCGGCCAGCTTGACCAGGATGACACGGATGTCGCGCACCATGGCAAGCAGCATCTTGCGGAAATTTTCGGCCTCGGCTTCGGCCTTGCTGCGGAACTTGATCTGGGTGAGCTTGCTGACGCCATCGACCAGATCGGCAACCTCCTCGCCGAAATCCCTGGCGAGCTGCTCCTTGGTGATGCCGGTGTCTTCGATCACATCATGCAGCATCGCCGCCATGATGCTCTGGTGATCGAGGTGCATGTCAGCGAGGATTTTCGCCACCGCCAGGGGGTGGGAGATATAGGGCTCGCCGGACAGACGCTGTTGGCCGCTGTGGGCGGCCTCTGCGAACGAATAGGCCTGGCGTATCTGCCCGATCTGCTCCTGGTCGAGATAAGCCTCGAGCAAGGCGCACAATTCATCGAGCGGAACTATCACGCCGCCACTCTCCGGGACGGAGAGCACGGCGCTGGAGGAAGAAGAAGGCGAATCAGAAGCGATAAGCGGCACCGTATCTCAGGCGTACCGGGGTTCCCTACAGGGCCGGCCCCGCCACCTCCTCCTGCAACTCTTCTTCGGTGACGCGCGATTCCCCGGCATGTTCCGCGGCCGTCACTTCATCGAGAATGGTGCGGGTCACCTTGCCGCTGGCGATCTCGCGCAACGCCACCACCGTCGGCTTGTCGTTTTCCCAGGCCACCATCGACTGAGAACCCGCCGCCAGCTGCCGCGCCCGCTTGGCCGCCACCAGCACCAACTGGAAACGGTTATCGACATTATCAAGACAATCTTCTACGGTTACACGTGCCATAAGGGACTCCTCGGTAGCGATAGGGCTAAATGAATTCGAGCTGAAGGGCGCCTCTAAAAATTCGATCAAGACGTGAGCGCATTTCCAACGCCGCCATCGCGGCTTCAGCGGATTTTTAGAGGTGCCCTGAAGATTATACTATGAAACCGTCACAAAGTACGGCTCACGCCAGCAACTCGGCCAGCAAGGTCCGCAACCGCGCCAACTGATTTTGCCTGCCCAGCCGCCGTGCGCGGACGATGGCCTTCAGGTCATCCAGAGCGGTGCTGAAGTCGTCATTCACCACCAGATAATCGAATTCGGCATGATGGCTCATCTCGATGACCGCCTCGTGGGTGCGGCGCGCGATGACATCGTCGCTGTCCTGGCCGCGATTGCGCAGACGCTGCTCGAGGATGGCGCGCGACGGCGGCAGGATGAAGACGCTCACGCACTCGGGAATTTTCAGCCGCACCTGCCGCGCTCCCTGCCAGTCGATTTCCAGGATCACATCCGCGCCTTCGCGCACCTTGTCCAGCGCACCGCGCAGCGAAGTGCCGTAGAAATTGCCGAACACCGTGGCGTATTCGATAAACTCGCCCGCCTCGATCATCGCCTGAAAGGCCGCCTGATCGACGAAATGGTAATGCACGCCGTTTTGCTCACCGGGACGCATCGGCCGGGTGGTATGCGACACCGACACTTGCAGGCCGGGCGAGGTATCGACCAAGGCTTTGACCAGACTGGTCTTGCCCGCACCGGAGGGGGCGGAGATGATGTAGAGCGTGCCGGGCACCACTGTCACAATCCACCCTTGAGCGCCACGCGAACCTTGCTCAGCATCTTGACCGTTACCCTGTTCTGGCGTTCAAGCTTGCTGATATAGGCTTGCGTCACACCCATACGCCGAGCCAGCTCTTCCTGGGACAACCGCGCCTTGATGCGGGCCAGTGCCACGGGATTATCCACATATTCATCGACGCGAAAAACCCGGTAATCTTCCTCAGGCGAGGACTTGGTCAACGCATCATCGATCTTGCTCTTTAGCGCGCGATAAACGCGATAGGGAAGCAGCACGTATTCCGGCTTGCCGTCCAGGGACTGTATGACTTGCATCTTCTTTGCTGCCGCGGTCATTTATAAACATCTCCACGA
Organism: Gammaproteobacteria bacterium; assembly: GCA_033717875.1. GTDB lineage: Bacteria > Pseudomonadota > Gammaproteobacteria > Ga007554 > SBBG01. Next base: position 6,035 of record JADDKJ010000045.1, read on the forward strand.
GGCTTGATTTTCTCGATAGCGATCACCCTGACGTCATCCTGCCGGTCAAATATGACGCGCCAGTCTCCTACACGCATGCGGAAACGATCTTCGCCCCTGAGCGATTTGATATCCAGAGCCGGTCGTCCGGGTTATCGCCCAGCATCTGTATCTTCTCGACGATGCGATGACGCATGGGACGATCCATACGCCGCAACGCCTTGTCTGCATCCTTATGGATCAACAGCGTGTACGGCATGGTTATATTATCGGGTTATATTTGGTTATATTCAAGATCGGGCGGATTCTTACTCAATATTCTGCACCTGCTCGCGCATCTGCTCGATCAGCACTTTCATATCCATCGAGGCGCGGGTGGTTTCAACGTCGGCGGATTTCGCGCCCAGGGTGCTGGCTTCGCGGTTCAGCTCCTGCATCAGGAAATCGAGCCGCCGGCCCGCCGGTCCGCCCTGGAGCAGGGTCCGCCGCACTTCGTCGAGATGGCTGGCCAGGCGCTCCATTTCCTCGTCCACATCCATCTTTTGCGCCAGTATCACCATTTCCTGCTCGAGGCGGACGGGGTCGAGTTCCGCCTTGAGTTCGGCGAAACGCGCTATCAACCGCTCACGCAGACGTTGCGAAATCTCGGGCAAACGGCCGCGCACGCGCTGCACCAGCGCCGCCATGGCGTCGCAGCGCTGCGCGATGATCCGCGCCAGCTTCTCGCCCTCGCGGGCGCGCGCCGCCGCCAGCTCTTCCACGGTTTTTTCGAGCAGGGCCAGCGCCGCCGCTTGCACGGGCTCGAGATCGGCCTCCTCCGCCTCCAGCACACCCGGCCAGCGCAGGATGTCGAACGCATTGAGGGGCGCCGGGTTGAGCAGCATGTTGTCCACCGCGCGGCTCATGCCGATCAGGCGTTCGACCAGCGCCCGGTTCAGCACCAGTCCAGCGGCCTCCTGGGGCGCGGTCTGGAACCGCAAATGCCCATCCACCTTGCCGCGCTGAAGGCGGGCGGCGATGCGCTCGCGGGCGAGTGATTCCAGCCCACGCAGATTTTCCGGCAAACGCAGCGAAACTTCGAGAAAACGGTGATTGACCGAGCGCAGCTCCCAGACCAGCGCGCCCTCCGCGGTTTCGCTATCCCGCCGCGCGAAGGCGGTCATGCTGTGTATCATTTTTCGGCGCCCTCCGTGACATAAAACCTTGTTTCACAATTCTTCACAATTTGGCCACCCGAAAACGCTGGAAATCAAATAGAATCTGCCGCCCAAACAATATCAAGAAATCAAGCCGCCCTACCGACATAACAATAATGACTTCAGAACTTCAGTACATGGTTGCCGAATGTGGCAGCAGGCGTCAAGTCTCCCTCCCGCGCCCCGCCAAAGTGAAACGCCGTGCATTATGCGCTCTCTGCGCCTGGCTGCTGGCGTTTGTGGTGTGCACGCCCGCCCACGCGCAAAATCCCAGCATCGCCTTCTTTTACGGCCAGGCCGCGCCGCTGGATTTGCTGGCGCACTTCGATCAGGTGGTGGTTCAACCGGAGCATATCGACAAACTCGCCGTTCTGCAAAAAGATGGCGTGGAGGTGTTCGCCTACCTCAGCGTCGGCGAGGCGGAGCGCTTCCGCGCCGGGTACCGCGCGCTGGACAAACGCTGGTTCCTAGGCACGAACCGGGGCTGGAACAGCGACATCGTCGATCTGACCCAGCGCGGCTGGCGCGACCACCTGATCGAACAACGCATGGCCGCGCTGTGGACACAAGGCTACCGGGGCTTCTTTCTCGACACCCTGGACAGCTACCAGGCCGTGGTCAAGGATCCGGTCGGACAGGCGGCGCAGACGCGCGCGCTTGCGGAGTTGATCCGCGCCATGCACCGGCGTTTCCCCGGCGTGAGACTACTGCTCAATCGGGGATTCGAAGTGCTACCGGAAGTCGCCCCGCTGGCGGCGGGCGTGGTGGCCGAGTCGCTGTTCCAAGGCTGGGATCCAATGGGCAAACGCTATGTGGAGATCAGCGAACGGGATCGGGCCTGGCTGTTGGGGCGCCTGCAAGAGGCGCGCGACCGTTACCGCTTGCCGGTGACGGTGATCGATTACCTGCCGCCACGCCAGCGCGACCTGGCGCGGCAGACGGCACGCCGCATCATTGATCTCGGATTCACGCCGTGGATCGCCAACCCGGAACTCGATTATCTAGGCGTGGGCGCCATCGAGGCAATGCCTCGGCGGGTATTGATGCTCTACGACAGCCAGGAACAGCCGGGGTTGGCCTATTCCTCCGCGCTCCGTTTTTTGGCGATGCCGCTGGAACATCTGGGTTACGCCGTGGACTATCTGGATGCGCGGGAACCGCTGCCGGAGCATGTGTTGACCGGACGTTACGCGGGCATCGCAAGCTGGTTCACCGATGACGAACTCCCCGACCCTGGCCGTTACAGCCGCTGGCTGCAACGGCAGATCGACGCGGGCATGAAAGTCGCCATCGTCGGCCATCTCGGCATCCCGCCCGACAAGGCGCTAATGAAGCAACTGGGATGGGAACCGGCGGCATCCACCCTCCGCCCACCGCTGACTATCGCCTTCTCCGATGCCATGACCGGCTTCGAGGCGCCGGCAACGCCTCGCAACCGCGAATCGCAACCCTGGCGCATCGCCGCACAAAACGCGGTGCGGCATCTCAGTCTTACCGATGCGGCAGGCAACCGCATCGACCCGATCTTCACCGCGCCGTGGGGCGGGGCGGCGCTGGATCCTTATGTGCAAGCGACCGGCTTTGAAGACAGCCGGCGCTGGATCATCGACCCCTTCGCCTTTCTGCGCCGGGCACTGCAACTGCCCGCCATGCCGGTCGCCGATCTGACCACCGAAAACGGCCGCCGCCTGCTCATGGCGCACATCGACGGCGACGGCTTTCTGAACCGCGCCGAAATGCCCGGCACGCCGTTCTCGGCGCAGGTGATCCTCGACAAGATACTCAAAGTATATCGGTTGCCAACCACAGTGTCCGTCATCGAGGGCGAGGTGGGGCCGCGGGGATTGTATCCCGAGCTGTCACCCCAGCTTGAGCCCATCGCCAGAGAGATATTCCGCCTGCCTCATGTGGAGATCGCCAGCCATTCTTACAGCCATCCCTTCTACTGGCACAAGGCGGAACAGGGCGAAGGGGAGAATGGTGAATATCATCTCAACATTCCCGGCTACAAATTCGATTTGCACCGCGAGATCGCAGGCTCGGTGGATTACATCAACACGCGCCTGGCGCCGCCGGGCAAACAGGTGCGTGTTTTCTTGTGGAGCGGCGACGCGCTGCCTGGCAAGGATGCACTGGTGATGACCCAGGCGCTGGGACTTGCCAGCCTCAATGGCGGCAACACCATGCTCACCATGCAAGCCCCATCGCTGACACAAGCCTACCCGGCGACTCGCCCCGTGGACGACCTGCTCCAGGTGTATGCGCCCATCTCCAATGAAAACACCTATACCGACCTGTGGCGCAATCCCTTTTACGGCTACCGGCAGGTCATCGACACCTTCCGTCTCACCGATACGCCGCGCCGGCTGAAGCCCATCGGCATCTATTATCACTTCTATTCCGGCTCCAAACCGGCATCGCTAAAGATCCTGCAAGAAGTCTACGACTGGGCACTGCGGCAGGAAACCCTGCCGCTATGGGCCAGCGAATATACCGCCAAGGTGAACGATTTCGATCGCCTGACACTGGGCCTTCGTAGTGATGGTGGTTGGCGGATCCGGGGATTGGACGCGTTGCGCACGGTGCGCCTCGATCCGGCGCTGGGCTGGCCCGACATGAATCGCTCCCAGGGTGTCACTGCCGTGCGTGATCTGCCGCAAGGCCGGTATGTCAGCTTCAGCGGCGACAACGCCGTGCTTTACCTGACGGATCATTCCCCCGCGACGCCTTATATCGAACAGGCCAACGCCCGGTTTGTGGATTGGCGGCGCGAAGGCGATGTCATCCATCTGCGGCTGCAAGGCCATTCGCCGGTCTACCTGGCGGTGGCGGGCGCGAACAGCTCCTGCACCATTCAATGGCACGGCGGCGAACTACGCGGCACGACGCGCGGTGGTATCTGGCATTTCAACTTTCCTGTCACCGATACCGGGGAGGCGCGCCTTGCCTGCCGCTAAGAACCTGTTTGCAAAACGTAGCGAGCGGCCGTCAGCCGGGGGAAGACGGAGCGCAGGAACCGGAGCATACACGTCAGTATGTGAGGATTCCGAGCACCGCCCGACCCCGGATCACGGACGCGCAGTAGTTTTGCAAACAGGTTCTAACCGCCAACGCCTGATGAGCCCCCTCGCCCTCCTGGTGATCTCCAGCGTCGTGATCACCACGCTGGTCGTGCTTTTCCCGCGCAAAGACAGCTTCTACAGCGAACAATCCGACGCCCTGTCGATGACCTATCTGCGCGCGATCCTGCAATTCTGGCCCGATGACCATGAAGCACGCCTGCGCCTGGCGCGGCAACTGAAAACCTTGGGCAGGGCCAGTGAGGCGTTGACCACCATTGAGCCCGAGATCACCCTGCCCGGACCACAGGGTAAACAGGCGCGATTGCTTGCGCTGGATTTACGCCTCGGCCAGCTCCATGCCTTGCGTGAAGGCGACTCCCTCCGTCAAGCCGCATTGCGGGCGGTGGACGAGTTGCTGGAAAAGGTGTTGCAAGACGACTTGTCTGCGGCGGAACTCGAACGCATCGCCGAACTCGGCCTGTCGCTGGGACGCCCCGGCCTCGCCGTCAAGATCTACACCCGTCTGGCGGAGAAAAAAGATGCGGCGCGCCGCTCGGCGTGGCTGGGCAAGGCCGCGCGCTGGGCGCTCGCCAGCCGGCAGCCGGCGCAGGCCGGCCACCTTTACCATCAAGCTTCCGAGGCCAGCCAGGCGTCTGAGCAGGCCTTTTTTTATGCCTTACAGGCGCTGGATGCGCTGCGCGCCGCCAATCAGGGAAAGGCGGCCCTGCAACGGCTGAATGATTACTTGCGACGCTTTCCCAAACATCCCGAACTACTACGCCGCGGCATGGCGCTGGCCCTGGCGCAAAAGGAAACGCTGCAAGCCCGCGACTTCGGCCGGCAGCTCCTCGCGCTGACACCCAACGACACAAACATCATCGCCCGCCAGCTCGACATGGAACTGGCGGCCGGCAGTGTGACGTCCGATCCCGATCATGTCCTGGTACTGGCACAACGCCTGGTACACCTGGCCCCGCAACAGGCGCCCCACCGCCAGCGCCTGGCCCAGATAGCGGAATGGACGAAACATCCCGCCCTCGCCCTGCCGCAGTGGGCCTGGCTTGCGCACCACGACCCCCAAGGCCCCGCGCTCGATCACGCCTTGCAACTGGCGCGCGGTCTGCACGACAACCAGACCCTCATCGACATGCTGGCGCTGCGCAACCGCAGCAGCGCGCTCAGTCAGGACGAAGCCGCCGCGCTGGCTTTCGCCTATGAGCAAGAGGGTAAACCGGAGGCGGCCACCGCGTTCCTGCGCGGCCATCTGGCGCGCTATCCGACGCAACGTCCCGCCTGGGAACGCCTGGCGAGCTTACAGGAGCGTAGCGGCGATCCACGCGCCGCCATCGAGACCTGGCGCGAGATCGCGCGCCGCTTCGGGCTGACGACGAACGAGACCGTGCAATTGGCCGCTCTACTGTGGCGTACCCAGCACCCCGGCGAGGCGCTGGCGTTGTTGCGCGACCACCAGAACAAGGCTGGCGAAAAAGACACGGCTTTCTGGCAACGGATGGGCGAACTGGCCTGGCGGCAGGAAGCGGACGCCGATGCCCTGCATGCCTACCGCATCCTGTGGCAAACCGCGCCCGATGCGCTGGTGGCGGAGCGCTTGATGAATCTGGAACGCGAGGCGCAACACACCGGCGAAGCGCTGACTGTAGCGACCAGCGCGTGGCAACGTTTCCGGCAGCCACGATTTTTGCTGTTCGCCATCGACACGGCGAATCAGAATCATCGTCAAGACAAGCTGACAGAACTGTTCAAACTGGCGGATCAGGCGCAAGACGTTTTCGCCTCCTCGGAGAATTACTGGTTGTTGCGCGCCCAGTTCGCCGCCGATCGCAAGCAAGCCGATGAAACCGCCGCGGCCTGGCGGCAGGTATTGCGGCTGAACCCTCAATCCAGCCAGGCGCGCGCGGGCCTGCTGTGGCTGTTCATCGACCACGACAAACCCGGCGAACTCGACCGCGCGTTGGCGCACTGGCAAAACGACGCCGCGAAGGACGAATCGCTGTGGCTGGCCTATGCGGCGGGTTTGCACAAGCTGGGCAGGCTGAACGAGGCACTGCCATGGTATGCGCGCCAGGCGCGCGCCCGTCCGCAAGACAAAGCCTGGCTGCGCAGCTATGCCGATGCCCTGGAGCAAGCGGGGCAGGCCGATGCGGCGTGGCGCCTGCGCCGCCATGCCCAGGACAAGGGCGCGAACGGCAGCATCGAGATCACCGAAGACACACCTCCGCCCCGTCCCCGTACCGTGGGATTCCCCAACCTCGTTCCCGGCATCGTTGGCCTGGAGTGGCGCAGGCATAACATCGGCGCGCTCGATATCGACCGCATCGACGCCATGGCGATGATGAACCGCAAACAGTGGGGAGCGGAGCTTCAGCTCGGCCGGCGCGAATTGAGTGCGCCTTCACAGCAACTGGCACTCACCGGCAGAAACCATGAACTGGATATCGCCATCGCCGGAAAATACCGTTGGCAAGAGGCACAAACGGAGCTGCGACTGGGCATCAACCAGCGCGATGACCGGGATCTGCCCTACGCCCGCTTCACCCTGGATTCGATCTTGCGCGACGATACATCAGGAAGACTCAGTCTGTCGTTGAACGAATTGAGCGAGGAAAGCGCCGCCTTGCGCGCTAGCGGCGCGCGCGACCGTGTCGGCATGACCCTGTTCTCGAACCTGACACGGCGCGAATACCTCAGCACTACACTGGGATGGCAGCGCTACCACGATCGCGCCGGCGCGTCGCTGGGCACGGGTTATGGTCTCGATATGGAGCTGGGGCATCGCCTGTGGCTGGGCACACCCGAGTGGCGCCTACGGTTACAGGGCTCGTGGGTCGATAACCAGTTGAATAGCGCCCTGCCGCCCGGCTTGGCCGCGGTGTTGCCGCCCGGAGCAGGCATCGGCTCGGTGTTGCCGGATCGCTATGCCACGCTGGGATTGGGTACGACGCTGCAACGCGGCGAACCCGGCTCGCCCTTGTCGCCGCCGCTGTCTCCCGCCTACCTCTTCGATGTCTGGGCAGGCGGGCTGTGGCCCGCGCAACGTCTCGCCTACAGCCTGCGGATGGGCGCCGGGATACCAGTTTTCGGCCGCGACGAGCTGAGCCTGAATGCTTTCTACGCCAACACCCAAGGCGGCTTGCCGGGACAAGCCTGGCAGGGTTTTGCGCTGCGCTATAACCGGCGTTTCGATTGGTAAAGGGCCCTAAAAATGTTGATACTTCAGGAGAATCACAAACAATGCGTGTAAAAACGAAGGGAATGCTGCAAAGCCTTTTTCTGATACTCACAACCCTCCTGCTCAACGGCTGCGCCACCCAGGAAGTCCACGTCGGCGCACCGCTGGATGTCCGCGCGCGTTGGGCGCTGCTGCCCATCGCCAATCATGCCGAAACCGCGCAGGCCGGCGAACGCGTCCAGGCCATGCTGATGACCTTGCTGCGCAACCGTGGCGTGACGGAGATACAACCCTCGCCCGAGATTGCCGACAACGAGGGTCTGCCGGAGCTGAACGATCAGCGCCGCCTCGAGGCGGCGCGCACTTGGGTCAAACAACAAGGCTATACCTACGGGGTGACCGGCAGCGTGGAGGAATGGCGTTACAAGAGCGGCACGGACGGCGAACCGGCCGCCGCCGTCAGTCTGCAAGTCATCGACATCGCCACCGGCCAGGTGGTGTGGTCCGCCACCGGCGCGCGCACAGGTTGGGGCCGCGAGAGCGTGAGCGGCGTGGCGCAAAAACTGCTGAAAGACCTGCTGCACAGCATGCCGTTGAAATAACCCGCCATGCAGATCTTTCCCGAACGCGACACGCTGGAAATCAGGCCCGCCGTCCCCGCCATCGCCTGGCTGGAAACGCTGGCGGTCACCCTGGCCATGCCGCTGCTGGGTTTATGGCTCTGGCCCGAAGACCCGCTCTTCATCTACACCGATTTCCCCTGGCTGATCATGGCCCCCTTGCTGGCCGGGCTGCGCTACGGCTTTGTCTATGGTTTCACCAGCGCCTTGCTGCTGATTCTGACGATCGCCGTCTCCTGGCGCTGGCAATGGTTGCCGATCGTGCACTTTCCCAAGGAATACAGCCTGGGGCTCATGCTCACCGGCATGCTGACAGGCGAATTCTGCGACATGTGGACGCGCCGGGCGCGCCGCCTGGCGGCCAGCAACGACTATCGCCGCATGCGCATGGATGAGTTCACGCGTGCCTATCACCTGCTCAAGGTTTCCCATGACCGGCTGGAACACCGCCTCGCCGCCAATACCCAGAGTCTGCGCGAGGCGCTGCACGGCATGCGCCGCCAATTGTTGACGACCGACGCCACGGACAACGCCATCCTGTTCGAACAGGGCGATCTGATATTGGGCATCCTCGCCAATTACGGACAGATTCAGGTAGCCTCGCTGTATGAGGTCAACGGCCGTGCCGAACTGGAACGCCCCGCCGTCGCCAGGCTGGGCGCGGGCCGCCCGCTCGACACCGCCGACCCTCTCATTGCCGAAGCGCTGCGCAGCGGGCAAATGGCCTGCGTCAACGCGGGAACGAAAGCACCGCACGAGGATGACCGCACGGCATTGCTGGCCGCCATCCCGATCATCGATGTCACAGGACGCATCTGGGCCATGGTGGCCGTCCACGAAATGCCGTTCGTGGCCTTCCAGGAAGACAACCTCAAATTCCTGGCGGTGATGGGCGGGCACATCGGAGACATCCTGGCCAATACCATATCTGGCATGGGCGGGCCGGAGGGGGGCTCGGGAGAGTTCTCGCAACATGTGCGGCGCAGCCTGGAAGATGCCCGCCGCTATCGCCTGCCGGCGATGCTGGTGGGATTGAGCATCGACATCAAGCGTTCCCCGCCCGACTTGGTGGAACTGATCATGGCAAGACGCCGTGGCCTGGATCAGTTATGGCAGACGAAACACAGCGGCGGCGCACCGCTGATTTTCCTGCTCATGCCCTTGACTGACAGCCTGGGCCTGGAAGGTTATCTCGCCCGGATGGAGCGCATGCTGCGCGAGCGTTACGGCTTGCCGCTGGAACTGGCGGGCGTCACCGTCCAGAGCCGGGAGCTGACAGGCAAGGACACGCTCGACGGGGTGATGACCTATATCGACAGGATCCGCGATGGCCGGTAACTGGCTGATCGGCGCCGCGTTGGGACTGGAAGCGGCAAGCTGGGGCGCCGCCTTCTCCTCTCTCCCTCTGAGCTTGCAGGTGCCTGCCTTCACCGTACCTCATGCCGGCGCCAGCGCGTTGCTCGCCGTGGTGTTGCAACGCCTGCTGCCCGCCCATTACCGCGAACCGCGTCTGGCGGGATGGTTTTGCCTGTTCAGCGTGGGTTTTTTCATCCCCTTCCTTGGCGCGCTGGGACTCTTCACCACGACCCTGCTCGCACTGTATTTGCCCAGAAGACGCCGCCCCGTGCCGTGGCAGACCATCCACATCCCCGGCCTGCCCTACCGGCCGCTGCTCATCGCCCCGCAACCGCTTTATGGGGAAGGTGGCATCGCCGGTGTGCTGCGCAACGCCGCCGATCCTGACAAGCGTTTGCAAGCGGTGATGGCGACCCGGCAGATGAGCGATGCCGCCGCCATTCCAATCCTACGCCTGGCGCTCAAGGACTCCACCGACGACGTGCGGCTGCTGGCCTATGCCATGCTATCGGGCAAGGAACAAGCGATCACTGCCCGCATCAAGGAACAGCTTTCACGAGTGGGTACGGAACAGGATTCGCTGGTGCGGGCACAGATTCATCAGCGTATCGCCACCGATTATTGGGAAATCGCCTACCTCGGCCTCGCCGAGGGCGAAGTGCTGACACATGCGCTGCACACCGCGCGCCGGCATGCCGAATGGGCGCTGGAAAAACAGCCGGATGGCGCGGGGTTGCATTTTCTGCTGGGACGCATCCTGCTGCGCCAGGGCCACGTCGCGCAGGCGCATACCGCCTTTGCCCAGGCCCAAACGCTGGGACTGCCGGAAGTGGAACTGCTGCCTTATCTGGCGGAAATCGCGTTCAGGCAACGGCGCTTTCACGACGTGCGCGCCTTGCTGCGTGGACTCGACCCCCTGGCGCGCACCCATCCCGCGCTATCCGGCGTCGCGGATTACTGGCTATGAACATCAACAATCACGTAAAAACGGCGGACATCACCCTGCTGCTCGAAGGCACCTACCCTTATGTCAGCGGCGGCGTTTCGAGCTGGGTGCACCAGATCATTCTCGGCCTGCCCGAATTCAGCTTTTCGCTGGTATTTCTCGGCGGCGCCAGGGACAACTACGGAGCGATGAAATACGCCTTGCCGGACAACGTCGTCCATCTCGAATGCCATTACCTGATGGATGACGACAACCCCACCACCCCCAAGGCGCGACGCGGCCAGGCGCGGCCATTCGCCGACATCGCGCGCCTGCACGATTATTTCCGCACCCCCGAAAGCGGACTGCCGAAGGACCTGCTGACGCGCATCATCGCCGGCTTGGGGCAACCGGAGGGCGTCACTCGCGAAGACTTTCTCCACAGCGAACAATCCTGGGAACTGATCTGCAACGATTACAGCCGTTTCTGCACCGATCCCTCCTTCGTCGATTTCTTCTGGACGGTGCGGTCGATGCACGCGCCGCTGTTCATGCTGGCCGGCATCGCGCGCCAAGTACCGCCGTCACACGCGTTTCACGCCATCTCGACCGGCTACGCGGGCTTTCTCGGCATGCTGCTGCATCAACAGCGCGGCCGCCCGTTCCTGCTCAGCGAACATGGCATTTACACCAAGGAGCGTACCATCGACCTCACCCAGGCCGGCTGGATCAAGGATGCGCGCGAGACCTTCGGCGGCGGACTGGACGACGACGTCAGCTACATCCGCCGTCTCTGGATACGCTTTTTCGAGGGCATCGGCCGGCTCACTTATGCCGCCGCCGACCCGATCGTCGCCCTCTACGAAGGCAACCGTCGGCGCCAGATCGCCGACGGTGCCGACGCGGCGCGCACCCAGGTCATTCCCAACGGCATCGACCTGGCGCGCTTCGCCCCGCTGCGCATCCGGCGCGCCGGGCGTGTCCCGCCCATCATCGGCCTGCTGGGACGGGTCGTGCCGATCAAGGACATCAAGACTTTCATCCGCGCCATGCGCACCGTATGCACGCTGCTCCCCGACGCGGAAGGCTGGATCATCGGCCCCGAGGACGAAGATGAAGAATATGTTCGGGAATGCCGCGAACTGGTCACCAGCCTGGGACTGGAAGGAAAAGTGAAATTTCTCGGTTTTCAAAAACCGGAAGACGTGTTGCCGCAACTCGGCTTACTGGCGCTCACCTCGATCAGCGAGGCTCTGCCGCTGGTGATTCTGGAAGGATTCGCTAGCGGCCTGCCGGTGCTGTCCACCGATGTGGGATCATGCCGCGAACTCATCGAAGGCAATGGCGAGGAAGACCGCGCCCTGGGCGCGGCGGGGGCGGTGGTGCCGATCGCCGACCCCGAAAGCTACGCCCGCGAAGCACTGGCCCTGTTGACCAATGGCCACCGCTGGCACGCCGCCCAGGCCGCCGGCATCGCGCGCGTCGAGCGTTACTACACGCAGCCCATGATGTACGACCGCTACCGGCGGCTATATCAATCGGCATTGCAAGCGACGGAAGAGGGATAAGCCATGGCGGGCATCGGTTTTGAATTGCGCAAACTGCTGCGGCGTGAAAGCTACGTCGGCCTGATTCAGGCCTACGGTTTCGCCGGCATCATCAGCGCCGGTCCGTGGGTGCTCTCCATCGTCGGCGTCATGCTGATCGGCGTGCTGAGCCTCGGCGCCATGGACCCGCCCCGGCAGGTGGCGCAGTTCCTCGTTTCCGTCACGTACCTGATGGCCGCCTCACTGATACTCACCGGCGCGCTGCAATTGATGTTCACCCGCTTCGTCGCCGACCGGTTGTTCGAAAAGCGCCACGATGTGATCCTGCCCAACCTGATGGGCGCGCTCACCCTGACCACCATCGTCAGCGGCCTGCTCGGCAGCGCCGTGCTGGTCTTGTTGTTCGATCAATCCCTGATGTACCGCCTGCTGATGCTGGCCTCGTTCGTCACTCTTTGCAATATCTGGATCACGGTGATCTTTCTCGCCAGCATGAAAGACTATCTGCGCATCCTCGGCATCTTCTTCATCGGCTACGCCGTGACCGTGGCGGGTGCGCTGCTGCTGCGGCCGTTCGGTTTGGAAGGACTGCTGATGGGCTTCCTGTGGGGACATGCCACGCTGTTCTTCCTGATGCTGGCCTTGCTGCTGCGCCATTACCCCGGCGACCGGCTGATCGCCTTCGACTTTCTGCAACGGCGCCAGGTGTTCTATAGCCTCGCCGCCACCGGCTTTTTCTACAACCTGGGATTGTGGGCGGACAAATTCGTCTTCTGGTTCAACCCGCTGACCTCGGAGCCGATCATCGGGCCGCTGCGCGCGTCGATCATCTACGATCTGCCGATCTTTCTCGCCTACCTTTCTATCGTGCCCGGCATGGCGGTGTTTCTGGTGCGCATGGAAACCGATTTCTCGGAACAGTACGATGCGTTTTACAAGGCGGTGCGCGAAGGCGACACCCTTGCCCACATCGAAGGCGTCAAAAACAACATGATCTACACCGTGCGCCAGGGCATCTACGAGATCTTCAAGGTGCAAGGGCTGACCGTCGCCCTGTTGTTCCTCAGCGGCCCGCTGATCCTCGAGGCCATCGGCATCTCCCCGCTCTACATCCACCTGTTCTACGTCGATGTCGCCGCCGTCGGCATGCAGGTGGTGCTGCTCGGCATCCTCAACGTCTTTTTTTATCTCGACAAGCGCGGCGTGGTGCTGGGACTCAGCCTGTTCTTCGCCGCGACCAACATCATCGCCACCCTCGTCACCCAATACCTCGGCCCGTCCTTCTACGGCTACGGCTTCGCCATCGCCGTCTCCCTCACCGCGCTGCTCGGCCTGGCGATACTCTCGCGCAAACTCGACCGGCTGGAATACGAAACCTTCATGCTGCAACGGTGATGCGACTGCAAGCGAAGGAATCCCACGCCAAAAGGTAATCCATGGCATTGGGTTGAATGTGACAAAGTAGAATTTAACACATTGTGCTGTGGAAGCTGAAAGAAACCGCCGCAGGCCGCAGCGCGGCGGAGAATGCCTTGGAAATAAAGCGGCGCTTGGAGGCGCTTAACGGCCAGATCCCTGGTATGTTGCGCCTTGAGGTTGGAATAGACTTCAGCAAGGAGGATGCGTCATCGGATGTCGCGCTCTATTCCGAGTTCGAGAGCAGGGCGGCGCTGGATGTATATCAAAGCCATCCGCTGCACGAAGAGGTCAAGCAATTTGTGATGGCGGTGCGCTCGGAGCGGCGTCTGGTTGATTATGAGGTTTGAGGGCGGTTTTTTTGCGCCAAGATAATAACGCTCAGCATATCATATTGTTTATTAATCACATTTTTGTTTATTTTGCATTATTATCTGGCGCATGGATAATAAACAGTGGAGGTTCAAATGGACGCCTCGGCGCTTATTTCACAGCACTCCGCGCTACGCCATCCAGCAACTTGATGAAATTCCGCTTCGGCTTGAACCGCACGCGCAACTCTGCCAGATAGTCGCCAAATTGTAGGGACAGATTCTGTGCTTTCATCAACCCGCCTACCTTGCGAATCAGCTTGATCGCCTCATCATAGGCGGCATTGTTGGTCTGTTCGACGATGGGCGGCACCACGCGGCGGTAGAGGCTAATGGCATCACCAGGACGCGGAACTTCGAGTTTCCCGGCCAGTGTGACGAGTAGACCGCGATCACAGGTGCCTTCATGCGCGGCTGTCCAGGCCGCATCAAAATCCTGCTCCCACAGGGCAATTTCCACCCGTAGCGAATAATTTGGCGTTGACGGCTTCGGTTTCCAGCGACTCGTTGTGTTCGCCTCGCGTGCGATGACCTCGGCGACCCTCGCGAGTGCCCGACCGCGCTGTTCCGGCCAGAGGCCGAGCTTGTCGGCGATATCGTGCAGCTTCTTATAGTGTTCAAGACTCGATCGCTCCTCGAACTGAATCCAGGTCAGCTGCAGTGCCTCGTCATTGCGTTTGCGCGCAAGGTACGCCGCCACCAGAAAGTCCCGCAGGCGGTTGTCGGGCCGCTCCGGAAAAGCCTTCAGGCCGCGTTCCGCCCATTCCAGCGCCTTGTCCGGCTGCTTGGCCTTGGTCCAGATTTCGGCGATGTCGAGATAGCGGTAGCAGGACGAAAGATCCCGCGACTTGATCGCAACCAGTTCCTCGACGTCGCCGCTCGCCTCAGCCAGCCGCTCCATGATGCGGGTGATCGTTGCCCGGTGAGCATCGTAGCTGTCCTTCATATCCCGTGGCTTGAGCTTGCGCCACTCGGCTTCCGCCAGCTCTCGATAACGGCGCAGCCCTTCCTTGCCGAGGGCCTCGCGATAGGTAGTGGCGTCGAAGCTGCACAGGCCGAACGGTAGCGTTGTCTCGAACCGGAACAGACGCTCGGCCAGCCCTGTGGGCTCCGGCCGCGCCATGGTGCAGGCCTTCAAATGTAATTCGCCCAAGCGATAGACGATGCTGCTGATCTCGCCGTTCGAGTCGTCAACCTGCTCCAGCGCATTCTCGACGCGCTCGATGGCATACTCGGCCAGTTCGACCAGCATGGTGGCCGTGTCGGGTTTGAGCAATTCCGCCAGTGAATCCGCCACCTGGTCGATATTACCGGCGAAGGTGCCAACCTCCCGCCAGTCGACAAAGCCGTGAATGCGCGTCGCATCGTCGATCGCCCTTTGGTACGCCTTGGCCACGTTCCCGCCACCGCCGGCACGCTCGGCCTTGAGCAATAGCGACTGGTAGAGCCTATCGTCGCGCTGGGCTACGTCCAGCAATAGCTCGACCAAGGTTTCCGGCGGTTGCGTGGTCAGATACTCCTTGATATCGCGCCACGGATCGCGCCGCTTCTTCTTGCCGGAGGCAGCGCCAGATTTCGGTGTGGCGGAATTTTCGGCCAGCCACGCCAAACCAACCGCCACGCAGTGCTTGCAGAAATAACCGTCGGCGGCGCGCGGGCAGGTGCAGTCGTAGGCCAGATCGCCATCGTCGTCCCGCAATTCGACCTGGTAGGTTTCCGTGCCTTCGACCTTGGCGGTAACCTTGTCGTCTGTCGCACGCAACCGACTGACGGCGCCGACGGAAAAATATTCTTCGCCGCGCTGGAAGGCGGTGCTGCCGGCGAGGTCTTCGAGAGTAGCACGGGAGATTAGGTTATTGAGCATTGTTTTGGTCGTTCATTTCTGGAATACATGGGAGCGGTCTTCAGCCTCAAGATAATAACGTGCCACATACCATGCTGTTTATTAAGCACATTATTTTTTATTTCGCGTTGTTATCTGGCGCATGGATAATAAACTATAGGCGTTGAACCGGGCCAGCTTTTGTGGTGATCAGCCGAAAATCGAGATCATGAAAACCACCCCATGAAAATAAACAACTTTATATCTGATTGTTTTTATTGCTGTTGATTCGTTATCTGTCGTTATTATCAGATGTGTCTGCAAATAACCTCGGCTCATCCTCCCTCCCGTTCTGAACAGGTTTGTGGTAGACCATATTGCGCTTGGCGCGCCCCTCAGCCTGAACAAGCACCCCTTGCTCGACCCACCGTTTGAGCATTCTCGAAGCACGCAAGGTGTCGGTACCGGCAATCTGACATAGGTCAGCATTGGAAATAGGGCCATTGCGGTTGATCCAGTCGCTAACTTGTTCCCACATCGGGGGGCGCGCCTCGTTGAGTAGCGTTACCGATACAGCCTCTTGCGCCTGATCGCGAAGTTCCCGGTAAAAAGGCGGGTAAAGGTCACTGGTCTGCATCAGGCTGAACATCATCCGCACCCCCTCGCCGGCATCCACATTGGGCGGTTCTGGGAATTCCCGCAGATTACTGGCAATTAACGGGTTGCGCGCAAATGAACCAGCTTTCTCAATATTGGCGGGCGTAATCCGCCCCGGAAACAGGCCCGGGCTGAGTACTTCGATGCGACTGTCGAAGATGAGGATATGGATGTCTCGGTTCAGCCGGTAATCACGGTGGATCACTGCATTGGTGATCGCCTCCTTGATTACACGTTCCGGATAACGGTGTATGGTACGAAAGCCTGAGGCGGCCAGCGTTAAACCCGCCGCAAGCTCCTCCAGCAGATAGGCATGGGCTTGCGCGATCTGGCGGTACAACGGACCGGAGATTGTCTTGGGCGGTTTCTTCAGATTAGGCACCTCTCCGGCCTCGACAACATTGCCGCGATAGTGGAAAACCCGAATATCCGACCTCGTCCCCGTACCGGCCAGCAAAGCACCCGGCTCGTCGGCAAACAGCAGCACCGCCGCACGGACAGGACGCAAATCGGTGCCCACCTTCTTGGCCAGACCGATCCGGTAAAGTTGATCCGGCAGATCGCCACTCGCAAGTCCGCGTCCGCGTCCGCGCAAAAACAAGCGCCACGACTCGGTACGGAGCAAATCGAAATCCACATCCACTGGCTCAGACTCGGCGCTACGCACTCCGCGCCGGTATGACAGCTCAGTTATCTCGCTTGCCGTCATTTCACGGTTGCTGGCTTCACCCCGTATCCAGGTGCCGTCATCAAGAATGGAGTGTACCTTGTCACTTTGTGGCACGTGCAGCGCGACAAGATAGCCTTGCGACCCATCGCGAAGCTGACATGAATACGCAGCGGGAGGACACTCTCCACAGCGGGCAACAAATGTGAAGCAAGCTTACGCAACACCTCATCCACGGCCTCCGGGTTCTCGCCAATGCCAAAGAGGCGAGCCTCACCTTTGGCTTTAGTGGCATCCTCGACACCAAGCATCAGCCACCCACCCCGCGTGTTGGCAAATGAACAGACGGTTTCGAGTGCTTTGCCGACCATCTTGCCGGAAACCCACTTGGTTTCCAGACGCTGTGTTTCGCCCGATGACAACACCCAGTCGAGCAATGTGCGTGCGTCGGTAGCAGTCATGTCACGCATTCTTTTTTCTCCTGTTATGTTTTATATCCCCGCTATTTTCACGCATCGCCCGCTGGACGTGGATACGCTCCAGCAATACGCTGACCGGCTCGTCGTTGGGGTCTTGCGGCACCAGTTCGCCACGGAAGGCCTTGGCGAGGGTGGCTGGGGTGAGTTTTTCGACCTGGGCGCGGGCGGCGGTGTAGCGGGCTTCGAGGCGGTCGGCGTAGGCGATGAGGGATTCGACGCGGCGGACGATTTCGGTTTGTTCCTCATGTGACGGCCAAGTGACAGGGGCAGACAGAACGGTTGGCTGATTAATTTTTGGCATATTGCCAGCTGTGCCCGTCGCGTTGTCACGAAAATGGCGGCGGACAGGCTCGCTCAACAATAAATAGTGAAGAAACTTCGTCTCAACGAGTTCATTAGCCTTCGCCTTCATCATCAAATCAGGATAGATGTACGTTGAAGGTGGTCCGTCATAAACGGCACTGACGCCAACACTTTCGAGGGTATTTGCTCGTTGGATAAGAATGTCGCCTGGCTGTAGCCACAGATGTGACTCCTGCGAAATCTCTTCGTCGATGTATTTGAAATGCTCTCCTTTAAATCGTCCGCTTGTTGTCGCGGTCAAGGTCAAGGATTTGACAGAAGTTTTGTATTCAACCGCCCGAGGCGAATACCCATTGCGCGGCTTTCCGATAACCAGGTTGGCAAGCGTGCCTACCTGCCATGCGAATGAATGCAACGCAGCTTCATTCCCGGATTCCGCCTGCGGCTGCATCCGGGCTACCTGGTTGGCGCGCCACTCCTCCGTCAGCTTGCCGGAGGTGGCGGCGGCGAGGACGGATTGGCGGAAGCGTTTGAGGATGGTGGGGATGCGGTCGAGGTGGTTGCGGCAGGCATCCACCCGCGCCAGCACGGCGTCGAGTTTGTCGGCGATGCGTTTTTGTTCGCTTGTAGGTGGAACAGGAATTTCAAGTTTGGCGAATCTCGCATGGGTGAGATTCATACCGCTTTCGCTCATGCCGGTCTTGATTCCATCAATCGCATCTTGCGTGATCGGCGCCCGCAACATGGCTTCGACGAATCGTGATTCGACATATGGCTCCATAGCGCGCATACGGTACATCTTTCCAGAGATGATGAGCTTTGGGCGCGTTGACCGAACTAGACAAGGCACGCCACATCGAATTTTGGGGCCTGCGCATGTAAGCAGAAGATCTCCCTCGTGAACTTCGAGCAGGTTGCGTGGCTCTAGCGTATCGGAAGAAGCTTATTGTGCTCTGGCAAAAATCTCCCATCTTGGATTGAGGTCGTTTTCAGTACTCCCCAAAGATCTCTGTTAGGTGATGCTCCCTGAGCGCATTGTGGGCTCCACCCTTGATGGATGATTCGCCCATCTGCCAACGGCGCCAGCAGATCGATAATCGCGACGCTTTGCCAGCCAAGAGGCAGCTTACTCATTCCGCCACCTCCCCAAACTTATCGCCGCTATGTTCCGGTGCCTCCAACAGCCCCCGCCGCGCCAGTCGCTCACGCGCTTCAACTTCATCTTCTGGTGACGAGTCCGCGCAAATCCCCCCTAGCCCCCCTTTTTCAAAGGGGGGAATTGCTGCGGTTGTTTTCTTTTCAGGCTCTTCAGGAAGTCGTGTGGGTAAAAATTGGGGCATAGCATGACGGAAAGCTACGACGATTGCGGTATTCAGCAGTTTGAAGCGGGCTGTAAAACTGGCATGCTTTACCGATGGCTACCTCACGC
>JADDKJ010000046.1:0-24631 GCA_033717875.1 Gammaproteobacteria bacterium
TGCCAAATCCAACCCAATCGTTGTAATCTTCATCTCGGTCTCCTCTCCTTTCGTTTCGATGGTTTGTTACAGCTCCATCGTGGCGCATTCGACGCCGATTTAGAAGGGGGAGGAGACCATCACATCACCCTACATTATTAATTTAGGAAACGGCCCCTAATAGATTTCCCGCCACTCCAGCCCCACGTCCTGGTCGGCGATGCCGATCCAGTCCGGCGCGCATCTGAGCGCGTTCGACAGCGCCTCGCGCGCCAATTGTGGCGTGTTGTTTTTGGCGCTGAGGTGCATCGCCACCAGATGCTGGAGCTTTGAGCAATCCAGTTTCGAGAGCAACTCTGCCGCCTGGCGGTTGCTCAGATGCCCGTACTGGCCGGCGACGCGCTTTTTCAGTTTCTTCGTATATTCGCCGTTGGCGAGCATGTCGCTGTCGTGATTGCTTTCCAGCATCAGCGCATCGCAGCCGGTCAGGCACTGTTCGATATGCGGTGTGCTACTTCCTGTATCGGTCAGAACGCCCATTTTCCTTACGCCGTCGCTGAACACGAAGTGGGTGGGTTCGCGGGCATCGTGCGGCACGGGGAAAGGCTGCACTTGCAGATCGCCGATGGCGAACGGCCGGTGACTGCTGAAGCGGTGCAGTGTGACCAAGCGGCGTAGCCAATTATGCTGCGCGGTGCCCGCCGTGGCCCATACCGGCATATCGTATTTTTTGGCCAGCGGCCCCACGCCGCTGACATGGTCGCCATGTTCGTGGCTGATGACGATGGCGGTGATGTCCTCGGGGCGCTTGCCCAGGCGCGCCAGGCGCTGCTCGGTTTCGGCGATGGCAAAGCCGCAATCCACCAGGATGCAGGTGCGGTCTTTTTCGACCAGTGTCCCGTTGCCCTGACTGCCGCTACCCAGAGACGCGAAACGCACGGCTTATTTGAGCCGTTCGTGCAGCAATGTCAGCAGCCGCTGCGCCGCCGCCGAATTGTCGCGATTGCCCGCCATGTCGAGGACGATGACGCGCGTTTCCTTGCCTTCGTGGTCGCTGAGGCTGAGCTGGTAGGGCGCGGCCTCTTTATCTTCTTTCGGAGCGAACAGCCTGGAGAAGAATCCCTTTTCCTGTTTATCGGGTGCTTTTCCGCTGAAGCGCACCTGATAGATGCCCTTGGTGCGGTCCTGGTCGTCCACCTTGAGGCCCAGGCGATCAATCGCCTGAGCGGTGCGACGCCAGGCGTTGGCATAGTCCTCCGCCAAGGTCAGGATAAGCTGGCCCTGCGCGTCCTTGTTCAGCGTGGCGCGTTCGGGCGGGGTGGCGGTGAGCGCTCCCTTGATCTCGCCGGCCTTGGCTTCGCTCGTGCCCAGATACAGCGCCAGGCGCGTGAGCATCTCGGCTTCCAGTTCAGGATCGCTGGGGCGCGGCTGCCAGGCCGCGGCATCACCTCGGGCGACCTGTTCCATGCC
Organism: Gammaproteobacteria bacterium; assembly: GCA_033717875.1. Taxonomy (GTDB): domain Bacteria; phylum Pseudomonadota; class Gammaproteobacteria; family Ga007554; genus SBBG01. The sequence goes on from JADDKJ010000046.1 coordinate 1,450, forward strand.
GCGATGGGCGAGATACACTTCGGTGGTGCCGGGGGTCACGCCGGATTCCAGGCGGACGCGGAACTGGTCGCGCGTGGAAGACGAGCGCAAAAAATCGAACGACTTGCGGAAGAACGACGCGGCTTCGCCTTTTTTGGCGCGGTTTTCTTCCCAGTTGGTGTCGAGAATGCCGAGGCTGGGTTGCTCCTGCGCGATGGTAAGGCCATTTTCCTGCCAGAAGCCGCGCATTTTTTGCCACAAGGCGGCGGGTTCGCTTTTGACGACCAGCCAACGCTGGGCCCCGTCACGCTCGACGCGAATAGTGTCCGGCGCGCTTGAGGGAAGGCTGCCGGCGCCGCTTTCGACGGGCGGGGTGCGCGGGTTATCCACAGGGGGCGGTGCCGACGACGGCGCGACGGCGGGCATGATTGCGCTGGCATCCACCGCCGGGGTGATGAGGTCGGGCGGGACTTCCAGCGGCGGCAGCGGTTTGGCCTGTTTATATTCGACCTCTTTGCTGGGAATCAGGCCGCACGCGGAGACGGCGGCAATACACGACGCGATTGCGCCTGCCCTATACAGGCGTTTGATAGTCCACATATTTCTCATCGATTCAATTATCCTAAAAACCTCAGTTGGATCCGTAGCGAGAATGACTAGGGTGCTGAAGATGGGCGAGAAAATCGCAAAATATTCCGCAGCCGTAGCCATGTGCTACGGTGAGGACAGATTTTGCGATTTTCTCGCGCAGATTCGGTGCATTAGTCATTCGCAGTAGGCTCCAACTGAGGTTTTTAGGATTATAAAACTCCGGCCTCTCGCATGGCCTGCCTGACTGCGGCGTGATGCCGTGGCGAGAGAGGTGTCAGCGGCAGGCGGATGCCGGACGGTATCAGCCCCATTTCATGCAGCGCCCATTTGACCGGTATGGGATTGGATTCCACGAACAGCGTCTGGTGCAGGGGCATGAGGCGCTGGTTGATGGCGTGCGCCCGTTCCCGGTCGCCGCGTAGCGCCGCGGCGCACATCTCGTGCATCGCGCGCGGCGCGACGTTGGCCGTCACCGAAATGTCGCCCTTGGCGCCCATCAGTATCAGGTCCACGGCGGTGGCGTCGTCTCCCGAGTACAGGTCGAGGCGATCGCCACAACGCTCGAGTATCTCCCGCCCGCGTTCCAGGTTGCCGGTGGCTTCCTTGATGCCGACGATGTTGGAGATGGCCGACAGCCGCTCCACCGTTTCCGGCAGCATGTCGCACGCCGTGCGGCCGGGAACATTATAAAGTATCTGGGGCATGGGCACGGCCTCGGCAATGGCTTTGTAGTGGAGGTAAAGCCCTTCCTGGGTCGGCTTGTTGTAATACGGGGTGACCAGCAGGGCGGCATCGGCGCCGGCTTCCATGGCGCCGCGGGTCAGCTCGATGGCTTCCCGGGTCGAGTTGGCGCCCGTGCCGGCGATCACCGGGATGCGGTTGCGCGCCAGTTCGACGACTTCGCGCAGCACGCCGCAATGCTCTTCCATGTCGAGTGTGGCGGACTCACCCGTGGTGCCGACCGCGACAATGGCGTCGGTGCCATTGCCGACATGGAACTCGATAAGTCTGGCCAGGCTTTCGTGATCCAGCGCCCCATCTTCGTGCATGGGCGTGACCAGCGCCACCATACTGCCGTGAAACATGGAAAATCTCCGCAACATCAAAAACATCATATTACTTGGGCGGCGGTATGATGACAAGGAGCGTGTAGGGAGTGTTAGCGCAAAGCAGTAATGTCCCCTTTTATTGGGAGGGGCAGTGACAAAGGAGGTCATCACATTGAGTCGCCGTGAGATCGACCGGCTATCGGTCATTCAATCCATCGATCACAAGTACCTCACCCAAGCCGAAGCCGTGGGGCGGTTGGGGATCAGTGTCGGCAAGTCAAGCGTCTGATCCGAGCCAGGTGCCAGCAGGGGAACCTTTCTAAGGAAGCGCCGATTAATTGATGCCCCTATGCAAACACGCTGTCCGAAAAATCAGCAAATGTCAGCTTTTTGCGCAAACCATCAATTAATCGGCGCTTCCTTAATTTGGGTTGACATCTTTGTGCGAGTCGTCAAAACATCTCCATCGGGTCCACATCCACCGCCCAGCGCACCTTGCGCGCCAGCGGCAGTTTTTCGAGGCGGGGGACCCAGGCATCGAGCAGGCGGTGCAGATCGCCGCGGCGCGAGGCTTGCAGCAGCAGGTGGGCGCGGTAGCGTCCGGCGCGTTTTTCCATTGGCGCGGGTACCGGGCCGAGCAGGTCGACACCCTTGCAATCAAGTTGTTCAGCCGCTTCGCTCGCTTGTGTGAGAAATGCCTGGGGAAGATCGCGCCCGGTCGCTTCGGCGCGTAGCAGCGCCAAGGCGCTGTAGGGCGGCAGTCCCGCCTCGCGGCGTTCTTCCAGCGCGGCTTGCGCGAAGCGGTGATAGCCTTGGGTGACCAGCAGGTGCAGCAAGGGGTGGTCGGGGTGATGGGTCTGGATCACCACCTGGCCGGGTTTGTCGGCCCTTCCGGCGCGTCCGGCCACCTGGGTGATCAGTTGCGCCATGCGCTCGGCGCCGCGAAAGTCGGCGCTGAACAGACCCTGGTCCGCATCAAGGATTCCGACGAGGGTGACATCGGGAAAGTGGTGCCCCTTGGTGAGCATCTGGGTGCCGATCAGAAGCTGGTGTTCCCCGGCATGGATGCCTTCCAGCAGATTTTCCAGCGCGCCCTTGCGCCGCGTGGTGTCGCGGTCGATACGCGCCATGTTGATGCCGGGGAAACGTTGCGCCAGTGCTTGTTCGATACGTTCAGTGCCGTGTCCCAGCGCGCGCAGGTCGGCGCCGTTGCACTTGGGACAGTGCCGGTCGATCGGGCGTTGCGTGCCGCAGTGATGGCAGACCAGCAGGCGCGATCCTTGATGCAGCGTCAGATGTGCGTCGCAGCGGCGGCATTCGGCCACCCAGCCGCAATCGTGGCACAACAGGGTGGGTGCATAACCGCGCCGGTTGAGAAACAGCAACACCTGGTTGTGGTCCGCCAGGTGGCGGCCGGCGAGATCGAGCAGGGGTTGGGAGAGGCTGTCCTGCATGGGCTGGCCGCGCACGTCCAGCACCTCGATCAAGGGGTGCAGCGCGCTGCCCGCGCGCTCCGGCAGGTGCAGTCTTTGATAACGCCCGGCCTCGGCATTGTGCAGGCTCTCCAGCGACGGCGTGGCAGAGCCGAGCATCACCGGCAGATTCGCCTGCTGTGCGCGCATCACCGCGACATCGCGCGCGCTGTAGCGGAAGCCTTCCTGCTGTTTGAACGACAGATCGTGTTCTTCATCGACGATGATTACGCCGGGGCGCTTGAGCGGCGTGAACACCGCCGAGCGGGTGCCGATGACGATCGGCGCCTGGCCGTCACGCGCCATCAGCCAGGCGTCCAGCCGTTCGCGGTCGGTCAGTCCCGAGTGCAGCACCGCCAGCGGCACGCCGAAGCGGCGTTGAAAGCGTGCCACGAGCTGTGGCGTGAGGCCGATTTCCGGCGCCAGCACCAGCGCCTGAAGCCCTTGTTCCAACACTCGCTCGATGATGTGCAGATAGACCTCGGTCTTGCCGCTGCCGGTCACGCCATCGAGCAGAAAGGCATGAAAACCGCCCAGCGCGCCACATACCGCCGTGACGGCTTCGTGTTGGCTGACATTGAGCAGAGGACGGGAGTCGGGAGACTGGCCCTGGGATTCCATGTTCCCTTGTCCCTTCGCCCTTTTTCCCATGCGCGCCGCCCGTCCTTGGCGCAGAAGCACGGGCAGCGCGGCGGAAAAGACCTCGCCGGCGGGATGGTGGTAATAGCCGCTGGCCCAGTGCAGAAGCCGCAGGGTATCGGTGGGGAGCACCGGCTGTTCGTCCAGCACCTCCAGCGCCGCTTTGAGCCGTTCGCCTTCGATTCGGCTATCTGTGTCCACGTCCAGCAGCAGGCCGATGGTTTGCGTTCTGCCGAAGGGCACGCGCACGCGCATCCCCGCCGCCAGCGCGGTGGGATCGCCATCGGGCGGCGGCAGGTAATCGAAACTGCGGTAGAGCGGTGAGGGGACGGCGATGCGCAGGATGAGACGGGGTTTTGGCATGGCGGCCATTTTACAGTATGCGAAAGGATGGCCTAAAGAAAATTGGGCGATAAGACGATATGGAAGTTACATTGTTGAGTTTGGTCATTATCTTTACAAGGGAAGCCGCATGTTAACTCCTAGTGATCTCGTCAAAGGAATCTCCGGTCTGGCATCGTTGCCGGAGGTGTGCTTGCGTGTCAATGAAATGGCGGAGAATCCTCGCTATTCAGCCACGGACATCGGCAAGGTCATCAGCCAGGATACGGCGCTGACGGCGCGCTTGCTCAAGATCGCCAATAGCCCGTTCTACAGCCATGTGTCGCGCGTCGATACCGTTTCGCGCGCAGTGACGCTGATCGGCGCAAGGGAATTGCGCGATCTGATCCTGGCGATGTACGCGATGAAGACCTTTCCTGGCATCTCGAACACGCTGGTGGATATGGAAAGCTTCTGGCGCCACAACATCTGTTGCGGGGTGGTGGGGAAGATTCTTGCGCCCTATTGCCATGTGCTGCATGCGGAACGTCTGTTTATCGCCGGACTGCTGCATGACATCGGGCACCTGGTAATGTATCAAAAGATCCCGGAGCTGATGCGTGTGGTGTTGCGACGGGCGCGGGAAGGTGGCGTCCCGATCGAAGATGTCGAGCGCGAAGTGCTGAATTTCGACCATGCCCAGGTCGGCGCCGAGTTGCTGCGCCTGTGGCGGCTACCTGAAAGCCTGCAAGAGATCATCGAGTTTCACCATGAACCGGCCCGATCGGAGCGCTTCGCCCTGGAAGCCTCGATCGTCCATATCGCCGGCGTCATCGCCAATCGAATCGATTCGGCCGCAACACATAGTGAAAACGTTGATACCATTGATCCAATGGCCTGGGAGATCACAGGTTTGACGGAAGAAATCGTCGAGACCATTCTGCCGGAAGCGCGGGTTCGCTTCGTCGAGGCGCAGTTGCTGTTGTTGCCGGGGATGAAGGTGGCGAAGTAACAAGCGCACCTCGCGGTTCATTCCTCGCCGTTCATCCATTCCGGCGTCCACCCCTGTTCGCGCGCCTTGCGCAGCGCCTCACCGTGAATGCGTTCATGCCGCTGGCGGATGTCTTCGGGCAACAGGCTGACCAGATGCCCGTATTTGTCCCATTCCGCGTTGACCTTGTCCATGACAATCTGAATCTGCGACAGGTTCCACCCCTCGCCCGTCTGGGTTTCGGGCAGAACGCCGAACACCCAGGCGTCCTTGATGATGCCGCCGATGGTGGTCATGCCGCCGAATTCGTCGTTGTCGATGCCGATGTACGTCTGGTCTTTCTTCACGATGCTTTTCCTTTTATGGGGTGCCGCTTCGCTGGTATTATACGCCTATCGTAACGAAATATTTTTTCCGGAAAATGAACAACGCCGCTCAGAATGCCGTCCGCGCCCACGTGGAAATCTACACCACACCGATTTGCCCCTACTGTGTGCGCGCCAAGGCGCTGCTCAAGCTGAAAGGGGCGTCATACGCCGAGCACAACGTCGGCATGGATCGCGCGGCCTGGGAGCTCATGGTCGAACGCGCCCACGGCCGGCGCAGCGTGCCGCAGATCTTCATCAATGATCGCCACATCGGCGGGTTTGACGACATGGACGCGCTGAACCGGCGCGGCGAGCTCGATCCGCTGCTGGCCCAGTCCCCCGAGGAGGCGGACGCATGAGAATCGGCACACCCTTGAGCCCCAACGCAACGCGCGTGATGCTGCTTGGCAGCGGCGAGCTGGGCAAGGAAGTGATCATCGCCCTGCAACGCCTGGGGGTGGAAGTGATCGCCGTCGACCGCTATCCCAATGCGCCGGGCCATCAGGTGGCGCATCGCGCCCATGTCATCGACATGGCCGATGGCGCGGCGCTGCGTACCCTGGTGGAGCGGGAACGGCCGCACATCATCGTGCCCGAGATCGAGGCCATCGCCACCGATAGGCTGGTGCAGATCGAGCAAGAAGGCATGGCCGAGGTCATCCCCACGGCCCGCGCCGCGCAGCTCACCATGAACCGTGAGGGCATCCGCCGCCTGGCGGCCGAGACGCTGGAGCTGCCCACGTCGCGCTATGCCTTTGCCGAAAGCCTCAACGAACTTAAAATGGCCGTCGACGGCGGCATCGGCTATCCCTGCATCGTCAAGCCGGTGATGTCCTCTTCCGGCAAAGGCCAGTCCACCGTGAACGGACCGGAGGATGTCGCCAGCGCCTGGGATTATGCGATGAGCGGCGGACGGGTGAAGCACGGCCGGGTGATTGTCGAGGAGATGATCGACTTCGATTTCGAGATCACCTTGTTGACCGTGCGCGCGTTGGCCGAAGGCGGTGCGATCGAAACACATTTCTGCGAGCCGATCGGCCATGTGCAAGTCAAGGGCGATTACGTGGAAAGCTGGCAGCCCCAGCCGATGAGCCCGCAAGCGCTCAAGCGCGCGCAGCACATCGCCAGGGCGGTCACGGACAATCTCGGTGGCCGCGGCATCTTCGGCGTGGAACTGTTCGTCAAGGGCCACCAGGTCTGGTTCAGCGAGGTGAGTCCCCGTCCGCACGACACCGGCATGGTCACCCTGATCAGCCAGGCGCAAAACGAATTCGAGCTGCATGCGCGCGCCATCCTCGGCCTGCCGGTCTCCACCCTGCTGCGCGCCCCCGGTGCCAGCGCGGTGATCTATGGCGGCATGGAGGAAAAGGGTATCGCCTTCGAGGGCGTGGACGAGGCGCTGCGTGTGCCGCAAACCGAGCTGCGCCTGTTCGGCAAGCCCGAGTCCTTTTTGCGCCGCCGCATGGGTGTGGCGCTGGCCAACGGCGCGACCATCGACGAGGCGCGTAATCGCGCCAAGCTGGCGGCGAGCAAGGTCAGACCGGTGAAAAGCTAATATAAGGTGCGCCGTGCGCACCGTTCGGTATTATTTTTGGTGCGTATGACGCACCCTACCTGATGTGTCATTTCATGAACAATCGACAACAAATCACTCAATCCCGGCGCTGGGTCGTCAAGGTCGGCAGTTCGTTGCTCACCAACAATGGCCGCGGACTGGATGAAGGCCTGATCGGCGCCTGGGCGGAACAGATCGCCGCATTGCGCCACAGCGGCATCGAAGTCGTGCTGGTGTCCTCCGGCGCGGTGGCCGAGGGCATGAAGCGCCTGGGCTGGCAGCGCCGTCCGCACGCCCTGCACGAGTTGCAGGCTGCGGCGGCGGTGGGGCAGATGGGCTTGGTGCAGACCTACGAGACCTGCTTCCAGCGCCATGGCATCCGTACCGCGCAGATTCTGCTCACCCACGACGACCTGGCCGACCGCCAGCGCTATCTCAACGCGCGCAGCACCTTGCGTACCCTGCTCGCTTTGGGCGTGGTGCCCGTGATCAACGAAAACGACACCGTGGCCGTGGAGGAAATCCGCTTCGGTGACAACGACACCCTCGGCGCGCTCGTCACCAACCTGGTCGAGGCCGATGTGCTGGTGCTGCTCACCGATCAACCCGGCATGTATGAACGCGATCCGCGCAAAGATCCCAGCGCCCCCTTGATCAGCGAGGCGCGCGCCGGCGATCCGCAACTCGAACAAATGGCCGGCGCCGGTGGCGTGGGCAGCCTGGGGCGCGGCGGCATGCTGACCAAGGTGCGCGCCGCCGCCCGCGCCGCCCGCTCGGGCGCGGCCACGGTCATCGCCTACGGACGCGAGACGGGTATTTTGCGGCGCGTTGCCGAAGGAGAAAAAGTCGGCACCTTGCTGCTGCCCGGCCAGGAGACGCTGGCCGCGCGTAAACAATGGCTGGCCGGCCAGTTGCAGGTGCGCGGCCGCCTGGTGCTGGACACCGGCGCGGTGCGCGTGTTGCGCGAGGCCGGTCGCAGCTTGTTGCCCGTGGGCGTGGTGGCCGTGGAGGGCAGCTTCGGCCGCGGCGATGTCGTCGCCTGCGTCAGCGAAGACGGCGTGGAAGTAGCCCGCGGTTTGGTGAATTACGGCGCCGAAGAGGCACGCAAGATCATGCGCCAGCCCAGCGACCGGATCGAGGAGCTGCTGGGATATGTGGACGAGCCGGAGCTGATCCATCGGGATAATTTGGTGGTGACGTGATTTTTGCGGCGGCTTATCCGTGCAATCAAACCACCGCGTAAGCTGGTTTCAGAGAATCACTACGACTTGAACGTGCCCATATGTTCCGTGGTGGCGGCGGTCACCAACTGATGGTGAGTTCACGATAGTCAGGATCATTGACCGGCAGCAAGGCGCGGAGCCGCTGGAGCGAAGGGTTGGGCGTCATTGCGCTGACAAATGCGGAACGTCAAAGGCTAAGATGGACAAGAACAGTTCCCTATTCTTGTCGTCCCTGTGAGAGAAGCAATACCGGAACACGGTCTCAGTTGATCCAGGCAACTCGCGCTTGAAGTGCGAATGGGTCTTGGCGGTCTCTGAGATGGCCGTCAGCACCAGAGAGAAATCCTTGTTCCGATTGAAGATGATCACGGCCACCTTTGTATCTCGCCAAGACGTGTAGCTCAGCAGTTGCTCTATTGTCTCGGTGAGCATCTTCGGCCCCGACCAGAACTTGCATTCCGCGATGAAGATGTTTCGCCCCTCCGAGCGAACCAAGATGTCGGTCTTCCCCTCGTAGTTGAAAGTCTCGCCAGTGGCTTGACCTTCATAGTGTCCGTTGAGCTGAACCAAGAAGTGTGAGCGGATTGCCTCTTCATCCATTGTTGCGAATGCTGACGGGCTCCGTTCCATGACATGCACCATGTTCTGAAGAACGCCAAGGATGTGTTCGTAGTCAGCGCTCGAAAGAGTTGGCTCTGGTTTGTACGGAGCAGAACTGGCTGGTGGCAAGGCGGGTGAAATCTTCTTCCGCACCTCTGGGGCCGTGAACGTCTGTTGCGCACCGGGCCGCTCCTTCATTTTGAATCCAAGTCCTCCGATGAGGTTGTGATCTGCAAGTAGCTTCTGGCGCCTTGATTCAATGGCCGATCGAGCTTGAGTTGGTAGTTGCGCAGTTAATCCCGCCGCATTGGTGCGAAGCGTTGAAAGATGACTCTGAATTTCGCTCACTGTGCGATCGATTTCAGCCCTCACTCTTTCGGCATTTAGGTCGGTTCCAACGATTTTCAGAATGACCACACTTCCTCGAACCTCCGCACGGGGCGGGCTCCTCGTGTATGTGGTTGGCTGAATCTTGAACGCCTCGGCTTCGCCGGTAAACGGTAGCTCGACTTCGATTTCCGTGCCAGTGATGTGAAACGGTCTGCTGCGATCAAAGATCCTCCGGTTCTGATCTCGGCTGACGTCTATCTTAGTTTCGCGCTGATCAACAACAATCTGATCGGTGAGCAGTGTTGGGATTTCAATCTGGAACTTCTGTTCAAAGTAGGCCGCCAAATCATCCACTGATGTGTTGAGCAAGCGATTCCCGTCCATGGATTCGACGGCCTTTCGCAGCTCCTGAAGCTGATGTCTCTCAACGTCATGCCATCCCACGTTGGAAAACAGGTACTCGCGGTCTCTCATTGTTCAACCCACTTTGTTGATGACGCCCAACTATGGATAAACGCTACCCCCTTTGCTCCGCCGCATAAAGCGTATTCTGCAACAACGTCGCCACCGTCATCGGCCCCACGCCGCCGGGGACGGGGGTGATCCACGCGGCGCGTTCGGCGGCGGGGGCGAATTCCACGTCGCCGACGATATTGCCGTCGGGCAGGCGGTTGATGCCGACGTCGATGACGGTGGCGCCGGGTTTGATCCACTCGCCCTTGATGAAGCCCGGTTTGCCGACCGCGACGACCAGGATGTCGGCGCGCGCCAGATGGCTTTGCAGGTCGCGGGTGAAGCGGTGGCAGGTGGTGACGGTGCAGCCGGCGAGCAGTAGCTCCAGCGACATGGGGCGGCCGACGATGTTGGAGGCGCCGACCACGACCGCTTCCTGGCCTTTGAGTTGCTGCCCGATGCTTTTCAACAGCGTCATCACGCCATGCGGCGTGCAGGGGCGCAGTGCGGGCAGGCGCAGTGCGAGACGTCCGACGCTGTAGGGGTGAAAGCCGTCCACATCCTTGTCGGGATGGATGCGTTCGATGACGGTTTCGGTGTCGATGTGCGCGGGCAGCGGGAGCTGAACGAGAATGCCGTCGATGGCGGGGTCGCCGTTCAGTCCGTCGATCAGCGCCAGCAGCTCGGCCTGGGTGATGCTGTCAGGCAGGTCATGGCTTTTGGAGAGAATGCCGGCCTCGGCACAGGCTTTGCGCTTGCTCGCCACGTAGACCTCCGAGGCCGGGTTGTTGCCGACCAGAATGACTGCCAGCCCCGGTGCGCGCTTGTTTTGCGACAAGCGCTGTTCCACGTCCTGTTTTACCTTCTGCCGGATGCTCGCGGCGATGGTTTTGCCATCGATGATGTGTGCCGTCATGTTTGAGCCTGAATGAGAATTTCGTCCTATTCTAACTGTCGAAGGGAGGGTTGCGCCAATCCGTTTTGAGTAATGTTTCCCGCTGGCGTAAAATCGTTCTTTATTACAAAGAACGCTGTGGAGCTGAGCAATGGCTGGAAAGACCCTGTACGACAAATTGTGGGATGCACATGTGGTGCGCCAGAACGAGGACGGGACATGTCTGTTGTACATCGACCGCCATCTGGTACATGAAGTGACCTCGCCGCAGGCCTTCGACGGGTTGCGTCTGGCCAAGCGTCTACCGTGGCGCATCGATGCCAACCTCGCGGTGGCGGATCATAACGTCCCCACCACGGACCGCAGTCACGGCATTGCCGATCCCGTGTCGCGTGTGCAGGTGGAGACGCTCGATCGCAACTGCGAGGAATTCGGCATCACCGAATTCAGGATGAATGACCCGCGCCAGGGCATCGTGCACGTCATCGGCCCGGAGCAGGGTGCGACGTTGCCCGGTATGACGGTGGTGTGCGGCGATTCGCACACGTCCACCCACGGCGCGTTCGGTGCATTGGCGCATGGCATCGGCACTTCCGAAGTCGAGCATGTGCTTGCCACGCAGTGCCTGCTACAGAAGAAATCGAAGAACATGCTGGTCAGCGTGGATGGGCAGGTTGGGCCGGGCGTGACGGCCAAGGACATCGTGCTGGCGATCATCGGCGAGATCGGCACGGCGGGCGGCACCGGCTATGCCATCGAATTCGGCGGCGGGGCGATCCGCGCCCTGTCGATGGAAGGTCGCATGACGGTGTGCAACATGGCGATCGAGGCCGGTGCGCGCGCCGGCATGGTGGCGGTGGATGAAAAGACCATCGACTATGTGCATGGCCGGGCCTATGCCCCCACCGGCGAACTCTGGGGGCGGGCCGTGGCGGCATGGCACGAGCTGCACAGCGACGCGGATGCGGCGTTCGACCGCGTGGTGCGCATCGACGCCGCCACGATCAAACCCCAGGTGAGCTGGGGCACCTCGCCCGAGATGGTGGCGCCGGTCGACGGCCGCGTGCCCGATCCCGAGCAACAGTCCGATCCGGTGAAGCGCGACGGCATGCGGCGTGCCTTGCAATACATGGCGCTACAGCCGGGCACCCCGATCACCAGCATCGCCATCGACAAGGTGTTCATCGGCTCCTGCACCAATTCGCGCATCGAGGATCTGCGCGCCGCGGCGGCGGTGGCGAAGGGGCGCAAGGTGGCGCCCGGCGTCAAGCTTGCCATGGTCGTACCCGGCTCCGGGCTGGTCAAACGCCAGGCCGAGGCCGAAGGGCTGGACAAGATTTTCCGCGACGCCGGTTTCGAGTGGCGTGAACCCGGTTGTTCGATGTGCCTGGCCATGAACGCCGACCGCCTGGAACCGGGCGAGCGCTGCGCCTCCACGTCCAACCGCAACTTCGAGGGCCGCCAGGGTCCCGGCGGGCGCACCCATCTCGTCAGCCCGGCGATGGCCGCCGCCGCCGCGGTGGCGGGGCATTTCGTCGATGTGCGGGAGGTGACGGGTGGACGATGAGGCTGGCGGAGGGTCGGCCAATCTGCTTTATCAGGAGCTCACGCCCGACCGCCTGCTGAACGCCGTCGAGAGCGCCGGCCTGCGCTGCGATGGCCGGATGCTTGCCCTCAACAGCTACGAAAACCGCGTCTACCAGGTCGGTATCGAGGATGGCGTACCGCTCATCGTCAAGTTTTACCGCCCCAACCGCTGGCCGGACGAGGCCATCCTCGAAGAACATGCCTTCACCCTGGAGCTGGCCGAGCGCGAAATCCCGGTGGTGGCGCCGCTGGTCGACGAGGCGGGACGTACCCTGCATGAGTTCGAGGGTTTCCGCTTCGCCCTCTTTCCGCGCCGTGCCGGACGCACCCCGGAACTTGACGACCCCGACACCCTGGAATGGATGGGCCGTTTCATCGGCCGCATCCACGCCGTCGGCGCCATCCGGCCGTTCCAGCATCGCCCCACGCTCAACATCGAAAGCTTCGGCGACGAACCCTTTCATTTTCTCATGGAGCACGGCTTCATCCCGCGCGAGCTGGAACCCGCCTACCGCAGTGTGGCCGAGGACGTGCTGGCGCAGGTGCGTCAATGCTACGCGCAGACGCCCGGCATCGAAAACATCCGTCTGCATGGCGACTGCCACGCCGGCAACATCCTCTGGAGCGGAGCCGGCCCTCATTTCGTCGACTTCGACGATTGCCGCATGGCTCCGGCGGTGCAGGACCTCTGGATGCTGCTGTCCGGCGACCGCGCCGCCATGACCACCCAGCTCTCCTATATCGTCGACGGCTACAGCGAATTTCACGATTTCAATTCGCCGGAGCTGCGCCTGGTCGAAGCGCTGCGCACCCTGCGCATCATCCACTATTCCGGCTGGCTCGCCCGGCGCTGGGAAGACCCGGCGTTCAAGATGGCTTTTCCCTGGTTCAACACCCAGCATTATTGGCAGGAACAGATCCTCGCTCTGCGCGAACAGATGGCGGCGCTGGATGAGTCGCCGCTGAGTCTGGGGTTTTAGGGGGCACAAATTTGATCTCCCGCACCCTTCGCTTCGCTGGTATGCTTCATCTCGGACTCCCTCCGTCTCGTTTAGCCGGTGACCTGTTCACCCGCTTGGCACATTATGATGCCGTTGGTAGATGAGGGGGAGTCCGTTTCATTAGGGTGCGTCTCACGCACCACACGGCTGGTGCGTGAGACGCACCCTACGATATTTCGCCGTTTTGGGTGCTGATCAGCGGTTCCCGCTGCTCGCTCATCGCTCCCGGCCTGTCTCGTGCCAAGCTTTCTGTATTGGCGAAAGCAGGTACTCGGCGACGGTGCGGTTACCCAACAGGATCTCGGCCGTCGTCTGCATGCCCACCGTCAGCGGGTAGTGGCGTCCCTCCATCTCCAGCGCGTTGGCGGCCAACGTGACGAGTGCCTTGTAGCGCAATGGCTGCTGCCCCGCCGCCGACAGCCCCGCATCGCGCGCTTCCTCCTCGCTTTGCGCGTCGGCGCTCACATGCTCCACGGTGCCCAGACCCATACCGTATTTCTGAAACGGGTAGGTGGCGAACTTGAGCTTGACGGACTGCCCAGGACGCACGAAGCCGATGTCCTCGTTGGATACCCAGACCTCTACCTTGAGCCGCTCCTCTCGCGGCACCAGACTCGCCAAGACGGTGCCGGGCTGCACCACGGTGCCCGCCGTATGCGTGGCCAGATCCTTGATGACGCCGTCCTGCGGCGCCTGGAGTTCCATGAGCGCGCGGCGGTGTTGCTGTTTCTCAAGTTCCTTTGCCAATTTGTCGAGTTGGGCTTGTGTCTCGTTACGTTCGGTATGCAGCTGGCGCAGGTAGTCCGCTTCGATCTGGTGTAGTTTCTTCTGCGATTGCTCGATGCTGGCCTGGGCCGAAGCGATGAGGTGCTCCTGTGTGGCAAGTTCTTGCTCTTTTTCGATGCGTTCGCGCCGTTTGTCACTGACCATCAACTGCCCAGAAAAACCCTTTTCCGCCAGTTGCTCGAAGGCTTTCTCCTGTTCCCGGTAATGGGGCAGCACCGCTTCCAGCCGCGTCTTTTGCTGCCTGGCCGCGGCCAGTTCCTGCTGTGCCTTGTCCAGACGGCTGCGCTCTTCCGCCAGGGCGGCGGCAAGAGCATCGCGATTGGCCTGGTGCTGCGCCGCCACTTCGCGCACGAGTGCCGGCGGGTCGGTTGGCTCCTGTTTAAAGGACTGTCCGCCAAGTTCCGCGTCGATGCGTCTGAGCGCCAGCCGCTTGCGACCGTGTTCCGTGACCAGCGCCTCCAGATCAGCCTCGGCGATCAGGGCATCCATGCGCATCAGCGTTTGCCCCGCACGCACCCGCTCGCCTTCGCGCACCAGAATCTCATTAATGATACCAGCCTCGGCCGGCTGCACGATCTTGAGGTAGCTCGCGGGTACCAGCTTGCCATCCGCCACGGTCACGATATCCAGCCGCCCGAGCATGGCCCATCCCAGCAGGAAAGCGAGCAGCGCCAGCAGCGCCCACAGCACGCGTCTTCCCACGGGATTGGGAGCGGTTTGCTGCAAGCGGATGAGCGGCGGATGAAAAGCCTGGTGGTCCATGGTGGAGTGCTCGGCGAGGGGTTTCAGCGGAAGCATGCGGGTGTTGTCTCCTGTACATCATGCTGCGCGCCCGATGTCCACAGTTCCTCGACAAGCCGTATGTACCGGGCGAGGTGGCCGAAGCCCTCGCCCGGTACATACGCAGGCATAAAGCACGCCATGCTTTCTTTAAAGCTCAGCATGACAACTTTCCGATGCCCTCGCGCAATCCGGCAAAACCGATGAGCCGCGTACCGCTGCCGCAGGTGAGCGAAACCGCATCCACGCCGCCCCGCGTCGAGTTCGCACCGCCTTGCATCAATCCCGCAAGGCCGGACAGATCGGCACCCTGGCTCGGGTTGTTCCAGGCGGGCAGTCCTTGGCGCTCGGCATCGAGCCGATTCAGCGCATGGGCAAGTTCGGACCAGTGGCGCCGGAAATCGCTCTCTTCATGAGCCTCGATCGGTTTCTCGTTTACCTCCTGGTGATCATCCCACTGCGCGAACCAGCCGCGATCGAGCACGGGCAGAGCCGGGTGCGCCGGCTTGGCATCGGTCTTGAAGCCTTCCAGGAAACGGGCGAGCGGATCGTCATCGCGTGCCGGCTCTGTCCGGCGTCTCGGCTGAGCGGACGCTGCCGTGCCCGGTGCATCGTTGACACCCGTGGGCGAGCCAAGCGACAGGGTATTCTCGTCGTTACTCAGCCCTTCGGTATTCGTGGGAACGATGGTCGTGTTGCCGAAACTGATTCTGAAGATATCGGAGGCGGTTGAGCCCTCGCCGCGGCCATCGCTGGCCACGACCTGGATGTCGAGATTGCCCTTGCCGTTGGTCGGCGCCGTGCCGCTGAACGTCCGGGTTGCGGCGTCGAACCTCAGCCACGCGGGCAGTGGTTTGCCGTCGGACAACGTGGCCGTGTAAGAAAGGGTGTCATTACGATCGCGGTCGGTGAAGCTGCCCGCGGGAACTTGCCACGAGAAGGACTTGCCCTTGGCAAGCTGCACGTCAGCCAGCGCGCGGGAAAGTTGTGGAGCGTCGTTGGTGCCTTGCACGGTCACGGCAAGCTCGCCCGTGGCAGAGGATTGTCCATCACTGGCCAGGTAGGTGAAGCGATCCACCACGCTCTCACCGACGCCAAGCGCCTGCACCCTGGAAGAGAGATCATCCAGCCCATAAGCGTAGCCGCCGCCAGACAGCAGCGTGAGCACACCATATTCGCCTCGCCAAATTCCCGGGGTGGACACTGAAAGACGACCACCCTCTGGATCGGCATCGTTCGCCAGAACATTTCCCCACACCAGCAGCTTGCGATCCTCGATCACGGAGGCCGTGTCCTGGCTGGTGACGGGTGGCAGGTTGCCGCCCGCGACATCCAGCGCAAAACTCTGGCTGACGCGTGCTCCTGCGAGGTCGGAGGCGGTGACCTGGATATCATAGCGCCCCGTCGTCGCGGGCGTGCCGCTGAAAACGCCGGTGGCGGCGTCAAACGACAGCCATTGGGGCAGCGCGGTGCCGTCGGCGAGACGCGCCGAGTAGGTGAGCGTGTCGCCCGCATCGATATCGACAAAGGCGCCTTGCGGCAGTTGCCAGGCAAAAGGACTGCCCATTCGCGCTGCCTGATCGGTCAGTGTCACGCCGGCCTGCGGTGCGTCGTTGACGTTGGCCACGGCCACATTGAAGGTCTGGCTCGCCTGTGCACCGGCGAGATCAGCCGCCCAAATGCGCAGCGATACATTGCCCACATCACCATTACCGGGCAAACCGCTGAAAGTGCGACTGGCCGCATCGAAGCTGAGCCATGCAGGCAGCGCCGTACCGTCCGCCTGCGTCGCCGAGAATGTCAGCGCATCTCCCGCATCCACGTCGCGGAAGGTTCTTTCCGGCACGGTGAAAGAGAAGGACGCATCCTCGGTGGCCTGCTGGTCGGTAATGAGCGTGGTAATCTCAGGCGCGTCGTTGGTGTTCGCCACCCTGACGCGGAAGCTGTGGAACGCGGATGCCCCCAACATATCAAAGCCCTGCACGATGACATCGAACTCACCCACGTCATCGTTCCCCGGCGTGCCGTGGAGTGTGCGCGTCTGCGCATCGTATTGCAGCCACTCCGGCAGAGGCGTGTCAGCGGATATCACCACACGGGAGAGAACCGTGTCACCCTCCGCGTCGCTAAACAGATCATCCGGCAAGGTCAAGCGGAAGGCCGCATCTTCCAGGGCAATCCGGTCGCCGATCGGATTGGCCAGCTCAGGCGCGCGGTTCATGAACTCGCGCAGGCTGACCGTGCCGCCATCGGCGAATTCGAAGGTATCGATGACCGTGGCGCCAGCGGCGTCGGCCGGGGCGTAATCGTTCACGCGCAACCTGTCACCGCCGTCACCGTAATAGATCAGCAAATCGTTGCCATCCACCTCGACCCGCACATTCTCGCGCGCAATGCCTGCGCCGAAGGTGAGCACATTGCCCAGGCCAGCCTCCACCCCGTCCTCGATCGTGTCCTCGCCATCGCCGAGATTGACCACGTAGGCGTCGCGCCCGGCGGCGCCGCGCAGCACGTCGTTGCCTGCGCCACCGGTGAGCACATCGTCGCCGCCACCGGCATCGAGCACGTCATCGCCGGCATAACCATAGAGCCGATCGCCAACGGTGGTGCCGCCGAGCGCATTGTCGGCATTGTCGCCCTCGATCACCACGGTCCATGACACCAGCGTGGCATAATCCACCACCGTGCCATCGGCGAACTCGAAGCGATCCACCGCGTGGCCGCCGCCGAGTACGTCTTCGGGGTTGAAGCCGGTCAGCCGTACCACATCGCCGGATTCGCCGTAGGGAATGAGCAGGAGATACCCGCCATTGCCATCCTCGGCGAATCGCAGATTGTTGCGCAGTGTGCTGGCTTCGATACCGGGGCCGAAGCGCAGTACATTGCCCGCTTCCTGCGTGGCGATGTCGTCAATGGTCACTTCACCATCGCCGAGGTTCACGACAAACACATCATTGCCCGTGCCGCCCGAGAGCATATCGTCACCCGGGGTGGCGTCGATCAAATCATTGCCTGCTCCACCAGAAATACGATCCTCCAGGATCGTGCCTCCCAGCGCATCACCGGCATCGGTGCCGACGATGTTGAAGCCGCGCGCGAGCAGCTCCTCGTAACCGATTTCATCGCCCGACGGGCCGAAGCGGAAGCGTTCCACCGCGCGCGGCCCCAGCGGATTCATCGGGTCGAAGCCCGAAAGCCGGATGCGGTTGCCGGTGTTGTCGAGATCGAGAATGAGGAAGCCTTCGTTGTCGAAGGAAAGGCGCATGTTGTCGATACTCGTGCCTTCGGGCAGAACCAGCACGTTGGGCTCGCCAGCCTCCTCGGAATCAAGGATGGTATCGGTGCCGCTGCTGGTTTCGATAACATAGAGGTCACCGCCCGCACCGCCCGAGAGGGTGTCGTCGCCCTCGCGGCCTTCGATCCAGTCGGTCAGTGCGGTACCCGTCAACACATCGTTCCCGGATGTGCCGATCAGGCGCACACCGCGCGCCAAAAGGTCGTTGAAACTCAGGCTCACATCCTGCCACGGCAGGCTGATTTCCGCTACCGGCATCTGCATGCCGACCGCGCGTGGATCGAAGCCGGCGAAGCGGATGACATCGCCGTCTTTCGCCAGGCGCAGCAGCAGATCGCGTCCGTCGAACTCCAGCGACAAGGCGTCGGCATTCACATCTCCGGTGAGGTCGATGCGATTGGCATCCTGGGCGCGCCAGGTCTCGACGATCACGGTTTGAGTCGGGCGGGCACCCCCTTCCCAATAGATCTGATAGGTGTCGCTGCCTGTACCACCCACCAGACGATCCGCGCCACCATTGCCTTCCAGCGCGTCATCGCCGTCGCCGCCGATCAGGGTATCGGCGAAGGCGGTGCCGGAGAGCCAACCACCCTCATCACCGCCGATTTCGGTCCTGCCCGTCGGCTCGATGGAATCGGCCACGATTTCGCTGCCGTCGGCAAAACGGATGATGTCCACCGAACGGGTTTGCGTCTCGCGATTGGCATCGAAGCCGCGCAGCACCACGCGGTCGTTCGGGCGGTTCGCGAACTCGATCACCAGATCGCCGTTCCGCTCCGAATAGCGCAGATCCTCGGAGCGGATGCCGGGGCCGAAGCTGAGCACGTTGGGCGCATCATCGACGATGCTGCCGTCATTGCCATTCCCTTCCGATACGGCATACATCATAGGTACCTCGCCACCGGAATCCGAGCGCAGCACGCGATGATCGTCATCAATGACGACTTCTCCGTCGCCGGGCTGGTAGAGATAGATGTCGCCGCCCCATTCGCCGTAAAGCGCATCTCTGCCGGTACCGCCCGAGAGTTGGTCGACACCCCAGCCGCCGCGAATCACATCATCTCCCGCGCCACCGTCCAGCACATCGTCGCCGTCGCCACCGTGGATCACGTCGTTGCCTTCACCGCCAACGCCTGTATCGTTGCCCGCAAGGCCCAGCACAATGTCGTTGCCCGAGCCGGCATCCAGCGTTTCGCCATCCGGCGTGCCATAGAGTACGTCGTCGCCGTCAGTCGGGGTGTTGGCGGTCAGATTGGCCGTGGTGAAGAGATCGCTCGCCTGCGCGTAGGCCACAGCTTCCAGACCGCCGGCAGGCGCCACCGTGCCGGTAAGCTCGAAACCGGCGCCGTCGAAAGCGAGAGGTGCGTCCAGATCCGCACCCGCAAACGCCGCGGCGTTGCTGCGTGCCCAACCGGCGAAATCGAAGATACGCGCCTTGCCTTCGCCGTCAATGAACTGGATGCGTTCCAGATCGCCGGGCAGGTTGTCGGCCCCGGTTTCCTGTAACGTGATCGCGCCGCCCGCACCGCCATCGACGAGCAGCACCACGCGCCCGTCACGGTCAAAGGCCGCTGAGAGCCGCTCGGGTGTGATGCCCACGCCATAGGAGAGGGTGTCCAGCCCTTCCCCCGCTGTAACCACATCTTGCCCGTCACCGTGATTGAAGACGAACACATCATCGCCGTCGCCGCTTTCCAGCCAGTCGTCGCCCATTTCGCCCGCGATCAGGTCGTTACCGGCTCCGACAGACACGTTGTCGTCGCCGCTGCCGGCGGAGACGATGCCGTTCCCGGCGGCAAGGTAAATGTTGTCGCCGTTGCCGCGCGCCTTGACGGTCACTGATTCTCCCGTATAGTCCGAGATCCAGTCGTCACCCTGACTGCCAAGAAGAATCGACGGATCTCCGTCATAACGCTGCTGCCATCCCAGAATCCCGCCGTCGGCGCGGGTGATCATATCGGCGAGCGTGAGTTCCGTGCCGTCGGCGAAGCGGAAGCGCCGGATCGCGCCGTGTCCGAGATCACTCCACTCCTGATTTTGCAACACCAGCGCATCATCGCCGCCGATGCCCACCACCATGCTCATGTAGCCTACGCTACCCGGCGCGCTGTCCCAACTCCGCTCGCCCAGTTGCACCGAAACATCCTCCGGGCGAATGCCCGGCGCGAATAGCACTGTATCGTCGGCCACGCTGGCGGAGGAGGGCAGAGCAATGTCCAACCCCGTGCCCGGCGCGACGATGTAGGTGTTTTGCCCGGCCCCGCCGTCGAGCCAATCGCGGTCGGCGCCTCCGTCCAGAGTATCGTCCCCGTCCCCGCCGTGGAGCGTGTCCTGCCCGGCGCCGCCGGTGAGGGTGTCATTGCCTCCGTGGCCGTAGAGCACGCTGTTTTTCATGGTGCCGGCAAGCGCATCATCGCCTGGCGAACCATAGAGGATTTCAGTGTCTTCGCTCACGGTGAGCTTGTCCAGTACATGGCCCACACCGAGTTGCGCGCCGTTGGCGAATTCGAAGCGGTCGATGCGCGGCCAGTGGTCCAGCCAATCCTTGATGCGGATCGAGTCGCCTGAGGTGCTCAGCGTGACAATGAGATCGTTGCCATCGCGGCTAAAGCCGATGTCGTTTTGGTCGATGCCGGCCTTGAACAGAATGCGGCCTTGAACATCCTCGATCACATCAAAACCATCGCCCGCACCGAAGTGATAAGTGTCGTCGCCGCCCAGATCCTGGAAGCGGTCATCACCCGCACCGCCTTCCAGCATGTCGGACTCACGGCCACCGACGATGGCGTCGTTGCCATCGGTCGCCGCCAGCGCCCGCGTGGCAAGTTCGTCTCGGTCCCACATCGTGCCGTCGGCGAACCGCAGCGTCTCGATGCCCGCACCATCCGACCACGGATTGGCCTGGTCACGAACGGTCAACCGGCTGCCATCGGCCAGCAGAACCGCCATATCGCCCTGCACTGTCCAGCGCACGGTCACATCCGCCGGGGTGATACCGGGTGCGAGCTCCACAACGTCCTGCGTCGCTGCGTCATACCCTTCGACGGTCACATCCCGCCCGCCGCCCATTCCGAAACGATAGGTATCGCTACCCGTGCCACCTTCCAGTACGTCATCACCGGCACCGCCGGAGAGTACATCGTTGCCGGAGAGTCCCGACAGCGTATCGTTGCCCGCCCCACCGATGATCGCATCGTCACGGCCGCTGAAACCGCGCAACTCCTCGTCCCCAGCCTCACCCAGCAACACGCGAGATTTAATCGCTTCCGCGTTCCACACCGTGCCATCGGCGAAAACGATTTCTTCCACGGCGTAACGGTCGCTCGCCTCGAAATGGCGCTTGACGGTGATGGTCTCGCCGGTGTCCCGGATCGTGAGTTTCAGATCGTCCACACTCCACCAGTCACCGGCATCGCGCACCCGCTCCAGCCGCACATCATCCGGCGTGACGCCAGCTTTCAGCTCGATACGATCGACTTCGCTCGCGACCCACGAACCCTCGATGAGAGTGTCGTGGCCATCGCCACGGCCGAAGAGGTAGGTGTCGTTGCCATTGTCGGATACCCTCGGCGTCAAAGTGCGCTCTGCGCGGACCCATTGGCCGTTCTCATAGATCGAATCCCAGCCGGTTGCACCCATCAACAGGTCATCGCCCGCGCCGCCGTCGATCACATCATCCCCGCTGTTGCCGATCAGCGTATCGTTGCCCGACTGCCCACGGATCGTCTCGGCGACCGAGGAACCATGGATCACATCGTCACCGCCGGTCGCCTCAGCCACGCTGGCACGTAGGGCATCGTCCTGACTCCATACCGTATCGTCCTCGAAGATATATCCCCCTACGCCATTGCGACCCCACCATGCGTTGTTGTATGGCACCGTGAGCGTCTCGCCCGTATCGCGGACGGTGAAGGTGAGATTATCCGAGGCATCGATCGAGACCTGAATATCGGCGGGGGTGAGGCCGACGAAGCGCACCGTATCGCGCTGTATGCCATTCTCGGCACGATCCATGATCATGTCATGCCCGAAGCCGCGGCCAAAAACATAGGTATCCGTCCCGCTATTACCGTATAACACGTCGTTGCCCGCCCCGCCGGAGAGCAGATCGTTTCCGAAGCCGCCATGCAGGCGGTCGTCGCCCCCCTGGCCGAACAGCCGGCCAGCGCCATTGAGACCATAGAGAACATCGTCACCCTCGCCCCCCAGCACGATGTTGTCGCTGGCGCCCAACTGCCCCGTGTCATTGGCGCCAGTGAGTGTGCGCACCTTGAATTCGGCAAGCAGCGCGGCTATCGCCGGGGTTTGCGGCAGCGTCTCTATCATCTGGTCGAAGTTCGCCAGCCCTTCCCAATTGGTATCTGAGAGGAACGCACTGGCGTAGCGGTCGAGATCCAGCAGATCGGCCAAGGCATTCTCGGGGTCGGTGGCAAACTTGTCGGCGAGCATCTGGTTCAGCCGGGCGGCATCCAACCGCAGGCCGTTATCGTCAATGACGAGTTCTATTTGATCCAGATACGGTTTCAGGCGCGTCTGCATCACCAGCGAGCCATAGACACTGTCCTTCAGGTTGTCGTAGGCCTGATCGATCATGCCGATCTGCCGCTGGAAGAGTGTTATGGATACGTGTGGTGGTATCAGAGGTTGCCATCCAGTCCGCCACTGACCATTAGAGTCCTGCCAGCCAACCGGATACCCATAGACAATGTTCAACCCAAGCGCCGCGCCGGAGGTTTGCTGCTTTTCGCCGGGTAGCCTGAAGAAATACTGGCCATTGAACGCTTCAAGCGCGTGCAACCTGGACTGCAATGGGTCGCTTATCGGAGCAACACGATAGCGACTGCCCGCCTGCTCTTGCAGGTTCTTCGCCATGCCGGAGGTGTCGGCCCAGGCGGTGAGCAGTTGATCGAGCAGCGCCCGCTGTTCGGCGCGGGTGGGGGCGGCGGTGAATTGTTCGAGCAGGGTTTGCAAGCCGCCGGACTGGGTTGCCGCCTGCCACAACTCTCGCACATTGCCCGAGCCCTGCATGTTGGGCAGGATCTTGAGTTCTTCGGGCACTTCGATCTGTTCGGCGAATTTTGTGTCGAAGGTGTCAACCGCCAGACGGAATTCGCCCATGCCGCCGGTCGTTCCATCCGCACGGGTGAAGCTGCCTTCGCGGGCGAGGGTGTTGCCGTTGGCGAGGCTCTGGTTCTTGAGGGTGTGGGCGAGGTTGAGGCTGGTGATGCCCGCTTCGGCGAGGGTGAGGAATTCGCCGCCTTGTGAAA
>JADDKJ010000047.1:0-23775 GCA_033717875.1 Gammaproteobacteria bacterium
TCGCGTCATCCAGCGCCGGGCATACGGGATCAGAGATGAGGAATATCTGAGACTCAAAATTCTCACTTGCATGCTCCCGGCTATATGAATTTCGTGCAAAATGACCCACACGATTTCCTGAAGACCCAAAATTTCTAATGGTTTATCATCAACCCTACCGAGCAGGTCAAGGAGAGCAAGTTCGATAGAACACCAGGCAGACGGATTGGCGTCGATCAACCGCTCGTTACGCTCCACCCAATCCCGCAAAGTTATCACACAGGTAATTTCGTCGACAATGGAATCCCTATGGTTCACGAAAAATTTAAATGCGCTCTCTATATCTTCTCCAGTGACATAGTTCCGGGGGCATCCCTCACCATAGCCCGACTTTCCATCGCCACCCGCCAACGCCTCCACCCAAACGCTGGTCGTGCGGGAACGCGTGGCTGAGGCATGCGTGAACATCATCTTGAAAGGAATATCCAAGCTTTTCATTGTCAACCCTGTGATGCGCCTCATATTTGGTCTGTCTTCAGGATATAAGATGAAAAGGGAAATTCGCAGCGTTCAACATACTGCAAGAGCATAGCCTTGAATTGCCCGTCTTTCTGTCCCATGCTCACACAATGTGCGCGATACGCGTTACCGGTATTCGGCGACAACAATCCTAGCTCAAGGGGATGCAAGCGTCCGCTATTGCGTTTTGCACGATATTCATGATTCAACTCCATCAACATTCTGTCGAGATAATGCGCAATGTCTTTAGGGGACACAGATGATGAAGCTGTTTCGAGATAAGCACGATAAACCTGATCTTTCACGTCCGCCAACCCTAAAGAAAAGATGGTACGGAATCCAAAATATCGTTCCGTGTTGCGCACAGCCTCGACAAACTGGGATTCGTACAACTTCTCCCCCGTGATATTTGTCACTCCCTTGCCTTTTTGTAAAAAACGGATGGTTGGCGTCGCGTGACATTTCCCAACGACACGCACAATATCGTTGATGAAATAGCGATAGAGTCCTGATCTGGTGGTCACGATCACATAGTAATCTCGACCCTGTTGTAATTGGTGAATTCTCTTGCAATCCCGGCCACCATTGTCCCATGTCTCCGGTTCAATGAATTCGAAATAATAATCCTCAATCATAGGCAACCCTTCACCCGTCATTGGATCAAGGGTGACAGTACCGCGAAATTCGCTGCACTGATAACCCAATTCGATGATTTTTACCGTGGGACCCGAGGCGACACGCAAGGCTTCAGTTGCCACCGAGCAGCTACCTGCGGTCCAGGTCGCCACTGCACTCAGAGACGGCCACAAATCAACCAAGGATATTTTCTCCTTCATCGCATACACCTCGGCCAACTCTTTGGCGCGGGCTGTATTGGCGGCATATCTTCCATGAAGCGCGCGCCTGACAATGGGGGAAAGCAACGATTCTGCGGCGAACCCGCCTGATCCAATTTCTTGGATCAATTCTCGGCCCAACTCATTAGCAAGCGCATGCAATTTCAGAAACGTGGTTGGATTCGGGGCGTTCATATAAGTGATATCACGCTCCGCCAGCATCAAGCGCAATATCACACGATACTTTACTTCATGATCCTCGATACCAAAGATCTCCGGTGGAATCACATATTTTGATGCCACCAGCCGAGGAATACCCGCATATAACAGACCTGATACCGAACCCCATGCAATACCATTGGCAAAATGCCCCTCCTCGGCAGGAGAGGAAATTACGCACAACTTGCCACTAAAGGATTTCGGCTCCCAGCGATAGTGACTGTATGCGACCAAATCCGCATACCTGCGCAAACACCGCAATTCGTCTTTGATCAGAGGAATATATTTTGGCTTACCTGTCGTGCCGCTGGTTGTCGCATAATATACTGCGGATTCTGCTGTGAGCGCCGACACATTCTTTGTCAATTGTTCCTCGATATAGGGCCTAAGCTCCTCATAGGTAACAATCGGAACCCGAGAGAAAAATTGTCCACAGGAAGAAAAACGGCTGAAACCGTGCTTCTTCCCATAACCCGTATATTGATTGTCACTCAATATCTTACGTAACAACGCCTCTTGAACATATTGCGGTGATTTTGCAGATTTTAAAAAATGCCGCCAAACGAACAACCTCGTAATAAACATCCTGACATGCGCTAACGTGCTCATCCGCCGACCCCAAAAAATCAACGGCGTTGCTGCCGATCTAACCCCGCGATGAAGGGTGAGATCATTTGCCTGACAAAGCCTGTCGGATAGTCTCGATTTATCAAACCCAGCTCACCGACGTCACGGTCTACCGGTCGGTAGTAGGTTCCGAGTAAACGATCCCATACGATAAAAATATTGGCATAGTTTTTATTCGACTCTTCCATTACCTTTGAGTGGTGCCAGCGATGCATTTCAGCCGTGCTGAACACCGTGCTGAGCACACCAAAGCGTAAATGAATATTGGAATGCTGAAAGAAACCATTGACCGAATAGATCACGAACCAGAATCCGAGGATACGTGGATCGACCCCCATCAGGGCAAAGGGCAATGAATCCAAGGAAAACTGCATGATCTTCTCGATCGGGTGGAAACGGCTGGTATTAAGCCAATAAAGCTTATGAGGAGAATGATGCACGGCATGCAGACGCCACAAGAGTGGGGCCGTGTGAGCCGCTCGATGCAACCAGTACCGCATGAAATCGGCACTCACAACCAGGAGCCCCGCCTGGGCCGCTACCGGCCAATCGTGCGGCCAAAAGGAAAACAACGGGGCGGCCGTACCGATATATGCAGCCAACAGAATGGCCACAGCGATGGCCAACAGCCGGGGCAAAGCAATCTGCACAATGCCGACATAAAGGAAATCAGTCCATAGCTCATCAGCGCGTGGCCGCCATGACTTCGCATAGGGCATGACGTACTCGGCAGCGATAATTAAAAGGACGCCTGCTGTAATTGCGCCAAATGCGGCGAACGGAAATATCCAGCCCACATCGCTAATCAGCGTATACAGGCCGATGGCTGACAGCAAGGTACACGGGTAAATCAAGTAGCTTGCGGTGCGATTTATCATCGTTATTGTTGCCTTTGTTGTATGCTCTTGGTAACGTTCCAATTCATATGGTAAGCGCCGAGTAACAAAATGTAGGACGCCAAAACCACATGAAACAAAGTCGGGATATGCCTATGAAACCAAACGGCATCAGACAGATTCATCATCCCCACGATCCACCGACCCAGCATAGTGACGAAATAAACGGAACCAAGCGCCAAAAATAATCGCCCGCGAGACAACCTCCTGGGAACAGACGCTGAAGAGTAGATAAAATTCAGGCGCGCCATTATCACGATAATCGCCACTTGGGCGGCAAATAGCCAGCCATACGGAAGTCGGCTTCCTTGCCAGGAATCAAACGGAGGAAGCCAGCTCACCTCATGCCAGCGCTGAAGAAGTTGACCTGCAACACGCGCCACGAAAAGACCGGTTAAACTCCACAGTGCAACTCTATACATAGCGAACGAGGCTCAACTCGGCAAGCAGAATGCAGAATCGCGATGGTGCTTTGTAAATGACACACTACCCCCACTCCTGACTCAACGAAACCGCCTTGATATACGCATACACCCGCTGGCCCGGAACAAGCCCAAGCATTGCCAGGGATTTGCGCGTGATGCTGGCGAGCAGCGGACACCCTGCGTCGAGGCGGATATCCACCGAATGCCGGTCTTCGAGCGCGGAACCGATCTCTGTTACACGGGCCTCGATGACGTTGAGCACGCTGATCGGTTCGGACAATGGGGCGGCGGCAAGACTGACATTGCGCGCCAGGATATGCACGCGCAGCGGCTGTCCTATGTTCAACGGCTGAAGCGGCACGTACAGTTGGCTGCCGTGAAATTCCAGGCGGGTCAGGCCATATTCCGGTTCATGACCCGCCACACGGGTATCTACGACCGACCCCGCCATGTCGCCGAGATAATGCGGCAGATCAAGGCGGGAGAAAATCTCCTGAATCGGCCCGGCCGCTATCGACGCACCCTCGTTCATCAACACCAGCGTATCGGCCAATTGCAGTATTTCCTGAATCGAATGACTGACATAAACCACCGGAATTTTCAATTCGACGCACAGACGCTGGATGAACGGAAGGATCTCCTGCTTGCGCGGCCTGTCCAGCGAAGCCAGCGGCTCGTCCATCAGCAGCAAACGTGGACTGGCAAGCAATGCACGACCGATGGCGATGCGCTGTTGTTCGCCCAGTGAAAGCTGGTGTGGACGACGATCCATCAGGTGACTGATACCGAGAATATCGATCACCTGTTCGGTTGAGATGTAGCGTTCATGTTGCGGGGTGCGTTTCAGGCCGTAATGGAGATTGGCATGCACACTCAGGTGAGAAAAAAGATGTGGCTCCTGGAACACCATCCCTAGGGCGCGGCGGTATACCGGGATGAATGCGCCCTGCTCTTCGTCCTGCCACACCGTCCCGCCCATCGACATGAAGCCCGCCGGACTGCGCTCCAGGCCCGCCAGACAACGCAGCAGCGTGGTCTTGCCGCTGCCGGACCGGCCAAATACCGCCGTCACCCCTTGCGCAGGCAGATCCAGTTGCGCCTGAAGGCGAAACTCCGGCCGCGCCAGGTCGAAACGTGCCAGCAACCGGCTCATGAGCGGTGCGCCGGCGAACGGCGATTTAGAATGTAGACCGCCAGCAACACGACAAAGGAGAAGCCCAGCAACAAACCCGACATCAGATGGGCGCTGGTGTAGTCTAGCGTCTCCACCTGATCATAGATGGCAATGGAAATAACTCGCGTTTGCCCTGGAATGTTGCCGCCCACCATCAACACCACGCCGAACTCACCCAAAGTGTGAGTGAACCCCAGCACAGCGGCGGTGAGGTAACCGCGCGCCGCCTGCGGTATCGCCACAGTGAGAAAGGCATCCAGTGGCGACGCGCGCAGACACCAGGCCGTTTCCAGCGGTTTTCTGCCGATCGCCTCGAAGGCATTGTGCAAGGGCTGTACGACAAACGGCAAGGAATAGAGGATCGATGCAATCACCAGCCCACTGAAGGTGAAGGTCAACGTGGAACCCGTCAGGGCGCCCAGCGGACCTTGCGGTCCGAGCAGCAACAACAGATAGAAACCCAGCACCGTCGGAGGAAGCACTAGAGGCATTGCGACCACCGCCTCGACCGCGGCCCGCATCGGCGAACGGGTGCGGGCCAGCCACCAGGCGACAGGCGAGGCTACAACGAGCAGCAACAGCGTAGTGACGGCGGCCAGGCGCAGGCTAAGCCATAGCGGACCAAAATCGAATTCAGGCAACATGGGCTCATCTTAATGAAGTTCTCGGTAACCCATAACCATAGCGCTGAATAATGTCTCGCGCTAGAGGGCTCTTCATGAATTCCATGAAGGCACGCGTCGCGGGATTGGCTTGCCCTTGCTTCAACAGCACCATATCCTGCGCGATCGGGTCGTAAAATTTCTGCGGGATTTCCCAGTATCGCGCCGAGAACGTGTTGTTCGGGCTGAGCACCTGAGATAACGCCACCAAACCCAGTTCCGCGTTACCTGTGGCAACGAACTGAAACGCCTGGCCCACGTCCTCACCACGCACGATCCGTGGCTGTAAGGCGGCCCACGCGCCCATCGCCTCCAGACTTTGCTGCGCCGCTCGGCCATAAGGCGCTGTCAGCGGATTGGCTATCGCCAAGCGCCGGATACCGGGCTGCGTCAGACATTGCGGGTTCGCGCACATCCTCGCCGGATCCGCGCTCCATGCCACAAGACGCCCTACCGCATAACTATAGCGGCTGCCGGAAACAGTCAACCCTTCTTCCTCGATCAACTGTGGATGCTTGGCATCGGCGGCAAGAAACACCTCATAAGGCGCACCATTGCGGATCTGTGCGTAGAGCTTGCCCGTCGAACCGCTGCTGATCAGCAAGCGATGGCTGGTCTGCTGCTCGAACACCGGCGCAAGGGCTTGCAACGCGCCAAGAAAATTGGCCGCGACAGCGACTTTTACCTCATCGGCAACTACTAATGGGGAAATGAAAAGAAGGAAAAAAAATAAGACACGCCTCATATCCGATATCAACCACCACTAACTGTGAAACAGTAAAGTCGTTACCGGCCGGGCTTTACACCGATGCAATCAACGCCTTCAGCTCAGGAACACACGAACCGCAATTTGTACCCGCCTTGAGCGCCCGACCAACGGCCTCGGGAGTAGTGAGATGATCTTTACGGATGGCCTCGACGAGGGTGTTGAGCCCGACACCGAAACAGGCGCAGACGATACGGCCCGCGTCGCTCTGGCCTTTGCCAGGGCGACCTGTCAGCAGACTGGGGCGCACTTCGGATGATAATTCGTCTTCGGCGAACAAACCCGCCAGCCAGGTTCGCGGCGGCAACTCGAAGGTGGGCGCGACAAACACGCAGCTCTCCAGCCGATTGCCGACGATGCGCGCTCCCCGATAACGCCCGGCGGACTTGTCGAGATAGTCGATCCACTCCACTTTTTCCTGCGGCGCGCACAGCAGATCGCGCGCCCACTTCGCCCAATCGCCGGGTTGATGCTCGCCGGCCAGCTCGTAACGCCAGAAGTCCTTGCCAATGGCGCTCACCCAATAACTCGCATCGCCGAAGATCAGCTTGCGCCGCGACAGCATGAACCCATACCAGCCCGGCGTATAGAGCTCGACATGCACCGGCGTGTGCTTGAGTTCGGGCTGGCCAGAAATCGGATCGACCACCGGATTGACCAATGCGTCGACGCGTCCGCGGCTGGCAAATTGTTCATTCCAGTGCATAGGCACGAATACGCTACCGCGCTGTTGATCCGGCGAAACCCTGACGCGCGCGATCATTTCGCCCCAGCGGCTGGAGAGTTTCGCCAGACCACCCTCCTTCACCCTGACCATCGCGGCGTCTTCAGGGTGAAGCTCGGCATAGGGCTCGGTGATATGCACCGACAGGCGCGGAGATTTGCCAGTGCGCGTCATGGTGTGCCACTGGTCGCGCACGCGGCCGGTGTTGAGAATCAAAGGATATTCGACATCCGTGGCATAACCGGGCGGACGCGGCGCGATGGCGACAAATCGCGCCCGGCCGCTGGGCGTGAAAAACCGTCCATCGCCGAACATGCGTTCCGTCCCTTGCGGATGACGGGCATTGACCGGCCATTGCAGTGGCGTCATGACCTCATATTCGGCATCGCTCAGCAAGGCCAGGCCGCTGATATCGAAATCGCGGCGGCCTGCGTTCTCAGCACCGGACAGCGCGGCATATTCGCGGAAGATCTGCGCCGGAGAATCGTAATCGAAGGCGGCGGCGAAACCCATGCGCTTGGCGGTTTCGGCGATGATCCACCAATCGGGCTTGGCATCGCTCGGCGGCGTTAAGAAACCGCGCTGGCGCGAGATGCGCCGTTCGGAGTTGGTGACCGTGCCGTCTTTCTCGCCCCATGCCGCCGCAGGCAGCAAAACATGCGCCCATTGCGTGGTATCGGTGTTGCGCATGCAGTCGGAAACGACCACCAGCTCGCAACCTTGAAGCGCCTTGCGTACCACATCGGCATCAGGCAGGCTCACCACCGGATTGGTCGCCATGATCCACACCGCTTTCACCCGGCCTGCGCCGATGGCGGCGAACAGATCCACCGCCTTGAGACCGGCCTGATCGGCGATGACGGGCGCGCCCCAGAAACGTTGCACGAGCGCGCGGTGTTCGGCATTGTCGATCTCCATGTGCGCCGCCAACTGGTTGGCGAGCCCACCCACCTCACGCCCGCCCATCGCATTGGGCTGCCCGGTCAGCGAAAACGGCCCCATGCCGGGTCGGCCGATGCGTCCGGTAAACAGATGGCAGTTGATGATGCTGTTCACCTTGTCGGTGCCGCAGGACGACTGGTTGATGCCTTGCGAATAAACGCTCACCACCTTTTCGGTGCGCGAAAACCAGCGATAAAAGCGGGCGACGTCCTCCTCCGGCAAGCCACAGCGCCGCGCCACTTCTTCCGTCGAAGGCGCACTGGCAAGCGCCGCCTGCAACGCCGCGTCCATGCCTTCGGTATGGGCAGTGATGAAATAGGGATTGCCATCGCCATTGCCGTGCAGAAAAGCGAGCAGGCCATTGAAAAGCAGCGTGTCGGTACCCGGCTTGATCGCCAGATGCAAATCGGCGATATCGCAGGTCTGCGTGCGGCGCGGATCGACCACCACGATCTTGAGATCGGGGTTGTTCTTTTTGGCCTGGGTGATACGTTGAAAGACAACCGGGTGACACCAAGCCGTATTGGAACCCACCAGCACGATCAGGTTGGCCAGCTCCAGATCGGTGTAATTGCCAGGCACGGTGTCCGAACCAAAGGCGCGCTTGTGGCCCGCCACGGAAGAGGCCATGCATAGCCGCGAATTGGTGTCGATGTTCGCCGAGCCGATGAAACCCTTCATCAGCTTGTTGGCGACATAATAATCCTCGGTGAGAAGCTGGCCGGAGACATAAAACGCCACGGCATCCGGGCCGTGTTCGCGGATAATGCGCGCGAATCCTTCCGCCACCGCCGTGAGCGCGGCATCCCAGCTTGCGCGCTCGCCGCGTATTTCGGGATAAAGCAGCCGGCCGTCGAGATCGACAGTCTCGCCCAGAGCGGAGCCTTTTGAACACAAACGGCCAAAATTGGACGGATGCCCGCTGTCGCCGCGAATCTCGACACCGCCATCCGGCGCGACGTTCGCCAGCACGCCGCACCCCACACCACAATAAGGGCAGGTGGTTCTTGTCGCGGCCATCATGCGCTGATCAAGCCGCGGAGGAACAAGGCTGGCGTTGCAACGCGAGACGGATCACGCCATTTTCGACCTTGATTGGGTAACAGGCCGTATGGCCCTCATCAGGCGCAACCGCAATGCCATCGGTCAATTCGATCACCCAATTATGCAACGGGCAGGTGACGCGCTTGCCATGCACGATACCCTGCGACAAGGGACCACCCTTGTGCGGGCAAGCATCGTGCAAGGCAAACACCTCGTCTTCGGCAGTGCGGAATACGGCGATATCCCCTTGCACTGTATTCACCACCCGAGCCCCGAGGCGAGGGATATCTTCAATCTTTCCTATTTCGATCCAGTCTGTCATTTCGAATGATTTCTGTTTTAAAGATTCTTATCCAGCCGCGACTTTCTTGAGCGGCACAAACTCATGCTGTTCCACCGCATGGCTGGCACGTTCGGCCCAAGGATCGACCTGCGCGTATTTCTGCGATTCGATGAACCTATTATACAGCGCCTTGCGCCCCACCTCATCCTCAACGACGCGCTGCTTCACATACTCCAGGCCGACGCGCTCGATCCACGGCGCGGTACGCTCCAGATAACGCGCTTCCTCACGATAAAGCTGGGTGAACGCGCAGCAGTATTCGTCCACTTCGGCCTCGGTGGTTACCTTGCACAGCAGGTCGGTCGCGCGCACTTTCACGCCGCCGTTGCCGCCAATGTGCAGCTCGTAACCGGAATCGACACACACCACGCCGAAATCCTTGATGGTGGCTTCGGCGCAGTTGCGCGGACAACCCGACACCGCCATCTTGAACTTGTGCGGCATCCACGAACCCCAGGTGCGCCGTTCCAGCTTGACGCCCAGGCCGGTGGAGTCCTGGGTGCCGAAGCGGCACCACTCGCTGCCTACGCAGGTCTTGACCGTGCGCAGCGACTTGCCGTAGGCATGGCCCGACACCATGCCGGCCTTGTTCAGATCACCCCATACGGCGGGAAGATCCTCTTTCTTCACACCGAGTAGATCGATACGCTGGCCGCCAGTGACCTTGACGGTAGGGATCTTGAATTTATCCGCCACATCGGCGATGGCGCGCAACTCATCGGGCGTGGTCAATCCGCCCCACATGCGCGGCACCACCGAGTAGGTGCCGTCTTTCTGGATGTTGGCGTGCGCGCGTTCGTTGATGAAGCGCGACTGCGCATCATCCTTGTATTCCGCCGGCCACGCGCACAGCAGATAATAGTTGAGCGCCGGGCGGCAGGAATGACAGCCATTCGGCGTGCGCCATTCCAAAAAACGCATCACGGCATCGATACTCAACAAATGCTGTTCGCGTATTGTTTTGCGCACATCGTCGTGGGTGTGATCGGTGCATTTGCACAGCGGCTTTTCCTTGGGCGCGGCGGAATAACCACCGCCCAGCACCGAGGCCATGATCTGCTCCACCAGGCCGGTACAGGAACCGCAGGACGAAGACGCCTTGGTATGGGAGCGCACCTCGTCCAGTGTGAACAAGCCTTTTTCGGTGACGGCTTTGACGATCGCGCCCTTGCATACACCGTTACAGCCGCACACCTCCATGTCGTCGCTCATGGCAGCGGCCTTGTTCTGCCCGCCGTGGCCGGCATCACCCAGATGCGCCTCGCCGAACATCAAGTGATCGCGGAACGCCGACACATCGGTGCCATCGCGCATCAACTGGAAATACCACGCGCCATCGACGGTATCGCCGTACATCACGGCGCCCTGGATGCGGTTGTCCTTGAGCACGATCTTCTTGTACATGCCGCGCGAGGCATCCTTGAGCACGATTTCCTCCATCGTTTCATCGCCGATGAAATCGCCGGCGGAGAAAAGATCGATACCCGTCACCTTGAGCTTGGTGGATGTCATCGATCCCTGGTAACGGGCATAACCCAGATGGGCCAGGTGATTGGCGCACACCTTGGCCTGCTCAAAGAGCGGGGCAACCAGGCCATAGGTCTGCCCACGGTGCTGCACGCACTCGCCCACGGCGTAAATGCGCGGATCATACGTCTGCATGGTGTCGTTGACGACGATGCCACGTTCGCAATGGATGCCGGATTTTTTCGCCAGTTCGAAATTGGGGCGGATGCCCACCGCCATCACCACCAGATCGGCATAAAGTTCACTGCCATCCTTGAAGCGGACGCCGCGCACCCGGTCCTCACCGAGGATCGCCACGGTCTGCGCCGGCATGTAAAAATGCATGCCGCGCTCCTCCAGCGATTTCCGCAACAACGCGCCCGCCGCCTTGTCGAGCTGGCGCTCCATGAGGGTTTCCGTGATATGCACCACCGTCACGCTCATGCCCTGACGCATCAGACCGTTGGCCGCTTCCAGACCGAGCAGGCCACCACCGATCACCACAGCGTGTTGATGTTTGCGCGAGGCTTCGAGCATCAGATCGACATCGCGGATGTCACGGAACGTGACCACACCGGGCAGATCGTTGCCGGGCACGGGGACGATGAAGGGATTCGAGCCGGTGGCGAGCAGCAGATGATCGTAATCGGCGGTCGCGCCATCGGCGGCGATAACCTTGCGGTTGCGGCGGTCGATCCGCACCACTTCCTTGCCGCAATGCAGCGTGATGCCGTTGTCGGCATACCACTGCCTGTCATTGAGCATGATCTGATCGATGGTCTTCTCGCCCGCCAGCACCGGCGATAACAGGATGCGGTTGTAGTTGCCGTAAGGCTCGGCGCCGAACACCGTGATGTCATATTTTTCCGGCGCGATTTTCAGCAACTCTTCCAGGGTGCGTACACCCGCCATGCCATTGCCGATCAAAACCAGCTTTTCTTTCATTACTTCTTCCTCATGCTTTTACGCAACCTGTCCAGGCTATTCTCGAATAGCTGATGGCAATATGCGTGCCATGAATGATCGTAGGAGATTGGATAAGGCTTATCTCTTTATGGAGCAATGAATTACACTCTCGCCGGAAATCAAATCCACTGCTTCAAAGCGAGAAGAGAATGCACCAACTTCGTGCAGACGATGGCGGGCGGCATATCCATCTTGGTGCATGGAAGATCAAAACACCAACGCGGCAATCAACGCCAGCAAGAGCAGCGCGGAAATCACCTGCCAGAATAAAACCGGGTTACGATCATAAAGCGGCTGCTTTTGCGTAGTGGCCTGCATGCCATGCGCCAAGCCATTCTCCAGCTCGAAGGACAGCTCCATGGCATCGCCCAGGCGCTTGTCTTTTTCCACGGCGGTGGCTTGCGTCAGCAGCGTGTCCAGCCAGGCGGGCAGATCAGGGCGATGGTGCATCAAAGAAGTGCGCTTGTTGAAACGCGGGCGCGAGAAGGGTTCCACCTCGCCGTAAGGATAGTGACCACCGCTGAACATGCAGTACAGCGTGACGCCAAGAGCATAGACATCGGAACGCTCGTCACCCAGCTCGCCATGAAACAACTCCGGAGCCATAAAGCTCGGCGTACCGGGAATGTCGGCATTGGGAAATTCTGTGAAGCCCGGCAAGCGCGCCACCCCCAGGTCGAGCAGCTTCAGGCCACCGCCCTCTTCCAGCAACACGTTGTCCGGCTTGATGTCGCGGTGAATGATGCGCAAACGGTTCAGCGCGTATACCGCCCTGGCGAGCTTGATGCCGATATCGACACCTTCATCGAGCGGCAAACGCGACGCGCGCGACAATCTTTCCTCCAGTGTCACGCCCTGATAATACGGCATCACGGAGTACAACCGCGTTTGCCTGCCCGGCGGCAGTTCGATGATGCCCGCGATCCACGGGCTGCGCACCCGCGCCGCAATCCATGCCTCGCGCACAAAAGCACGCCGGTAGGCGTCCTCACTGGCGACGCGCGGATGCGGAAACTTGAGCACCACGGTGCGCGGCTCCAGCGTATCCTCGGCTTTGAAGAGACGGCTGTAGCGGCCATCGGAGATTTTTTCGCTGAGACGAAAACCATCCACCACATCGCCATCTTTGGGTAGCTCCTGGATGGGCAAGGATTCGATGGCGCTTTCAAGATCGGCCTGTGCGGCGTCCGGCAGCCCCACCACATCGATTATCAGCGCCGTGATGTTGTCCTGACTGCCTGCATCGAACGCCGCCTGGACGATGGCCTTGGCGTCCTCTTCGGGCGCGGCGCGCGCCGCCAGCAGCGGTTGGATGCGGCGCTCGGCCAACACACCGTGCACACCATCGCTGCACAGTAGGAAACGATCGTGCAACTCCAGATTGTGCGCCGCGTAGTCGATGCGCAGCCCTTCCTCGATCCCCACCGCGCGGTACAGCACATGGCGCAGATCGGGATGAGACAAGGTATGGTCCTCGGTCAGCCGTGTCAGCTTGCGGCCACGCAGCCGGTAGATGCGCGAATCGCCGACATGCGCCACATGGGCCTGGCGGCCACGCAATATCAACGCGCTGAACGTGGTCGCCATGTTCTCCAGCCGGCGATCCTGGCGGCCCTGGTTATAAACCCAGCGATTGATGGCTCCCAATGCCCGCGCCGCAGCGCGCTCCACCCCTAGGGTCTCCGGCAAGCCGTAATATCCTTCGATGAAGCCGCGCACCGCAATCTCCGCTGCTTCTCGGCCGCCCTTGCCGCCACCCACGCCGTCGGCCACGGCGGCGACGATGCCTCTCAAATCGGGCCTACGGGAGTCGGCCAGACACGTCCCCACATAATCCTGATTGGACTCGCGACGTCCCGCCAGCGTGGCAAAACCAATGCGAATTTCGAGGTGGTCATTGGAAACGGTCATGCGATCAGTGTTCTTCCGGGGGATGATGAAGGAATCGTAGGGTGCGTCCCACGCACCGCGGACACGGTGCGCATGGGCACCCTACATTCAGACTACACTCTCGCCCCCGACACCGCCCCCCACGTTGTGCGCCAGCGCGTCTTGACACGCACCAGACCAATCAGCCCTATCAGGGCAAGCCCCGCGAATACCCAGAATCCCATGGCGAAATCACCCGTCGCCCCCTTCGACCAACCCAGCGCCTTGGCAAGGAAGAATCCGCCCACGCCGCCCGCCGCGCCGACCAGTCCGGTCATCACGCCCATCTCGCGCCGGAAGCGCTGCGGCACGAGCTGAAACACCGAGCCATTGCCCATCCCCAGGGCCATCGCGCCGACGAAGAAGATTGCCACTGCACCCCAGGCGACACCGGGCAACTCAAACAAGCCCCAGCCGCTCACCTTGGCGTCGGCCACCGCGCCAGCGGCGGGCGCTGGCCCCTCCGGCATGAAAGCAATGCTCAGATAGCACAGCGCCACGATGCCAAACAGGATTTGCAGTGTCTTGATGCCACCCATACGATCGGCGATCCAGCCGCCGACAGGGCGAAATACCGAACCCGCGAACACGACGATCGCGACCATCATGCCGGCCGCCACACCGGAAGCGTGATACCAAGCGGTGAAGTACAACGGCAACGCGTTACCCAAACCAACGAAACCGCCAAAGGTGATCGAATAGAAGAACATAAACCACCAGGTATCGGCATCCTTGAGCACCGCAGTATAGTTCGCCAGCGTCACCGGCGCGGGCTGGTCCGGCGCATCCTTGGCCATGACGCTGTATAGCAGAAAAACCAGCACCACGGGAATCAGCAGAAAACCGAACACCGCCTGCCAACCGAAATTTTCCGCCAGCCAGGGCACGGTCAAGGAATCGAGCACCACCCCCATGTTACCGGCTCCGGCGATGCCGAGCACAATGCCTTGATAATGCGGCGGATACCAGCGGCTGGACTGCGGCAGCGCCACAGCAAAGCTGGCGCCGGCGAATCCCAGAATCACACCGAACAGCTCGACCGCCAGCTTGCTGTCCAAACCGAAGACCCAGGCGTAGGCCAACCCGATCATGACGATGATCTGACCCAACTGCCCGGCGCGCTTGGGGCCAATGTAATCCGCCAGCATGCCCATCGGTATGCGCAGCAAGGCGCCTGCGAGTATGGGAATGGCGACGATAGTGAATTTCTCCTCGATCGGCAGTCCTAGCTCCTGAGTGATATAGAGCGACAGCGGCCCCAACACCACCCACACCATAAAACTGATGTCGAAATACAAAAACGCCGCCAACAAAGTTGGCCAATGACCCGCTTTCTTGAAATCTTGAAAATTCATTTTTCCCACCCGCTTGAACATTAAACCGCATCTGCGCACAAAATCGGATCACTTATATGTAAATCGCCCGATGCGTGGCGAGAGCAAGCCTTGTGCCAACGGCAGGATGGGATGGGTAACTGATTAATTACCAATGGATAAAATAGACATGGCTGGCGAAACGATAAACGTCCCTCCAGCCACAAGAACGCACCAAATTGAAATGACGAAGAAGTTTTCGCCCATGTTTGGTGCATGGCGAGAGAAAAACAAAATGGCGCGTCCCTGCGCCACACCTGGCAGGATTCTCAGAACTGCACGTCCGCCATCAGCCAAAACTTGTCCAGATCCCGCGCCAACGCTGCTGTGCTATTGCGCGCGAGATTGTCCGGGTTCTTGTCGCCGCTGTAAGCGGCATACTTGGCGGTGAGCACCAGCGACTTGTTGATCTTCTTCGCCGCCTGGAGATTCAATTCGGAACCATAATCATACCCAAGGTTGTCCGAGGTGTACTTATGATACATGGCCGTCAGGTTGACTCCGGCGAGTATCGTGCTGGCGCTGAGGAACATGTCCTGCAACCCGTCTCTTGGCGTAACAAGAAACTTGTCCGCCCAACCATTGAAGGCATGGAGCGTGGCCAGCGGCGTGGCAAAGCCATACACACCATCACCACTCAGCTTTTCGTAATGCAGCTTGACTTGCACATCACTGACATCCACGCCCGCCATCAGATTCATGTAATCGCCATCGACCGTGCTTGCCCCGTCGGCGTAATCGCTTTGCTTGGCATACTCGGCGGTATACAGGAATTTTGTGCTCATCGCCTCCGGCTTGTATCCGCCGTCGAAGCGCAAGCCCAGCGTCTTGTTCGACAAAGTGTTAGAGAATGAGGTGGCGGGCTGCTGATTTTTTCCGTAATCGAGAAAATAGCCATACCCGACCATCGACAACGGCGCGAATCCCTTATAGGCGATGTTCAGCAACTCGCTCGACATATCTAGATTGCCCTGCGTGCTGCTATTGCCGAAGACACGATTGACGTTCGAGACATGACCGTAAAAAATCGAGGTATCCGGCAAGGAGGTGTTGGCAACGGTGAAGGCATCGAAACTTTGCGCGTTCTGCCGCCACTCCACCGTACCAATGAAACGCTGATTATCGAGATTGATGGCCTGCCGCCCATACTTGAACACGGTGGCCGGCAAGCCGCTGTAGCTCAGAAACGCCTGCTGCACCTGCGATCCCTTCGGATCGGCCACCACCGGATATTCCGTCCGGCCATTCACTGTGCTGTTATATAGCTCGCTCCCGATCACCGAGACATCCTGAAGCTGCACGAAAGCCGCAATGCCAAGATAATCTCCCGTCATGTAGCCCAGCCGGGTGCGCAATGTCGAGGCATTTGCTTCCTTGGCGATGTTCTCGGCGTCCACCCACTCGTAACGGTAGCGAAGCTGACCCGAGACCTTACCGCTGCTCAATGCTTCCACGATCGTATCCGCGGCATGCGCGCCGCCGCAACCCAGAGCAGTCCCCAGCGAAACGAATCCCGCCAACATAAAGCGATTGTAACTTTTCACCATTCTATGTACTCCGATTGTTGTCTAGTTAAAATAAATGCAGGGTGCGACGCCCATAACAAATGTTGTACGGTGCGTGAGACGCACCCTACGCCGCTTCCTTTTTTTTGTGACGCTCGTAGAGAAACTTCAGCACCTCGCCGCGCAAGTGAACATAATCCCTGTCTTCGGCCAGGGCCAGGCGGTCACGCGGACGTGGCAGCTTGACATCCAGGATTTCCCCTATGGTTGCGGACGGGCCGTTGGTCATCATCACGATACGATCCGAGAGCAGCACGGCCTCGTCCACATCATGCGTCACCATGATCGCCGTACTGCCCAACGATGCCACGATGCGCAGCAGCTCATCCTGCAAGTGAGCGCGGGTCAGGGCATCGAGCGCGCCAAAGGGTTCATCGAGCAGAAGAACCTTGGGTTGCATGGACAAGGCCCGCGCGATTCCGACGCGTTGCTTCATGCCACCCGAGATCTCGTGCGGCATTTTATGTATCGCATGCCCCAGACCAACCAGCTCTAGCGCCTCTGTGGCACGTTTCTTGAGACTGGCCTTTGGCTCCTTGCCGCCGAACACCCGTTCCACGGCGAGATACACATTGTCGAAACAGCTCAGCCACGGCAGCAGGGAGTGGTTCTGAAACACCACGGCCCGATCCGGCCCGGGTCCTGCGATCTCGCGGCCCGCACAAAACAGCGCGCCGCCGCTCGGATCGATCAACCCCGCCACCAGATTGAGCAATGTCGACTTACCGCACCCGGAGTGCCCGATAATCGAGACAAACTCGCCCTGATCGATCAAGAGATTGATGTCTTTTAGCGCAACGAACTTTCCCTTTTTGGTTTCGAAAACCATTTGCGCATTTTCTATCTGTACATACTTGTTCATTCAATGCCCTCCCGTGCGCCGGACTCAGTATTCAAATCGCTTCGCCAGCAGCAATAAACCCTGCTCCAATAACAAGCCCACGATACCAACAATAAAAATAGCGATGATGATGTGCTCGACATTGAGGTTGTTCCATTCATCCCACACCCAAAAGCCGATCCCCATGCCGCCGGTGAGCATCTCCGCGGCGACGATCACCAGCCAGGCCACGCCGATAGACAAGCGAATACCGGTCATCATGTAAGGCAGTACGGCGGGAAACAGGATCCTGGTGAAAACCTTCCATTCCGAGAGATTCAACACGCGCGCCACGTTCATATAATCCTGCGGCACTTTCGTCACTCCCACCGCGGTGTTGATAATCATCGGCCAGATGCTCGATATGAAGATCACCCAAATCGCGGCAGGCTGGGCCTCCTTCAATACCAGCAGACCGATTGGCAACCAGGCCAGCGGCGATACCGGCCGCAGCAGGCTGATGATAGGAGACGCCATCCCGCTGAAAAAGGCAAATCGACCGATCACGAACCCCAGCGGAATGCCGATCAGCGCCGCCAGACCAAACCCTATGCCCACACGCTCAAGCGAACTGAGAATATTCCAGCCAATGCCTTTGTCATTCGGACCGTTATCGTAGAAGGGATCACTGAACAGTTCGACCGCCGAGGCCCATGTCTTCTCAGGTCCCGGCAATTCGCCGCTTTGCTTGGCGAGCAACGCCCACATCACAAGAAACAAAACCACACCCAGAACAGGCGGTATAACGCGCCTGATGAAGAATTCGGTCACTGTCTTGATGCGTTGTGCCGTGGCTTTTTCCGGTACGGTTTTCGTCGTCGCCATTTCCTGTGGCTGTGTCATCGGCTGTTCCTTGACAGGTGAGGCAGGCATTGGCATTTCATCGCCAGAGATATTCTTCTTGATGCTTACTACACTCATGGCATTCTTCCTCACACCTTGATCTTGAAGCTGCCGGCATACTTCTTCGGATCCTTGCCGTCCCAGACCACACCATCGATCAGCTTGCTGGCGCGCATCACATCCTTGGGCACAGGCACATTCAGTTGAGCCGCCGCCTGCTTGTACAACTCGATCTGATTCACTTTTTTCGCCACACCCAGATAATCGGGGTCATCCTTGAGCAACTTCCAGCGTCTGTGCTGTGTCAGGAACCACATGCCGTCGGAGAGATAGGGAAAATTCACCGCGCCGTCGTTGTGGAATTTCATGTAATTGGCATCTTTCCATTTCTTGCCGATGCCGTTGTCGTAATCACCGAGAAAACGGCCCTCGATCACTTCTTCCGGAGCATTCACATACGACTTGCTCGAAATGGTCTTTGCCACGCCGGAGCGGTTGGATAGCGTGTCGATATACCTTGATGCCTCCAGCACCGCCATGACCATGGCACGGGCGGTGTTGGGATATTTCTGGACGAATTCGTGAGTGACGCCCAGCACTTTTTCCGGATGATCCTTCCAGATATCCTGCGTCGTGGCGGCGGTGAAGCCGATCTTGTCGTAGATGGCGCGGGCATTCCATGGTTCACCGACGCAATAACCGTCCATGTTGCCGACGCGCATGTTCGCCACCATTTGCGGCGGCGGCACAGTGATCGTCTTCACATCAGTGAGCGGATTGATGTCGTGCGCGGCAAGCCAGTAGTACAACCACATGGCATGGGTTCCGGTCGGAAACGTCTGGGCAAAGGTGTATTCGCGCTTTTCACCCTCAATCTTGTCGATGAGCTTTTTCAGCGATGCCCCATCGGTGACACCCTTGGCCTTGGACTGGTTGGATAGCGTGATGGCTTGCCCATTGTTGTTCAGGCACATCAACACCGCCATGTCCTTCTGCGGGCCGCCTATGCCCATCTGCACGCCATAGATCAGGCCATACAGCACATGGGCCGCATCCAGCTCGCCGTTCACCAGCTTGTCGCGCACCCCGGCCCAGCTCGCCTCCTTGGTCACCGTCACATCCAGGCCATACTTCTTGTAAAGACCAAGCTCTCCGGCCATGACCACACTGGCGCAATCGGTAAGCGGAATGAAACCGATCTTGAGCGATGTTTTCTCCGGCGCGTCGGAACCCGCCGCCCACGCCGCGTTGCGAACCCCGGGTGGAATCAGCCCCATCAAAGCGGCCCCGGTCAGAATCGACCCGCCGATCTTGAGAAAACCACGCCGCGAAATCCCTGTTCCCTCATGATCACTCTTCTGCTCATTGACGTGTTTATCGTCGCTCATACTTTTTGACTCCCGCTTAATTTTATCGATGCAAAAAAACAAAAAGGCGCACACCCGCGCCGGAAGATAATCCCGCACGAATGGACGCCTTTGTCCGCATGGCAAACCGCCGTTGGCCTGCCTCTTTCTACGAATCAACCCCTCATC
This sequence comes from Gammaproteobacteria bacterium, assembly GCA_033717875.1. GTDB lineage: Bacteria > Pseudomonadota > Gammaproteobacteria > Ga007554 > SBBG01. The sequence continues at coordinate 19,754 of JADDKJ010000047.1, forward strand.
GGGTCAATCCGTCAATAAAAACTCACGCCAAAATATCCGCCGCCACATTGACGATTTTCGCCACCTCCGCAAGCCGCATGTTGCGATCCATCGCCATCTTACGCAGGGTTCTGTATGCCTCGTCCTCACCACATTTTTTTTGTTTCATCACTACCCCCTTGGCTCGCTCGATCTGCTTGCGCTCGGCCAGGGTCTCGGTGACTTTTTCCAGATCGCGCTTCACCGCCTGGTATTGCTCGAAACGCGCCACAGCGACATCGATGATCGATTTGATGCGATCTTTCCGCAACCCATCCACCACATAGGCACTTACCCCAGCCTTTACCGCCGAGCGAATCTTTTCGGCATCGCCATCATCCGTGAACATGACAATCGGACGCGGCTGATCACGACTGATGATGCATAAGTGCTCCAATGTGTCGCGCTGCGGCGAATCCGTATCTATGATAATGACATCGGGCTGCAACTCCCGAACACGTTCATACAAATTTTCGTCAGGATCGACCCGCGCGGCAATATCATGTCCCGCATCATGCAGTGCCTCTATCAGCATCTGGGATTTGCGCGGATCCTCATCGATCAGCATGATACGCATTTTCGTGGATCCCGTTTTTAGCCTTGATATACCGCCTCTCTGCGATCCAGCAAGCTCTATGCCACTCTATTTTTACTTAACACAATCATAAAGATATCATCGCTGAGCGAAATCCAGCTTAACCATTCCTGACAACCATGCACCACTATCAGGCAGAGCAGGTCTTGTTGCGATTATTTATGGTGCAATATCCTGCCGAAGCAACCACGCGCCGGAAGTCTTTGGCGGGCGGGGAACTCGCCGTATAATACCCCCACGCACCAGGAGTCCCGCATGAAAACCGATCACTTCATCGCCGCTAACATCGCTGTACTGACTGTCTCCGATACTCGCACCGAGGAAACCGATACCTCAGGCCAACTATTGGCTGGGCGCCTCGGCGAGGCAGGTCATCACCTCGCGGAAAAAGCGATGGTGACGGATGATGTGTATCAAGTGCGCGCCATCGTGTCGCGCTGGATCGCGGACGCGGGCGTCGATGTGGTGCTCATCACCGGCGGCACCGGCATCACCTGGCGCGATGTGACGCCCGAGGCGATACGGCCATTGCTGGACAAGGAAATCGACGGCTTCGGCGAGTTGTTCCGCGCGATTTCCTATCAGGACATCAAGACCTCGACGATCCAATCGCGCGCCTTCGCCGGTATCGCCAACGGCACGTTGATCTTCGCCATGCCCGGCTCGACCAACGCCTGCCGCACCGCATGGGATGAAATCCTCAAATACCAACTGGACAGCCGCAACCCGCCGTGTAATTTCATCGAATTGATACCACGACTGAAAAAGGGCTGAGAAAAACTCCGTGAGCGACCCATGTTACAAGCCATCTGAACTGCTGAGCGTCGATGACGCGCTCAGCCTGTTATTGTCCAAGGCGCTGCCGATCGACGAAGTCGAACATGTGGAGACAGCCTCGGCGCTGGGGCGGGTGCTCGCACAACCACAGATATCCACCCTCGACATCCCGCCCACCGCCACCAGCGCGATGGATGGCTATGCCATCGCCCACCGTGATCTGCATTCCGGCACAGAGACACAGTTATGCGTCAGCCAACGCATCCCTGCTGGCAGCACGGGGCGGCCTCTGGAGCCACACACCGTCGCGCGCATTTTCACCGGCGCCCCGCTGCCGGCGGGCGCGGATACGGTGGTCATGCAGGAGCATTGCCGCGCAGAGGGCGATATGGTCATCATTCCGCCCGGCATCAAAGCCGGTCAAAACGTCCGCCGCACAGGCGAGGACATCACCGCCGGCAGCGAGATTCTTGCGGCAGGCATCCAGCTCCGCCCGCAAGACATGGGATTGGCGGCCTCGATCGGCTTGGCGCGACTGCCGGTCTATCGTAAGTTGCGCGTGGCAATGCTGTGCACCGGCGACGAACTCACCACGCCCGGAACACCTCTCGCACCGGGCAAGATCTACAATGCCAACCGTTACACCCTCATGGGTTTGTTGCAATCGATAAATTGCGAGATCATCGACTTCGGCATCGTGCCCGACAACCTCGCCGCTACACGCACCGTACTCTCCGCCGCAGCGCAACAGGCCGATGTCGTCGTCAGCAGCGGCGGTGTGTCGGTCGGCGATGAGGATCACGTCAAAACCGCTGTTGAGGAACTGGGGCACATCGAGTTATGGCGCATCGCCATGAAACCCGGCAAACCGCTGGCCTTCGGCGCTATCGGCGCAACACCGTTCTTCGGCCTGCCGGGCAATCCGGTCTCGGTATTCGCCACCTTTTGCCTCTTTGCGCGCCCCTTCATTCTGCGCCGCCAGGGGATGACGGACATACTGCCGCAGACCATCGCCGTGCAAGCCGATTTCGACTGGCCCAAGGCCGGCCCACGCCGCGAATACCTGCGCGCGAGACTGAGTAGCGCGGACGACGATGCGATCACTCGCGCCACCCTCTTTCATCATCAAGGCTCCGCCGCGCTCAGCTCGGTAAGCTGGGCACAGGGACTGGTCTGCATCCCCGAAGGGAAAACCGTGCAGCGCGGCCAGATGGTCAGTTTCATTCCCTTTGCGGAACTGCTGAAGTGAAAACGTCGGAATGACGTAGTGATACCACGCAGCGACATCACCGGCATCATTCTCGCCGGAGGCCAGGCCCGCCGCATGGGCGGCGCGGAGAAAGGGCTGATCGACTTGCTGGGCAAGCCCCTCATCGCCCACGTCATCGCCCGCCTCGCGCCACAGGTGAGCGACATCATCATCAGCGCCAACCGCGACATCGCCCAATACACTTCTTTCGGCTATACCGTGACCGAAGACACCCTGCCTGGACATGTCGGCCCCTTAGGCGGCGTGCTCAGCGCAATGGCCGCTGCGCATACCGGCTATCTTCTCATCGTCCCCTGCGACGCTCCATTCCTGCCACCTGATCTGGCCGAACGTCTTGCCGCGACACTGAACCGGGAACATGCTGAAGCCTGCGCCGCCCACGACGGTGAGCGCATCCAGCCGCTGTTTACCTTGCTGCACCGCAAACTCGCCATCAGCCTGGCGGATTATCTTGATCACGGTCATCACAAAGTCGAAGACTGGCTTCGCAGCCATCGGCTTGCACTGGCGGATTTTTCGGAATGTCCCGAGGCATTCACAAACATCAACACCCATAAGGACGTTGCGAAAGCGGAGAAATTGATGCTCACCCTCCGTGAACTCGACACAATAAGGGAGAATCCATGAAACTCTACGACATGCCGCTCTCCGGCAACTGCTACAAAATTCGCTTGATGCTTTCCCTGCTTGGCAAGGAATATGACACGGTGGCTGTCGACCTGAAACGCGGCGGCCATCAAACACCGTCTTTCCTGAAGCTAAACCCGCGCGGTCAGGTTCCCGTGCTTGAGGATGGCGACACTGTCATCTGGGATTCCACCGCCATTCTGATATACCTGGCGCGCCGTTATGGCAGCGAATCCTGGCTGCCGCTCGAAGCGCGCGAGATGGCGGAGGTCACGCAATGGCTGGCCGTGGCCCAAAACGAAATCCTCTATGGCCTGGCGCGCGCCCGCGCGATCATACTATTCAAGCGCCCGTGGGATATGCAGCAATGCAGAGAAACGGGGTTGGCTATCCTGCCCGTCATGGAACAGCATCTTCAACACCGGCACTGGCTGGCCCTTGACCGCCCGACCATCGCGGACATCGCCTGCTATCCGTATGTGGCACTCGCGCCTGAAGGGGGGATCGCCCTCGATGATTATCCGGCAATCCGGGCCTGGATAAAAAACATCGAGCATCTTCCGGGGTATGTCGCCATGACGGGTATCTCGCCGTAACAAATTACTTTTGGGTCTTCAGGAAATCGTGTGGGTCATTTTGCACGAAATTCATATAGCCGGGAGCATGCAAGTGAGAATTTTGAGTCTCAGATATTCCTCATCTCTGATCCCGTATGCCCGGCGCTGGATGACGCGA
>JADDKJ010000048.1:0-22374 GCA_033717875.1 Gammaproteobacteria bacterium
CCTGCGGATCGGATAAGTTTATACAGAGGCTTGAAAGGATGACGGGGCGGGTTTTGCAATACCGCCCCCGGGGCCGACCAAGAAAGGAGGCTGGTGAAGAGGCTGGTAAATAAGGGAAGCGTCCCCTTATTCTAATTTTCGGAACCTCTGATTAACTCAGAGCTTCCTTAAAGAAAGGCGCCTAATGCGCTTCAAGCAACCCCGCCTCACCCCAGCCACCGCCTATCGTATAGCGATTGGCATAGATGCGATTGCGCACGGCCTTGTTGTCATGCTGCGCCCACACCGCCGTGACGTTGCCCGTGCCGTCCACCGCGACATGGGGAGACAGCGCATCGCCGCTGCCGATGTCTTCGATCAGCAGCGCAAGCTCCCATCCCAGCAGCGTATCGTAGCGATTGGCCCAGACACTATATTGTTTTTGCGTGTCATCCCACTGCTGCCATACTGCCATCGCGTTACCGAGGGCGTCCATGGCAATCTGCGGGGCCAAGGCGTGCCCTGTGTCGTTGGTCTCGATGAGCTGCGGCGCGCCCCACAGACGGGTGGCGGCGTTGTAGCGACTGGCGCGGATGTTTTTCCAGGCAGGGGTGCCGTCATGGGGGTCGACATCGAAATATTGTTCCCAGACAAGGATGGCATCGCCCGCGGCATTCATGGCGATCTGGGGCGCGGCGGCGGTCCAGTTGGGATCTGGATCGACACGCTGAGGCGCTGGCACCCATTGATTCAGGGTCACATCATAGCGGTTGGTGAAGAGATGATTCGATTGCACCCATACCGCCAGCGCATTGCCGGCGGCATCCATCGCAATATGCGGGGTATCGGCATTGCCGCTGATGATGGGGTTGGTGAGGTCGGGCACACCGTTGACCAGCAACACGGTATTATCGCTGACAAGCGCCGCCGCACCCCAGCCGGATCCGGCGGCATAGCGGTTGCCCCACAGGTTATAGCGCCTGTTTTGCGCGCTGTTGTACTGATTGGCCGCCGATCTGTCATAGGCAAGGCTGCGCCACACCACGGTGAAATTGCCCTTGCCATCCCCGGCAATTTGCGGCGCATTGGCATCGCCCGGATCGTTCGCGGTCAACCCTGGAATCAACCCTGAGCCCTGCCATTGCGCTGCAACGGCGTCATAACGGTTGACCCGGATGCTTCGCGAGGGAGGAGTGTTGTTATAAGGGTCATTATCGAAATACTGCTCCCAGACCGCCATGAAATCACCATTGGCGTCCGCGGCAATGACAGGATTATAGGCATCATGTCCCTTGAGTCGGCACTCAACAACGCCGTCATCTTTGACTCTTTCAACGACGACGATACTGTTGTCAGTCTCTATTTGCTGAACCCCGATCCACTGCTGTTTGATGGCATCATAGCGATTCACCAGGATGCTCCCGGTTGCAACCTTGGCCGCTTCGCAGTGGGGGGGAAATTTCGTTTCATCTATTGGCGTATTGGGATTGTCCAGGATTTCGATAGTTGCCTGGACGACTTCAATGTGCCGCCAAATGACAACCGCATTGCCACGACCATCAAAGACGAGGCGGGGGAAGTCGGCATCGCCGCCGTTCGTTTCAATCAGTTGCGGCGTATTCCAACCCGAAGCCGCGGTATAACGTCTGGCCCAGATGTTCTTGCGCGTACCGTCGAACTGGCTCCACACCGCGATCGCGTTGCCGTTGCCGTCGAAGGCCAGCCGGGGATCCGACGAGGTGTTGAGCACCACACCGGTATATCCTGGCGCCGGGCCGGTTTGCGGCAACGCTTTTTCACTCGTATCGCAGGCGGTCAGGAGGGTGGCGATAAACCCCAGCAATGCGATCCTGGATAGCCGCGTCATATAGAGATTCATCTTGTTATCAGGTGTCATTCGAAACGATTGGACCATACGCTCCAGCGCGCACCGCCATCACGCTGCCGCCAGACTGCAAGCGCGCCGCCATTGCCATCTATTACCAGAGAAGGGTCGTAGGCGTCTCCGGCATCGTTGGTTTCCACCAATGCGCCAGGGCTCCAGACCCCCGCCAGGTAGCGGCTGGCCCAGATATTCCAATGAACGCCGTCGAACTGGCGCCATACAGAAAATGCCACGCCATTGGCATTGAGAGAAATGCGCGGCTCGGCGACATCGCCCCTGTCATCGATCTTGATCTGCACAGGGTTTGCCCCCCAGCTTCCCGCATAATGATTGGCGCGCAGGGTATATCGGGTGAACGCGGTGGCGCCGACGACCTGACGCTGACGCCAAACGGCGATCGCGTTGCCTGCGGGATCAATGGCGATCTGGGGCGCGTCGGCATCGCCGGCATTGTCATTTTCGACGACCGTGGCGCCTCCCCATGCCCCGGCTGCGTAGCGATTGGCATAGATGCTGTAACGATTCACATTGTCGATTTGCCGCCAGACGGCGATGGCATTTCCGGCGCCGTCCATTGCAACTTGCGGATCGGCCGCGGCTCCGGCGGCGGCTTCGAGTAATTGAGCGCCGCTCCATCCTGATCCGGCGACATAACGGTTGGCATAGGCATTACCCGTGGTTCCGTCATATTGCTGCCATACCGCAATCGCATTCCCTGCCCCATCGATGGCAAGCTGCATATTGTCCGTATCATGCCCTTTCACATCATCCGCCTCGATCGCGGCCGCGGCACTCCATGTCACGCCGTCATAGTAACTGGCCCAGATGCTCCAGACGTTATAGCGATCCTCTCCCTGCTGATTCTGCGGGCTGCATGGCGGCGTCGGATTGATGCAATAAGGACCATCGGACTGCCGCCAGAGGACAACCGCCCGGCCGCCAGAACTCACCGCTATCCGGGGGGTATAGGCATTGACGACGACCTGACCCGACGCACCGTTCGTGGTGCTCATACGGACCGGGTTATCCCAGGTATCCGCGGTGGCATCATAACGCCTCACCCAGATATCCGAGACCGGAAAAGAAGGATCGGCCCTGTGATGCTGCCAGGTCACCCAGGCATTCCCGCCGCCATCCATCGCGATCTGCGGCGCATCGGCATCGCCCGGTCCCTGGCTGATAACTACGGAATCTCCCCATCCACCACCGGCGACGTAACGCCGCGCCATAATCACACGATAACGGGTAACGCCGTCCCATTGCTGCCACACGGTGATGATGTTGCCACTGCCGTCCATGACCATGCGCGGCTCGACGGCATCGCCCTTGTCGTCGGTTTCAAGCAGCGCGGGCGTAGCCCATAGCTTGTCACCCGGCGTGAAACGCCAATTGACAGGAGCCGCCAGCGCGTTACCGGCCAGATCCCTGATCTGGTTATTCGCGTCGGCATTGGCGACGCGGGCGGTATAAATGGTGTTGGGATCGAGGTCATTCAGCGGAGTAAAGGTGGCGACATTGCCGGAATAGCTGACGCTACCAGGAATCGGACTGCCCGCCGCGGACACCGTGAAGGTGACGTCGTTCACGGTGGCGGGATTCAGTGGCTCGGAAAAGGATACGCTAATGACTGGCCGTGCCCCTACGCTTTTTGATCCATCCGCCGGAATCGGGGTGGATAGCGGGCTGACTGTGGGCGGCACATGGTCAGCGGCGGGCTCGCCGTCGCCATCCCCTCCCCCGCACGCCGAAAGAACAAGGCTGACAATCACCGCACCGAGCAACAACCGCCCTGAATCCGCCCGCATGGCCCCTCTCGCAAGATGTTTTTGTGTGGCAAGTTTTTCTATCCAGCAAGTGTCTATCGGCGACGCCTTCCGTGTCAATATACTTGCTTACTTCCACAGCCATGCCGCGCCGCGCACTCCGCTGGAATCGCCGTGTGCGGGAGGGACAAGACGGGTATCCACACGATCGGAAAACACGTAGCGGCTCCAGAGACGCGGGACGTTGGCATATAAGCGCGCCAGATTCGACAGCCCGCCGCCCAGCACGATCACCTCCGGGTCGAGAATATTGATCACGCCAGCCAGGGCGCGCGCCAGGCGGTCTTCGTAGCGGGCCAATGTCGCCTCGCATCGTTGATCTCCCACCGCTGCTCGCGCGGCGATTTCATCGGGCATCCGCCTTTCGCCGGTCACGGCATGGTGCTCGCCACTCATTCCCGGCCCCGACAGCAGGGTTTCGATGCAGCCGGTTTTGCCGCAATAACAGGGCGGACCAGGCCATTCGCCGGGTTGCGGCCATGGCAGAGGGTTATGCCCCCATTCGCCGGCGATGGCGTTCGGCCCGGCGAGCAGGCGGCCATGCGCCACCACCCCGCCGCCGACACCCGTGCCGATGATCACGCCAAATACTACGGCCGCACCCGCCGCCGCGCCATCGGTGGCCTCGGACAGGGCAAAGCAATCGGCATCGTTGGCCAGACGCACCGGCCGGGCAAGCAGCCGCTCCAGGTCCTGGCGCAGGGGTTGGCCATTGAGACAGGTGGAATTGGAATTCTTCAGCAACCCGGTAGCGCGCGATACCGCGCCCGGCGTACCGATACCGACCGTGCCGGCTCCGCCAAGCTCGGCCTCGATGCCTGCCACCAATGCCGCGATGGCGCGCAAGGTGGCGTGATAGTCGCCGCTCGGGGTGGGCACGCGACGGCGAACCCGCTCAACACCGGCGCTGTCCAGGGCGATGGCCTCGATTTTGGTGCCACCCAGATCGACGCCGATGCGGAAATCTGTTGTCATAGGCTCAGAACCTGTTCAAGATCTCGATCAAGGGAAGAGCGAAGCGAAGGGTTCCCAGTGCAAGGCAAAATTGAACTCAAAAGCGGAGCATACATGAAGTATGTGAGCATTTTGAGTTCAATTTTAACGCCGCAATGCGCCCTTCAGCGAGATCTTGAACAGGTTCTCAGGAAGCAGGTTGACTCGACAACGTCTTGCGCACCTGATCCAAATGTTCGCAGATCAGACGTGCTCCTTCCAGAATGCGCGGCGTGGGACGGGCGATCAAATCGGGGCGGACGGCATAGAGGCGTCCGCGCTTTTTCACTGCCTGCAATTGCGGAAACCGCCGCCATTCGTCCAGCCATGGCGCGCGTTTTTCGCCGGTTTGATTGACGATGATGGTATCGGGATCGGCCGCCAGTACCGCTTCGCGGCTGACCTCCGGGGCCAGCGTCGGGATATCGGCAAAGATATTGTCACCGCCGCACAACTTCATCGCATTGCTGATCAGGTGCGTACCGTTGACTGTCATCAGCGGACGACTGGAAATCTGGAAAAATACCTTCACCGGACGGCGCTCGGCATATTCATCGCGCAGACGCGCATACTCGGCGCGAAACGCCGCGGCGGACTGCCGCGCCACGGTGATAGTGCCCGCCAGTTGCCCAAGGGCCTCGATATTGGCGGGGATATCATCGAGGCGGCGCGGCTCGCTGGCGAAGATCTTCAATCCCAACTGGCGCAGCTTGTCGATCTGCGGCTTCGAATTGCCGCTGCCCCAGGCCACCACCAGATCGGGACGCAACGCCACGATCGCCTCCAGATCGAGATTGTTGCCATCGCCGACGCGGCGTATCCGGCTCGCCTCGGGGGGGTGATCGCTGTAACTCACCACGCCCACCACGTACGCGCCCGCGCCGGCGGCGAAGAGATTCTCGGTGTTGTGGGGCGCCAGACTGACGATGCGCCGCGCCGGCGCGGAAAGGGTGACGGTGGCGCCGGTATCGTCCTTGACGGTGATCGCCGCCGCGACAGGCATGTAGAGCGGAAAGAGGAAGAGCAGCAGGACGTAAAGGGAGAAACGGTGAGTTATCATGGTTTATGCTTATTGGACACCGTGCGCTATCGCCAGAAAGCCCCGCGCCGCGGCTGACGATCTAGCAGCGGCACGGACATTGACCTTGGCGGACATACCCCCGCAAGATCAAATCTTTTGCGTCAATGCCTGTTCGATGGCTTGCAGCACGCGAGGATCGTCGGGCGTGACGGGGCTGGCGAAATCGGCGATCACCTTGCCTTCGCGGTCGATCAGGTATTTATGGAAATTCCATTGCGGATAGCTGCCGTTGCTCTGGCGCGCCAGCTCGCGGTACAAGGGATCGGCATGGTGCTCCGCGACTTTGGTCTTTTTGAACATGGGAAATTTGACCTTGTAGGTCGCCTCGCAGAAGTCCTTAATCGCCTTGTCGTCACCCGGCTCCTGCTGGCCGAAATCATTGGACGGGAAGCCCAGCACATAAAAACCGCGGTCCTGGTATTTCTGATAAAGCGACTCCAATGCCTTGTACTGGCGGGTGAAGCCGCAAAAACTGGCGGTATTGACCACCAGCAGCACTTTGCCTTGATAAGACTCGCAGAGATTCACCGGCGTTTTCCCGCCGAGCGGGGCTTTGGTAAAACTCAGCGCGGAAGAACAGGCTTCGTCAGCCTGGGCATGGGCGGTGAAAAAACCAAGTAATGCGACCAAAAGCCACTTTTTAAGCATGGTTTTTCTCCTTGTTAATCAAGAGGGCGCGCTCTACTTGTATAATGACCGCCCCACGCCTTGACAAGTTCCCCGCGCAGCGCCAAAACCGCAGGAAACTATCCCCACACCAACACGACAACCGTCAGCACACCAACCTCGGTCAGCTCGCAAATCGCCCCGGCGGTGTCCTTGCTAAGACCGCCGATACGATGAATCATCATACGCCGCAGCATATAGCCGCCGATGAACAGCAGGAACAGCAACACCAATCCTCCCCACCCGACGAGGAACAACGCGCCCGCGGCCACCGCCGCCAGGGTCCAGCCGACGGCCTGCTTGGGCACGTTCGCGGCGCGCTCGGCGCCGACCTCATCCATCTGGGCGTACGGTGTGGTGAGCAACAGCGCGGCGATCGCCGAGCGGCCCAGTACGGGCGCCAGTAGGATGATCTCCAGCGCCGACTCCGCCACCAGCACCGACAGCGCGGCGAATTTCAAGATCATGGCCAGCACCACCACCATCATCGCCGCCGGACCGCTGCGCGGATCCTTGAGGATGTCCAGGGTGCGTTGCCGGTCACCGTGACCACCCGCCCAGGCATCGGCGCTGTTGGCCAGCCCTTCGAGGTGCACGCCGCCGGTGATCAGCGCCCATACCAGCAGCAGCAGCCCCGCCTGCACGCCGGGGTCGGCATTGGCCAGCAACCAGTGCAGCAGCACCAGCACCACGCCGATGAGCAACCCCACCAAAGGATACGCCAGCACCGAACGCCCCCAATCCTGCGGGGTGGGATAGGACTGCGCCGGTACAGGAATGCGCGTCAGAAATTGCAATGCCAACCAGAGCGAACTGAGCATCAAAGCGTACCTGCGTGGAATATCAGGGTCGGCAAAGTTTCTCCATGACTTTGCTCGACACGGATGCGGCTGATGCCGGCATTGGGGACTTCGATGCGAAACACGCGGTCGAGCGGCATGTCCAGCACATGGCGCGTGATCATGCGGATCACGCCGGCATGGCCGACGATAAGGACATGACGGCCAGCGTGGTGCGTCAGCACGTCGTTCCAGGCGGCGATCACCCGGTCGCGGAAATCGGTCAGCGGTTCCGCGCCCGGCGGGGTGTTGTTGAGCGGGTCGGCCCAAAACCGCTGCAATGCGGCGGGATGCTGTGCCATCACCTCGTCCTTGGTGCGCCCTTCCCAGGCGCCAAAGCCGATCTCGATCAAACGCGGCTCGAACTCCAGCGGCAGGGCGTGACGCTGCGCCAGTTCACGGGCAAATTCCGAACAGCGCGACAGGGTGGAGCTGACGATCACATCCCAAGGCCGGTGATCCGCCACCGCCTGGCGCATCTGCCCCCAACCCTTCTCGCTCAACGGGTCATCGCTCTGCCCGCGGTATTTGCTACCCCCCACCGGCTCGCCGTGGCGAATCAAATCTATCGTCGTCGTCAATCTGTCAACCATGCGAAGAATGAAACATCAAAAAACTAAGGAAATGTAGGGCGGGTTAGCGATGCGAATGCATCGCGTAACCCGCCAATCCGTCGCACAGCGACTCCTCCCGCTTGTTTAAGGAGCGCCTGACGGCGCGGGTTGGTGGGTTACGCTGCGCTAACCCACCCTGCATTTTGGCTCAAGCAAGCACCATTCACTAAAGAACTCTCATTTTAGACTTTTTCATCGCCTATTTTTCATTCCGCGCCAAAAAAATCAGGGTTAGTCCTCATATCACCCATCCGGCGACTTCGACAGCCAGCATCACCGCCAGCCACAACGCCACAGTCCGCCACACCAGCGCCAACGCCGCTCTGACCTGCATTGCGGCACGTTGATGCTCGCCCTCCCGCGCGCTTGTCTCACCGGCATCCATGCGCAAGGCGCCTAATCCACTGGCCGCCAATACCAGATCGTTTTTCTCCAGCCAACCGGCTTGCCCGCTGTCGTGGCTGCTCCAGTTGTACATAGCATCGGCGAAACTGCCGGTAACGGCGTAACCGAAGGCCGCCAGGCGCGCCGGCAACCAGCCGAGGATGCCGTGCAGGCGCCGGGCGGCGTCGGCGAACACATCCTGCTCCGGCGATGGCTGGCTGGACAGCCGATCGTTCAACAGCGATGACAATCTGTAAAACACTGCCCCGGCCGGCCCCAGCACGGCGAACCAGAATAGCACGGCGAAGATGCGCTCGTTGGCCTGCGTCAGGACGGCTTCGACCACCGCGCGCGTCAATTGCACGGCATCGGCGGGCACATGCGCACCCGCCAGATCAATCGCACGGCGTCGCGCCTCTTCCTCGTCACCCCGCTGGCGGGCGGCGATATAGCTTCGTGCTTCGGCGTCGAGATCGGCCGGGCCGAGGCAAAGCAACAGCATTGCGATGGCAAAAACAAATGCCAGCAGACCAAGCAGCTCGCCCAACAGGGGATACAGTACGGCGGCCGCCAACACCGGCGGCAACACCGCCAGCAGCACTGCGGCGGTACCCTTCCAGCCCCCGCCTGCGCCGATACGGTTTTCGGCCCAGGCGGAAAACCGTGCGAACCAACCGAAGCGCCGCCGCGCAACGATGCCTGGCCAAATTCGCTCCAGCGCCAAGCCAATAATGATTTCGAATAATGCCATGCCAGCTATACCACTAACGCGCGAAAGCGCGGCCAATCAAATGCCACGCCGGGGTCGGTCTTGCGCCCCGGCGCGATGTCGCTGTGTCCCGCGATGCGCTCCGGCGTAATACCGGGATAAGCAGCCATCAAGGCGCGCGCCAGCTCCGCCAGCGCGGCATATTGCGCTTCTTCGTAAGGCCGGTCGTCACACCCTTCCAGCTCCACGCCGATGGAAAAATCGTTGCAGCGCGCACGGCCTTCGAAACAGGATTGACCGGCATGCCAGGCACGGCGATGGAACGGCACATACTGGACGATCTCGCCATCGCGGCGGATCAGCGCATGCGTCGAGACACGAAGATCCGCGATCTCCTGAAAATAGGGGTGCGCCCGCGGGTCGAGCGTATTGGTGAACAAGGCGTCGATCCAGCCGCCGCCGAACTCGCCAAGCGGTAGACTGATGCCGTGAATCACCAGCAGGTCGATCGCCGCATCCGCCGGACGCTCGTCCTGATTCGGCGACTCCACGCGCCGCACGCCCTGCAGCCAGCCGCTCGTGACATCCATTTTCATGATCCCTCCGGCGTGATGAACATGGCATCGCCATAACTGAAAAACCGGTAACGGTTTTCAACGGCGTGGCGATAGGCGTCCATCATCCGCTGATAACCGCCCAGCGCGCACACCAGCATCAGCAGCGTCGATTCCGGCAGGTGAAAATTGGTGACCAGGGCATCGACGCTAAGGAAATGATAACCCGGATAGATGAATATGGCGGTATCGCCGTAAAAAGGCGCGACCTGACCGCTTTGCGAGGCGCTTTCCAGGCTGCGCACCGCCGTGGTGCCGACCGCGATCACCCGCCCTCCGCGCGCACGCGCCGTGCGCACCTGTTCACACACCGCCGCGCTCACCTCGACATATTCGGCGTGCATGCGGTGATCCTCGATGCGCCCGGCGCGCACCGGCTGGAAGGTGCCCGCCCCGACGTGGAGCGTGACGAAAGCCGTCTCTACCCCCCGTCGGCCGGCCAGTTCTTGCAACAGGGATTCGGTGAAATGCAAGCCGGCGGTCGGCGCCGCCACAGCGCCCGGCCGGCGCGCGTAAACGGTTTGATAACGCTCGCTGTCGGCCTGCTCCTCCGCGCGCGCGATGTAAGGCGGCAGCGGGATATGGCCTATCTCACCGAGGACGGCGAACACCGGACGGGGATCGTCGAAACGCAACTCGAAAAGATCATCATGCCGCCCCAGCACGACCGCCTCGACCTTGCTCTCCAGCATCAACCGCGCACCCGGCCGCGGCGGCTTGCTGGCGCGGACGTGGGCGAGCAGACGATGCTCGTCCAGCACGCGCTCAACCAGCACTTCGACCTGGCCGCCCGTCGACTTGACGCCAAACAGACGCGCCGGAATGACGCGCGTATCGTTGAACACCAGCAAATCGCCCGGCCTGAGGATGTCCGCCAACTCGGCGAAGCGCCGATCCTCGCGCACTTGTCCCGCACCAAGATAGAGCAAACGGCTATCGCCGCGCACGGCGGGGGGATGCTGGGCGATCAGCTCCTCGGGAAGATCGTAATGAAAGTCGGAACGCTGCATGGCGCGGGCATAGTATCAGTTTTCCCCCGGTCATTCGAGGCACATCACCCTAAAAATTCCTTTTCGCCACCTTGCCCATTCGCCAGAATCCGATATACTAACCCGCCTTGCACTCCCCTGCCGGGATGGCGGAACTGGTAGACGCGCCAGACTCAAAATCTGGTAATCGAAAGATTGTGAGAGTTCGATTCTCTCTCCCGGCACCACTTACCCACGCCTCGGAACAAACTCGCTCCTTCGGGCAATGCGGCATTACTTTTGCTTTGAGTTAAACGCCTAACTGCCGCTAAAATAGGCCACACGAATCTCAACCAAGGGGGTTTTCCGTGCCCGGCACCCGCTATACCCTGGAAGTCCAGCCACATATCCCGTCCCGTCTCACCGGCCTTACGGAACTCGCCAACGATCTGCTCTACAGCTGGGACCGCCAGGTGCGGTCGCTGTTCGCCCACCTGGATTATGATCTGTGGGAATCCTGCGGCCACAATCCCAAGGTGTTCCTGCGCCGCATTTCCCAGCAGCGGCTGGATGAGGCGGCGCAAGACCGCATCTTCATGGAGGACTATCACCGCGCGATGTCCGCCTACAACAACTACCACCGGGAACAGGCCAACTCGGGGGTGGAGGCATTGCTCAAACCGGAAACCGACCTGGTGGCCTACTTCTGTGCGGAATTCGGCCTTCATGAAAGTTTGCCAATCTACTCGGGGGGCCTGGGCATTCTGGCGGGCGATCACTGCAAGGCCGCCAGCGATCTGGGCGTTCCCTTCATCGCGGTCGGCCTGATGTACCGGCAGGGCTATTTCACCCAGACCATCGACGGCTACGGCAACCAGATCGCCCACTATACCCCCACCCACTTCTCCGATCTGCCCATCGTTCCCGCGCGCGGCAAAAACGACAAGGAAACCCATGTGTATGTGGACCTGCCGGGACGGCGCGTCATGCTCAAGGTGTGGAAGGCCAAGGCGGGGCACATCACTCTCTATCTGCTCGACAGCGACCTGCCGGCGAACTCGGAGGCCGACCGCACCATCACCTATCAACTGTATGGCGGCACCATCGAAACGCGCATCCAGCAGGAGATCGTGCTGGGCATCGGCGGGGTGCGCGCGCTGCGCGCCCTGGGATTGCGCCCCACGGTGTGGCACATCAACGAGGGGCATTCCGCCTTCCAGGTGCTCGAACGGTGCCGGGAACGCGTGCATCGCGGCTGGGATTTCGACAGCGCCCTGGAATGCGTCGCGGCGGGCACGGTGTTTACCACCCACACGCCCGTCCCCGCCGGGCATGACATTTTCGACCACAGCCTGATCAGCGCCTACTTTGGCGATTTCACCAGGGAACTGGGCATCTCGCCCGACGAATTCCTGCAACTCGGCGCCAGCCCCGGCGCCCTGGGCGGCTTCAACATGACCGCGCTGGCCCTGCGCGGCTCACGCTTCCACAACGGTGTCAGCCGCATCCACGGCGACGTCGCCTCGCACATGGAAGGTTATATCTGGCCACAAGTGCCGCACGAGGAAAACCCCATCGGCTATGTCACCAACGGCATCCATGTACCGACCTTCCTGGCGCGCGAATGGGTCAATCTGTTCGACATGCGCCTGGGCGGCGAATGGCGGCGCGAGTTGCGCAACGCCGAATACTGGCAACGCATCGACGACATCCCCAACCACAGTTACTGGAGCCTGCGCCAGTCGCTCAAATCAAAACTCCTGGAACACGCGCGGCGCCGCGCCGTGCTGCAACACCGGCGCAACGGCCTTAGCGCAACGCAGATCCAGCGCCTGACGCATTACCTCTCGCCCGACAATATCGATACGCTGGTGCTCGGCTTCGCGCGCCGCTTCGCCACCTACAAGCGCGCCACCCTGCTGTTCAGCGAGCCCGAACGCCTGGCGCGCCTGCTCAACGATCCCCAACGCCCGGTCATCCTGGTCTTCGCCGGCAAGGCCCATCCGCGCGATGTGCCGGGGCAGCAACTGATCCACACCATCCACCATTTCTCGCGCCGGCCGGAATTCGAAGGTCGCATCCTGCTGCTGGAGAACTACGACATTTCTCTCGCGCGCAAACTCGTCACCGGTGTCGATGTCTGGATCAACACCCCCGAATATCCCCTGGAAGCCAGCGGCACATCGGGCCAGAAGGCCGGCATCAACGGTGTCATCAACCTGAGCGTCCTGGATGGTTGGTGGGGCGAAGGTTACAACGGCGAAAACGGCTGGGGCATCAGCCCGCACGGCCAGGGCTACGACGCCGTGCAGCGCGACCGGGAGGAAGGCCAGGAGTTGATCGACCTGCTGGAAAACGAGGTCATCCCCCTTTATTACCACCGCAATGGACACGGCTACTCGGAAGGCTGGGTGAAAAAATCCAAGGCCTCGATGAAGTCCATCATGCCGCATTTCAACTCCCAGCGCATGGTCATGGACTATGCCGCCCACTACTACGCGCCCGCCAACCGGCAGTGCAAGACACTCGCCGCGCACAATGGCGCCCCCGCCCGCGAACTCGCGCAATGGAAGAAAAAAATCGCCCGCCACTGGCCCACTGTCCAAATACGCCGCGTCGATGAAGCTCCCCAGGAAATCAAGGCGGGCGACCTCCTGCCGATTCGCGTCGCCGCCAATCTCAACGGCCTCGAAGCGCAGGATGTCATGGTGGAATGCCTGACAGGAATGCTCTCGGAGAGCGGCGATTTCGTCACTCATCACCGGCAACCGCTGGAAACCAAGGAACACAACGCCGCTGGCGAAACACTCTTCGAACTGAACCTCGCCCCGGAACTGCCAGGGCTGCAATATTACAAACTGCGCATCTACCCCCACCACAAACTGCTCAGCCATCCTTTTGAAACGGGGTGGATGATCTGGCTGTAAGGCCTGCCGAGAGATTTGTGACATTATCACTGAATGCGCCGCCACCCCGCATTAATGTGGTCATGCAAGGTTCACAAACAACACAGGAGGTGGCAACATGATCTCGGCACATATTTGCAACACCGGCTCACGCTCCGCGGCATGGCGCTGCCGCAATGAACTGCGGCTGCTATGGTTCACGTATCTTTTGCATGCCCTCGTTTTGCCTGCATGGATCGGCGCGCTGGTCAATTTTTTCAAACTGAACGGCTTTCAGCACGTCGGACAGCAGGAAATGCGGGACTACCGGGTCTCGATGCCAATACTAGCCAGCCACCACCAATGGCTGCTGCACACCACCATCGCCGCCACATTCATGATGATGGTGGCACTGGGCACCCTGTATTCGGGCGCAGGCTACGCGATTGGCGTTGGCACGGCGCTGTGGTGGGTGTATCGTATCATCAGAGGGGTGTGGGCACTAGTGAAACAGGAATCGTTGCCGGTTCTATGGAAGCGCTGATTTAGTGGCGCTTCCCTAAAGCAGAGCTACCCCTACCCTCCCATACATCTCTACCATCCGCCGCAAGCACGAAGACAAGTCGTCGGGTATCTGCTCCCACGAAAAACGCCAGCGCCAGTTGCCCTCGGTGGTGCCGGGCAGATTCATGCGATGTTCGCCATCAAGGGCCAGGGCGTCCTGCATGGGTATCACCGCCAGGCGGGCGACGGAGGCGAATGCGCAGCGCATCAGCGGCCAGGGCATGGGTTCCTGGGGATGGCCCAGATACTCCAGGACATGCTCCTGAGCGGCGTGCGGCAGATCTTCGAACCAGCCTGCGGTGGTATTGTTGTCGTGCGTGCCGGTGTAGACCACGCCGTTGGGCATGTGATTGTGCGAAAGATAAGGATTACCAGGGCCGCCTTCGAAAGCGAATTGAAGGATTTTCATGCCCGGCAGGCGGTATTTCTTGCGTAGCGCTTCGACTTCCGGCGTGATGATGCCCAGATCCTCCGCGACCAGCGGCAGCGGATCGAAGGTCTTGCGCAGGGTGCTGAACAATTCGTCGCCCGGCGCCTTGATCCAACGGCCGTCGACAGCGGTATGCGATTGAGCCGGAATTTCCCAGTAGGCTTCGAAGCCACGGAAATGATCGACGCGCACCATATCGAAGAGCGCAAGCTGTGTCACCATGCGTTCCGTCCACCAGCGGAAGCCATCGTCCTGCATGCGCTGCCACTGATAATGCGGATTACCCCAGCGTTGACCGGTGGCGGAGAAGTAATCCGGCGGCACGCCCGCCACCACTTGCGCCCGCCCCTGCTCATCGAGCAGGAAATGATCACGGTGCGCCCACACATCGGCGCTGTCGTGGGCGACGAAGATCGGCATGTCGCCGAACAGCAGGATGCCGCGCGCGTTGGCGTGACGTTTGAGGCTTTGCCATTGACGGAAGAACAGGAATTGCTCGAAGCACGCCTGCTCGATGGCATCGGCCAGTCGTTTACGCGCATCGCGCAAGGCGTGCGCTGCGCGATCGCGCAGCGGCACGGGCCAGTCCACCCAGGAATAGCCACCCTGCTCGTGGCGCAATGCCTGGTAAAGCGCGAAGTCATCCAGCCAATGCGCCTGGCTCAAGGCGAAAGCGGCGAACTCGGCGTGCTCCTCCGCCGAGGCATATTGCGCAAAACCACGACGCGCCTCTTCCAGTTGCGCGCGGCGATAGATCGCCATATCGGCATTGTCGGCCAGCGCCGCCTCGGGGCTGAGCCAACCCTGCTCCGCCAGCAGCTCCAGGCTGATCAGCCGGGTGTTGCCGGCATGCACGGAGAGGCATTGGTAAGGCGAGCCATCATCGTGTGTCGGGCCGAGCGGCAGTGTCTGCCATACCGACAGGCCGCTGGCGAGCATGAAGTCGACGAAACGGAAAGCGTCCGGCCCAAGCACGCCGCTTGGCAATGACGTGGGATGCAGCAAAATGCCCGCTCTGCGCCGGTCGAGTACATCTCCCCGCATTACGGCGCCGCCTGCCCGGGGCGCATCACGCCCCCCGCTTGCGGCGCGCCGCCGCCATGGGTGAAGGTATGGGACAGATACTCGGGAGGCTCGACGCCCATCATCTGGTAAAGATTGGCAAGATGCAGGCGGAACAGGCGTTCGAAATCGCTCACGGTGGCGGCGGGATTGTAATCACCGAACCACCAGAACCAGTCGGAGCCCTCGCAAACCGCCAGTTGACGCTCGGCCAGCGCGAGCTGCTCACCGGCGAGACGCCCGCTCGAAACCGCCTTGTCGAAGGCCCGCTTGGCATCGCCCAGCATATCCCAGCCGCGGTTCTTGTCCGTACTGCCGATCCAGGTGGAGAAGGTGCCATACACCCAACTGCCCGCCACCAGTTTCGGCAATGTCCGCACCGGAACCTTGGCTTCCAGACACCCGGAAAAAGTGGTCAATTCAAAGCGCGGATGCTCGGCCAGGCGGCGATACAGCGCGCTGAGAAAGTAATAGCCATTCTCTGGATAGTATTCCCAGGCATTCTCGCCATCGAGAATGATGGAGGCCACGCCACCCGAGCCTGCGCAGGTCGTGGCGATGTTTTCCAGGTGATGAACCAGATTGGCTACCGCATCGTCGGCGTGCCAGTCGCTGTAGGTAAAACCGATCATGTCCGACAGCCCGTCATCGCGAAAAAAACAGGCGATTTTGTCTTTGCCGGCACCCTTCCCCAGAGCATAAGGGTGATGCAGACACTCGCTAACCGCCATCGGTTCGCCCGTCCTTTCGCCTTCTTTGACACCAGAGACGGGGGACAAACTGTTATGCAGCACGCTGCTGCCGGTGGCGACCCAGCGGAAACCATACTCCGCCAGCAATTTCAGCGTCGCGGTGCTCACGCCGCCCTCGGAAGGCCAGCAGCCTTTGGGCTTGAATCCGAAGTAATGCTCGAAGGTTTCGATGCCGCGCAGAATATGCCAGCGTGCGCGTTCCTCGCCGCCGGGATAACGTGTCAGCTCGGGCAATGGCGCATCGGGCATCGCCTCTTTCGCCGATTTGATATCGAGCAACAGCGGAACGATGGGGTGAGCATAGGGCGTGACGGACAACTCGACCTGCCCGCGTTGTACCAGCGCCTTATAGCGCCCGATGATACCCGCCAGCAATTCGCCGATGACGCCGAGCAACTGGCGGCGTTCATGCAGGGTGTAGCCGCCACCCTTTTCGATCAGCGCCTTGACACGCGCATCCTGCCGCCGCACCGTCGCGCCCAGCCACGCCAGGTGATACCACACCAGCAGGTCGGCGAGGTATTGATCGCTCATGTAGACAATGGCTTCCGGCCTGTCGCGGAACCAGGCAGCCATGTCGACCAGCTTGCGATAGAAAGGAAAAGGGTCAATCAGCCGCTTCTCGTTGACGCGCAGACAGGCATGCACCAGAGCCATGCGCTGTTCCGCCTCCACCGGCAAGGCGGGCTGCGCCAGGGCCGCGAGCAGCGGATCGCGGATCGCCATGGTATCCTGCAGGAAACCCTGCACCTGCCGCGCGTAGTCATCGATCTGCTCCAGCAGGATCGGCGCGAAATTCACCACCGCGCGCGCTTTCGGCTCGGCCTCCAGGTGCGCCGCCATGTCGACGTAATCCTTGGTGGCATGCAGATAGGCCCATGGCAACTGGTATTCGCCACTGACGAAGTCGCGGTAATGCGGCTGGTGCATGTGCCAGTACAGCACCACCTTGAGACGGGCATCAGCGGACATGATGGATCTCTTGCCCGAGCATTTCCGGCGTCACCAGCACCACGCCGTTCGCCGTCACATGGAAACGTTTGGCATCCTCCTCCGGGTTCTCGCCGATCACCATGCCTTCGGGAATGCGGCAATTCTTGTCGATCACCGCATTGCGCAAACGGCAATGACGGCCGATCTCGACGCTGGGCAACACCACGCAATCCTCAACGCTTGCATAGGAACGGACAAACACGTTTGAAAAGAGCAGAGAATGGCGCACGCGGGCGCCGGAAATGATGCAGCCGCCGGACACCATGGAATCCACCGCCATGCCGCGGCGGTCTTCGTCATCGAATACGAATTTGGCCGGGGGCAATTGTTCCTGGTAGGTCCAGATCGGCCATTCCTCGTCATACAGATTCAACTCGGGGGCCACGCCGATCACCTCCATATTGGCCTGCCAAAAGGCGTCGACCGTCCCCACGTCGCGCCAGTACGCCTGCACATTGTTCTGCGCATCGCGGAACGGGTAAGCCATGACGCGGTATTTTTCGATGATCGAGGGGATGATGTCCTTGCCGAAATCGTGGCTGGACAATTTATTGTCAGCGTCCTTGATCAACTGCTCATAAAGAAACTTGGTGTTGAAGACATAGATTCCCATTGATGCCAACGCCATGCCGGGGCGGCCCGGCATGGGCTGCGGATGCGGCGGTTTCTCGTCGAAGCGCACCACCCGGCCGCCCTCGTCGATAGACATCACGCCGAATGCGCGCGCCTCGTCGAGAGGCACCTCCATGCACCCCACGGTCATGTCCGCGCCATGCTCGACGTGATGGGCGATCATGGTGCCATAGTCCATCTTGTAGATGTGATCGCCCGCCAGGATCAGCACATAGCTGGGATCGTGCAGGCGGATGATGTCCAGATTCTGGTAAACCGCATCCGCGGTACCCGCATACCATTCCTCGTGCAAACGCTGCTGGGCGGGAAGAATCTCCACGAACTCACCGAATTCGCCGCGCAGGAATCCCCAGCCTTGCTGGATGTGGCGGATCAGCGAATGGGCCTTGTACTGGGTCAACACGCCGATGCGGCGGATGCCGGAATTGACGCAATTGGACAATGGAAAATCGATGATGCGGAATTTGCCGGCGAACGGCACCGCGGGCTTGGCGCGCCATTTCGTCAGATCACCAAGACGGCTGCCGCGCCCTCCCGCAAGAATCAATGCCAGTGTATCCCTGGTCAGACGGCTGATAAAACGCGTCTTATGACTGAAAATCACAGTACCCCCTGCTCCTTTGCGATTTTGTTCACCACGCGAGGAGTGTTATCACGATAATTCCGCCAGCTCACAAGACCGGCCAGAAGACGATTTCCACTCCGATTATCCTAAAAACCTCGGTTGGAGCCGTAGCGAGAATGACTAAGGCGCTGAAGATGGGCGAGAAAATCGCAAAATATTCCGCAGCCGTAGCCATGCGCTACGGTGAGGACAGATTTTGCGATTTTCTCGCGCAGATTCGGTGCATCAGGCATTCTGCAGTAGGCTCCAACCGAGGTTTTTAGGATTATGCTAATATCGGTTCTCTAGACAAAAGGCTTTATATCATATCATTCCCCTACTGCATACCCGCGAATTCACGGATATCGACCTAAAGACCTGACCGACATGAGCCACTCAGTTCACACCGCACATCAAACGCCCGCCACGCTTCCCGGCGATCTACAGAAAATCGCCGAAGCGCGCCATCACGAACCCTTTACCGTGCTGGGCCGGCACATCGAGGGCGATCGCGCACTGATACGCGCCTACATCCCCGGCGCCGCCGCTGTTTTCCTGGCCGAGACCGGTCAGCCGCTCGTCCGCATCACCGGCAGTGATTTTTTCGAGTGGCGCGGCACGCGCGCTGAAACAGCGGAACGCTATCAGCTTCACTGGAGCGACGCATCAGGCCACGCCCATACCGCCTACGATCCTTACTGTTTCCCGCCCCAGCTCTCGCATTTCGATCTCGGGCTGTTTTCCGAAGGCAAGCACTGGCACGCCTACCGCTTTCTCGGCGCGCATCCTCATGTCGCTGACAGCGTACACGGCATCCTGTTTTCCACCTGGGCGCCCAACGCCGGGCGGGTCAGCGTCGTCGGTGACTTCAACCACTGGGATGGCCGCCGCCATCCGATGCACACACGCGGCGACAGCGGCGTGTGGGAGCTGTTCATCCCCGGCGTCCAGGAAGGCGCGCTGTATAAGTTCGAGATTCGCAACCGCGACTCCGGCACCATCCATCTGAAAGTCGACCCTTACGCTCAGCGCTCCGAAGTGCGCCCGGGCACAGCCTCCATCGTCGTCGCCGAACGCGATTACGCCTGGAGCGACGAAGCATGGCTGAAAGCCCGCGCCTCCAGCGACTGGCTGCACCAGCCGATGTCGATCTACGAGGTGCATCTGGGCTCCTGGCAACGCGACGAATACGGCAACTTCCTCAATTACCGCGAACTCGCCCATCGCCTGGTCGATCATGTAAAGCGCACGG
Source organism: Gammaproteobacteria bacterium (assembly GCA_033717875.1). GTDB lineage: Bacteria > Pseudomonadota > Gammaproteobacteria > Ga007554 > SBBG01. The sequence continues at coordinate 19,731 of JADDKJ010000048.1, forward strand.
GCTTTACGCACATCGAACTGCTGCCCATCACCGAACACCCGCTGGATGCCTCGTGGGGTTACCAGACCATCGGCTATTACGCCGCCACCAGCCGCTTCGGCACCCCCGACGACTTCCGTTACTTCGTCGACCATTGCCACCAGCACGGCATCGGCGTGCTGCTCGACTGGGTACCGGGGCACTTCCCGAAGGATCTGCACGGCCTGGCGCGCTTCGACGGCACCGCCCTGTATGAGCATGAAGACCCGCGCCGCGGCGAACACCGCGACTGGGGCACGCTGATCTTCAATTACGGACGCAATGAGGTGAAAAACTTCCTCATGTCCAACGCCCTGTTCTGGCTCGAAGAGTTTCACCTCGACGGCCTGCGCGTCGATGCCGTGGCCTCGATCCTCTACCTCGACTACTCACGCGAACCCGGCGACTGGCTGCCCAACGCCTATGGCGGCAATGAAAATCTTGAAGCCATCGACTTCCTGCGCGCCGTCAACAATCTCACCCACGAACTGCACCCCGGCACGGTGATCATCGCAGAAGAATCGACCGCCTGGCCGATGGTATCGCGCCCGGCCTATCTCGGCGGCCTGGGTTTCAGCATGAAGTGGAACATGGGCTGGATGCACGACACCCTGCAATACATGAGCAAGGATCCGGTCCATCGTCATTATCATCACGATCACCTGACCTTCGGCCTGCTCTACGCCTTCACCGAAAACTTCGTCCTGCCGTTTTCTCACGACGAGGTGGTGCATGGCAAACAATCCATGCTGAACAAGATGCCGGGCGACGAATGGCAGAAGTTCGCCAATCTGCGCCTGCTTTACACCTATATGTTCACCTACCCCGGCAAGAAGCTGCTGTTCATGGGCTGCGAGTTCGGGCAAGGCAACGAATGGGATCACGCCAGCCCGCTCGACTGGTGGGTGCTGGATTATCCCTTGCACCAGGGTATGCAGACGCTGATCGGAGATCTCAACCAGCTCTACCGCACCGTGCCCGCGCTGCACCAGCACGACTTCGATCACCATGGCTTCGAGTGGATCGACTGCCACGACGCCACGCAGTCCGTGCTCAGCTATGTCCGCAAGGACGGCGACGGCTTCGTGCTGGTCGCACTCAATTTCACGCCCATGCCGCGCCACAATTACCGTATCGGCGTACCCGCCGAGGGCTGGTATCAGGAAATTCTGAACTCTGATTCCAGCTATTATGGCGGCAGCAACACGGGCAACTTCAACGCCGTCCACAGCGAACCGCAACCCTGGATGGGACGGCCCTGGTCGATCCAGATCACCTTGCCGCCGCTGGCGGCCGTGGTGTTCAGGCTCTCGAAGGGCTAGGCGGACGCGGCCTGCAATCGGCCGCCCACCTGATTGCACTCGATACACCTTTGGATGAACGAAGCGCACTGATCTTGCGCCTCCTCCATCGTAAGATAAGGTCCGTGGTCGATCCCTTCGCGGGTATGGAAATACCAGCCCGCGATATTTTCGTCGCTGGACATCACATGGAAAAAACGACTTGAACGCTGAAACGGCTTGGGCCGCGAAGGGAAGAGTTTCTGAAACATTTGGATATCCTCCATAATCTTCCGTGTCATCAAAATGACGAACATCGAGCACAAGCAAAAATAATACCGTCCAACCCCGTGACCCAATGAAAATTCTTGCCATCGACACCTCCACCGAGGCATGTTCCGCCGCATTGTTGATCGACGAAGAAATTCGCGAACGCTATCAGATCGCGCCGCGCGACCACACCCGGCTGATCCTGCCGATGATCGACGCACTGCTGGCGGAAAGCGGACTGAAACTCGCCGGCCTCGACGCACTGGCTTTCGGCTGTGGACCTGGCGGCTTCACCGGCGTACGCATCGCCACAGGCGTGATCCAGGGCCTGGCCTTCGGCTCCGGCCTGCCGGTAACACCGGTATCGTCGCTCGCCGCGCTGGCCCAGGGCACGCACCGGGACATCGGCGTCCGGCAAGTACTGGCCGCCATCGATGCGCGCATGGGCGAAGTCTATTGGGGGGCTTATCGCGCGGGAGATGACGGGCTGGTCAGACTGGAAGGCAGCGAAACCGTCTGCCGGCCAGAACACGCGCCCCTACCCACAGGCCGGGGCTGGTTCGGCGCGGGCACCGGATGGGAGACTTATGAAAAAGAACTCTGCGCCAGGATGGATGGCACACTGTCTGTTTGGGAGGGGCAACGCCATCCCCGCGCCGAGCATGTCGCATTACTCGGCGCGGATCTGTATCGACGCGGCCTGGCGGTAGCCGCGGAACAGGTACTGCCGGTGTATCTGCGGGATGAGGTGGCGTGGAAAAAGGGTAATTGATCCCGCTATTGGAAGCTCTGAATAATTCCATCCTGGAATTCTCAGAGCACGAAAAGCAAAAATGCGATTTTTACTTTTCTTCATTTTTCAATCACTTGCCGTGATTGAAAAATGTCGGCACCTCCTTGTGCCGCGGAACCTCTGAATTATTCAGAGGTTCCTATTTTCTGCCTCTTTTGAAATTTGAGTGGGTAGTCATATAGTAGCGCCCCTGATCAGCCAGTGACCTGACCATGATGAGTGAAAAGCTTTTTGAGACAGCCTTGGGCATTACCGAGCCGTGGTACGTAGCGGATGTTGATCT
>JADDKJ010000049.1:0-22229 GCA_033717875.1 Gammaproteobacteria bacterium
CCTGCGGATCGGATAAGTTTATACAGAGGCTTGAAAGGATGACGGGGCGGGTTTTGCAATACCGCCCCCGGGGCCGACCAAGAAAGGAGGCTGGTGAAGAGGCTGGTAAATAAGGGAAGCGTCCCCTGCGGACGCAGGACGGTCCGGGCTGCCGAAGGCAACAATTGCCGCCGAGCGCAGGCGTTTTGGGACAGGGACGTCCCAAAATGTATACCGAGCACGGCGGCACAATCGATTAGGGAAGCGTCCCCATTTCCCTCCGGATCGGATAAGTTTATACAGAGGCTTGAAAGGATGACGGGGCGGGTTTTGCAATACCGCCCCCGGGGCCGACCAAGAAAGGAGGCCGGTGAAGAGGCGGGTAAATAAGGGAAGCGTCCCCATTTCTACCACATTTCTACCATGATCAAAAAGCTCGCTAAGGCACTCGCATAGAGACACGGTCAAAATTGGTCATGACATGTCTCTTTTCCCTTAAGCTGGAACTACGGCATCAATATATACCCGGCTAACGCAAGAAACTTTGATCTAGCTCAAAGAAAATTTTCTCTGCGGGGGTTTATATAGCCTCAACGGTGAGCCAGGCGGGTTCGTATTCCCAGTGTGACGGGGCGTCTGAGCAAGGTGTTTTTCAGTTCCCATTGCTCTTTTTCGTTTGTTGAGTCGAGGAATCGGACTTCTCCCGCGATCTGTATGGCCGGTACGCGAAGGCGTGTTGTCCCCTGCATGGGCGGGAGGAGACCTTGATGGAGAATTTGGTGAGACGGTTGGTTAATATGGCGGGTGTGACCCGCCCTACAGGGCTGCACTTGATTCCCATCTCCAGTTGCGTTTGGATCATCGCTCGCTCTTCAATACTCAACTGCTCGTAGATTTTTCACATGCAACATTTTCTCCCAAAAATGTTGCACTTGGTTTTTGAGCGCGCCCATGAAAAGCCGCCCCGCTATATCCTCGCCCGGTCGAACATGGAGGCTTTTATAAAAGCCCTGAGTCGCCCCCTCTCGCCCGTTTCAGCGCCCTGGTCGCGCCACCGGCGCTGATATCCAACAAAGCCCGGAGCGGACAGATTCGATGTGGTGTATGATTTACAGGATGCCGGATTATGCTACGCTTTATCCATCTCGCCGCGCTTGGCCTTATTACATGGAGCTCGTGTTATGGAAACGCTGACACCGAAGGATATTGTTGAAGCCTACCTCGATGCGTCGATACATCACGACTATCGGCGCGCGCGTACTTACCTTGCCGATGAGGGTTTTCTCTATGTCGCGCCCATCAATCAATTCGAGTCCGCCGCCGACTTCATCGCTTATGCCGAGCTGGCGTCGCCCGTTGTGCAGCGGGTGGAGATATGCAAGGTTTTCGTCGACGGCAACGATGTTTGCCACATTCTTGAAGTTACTTCCCAGATCTCGGAAAAGCGTTCCAATATGCTGGTGATGTGGGCGCGTGTCGAGGGATCCAGAATCAAGCGCCTGGAAATGATCTTCGATGCCCATGAGTACAGGAAGTTGTTCATGATCGAGGAATAATCCCAAGAGCGTCACGCCGTGCGTCAGATCATGAAACCCAGATTGCGTTGCGATAGATTCCAGTTGACCAGGTTGGGGAAGATGTCCAGCAATTGGCTGTCCGACAGCCCGAACCAGCGCCCCAGGGTGGCGCCGAGCTGGTCAACCGAGGTGGTGGGCAGCAGGCTGCCGTTGCCGATCTGGTCGAGGCTGTCGTCGAAGTTGTTATCGTTGGCGTTCTTGGTGCCGTAGGCGGGGAAGGCGCCGTACAGGTCGCCGCCGCGCACCGCGCCGCCCATAACGAAGTGGTGCGCCCCCCAGCCGTGGTCGGTGCCGTCGCCGTTGCTGGTGAAGGTGCGGCCGAAGTCGCTGGCGGTGAAGGCGGTTACCTTGTCTTGCGCGCCGATCGCCGCGAGCGTGGTATCGAAGTAGCGCATCGCGTGAGCCAGGCGCGCCATCAACTGGGCGTGGTTGGCGTTCTGCGCGTCGTGCGTGTCGAAGCCACCGATGCTGACGAAGAACACCTGGCGCCGCGCGCCGATCTCGGGCGCGCTGCTGGCGTCCACCAGCCGCGCCACCATCTGCAACTGCTGCGCCAGCGAATTGAAAGCGCTAGCGCCGGTGGCCGGGTTCAGGTACTGCAATTTGGGATCGGTGTTGGGGTTGTAGTTGGTGGCTGGCGTGCCGAATCTGGCGTCCGACGGCGGCCGTGCGGCGAGCACCGCGCGCAGCAGCGATTCGGCCTGGATCGAGCGCGCGGAGACGGCGGCGAGATCGCTCTCGAACACATGCCCGCCGCGCGAGGCCTGTACGATACGCTCCATCGCCGCGGCCACCGCGGTGGAGCCATAAATCTGGCCCGACGCGTTGGCGCCCATGCGGATCGCGCCGTTGGCCGACACCTGATACTGGCGGATATTCTCGCCGGACAGCCAGACGGCGTTGCCCGACACCGAGATCGACGTGAACACCGAGCGCGCGTTCATGGAGGCCAGCAGGTCGCCCATGCGGCCACCCCAGCCCTTCGTGGCGCCTTCGGGCAGGAAGGACTGCCAGATGTTCTGCTGGTCGTTGTGCGAGAACAGGCTCTTGGGCTTGGGGTGCGAGTTCTGGCCGTACTGTGTCTTGGTGGTCGGCATGATCAACGGCCCGACGTTGGGCAGGATGGCCAGCCGCTTGTCGGTGTCGAACATCGTTTGCAGCTCGCCCATCACCGGGTGCAGCGCGAAGCTGCGGCCCTGCGCATTGGCCGGGTTGATCGGCAGCACGCCGCCCAGCGCGGCGGGCGAGGTGCCGCTGCCGCCGCTTGGCGTGCCCGGCGCCAGCAGAGCGATCGAATCGGGCGCCTGATTGCGGATCGTGGTGTAGTTGGCGAATGATGCCGCATCGGTGGGCAACACCATATTGATCGAGTCGTTGCCGCCGAACATGAACAGGCAGACGATGGCCTTGTAATCGCCCGCGGCCTGCGCCGAGGCGGTGCCCATGGCGAGGAGATTCAGCGCCAGCGGCCCACCCACGGCGGTGAGCGCCGTCATGGTGCCGGCGTGGCGCAGGAACATGCGGCGCGATGCGTCGATTTTGTCGGTCATGTCGGTCTCCTTTGGGTCGTGGATCGCGGCCTTACTTCTGTACCTGATACTCGGGCGAGATCACGGTGAGGAAGATGGCGGCATTGACACGGTTGCGTTTGGCGGTGTTGACCTGGGCCTGGTTGGAGCCGGTGGCGTTGAGCGCGGGTATCGCGATGGAGGATACCGCACCGACGATCTCGGTCCGCAGATCCGCGGCCATGGCGCCGTACATCAGCTTGTCGTTGAGCCGATCCACCAGCGCGCCGGGCTGTTCCGCCAACGCGAGTTCGGCGGCGAAGTCGGGTTGCAGGTCGCGCCGGGTGATGTTGCCGCCGTTCACCGGCACGGTGGCCGAGGCGCCGACGCCGAAGGCGATGTTGTCGCGCATATAGTTCACATAGCCGGCGGCCGAGGTTTCCTGCGCGATCTGCATCTCCGGCGCCACCAAGCCGGCGGCGGACGCCTGCGTGCCGGGCGCCACATAACCCGGGCGCCAGAAGTTGAAAACCGATGGCGCGCGCATCGGCGTCTGGCCGAGCGCGGTGGCGGGGTTGTCGGTGTTGCCCACGCGCCACCAGCCGGAATCGGAGCTGAACGGGAAAGCGCGCAGAAAGGCCGACAGGCGCATCACCGGCTCGCGCACCTTGCCCGATTTGGCCGATACCAAGCGCGCTTCGGGATGCATGAGAATGCGCTTGATCACCGCCTTCATGTCGCCGCGCACGCCGCTGCCGTTGTCGTTGAACGTGGCGGCCACAGCGGCCACGTAGGCCGGACTGGGGTTGCTGGTGACTAGACGCTGGATGAGCTGCTTGCCGATGAACGGACCGACATTCGGATGCGCGGCCAAGTGATCCAGCGCGGCCGTGAGACTGGCTTCCGGGCTGCCGTATCCCTGCGCGGCGATCGTTGTGCCGAGGAAGCTCTTCTCTTCGGTGCTATGGTACTGCGGATAACCCAGCATGGGTTTGAAGCCGCGGTCCGGGTCAGACAGGCCATCGGCCGAGCCGTTGCTGAAGCAGGCGTTGTCGGGCCAGCTTGGGCAGGACCAGCTGAAGCCGGTGAAGACCTTGGCCAGACCGGCGATGTCGGCCTGACCGTAGGTCTCCAGCGGCTGACCGCCGTTTTGCTTCACCGTGCCGTCGGATTCGAGCTGGTGCAGGCCGATCGAGAAAAGCTGCATCACCTCGCGCGCGTAGTTTTCGTCGGGCACGCGGCCGGTGCGTGGATCGGCCTTGCGATTGCGCAGGTGCGAGAGATAGACGCCCATCATCGGATGGCGCGAAACGCCCTCGAGGAGCTGGCGATAGTTGCCCAGACCCTTGTCGGCCAGCATGTCCATGTAATCGGCCACCGCGCGCGGGTTATCGCCGACCGTGGCGTCCTGCATCGAGATGACGAAAATCTGTGACAACGCGAAAACCACCCGCTGGCGCAACTGATCCTCGCCGGTGACAGCCGCCTTCCAGAAGCTGTTGTAGACGCCGTCCTGGCCGGCCGAGCGCGTCGCGTCGATGGACTTCATCGCCGCATCCTGGGTTTCCCAGTTGGCGCGATGCGACGTGGCCGGCTTGCCGAACTGCTCGTCGATCCACGCGCTGTAGCCGATACTCATCAAGCGGTCGATATCGGCATCGGTGGGGCCGAAGGTGGCCTGGGTGAGAAAGCGCGCCGCCTGCGCGCGGTCGGCCGGTTTCTCGACGACGGCAGGGACAGGGGCGACAGGATCGTTACTATCGCCGCCAGGGCTGCCGCCACCGCAGGCCGCCAGCAGCATGACAGTGAACACCAGGGCGAAGATTCTCACGACCCCACGCCTGGGCCTTATGATAAAAAGCTGAGTTGGCATGACTGATTCAGGGATGAAAACTACATTTATCTGGTAGTGTGCCGGGTTATCGTGAAAATTTCTGCGAACGGGTTCTCAAGGAGGCGTATTGCTGACCGCCTCTTCCATCCGGTCATACCAGTATTTGGCACGCTCCGCGTCGCGCGGCAGGCCGAACCAGCCGTTCTCGTAACCGGCGGAGATGAACTCCATGGCCTTGATCGAGCCGTTCTCCGCAGCGGTGAGATACCACTTGACTGCTTCCTGTTCGTCCATTTTGACGCCCAGTCCGCTGTGATACATCATCGCCATGGTGAACTGGGCGTTGGCATCGCCATCAATGGCCTTGGCGCGGATGATAGTGAATGCTTCGTCATAATCACCCTTGATGGCGGCCTTGTAGCCATCGTTCAGATTGGCGGCCTGGGCGAAGGATAGCGACAGGGACAGTGCGCTGGCCAGAAGGATGTTGGCGAGGATTGATTTGATCGGCACGAACGTGATCTCCAGCAAGTAGTCAATGATACTAATCCTAAAAGCCTTGGTTGGTGCGGGGCATTACACCCTCACCCCGGCCCTCTCCCGCAAGCGGGAGAGGGGTGTTTTTTATAAAGACGCCGCTCCAGTATTTCCCTGATCTCGATGTCGTCGAGCACGATGGGATTGGTTTTCATACTGCTGCCCCGGCAATTGGCGACGATGGCGTCAAAATCACTGGTTTCAATTCCATAATCGCGCAATGGCGGCAGGCGCAGGCGCTCGGTCCAGGCGGAGAGCGTTTCGACCAGGGCATGCCGGGCGGCTTCTTTGCTTGGATGGGATCTGCCGCTGAAAAGTTCGCCGGCGCGGGCGTATTTTTCCAGCGCCGGACTGCCGGGGTCGCGCGCTTGCAGCGCCTGGATGTTGACCCGCGTCGCGGTGGCTACCAGCGTGCCGCACACCACGCCATGCGGAATGGGAAAAAAAGCGCCGAGCGGCGAGGCCAGGCCATGTACCGATCCCAGGCCGGCCTGGGCCAGAGTGATCCCTGACAGCAGCGCGCCGTAGGCCATATTGCCGCGCCCGGCGGCATCATCGCGCTCGTACCACGGCAACAGGCCGTCGCGCACCGCGGTCAGGCCGCTCCAGGCCAGGGCGTCGGTGAAGGGATTGGCCTTGCTCGACACATACGATTCCAGCAACTGGGTGAGCGCATCCATGCCGTTGGCGGCGATCAGCGCGGGCGGGCAGCCTGCCAGCAACGCGGGATCGACGACGGTGTAGCGGGGAACGAGCAGGTCGTGGCGGAATGATTTCTTGAAGCCGTCCTTGCCTTGCACGCTGAGCACGGCGTTCTTGGTCGCCTCGCTGCCGGTGCCCGCCGTGGTCGGCACGGCGATGAAGGGCGTCGAAGGACCTCGATAAGGAATCTCGGGGCCGACGCCTTCCAGGTGATCCAGCACCGAATTGCCGTGGGGCAGCAGTCCGGCGATGGCCTTGGCGGCGTCAAGCACGCTGCCGCCGCCGATGCCCAGAACGACCTCGATACCGGCATGGCGGTAATCGCGTACCGCCTGATCCACCAACTGCGGCGAAGGCTCGCCCTTCACCCGAAGATGCCGCCAGGACAGACCGTGGCCGCGCAGAGCGCCGGTCAAGCGAGGCCAATGCGCGGACGTTTCGAACGAGGCGCCGCCCGTCACCAGCAACACCTGTTTGCCGAACGACGCGGCCAGGGCAGGCACCTCGGCCAGACTGTCCTCGCCAAACACCATGCGCGGCAGACCGGAGATAGAGAAGTCCGGGATCTTCATTCCACAAGTTTATCCGCAGCCGGACGCCAATACCACCGCATTCCTTCCGCCGCGCTTGGCGTCGTACAAAGCCTTGTCGGCGGTTTCGATGAGGACGGCTGGATGGCCGAGCGGTGGCATCGCCGCGATGCCGCAACTGAACGTAACCCTGAATTCCCGGCCGTCCTCGCCATGACGCACCTGCGCGAAGTCGCCGCGGATTTCATCCATGATGCGCCGTGCCTGGGAAGCATCGGCATCGACGAACGCCACGGCGAACTCTTCGCCGCCATAGCGGCCGATGATATCGCTTTTACGCAGACGCTGTTGCAACAACCTCGCCAGACTTTTAATGACACGGTCGCCGGCGGCGTGGCCGTGGGTGTCGTTCACCGCCTTGAAGTGATCGATGTCGATCATGGCGAAGGACAACGGTGCGCCGCGCCGTTTGGCCAGGCCACAGGCATTGCCCAGCAGCTCCTTGGTCGTGGTATGGTTGCACAGTCCGGTCAGGCTGTCGCGGCTCATAAAAGAGCGCAGGATATGGTAGCGCTGGGCACGACTGGTCACCGCCGAAATGAGATGGTCCGGCTGGATGGGTTTGACCAGAAAATCATCCCCTCCTTGCCGCATCGCTTCGAGCTGTTTGTTGAGATTGGTCTCGGCGGAAAGAAAAACGATGGGTATGCCGACATAGGCTTCCTGTTGGCGGATGACCATCGCCAGCTCCAGACCCGTGCAATCGGGCATGTACATGTCCATCAGGATCAATTCCGGGCAGAAGGTGGTGAGCGTCAGCATCACTTGCAACGGTTCGCTGACCACTTCGGTGATCATGCCGGCCTGGCGCAGAGTCAATGCGTAGTAGTTCGCCAGCGATACGGTGTCCTCGACGATCAGCACACGGTAGGGCTCGCGGCCACGACCTGACGTCAGCCGGTCGAGCGCATCGACCAGCGCGGCCAGATCCACCGGTTTGGCGAAATAGGCCGCCCCGCCGGCGCGCACGGCTTCCAGCCTTGCGGCCAGATCGCCGCGGCTAGAGAGGAAAATCGTCGACAGTGGGTGGTCGCATTCCTTTTGTATCTCGGTGATCGCGGCGGCGCCATTGCCGTCCGGCAGATTGATGTCCATGATCACCGCTGTGGGCGGCGACTGCGACACGGCATTCCTGAATCCGGCCAGATCATTGAAGACACGCACCGTGTAATTGAAATAGCTAATTTGCAGCGCTAGATCCTGCGCCAGATGCGCGTCGTCCTCGACCAGATAGATCGTTTTGTTCTCAACATCGCGGGGGGTGCGGCTGGAGGGAATGGTTTCCTGCCGTGAGACAGCATCATCCTTCATGGTCGCCGCCTGCTTCAGATCCTCGACATGGTCGTTGATCCGGCTGCGTTGCTCCGTCGTGAGCCGGTGGCCGCCCTCCATCGCCTCTCGGACGAACGTTTCCAGGGTGCGCGAGGCGTCGCTGACGGCGCTGAAGCCGAAGGTCGCTCCCGCCCCCGTCAGTTTGTGGCTGAGGTAATGCAGGATCTTCAGGGGCTCGGCTTGCTCTTCAGCGGCACCCTCTCCATCGCGCAGCTTGCCCCAGACTTCTTCGAGCTCTCTGATCCGACCGGGCAACTGTGCGGCGAAGTTGTCGTGCAAGGCACGCAATTTTTCCGTGATCGAATCGGCGGCGCTAGCCATGACTTTTCTCCCACACCTGCCGGATGGTCGTTGCCAATGTCATCGGGTCGAAAGGCTTGGGAATGACATCGATCGCCCCCAATGCCTTGTAGGCGGCGATCTCGCTCGGCTGCACCTTGGCGGTCATGAAAATCACCGGCGTGGCGGCAAACTCGGGAATGCCGCGCAAGGCGGCAAGCGTGGCCGGCCCGTCCATGCCGGGCATCATCACGTCGAGCAGGACGAGTTCCGGCATGAACTCCGGCGCGGCCTCGACGGCTTCCTTGCCGGAGCCGCAGGCCCTCAGGGTGAGACCGCCGATGGCCTCCAGGGCGATCTGGGCCACCGCCCGGATATCGGCTTCATCCTCCGCGTAGAGGATGCGTTGCAGGATTGGCATGATGAACTTCTCCCTTATCAGCGCACGGCTGAAGTTTCAGTATATGACAGACTCTTGTTTGTATCGATCACCGCCGAGATTTTCTTGACCAGATCCTGGTTCGATACGCGCGATTTGATCAATACCGCTTCGACTTCCCGGGCGATGTCGGTGCCCACCTCCTGCGCGGAGAAAATGATCGCCGGGGTATGCGGGGTATCCGCCCGGCTCTTCAGCAGCGGCAGCAGCTCCAGTCCCGATCCGTCCGGCAAGCCGATGTCGAGAATGACCAGATCGTAGCGCTCCTGGGTGAGGAGCCGCCGGGCCTCGGACAGGGTACCGGCGCAGGCCACCTCCGCGGTGTTTTGCAGCACGGCCGACAACACGCGCCGCATGCCCGCGTCGTCCTCCACGCACAGCAGGCGCGGCTTGCCGGACGGTGCGCGTTGCATGGCGTGTTTCACCAGTCTCACGAGGCGTTGTTCGTCGAAGGGCTTGTTGAGCCAATCGACCACCTCCACGGCGCCGCCCTCCAGCTCGGTTTGCCCTGGGCGCGGCTTGACGGAGAGCACGATGACCGGCAGATCGCGGGTGGCTTCGCCGGCGCGCAACTCGCGGATCAGCTCCGTGCCGTCCGCATCCGGCAGAACCAGGTCGAGCGTCATGGCCGTGTAACGGCGCTGGGCCAGCAAGCGCCGCGCCTGGTTGGCGGTGTAAGCGATGTCGCAAGCGATGCCGTTTTCCGCCAAGGCCGTGGCGAGCTGGTTGGCCACCTCGGTATCGTCTTCGCAGACCAGGATGCGCGCTTGTGACGATGCCGGCTCGTTGACGGCCGGCTCCGCCATTTCTTTCCATTCCGGCAGATCGAAATAGAAGGTAGTGCCGTTCGGCCCGGTGGTAAAGCCGATCTGCCCGCCATGTTTTTCCACGATCGCCTTGCTGATGCTCAGGCCGAGGCCGGTACCGCTTTTCTGGCGGGTATCGGAAGAGTCGGCCTGGGCGAATTTCTGGAAGATGCGGTTGTGAAATTCCGCGGGTATGCCTGGACCGCGATCGGTCACCTCGACGTGGATCACCCGGCCACGATGGCTTAGCGATACCGTCACCACATTATCCGGTGGCGAATATTTCGCCGCGTTGGAAAGCAGGTTCGCCATCACCTGCATCAACCGGTCGCGGTCGGCCAGCGCCTTGACACCGAACGCGCGCTGATCCAGCCGGAAACCGACCCCGTATTGCGCGGCATAAGACTGATTAGCCTGCAACGCCTCTTCGACCAGCGGCGCGATTTCCGTCGGCTGGAAGTCGAAGGCCATCTTGCCGGACTCGATTTTTTCGATGTCCAGAATGTCGTTGATCAACCGCACCAGGCGCTCGCTGTTGTTGTGGGCGATGTCGATGAGGCTTTTCGCTTGCACCGGTAGTGCCCCGGCCACGCCGCCGGCGATCAGCCCCAGCGAGCCGCGAATCGAGGTCAGCGGCGTGCGCAGCTCGTGACTGACGACAGAAACGAATTCGTTTTTCATGCGGTCGATCTTCTTGCGCTCGGTGATGTCGCGCACGATACCGGTGAACATGCGCCGCTCGCCAAGCTGTATCCCGCTGACGGCGAGATCCATCGGGAAAGTCGAACCGTCCTTGCGCAAACCGGTGACTTCGCGGCCGATGCCGATCACCTTGGCGTCGCCGCCGCTAATATAGTTGCCGAGGTAACCGTCATGGCCGCTATGATAGGGTTCGGGCATCAGCATCTTCACGTTCTTGCCGGTCACCTCGGCGGCCGGATAACCGAAGATTTTTTCCGCAGCGGGATTGAGGGATTCGATGGTGCCGACGTCATTGATGGTGATGATGCCGTCCAGCACATTGTCCAGAATGGCGCGCATGCGCGTCTCGCTCTCGCGCAGCTCTTCTTCCGTTTTCTTGCGCTCGGTGATGTCCGTCGCCGTGCCGCAGAGGGCATAGATGTTTCCGGAGGCATCGAAGAGCGGGTAGCGGGTCGAGAGAAAGGTGTGTAACTTGCCATCCAGCGGCAGCGTCTCTTCGCCGCTCACCACGGCCTTCGCGTCGAGCGCGACTTTATCACGGGCATGCAAGGTGTCGGCGATTTCCTTGGGGAACAGCTCATATTCGGTTTTGCCGATAATCGACTGCCTGTCGAGACCCAGGCGGCGCGCACCTTCGTTGTTGACAAGGAGAGTGCGGCCTTGCAGGTCTTTGACGTAGACCACCGATGTGAGGTTGTCCAGCACGGTTTGAAGTTGTTGCTGGCTGGTGCGCAACGATTCCTCGGCACCGTGACGCTGCCGGTCGGTCCGGTGCGCCTGGATGAGGTTGGCGCAGGTGTTCGCCATGGGTTGCAAATGGGCGATCATCTTCTCGTCGTAACCGTCGGGCCGGTTGGCCAGACCCACCATGCCGACGAGCGTGTCGCCGCTATAAAGCGGCAGGCCGAGAAAGGCGTTGAGCGGCGGATGTCCCTCGGGAATACCACCCCGGTGCGGATGGCTGGCGGGGTGATTGGCGATCATCGGCTCCCCGGTGGCCATGACCCTGCCGAAGAGGGTATTCAGATTGTAAAACTTCAGGCCGGTAGCGATGTTGTCATCGTAAAAGGCGCGGGTTTCGTCATTCCACGCCAGGTTGGTGATGGCGTGGGTTTGCATATAGGGCTGGTTGTCACCGGTATAAAATATCTCGCCGATGAAGCCGTATTCGCTGTTCGTGAGGGCGAGAAAATCGCTCAATAGCTCATTGAAGACGGGCACAGGATCGGCCGCGGCGATAAAGCGCGACTGAGTCCGGCTGATGGCGTCCAGCAAGTCATGGCTACGGCGCAGCTCTTCCTCGACAGCGCTTTTTTCCCGCCAGGTTTGTTGCAGCGTGATGGAGCACAGCTCCTGTTGCGCCAGCATCGCCAGATCATGCAGGCATTGCCGGTCCGCCTCGCTCAACTGGCGTGGCTGGCGGTCGATGAGGCACAGCGTGCCCAATTTGCTGCCGCCCACGGCTTCGAGGGGGTGTCCGGCATAGAAGCGGATACAGGGTTCGGCGGCAACCAGGGGGTTGTCGGCAAAGCGCGGGTCGAGGGTGGCGTCCGTCACCACCAGCGGCTCATCGTGCAGGATGGCGTGTCCGCAAAAAGAGACATCCCGCGGGGTTTCCGACGCGTCAAGACCATATTTTGACTTGAACCACTGCCGGTCACTGTCCACCAGGCTGATCACGGCGATGGGCACATCGAGCAGCCGGGCGGCCAGGCGGGTGATGCGATCGAAACGTTCTTCGTCTGGAGTATCAAGGACTTGCAGCGATTTCAGGGCGGCAAGCCGTGTTGCCTCGTCCGCAGGCTTTGGTGGTTTGAGCAAGGCTTTTCCCTTAATGGCGTGGCATTACCGGCGCCGGAATTCCGGCGCTGTGTCTTGGAGCGATTACTCTATGCAACAGTCACGCCATAAAACCTACTGGGTGTCTCGGGTTTTGCGTTATTAAAAATGATTTTGTAGGGTGCGTCTCACGCACCATCCGTGTGGTGCGTGAGACGCACCCTACGATGTTTCAGCCTTCTCCCGGAGGGAGAGTGAGGTGAAGAGGAGGAGGATTATTCCTTAAAGATCAAACGGTTTGAAGATTGGCATAGGCCATCACCAGCCATTTGCTGCCGGCGTTCTTGAAATTGACCTGGACACGGGCGTGTTCGCCCTGGCCTTCGTAGTTGAGAACCACGCCCTCGCCGAATTTGCCGTGGACGACGCGCTGGCCGAGGCGGGGGCGGGCGATGCCGTCATCCACCGTCTGCGAGGCAGCGGTGGCGGGCTGAGCGAAGCGACCGCTGGCATAGAGAGGACGGCTGATCGAGGCGCGCGGGCGCACCTCTCGCAGCAGTTCCGGGGGGATTTCGCCGATGAAGCGCGAGGGCTGGGGATAAATTTCCGAGCCGTGCAGCCGCCGCCGTTCGGCGCAGGTCAGGAACAGGTGCCGGCGGGCACGAGTGATGCCCACGTAGCACAGCCGCCGCTCCTCTTCCAGCCGCGCCGGTTCCTGAGCGGACATCTGGTGCGGGAACAGTCCTTCCTCCACACCACACATGAACACCAGCGGGAATTCCAGCCCCTTGGCCGAGTGCAGGGTCATGAGCTGCACGCAATCCTGCCACGCGTCGCCCTGTCCTTCGCCCGCCTCCAGCGCGGCGTGGGCGAGAAAGGCCTGAAGCGGTTCCAGCCCCGATTCGGCATCGTACTGGAACTGGCGCGCGGCATTGGCCAGCTCTTCGAGGTTTTCCACCCGCGCCTCTCCTTTCTCGCCTTTTTCCTTGCGGCAGTGGTCGCGCAGGCCGCTATGCGCGATGACATGCTCGATCTGTTCGCCAAGGGTCAGGCCGGCGGTATCACGCGCCAGCCTTTCGATGAGGTCGAGAAACGGCGCGACGGGGCGTACCGCCGCGACCCGGGCCGCCTGCCACAGCGGCAGGCCGTGCGCCCGCGCATGGTCGCGCACCAGCGCCAGGCTGCGTTCGCCGACGCCGCGTGCCGGGGTATTCACTACGCGCTCGAAGGAGGCGTCGTCCTCGCGGTTGGCGATCAGACGCAGGTAAGCCAGCGCGTCCTTGATCTCGGCGCGCTCGAAAAAGCGCAGGCCGCCGTAGATCCGGTAAGGAATGCCGGCGGCGATCAGCGCCTCTTCCAACACGCGCGACTGGGCGTTGGAGCGATAGAGAATCGCCGCCTCGCGGCGCGCATTACCCTGTTCCACCCAGCGCTCGATACGCTGGACGATGAAACGCGCCTCGTCCAGATCATTGAAAGCGGTATAAAACTGGATCGGCTCGCCCTGTTCCCCGGCGGTCCACAGATTCTTGCCCAGCCGCCCCTCGTTATTGGCGATCAGCGCGTTGGCGGCGGCGAGAATCACGCCCGTAGAACGATAGTTTTGCTCCAGGCGGATCACCCGGGTACCGGGGAAGTCCTGGCTGACGCGCTGGATGTTTTCGATGCGCGCGCCGCGCCAGCCGTAAATCGACTGATCGTCGTCGCCGACGATGAACAGCCGGGCGCTGTCGCCGGCGAGCAATTTTAGCCAGGCATACTGGATGGCGTTGGTGTCCTGAAACTCGTCCACCAGGATGTGACGGAAGCGCTGCCGGTAATGGGCCAGCACCTCGGGATGTTTTCCCAGCATTTCCAGGGTGCGCAGCAGCAGTTCGGCGAAGTCCACCATCCCGCCGCGCTGGCAGGCTTCTTCATAGGCCTGGTAGATGCGTACCATCTGACGCGTGTACGGATCGCCGTTACCCTGGATCTGATGCGGGCGCAGCCCTTCGTCCTTGCGCCCGTTGATGAACCCCTGCGCCTGCTTCGGCGGCCAGCGCGCCTCGTCCAGCTCCAGCGCTTTGAGTATGCGGCGCACCAGGCGATATTGGTCGTCGCCGTCCAGAATCTGGAACGCTTGCGGCAGCCCCGCCTCGCGCCAGTGAGCGCGCAGCAATCGGTGCGCCAGGCCGTGAAACGTCCCCACCCACAACCCGCCCGTGGAAATGCCGAGCATCTGTTCGATGCGCCCGCGCATCTCGGCGGCGGCCTTGTTGGTGAAGGTCACCGCCAGAATGCTATACGGCGACGCCTCTTCGACACGGATCAGCCACGCCATACGGTGCACCAGCACCCGCGTCTTGCCGCTGCCCGCGCCGGCCAGCACCAGCAGATGGCCGGGCTTTGCTGCCACAGCGTCGCGCTGGGCATCGTTCAGGTCATCGAGGAGATTGGAAACGTCCATGAGGGAATTTTAACAGATTCGACGGACCATATTTTGAAAAGACTCTGCTACCATTCCAGCTATTGCCTGCAAAGGAGGGCGTCACATGAAGGTTAAGGATTTGATAAGGGAGTGGCAAACCGCCCCTCACGCCGCGCTGACGGCGCACGAGTATCATGTCAGGCTTGCGATACGCGATGCGGCACGGATAGCGGCGTTGCTGGAGATGTATCCCGCCACCACCGAAGCGCGGCTGATCACGGATTTGCTGTCCGCAGCGCTGGACGAGCTGGAGGCGGCGCTACCCTATGTGCCAGGTAGCCGGGTGATCGCCGAAGACGATCAGGGTGACCCGATCTATGAAGACGTGGGCGGCACCGCGCGCTTTCTGGCATTGACCAAAAAATATACCATCGAACTGGAAAGACAGCCGGCCTCGGGCTAGGCTCCGAAAGGGCATCTGATACCCAGTGTTTTGTAGGGTGCGTCTCACGCACCACACGGATGGTGCGTGAGACGCACCCTACACCTGGAAGATTAGATGCTCTAATTCCATTTCGCAATAAAAAGTGAAATATTGTAGGGTGCGTTCCACGCACCATTACCATTGGTGCGTGGAACGCACCCTACAAAATTATTGTCGTTTTTAACGCAAATTGGAATAACATTCTCTCCCCGCGGCCTAAAGTTACAAGACAAGCGGGCGAAAACATAGGACAAGGATTCGCTCAACAAAAAAGCAGCTGAGGCTAGGGCATGGTGAATCACGATTCGGCTAACAGTTACCTTTATGGCGGCAATGCCAGCTTTATCGAGGAGCTTTATCGCCGGTTTTTGAATGATCCGGCTTCCATCGATCCCACATGGCGGCGCTCTTTTGAAGCCTTGGGTCCGTCTGCTGCGGAACCCGATCATGAGGCTGTCCGCCGTGCCCTGGCGCTGCTTGCCCGGCAACCCAAGAGCGGAGTCGAAGCCGTGGCGCCCAGCCAGACGGTGGCGGAGCAAGCCGGCAAGCAGGTGGCCGTGCTCCAGCTCATCAACGCCTACCGCGTGCGCGGGCATCAACAGGCCCAGGTTGAGCCATTGGGTCTGAGCGAGCAACCGCCGTTGCCGGAGCTGTCCCCCGCTTTTCATCACCTGAGCGAGACGGACATGGATGCTGTTTTCAGCACCGGCTCCCTGGCCGGCCCTCCGCAGGCGCCGCTGCGCGACATCCTGCAACGTCTTCAAACGATTTATTGCGGGCACATCGGCGTGGAGTACATGCACATCACCGACACGGAGCAGAAACGCTGGATACAGCAGCGCCTGGAGAATCATCATGGCCGGCCGGAGTTTTCACCCGGGTTCAAGCGGCAGATCCTGGAAAGGCTGGTCGCCGCCGAAGGGCTGGAGCAATACCTGCACACCCGGTATGTCGGACAAAAGCGCTTTTCACTGGAAGGCGGCGACAGCCTGATTCCCTTGCTGAACGAGCTCATCCAGCGCGCGGGCGGGCAACAGGTGCGGGAGGTGGTGATCGGCATGGCACACCGCGGGCGGCTCAATGTGCTGGTGAATATCATGGGCAAATCCCCCAAGGATCTGTTCATGGAGTTCGAAGGCAAATGCGAGATCGGCGGCAAGCGTTCCTGCGGCGACGTGAAGTATCACCAGGGGTTTTCCTCCGATGCGCGCACATCCGGCGGACCCGTGCATCTGGCGCTGGCCTTCAATCCGTCCCATCTGGAGATCATCAATCCGGTCGTGGAGGGCTCGGTGCGCGCCCGCCAGCACCGGCGCCGGGATCTGGCCGGCAATCAGGTGTTGCCGGTGCTGATCCACGGCGACGCGGCCTTCGCCGGGCAGGGCGTGGTGATGGAAACCCTGAACATGTCGCAGGCACGCGGCTTTGTCACCGGCGGCACCGTCCACGTCGTCATCAACAATCAGATCGGTTTCACCATGAGCGATCCCCATGATGCCCGCTCCAGCCTGTATTGCACGGATGTGGCGCGCATGGTGCAAGCGCCCATTTTTCACGTCAACGGCGATGATCCCGAGGCGGTGGTCCATGTGACGCAACTGGCGCTGGACTATCGCATGCAATTCAATCGCGACGTGGTGATCGACCTGGTGTGTTACCGCCGTCATGGCCACAACGAGGCCGACGAACCGGCGGTGACGCAACCCCTTATGTACCAGAAGATACGCCACCACCCGCAGGTGACCAGGCTCTACGCTGAACGCTTGATCGGTGAGGGCGTGATGACCTCCGGGGAAGTCGAGTCGATGATCGCCGATTACCGCAAGGCCCTGGATGACGGCCGCACCGTGGCGCGAGCGATGCTCGCCGGCGAGAAAAATCCCTACGCCGTGGACTGGACGCCTTATCTCACCAGCCACTGGCGGCACGCCGCGGATACGGCGGTGCCGGTGGATGAGATCAGGGTATTGTCGGAGCGCTTGCTGAAGCTGCCCGAAGGTTTCGCCTTGCATCCACGCGTCGCCAAGATCATAGCGGACCGGCGTGACATGGCCGCCGGCAAGCTGCCGCTGGACTGGGGTTTCGCGGAAACCCTGGCCTACGCCACGCTGCTCAGGGACGGTTATCCGGTGCGGATTTCCGGGCAGGATAGCGGGCGCGGCACCTTCTTCCATCGCCACGCGGTGCTGCATCATCAGGAGGACGGCAGCTCGTATGTGCCTCTGCAACATTTGCTGGACGATGCGCCGCAGCACTTCATCGTCATCGACTCCTTGTTGTCCGAGGAAGCGGTGCTCGGTTTCGAGTACGGTTATGCGACGGCCTCACCCGAATCGCTGGTGATCTGGGAGGCGCAATTTGGTGATTTCGCCAACGGCGCCCAGGTGCTCATCGACCAGTTCATCAGCTCCGGTGAAGTCAAATGGGGACGTCTGTGCGGTCTTACGTTGTTTCTCCCCCACGGCTACGACGGCCAGGGGCCGGAACACTCTTCCGCCCGGCTCGAACGCTATTTGCAGCTTTGCTCCGAAGACAATATGCAGGTGTGCGCGCCGACCACGCCGGCGCAGATATTCCATCTGCTGCGGCGCCAGATGTTGCGCCCTTACCGCAAGCCGCTCATCGTCATGACGCCGAAGAATCTGTTGCGGCACAAGCTGGCCGTCTCCAGTCTGGAGGAGCTGGCCGCGCCGGGGTTCAAGACGGTAATAGATGAGGTTGATTCCCTGAAGGCCGATGGCGTGCGGCGCGTCGTGGTGTGTGCCGGCAAGATCTACTACGAACTACTCGAAGCGCGCCGCACGCGCGGCATCAACGACATCGCCATCGTCCGCCTCGAACAGCTCCACCCCGTGCCCATGGATGAATTACGCCAGGCGCTGATGCGTTTCCGCAAGGCCAGGGAGCTGGTATGGTGCCAGGAGGAACCCAGGAACCAGGGCGCATGGAATTACATGCAGCCTATTCTGCGCGATTGTCTCCAGCCCCGGCAGAACTTGAGCTACGCAGGAAGACCAAGCTATGCCGCGCCCGCCGAAGGGTATTTGAGCAGGCATCTGGAACAGCAAACCACACTGATCAAAGCCGCGCTGGAGTTTTCAAAGAATGCGGTGGTGGAAAAGAAACGCATTGCCTGAGTTTAGCGATACCCTGCCGTGTCATCGGCGACCGGAATGGCTTCGCAAATCACCTTGGAGAGCGCGGGCAAAGGCGGCATCTTCAAAGGCCTTGTCGTCCATATGGCGGGGCACGATCCGGTTGTTCTCGCTCATGCGCTGGATCATCAAATCTTCCAGCATCTTGTGCAGGCCGAGCTGGAATTTATCGAACGGGTTGGTGAGCACCCAGCTTCGTAAGCATCGTTAGTAAGCCAACAGGCGAAGAGTCGGTTGTGGCCCCCATCATCCGTTAAACGAGAATTCAGGTTACTGGGCCAAATCAAGTGTGGTGCGGGGATGTGACCTCTATCTGGCCGTTGCCCTGGATTTATGTGCGTGCAGAGTGGTTGGCTGGGCCATGTTAACCAGCCCGGATTCCGAACTGACCTGCGAACGCTGACCATTGCGTACGAGTCTCGTGGGCATCCCGTCGGTGTCATGTTTCTTCAGATCAAGGGGCCATTACACTCTGGCGCGATGTCAAGGCACAAGCTTAAAGATGTATTGACAATATTAATTTTTGAGTATAAAAGTATACTAAAAATACATCTTACCCTGAAAATCGCATTCGACTTGGCCTGGACGATGATTCCTCTCGAAAAGGCGAGGACATGCAGGTAAAACCAAATCGTGGGGGCGTCGCCCCAAGCATACAGCCGGAAGGAGCACCTATGCCCCGTGTTGATCGTCCCGCCCCAGGTCGCGCAAACCGCTTGCCACGCATCGCTCTCGCTCTGGTGGCTCTGTTGTCCCCTCTGGCGAGCTGGGCCGAAAGCCGCGACTTCAATCTCACCATCGACGAGATGAAGATCCGTGTCGCTCCTGATCTGGAATACCAGGTCTTCGCCTTCAACGGTCAGGTGCCCGCGCCGTTGATTCACGTCAAGGAAGGGGATGATGTGACGGTGAATGTGACCAACAACACCACGCTCCCGCACACCATTCACTGGCATGGTCTGTACCAGCGCAACAACTGGCAGAACGACGGCGTACCGGGTGTCACGCAGAAGGCCATCGAGCCTGGCGAAACCTATACCTACCGTTGGAAGGCCGACAAGACCGGCAGTCTGTGGTACCACTGCCATGTCAACGTGAGCGAGCACGTTGGGCTGCGCGGTATGTGGGGGCCGCTGATCGTGGACCCGGCCAAGCCCGTAGAGGTGGAGAAGAAAGTTACCAAGGATTTCATCCTGATGCTCAGCTCCTGGGACTCGCAGTATGCGGAGAAGCTTGGCTCCGGCGGCAGCCCGCTGGATCGCGCGAATTACTTTTCCATCAATGGCCGCGCCTTTCCCCTCACCCAACCCATGCACGTCAAAAAGGGCGACGTGATAAGGCTGCGCCTCTATGGCGCCGGTGCGGAGATACATTCCATACACACCCATGGCCACGACATGCTGGTCACCCACAAGGACGGCCGGCCGCTGCCCGCGCCCTATTACGTGGACACGCTGCTGATCGGACCCGGCGAGCGCTATGACGCGATCATGGAGATGGACAACCCCGGCCTGTTCATGGTGCACGATCACGTCGATCCGCAAGTGACCAACAACGGCAAACACGGTGGCGGTGTGATGACGGTGATCGCCTATGACGGTGTCAAACCGGTGGTCGAGGGCGATCCGCACGGCGCCCTGCCGGATGACGATCCCGACTTCTATTACAGCGAGTCGATGAAGAAACCGCATGGCTTGCACAACAACGCGCACTTCAAGGGCACACCGTTGCAGACCGAGGGGCGTCGCGAGCGGCGGAGGACGGGACATGATGCGCATTAAGAATGCGGGCGCAGCCCTTGCCCTCGGCCTGTTCGCCGTCACCGCCTGGGCGGATGGCGAGGCGATCCTCAAATCGCAGTGCGGCGCCTGCCACAATCTCACCGGGCCTGCGCCCACCACGCTGCAAGCGCTATGGGACCGCAAGGGCCCCGATCTCTTTTATGCGGGCAACAAGTACCAGGCCGCGTGGCTGGAGCAATGGCTGCAAAAGCCGGTGCGCATCCGGCCGGCGGGAATGTTCTACGCGGCTCATGTCAAGCCGGGGCCCAAGGGTGACGAGGTCGATGCAAGCACGCTGGTGCCACATCCCGCACTGAGCGCCGCGGACGCCAAGGCCGTCACCGCCGCGCTGATGACGCGCAAGGCGGGCAGCGAGCTGATCAAGGCGGGCGCCTATACGCCGGGGGCGATCTCGCGCAGTTCGGGCGAGATGATGTTCGACAAATTCAAGGGTTGTCTCGCCTGTCACGAGATCGAACCCGGATACGGCGGCCTGTCCGGGCCGGAGGTCTATACCGCGGGCAGGCGCTTGCGGGAGGATTATCTGGTCAGCTATCTGCGCAATCCCCAGGCGTGGGATCCGAAGATTTTCATGCCCAACAAGCACCTCTCGGATACCGACATCCAGAAGTTCATCAACTACTTCCGTCTGCTGAGCGAGGAGGGCGCACCATGAACAAGCCTAGTGTGCTCGCCATCGGGGTGTGTTGCATGGCGCTGCTGTGGGGCGCCGCCGCGATGGCCAGGGAAAAGGCCGCGGACAATTACCGCACCTATTGCGTTCAGTGTCATGGCCTCAAGGGTGACGGCAAGGGGATCAACATCCGCGACATGTCGGTGCAGCCACGCGATCACACCGACGCCAAGGAGATGTCGGCCCGTTCCGATGCGGACATCTACAAGGTGATCAAGGAGGGCGGCGTGGCGATCAACAAATCGGTGCTGATGCCGCCGTGGAGCGATGTTTTCAGCGATGAAGAAATCAAGGATCTGGTGCTTTATCTGAGGGAGCTGTGCAAATGCAGTTATGGCAAATGAAGCGGGAGGTTGGTTGCCAGGGATTGGAGGTGGAAGTCATCGATATCATTACGCAAGAGCGAGTGGAGGAACATTACATGTATCTCAAGAAAAGCGCTGTAACACTGGCCATCGTGGCCGCACTGGGGGGATACACAGGTGCTGCCCTGGCCAAGACCGTGAAGGTCACCATGCATGCCAAAGAGACCACGGTCAAGATCGACAACAAGGGCACGGAATATCCGGCCTGGACCTTCGATGGCGGCATCCCCGGCCCCGTGGTGCGCGTCACCGAGGGTGATGTCGTAGAGTTCGAGCTGATCAACGACGACACCAACAAGGAAAGCCATTCCATGGACTTCCACGCGGCGGTGGTGGATGTGCTCAACGAATTCGCGCCGGTGAAACCCGGTCAGACCAAGAAGTTCAAGTTCGACGCCAAATATCCCGGCGTATTCATGTATCACTGCGGCTCCATGCCCATGCATCAGCACATCGCCCGTGGCATGTACGGCATCGTCATCGTCGATCCGAAGGAAGGCTACAGCGAGCGTTACCCCAAGCCGGACCGAGAGTATGTCCTGGTGCAGGGGCAGTTCTTCCCCAATGCGGACGACCACCACGCCATCATGGAGAACCAGGGTTGGGGCGGCACGCTCATCAATGGCAAGATCTTCCACTACGATCCGGTGCATGACCAGAACGCCACCAAGGTGCTGGAGGCCAAGCCGGGCGAGCGCGTGCGCATCTACTATGTGAATGCGAACGTCAACCTGCCCGCCGCCATCCACCCCATCGCCGGCATCTGGGACCGTGTCTATCCCAACGGCAATCCGAAGAACGTGATCTACGGCATGGCCACCTATGGCATGGGCGTGTCCGAGGCCGTCACGCTCGACATCGTCTCGCCCAAGGACAGGCCGACCAACAATGCCATCGTCGACCATACCATGGGCGCGGCCATGCGCGGCGCGGTCACCGTGCTCATGAACAAGCCCGACGCCGATCCCAATGCGGGCAAGGGTGGCAACATCCTGTTGCGGTAAACATCTCTCCTGTCTTGCCAAGCGGGGGGCTTTGTCCCCCCTCTTTTTTTGGCGCGCCCGGCAGGGCGTACTCACTGGAATTTCGTAGGGTGCGTTCCACGCACCAAGGGTAATGGTGCGTGGAACGCACCCCACGATATTTCACTTTAGGAATCTCTGATTTATTCCCAATTTTTGCGATAATACGCACATCATTATTTGATCACGCACGGAGAGCAACAGATGCGCCAACAAACCTTCGCCGAAACATCCTTTGAACGGTATCGCAAGACGAC
>JADDKJ010000050.1:0-21950 GCA_033717875.1 Gammaproteobacteria bacterium
ATTGTTGCCTGGGCCCAGACCCGCCAGACCAACGGCTTCCTGGAGGCACTCAATGGGCTGTTTCAATCCGCCAAGCGCAAGGCGCGCGGCTACGGCAAATTCAGCACGATCCGTACCGTGATCTTCCTGATCGCCGGAAAGCTCGACTTCTCGAAGCTTAATCCCCATGTGGCGCGCTAACCCACTCGAATTTCAAAAGAGCCTATTTTCTGAACAACTCCGCCTCGGCCTTCCGCCGCCGGGTAAGCCCTGACAAGACGCGTCCACCCGCCCTGTCCCATTTCTGAAACTCATTGGCGGCGCCCGCATAATCGCCGGCATTGAGCAGGCGCAGCAAGGTCGATTTCTTCAGATTCCCCGCGCCGACATTGTAGGCAAAGCTCACCAGCGCGGCGAATTGATTATCCGTGACTGGCGCCTTGACCAGTGATTCGACATCACGGCAGGTATCCAGCACATCGCCGCGCAGCAGGGCTTCGGCCTGCGCCAGGGTAAGACCGCCCGGGTACAAGTCCCGCGCGCGCTTCTTGTTTTCCTTGCCGCGCAGGAAATCATTTCCCACCACGATCGCATGCCCCCAGCCGATGGTCCAGATGCCGATGGGATCAAGATAGGCATCGAGGTTCACCGTCGTCGGGTCGCCATCCATGATGCCCTCGAAACTTTTTATCAGTTCCAATCCTGCCTGGTTGATATCGCGCATTTCTCACTCCCCTCCCATTTCAATAATATGCTACCCCGCCGGACAACCCAAATCCCCTTCTGGACAATTCAGCATTTCTTTGAGTTCGCCAATCCTGCTTTTGGTTTTTTTTATCAGGCAATTCTGCATGACCAAGCCGTGGGCGCTACCCTCTTCGGCCGCCGAGCTTTCAAACGCGCAATCCAGGTCGCGGAACTTTATCCAGGCAGCCTGGGCTTTTCTCAACTTCACCTTCTGCGCATCGGATAAACGGCCACGCAGCTCGGCATACGCTTTGTTAAGACTCTTGTTGGCTTCAGTCAATTCCTGAGCGGCGCACTGGCTCATTTGCAACTGCGTCGCCGGATTATCACACGTTGCCGCTATAATCTCCATCGCCGGAGAACATAAAAAAACAAAAAAAAGAATGCGCGAAATTGCGAGATTCATATAAAGAATTTCATTAAAACAGCGCCAATTGATCGCCCCGCCGCGCCGGCACGCGAAACTGCCTCGTATCGAGCCGCAAGCGCTCCCGATTCAACCCCAGCCGTTTGCAAGCCAACCGGAAACGTTGTTCGATCATCTCAGCATACACGCCCGTCCCCTTCATGCGGGAACCGAAATGGGCGTCGTTTTCCTTTCCTTCGCGGCTCTGGCGAATCAGGCTCATGACATGCTCGGCCTTGAGCGGCGCGTATTCCGCGAGCCACTCCTTGAACAGGTCTTTGATCTCCAGCGGCAGGCGCAACAACACGTACCCAGCCCAGCGCGTACCCGCTTCGGTGGCGGCTTCCAGTATCGCCTCCATCTCGCTGTCGTTCAAGGCGGGAATGACAGGCGCGGTCAACACGCCGGTGGGGATACCGGCGTCGGCCAGGGCGCGAATGATTTCGATGCGGCGCGCAGGGGCGGCGGCGCGGGGTTCCAGGCGGCGCGCCAGGGAGCGGTCGAGCGTGGTGACCGAGACGTATACCATGGCCAGGTTTTTCGCGGCCATCGCAGCGAGGACGTCGATGTCGCGCTCGATCAGCGCTGACTTGGTGACGATCGCCACCGGATGATGGTGTTCGGCGAGCACTTCCAGGATGTCGCGGGTGATACGCCGTTCGCGTTCGATGGGCTGATAGCAGTCGGTGTTCGCCCCCAGCGCGATCACCTCGCAGTCATACTTCGGTTTGCGCAGCTCCTCGGCCAGCAGCCGCGCGGCATCGGGTTTGGCGAACAGACGGCTTTCAAAATCCAGCCCCGGCGATAATCCTTGGTAGGCATGGTTGGGGCGGGCGAAGCAGTAGATGCAACCATGCTCGCAGCCACGGTAGGGATTGATCGAGCGGTCGAACGGCACATCCGGCGAATCGTTGCGCGAAATGATGGTGCGCGCGGCCTCGTCGGTGACCGTGGTCTTGAGCGCCGGCGGTTCCTCGTCGAGAATGCCCCAACCGTCGTCGACGGCGGCATGGCTATACGCCTCATAACGCCCGCCGGCATTACTGACCGCACCGCGTCCTTTGCAAAATTTCATGGACATTTCGTGTTCTGGATAGAGTAACTCAAACTTTGTCGTTTGATTATAGGAAGCGCTGATTTATCAGCGCTTCCGCGCGGCACATGGACGTGCCGCCATTTTCGATGGCGACTAGCCATTGAAAATGAAGAAAAGCAAAAATCACATGTTTGCTTTTCGTGCGCTGAAAATTCCAGGATGGAATTATTCAGCATTTCCTATAATCTCTACGCTGAACATTTGGAGCCCGAACATTTGAGCCACATCGAGCACTCGCCCATGATCGCGGTCATCGCCGGGACAGAGGCATTACGCGCGGAGGCCGAACGCATCGCCACCGAACTGGGCTTGCCGCTCGCCGCAGAGACATCGCCAGAATTCCCATTTCTGCTGGCCATCACTCCAACACACCTGGAATTACGCCAAACGGGGCCGGGCGCGGCAGGACCAGTATACGTTGATTTCACCGGAGGCGCGGCAAACCACCGGCGCCGTTTCGGCGGCGGCAAAAACCAGCCCGTCGCGCGCGCTGTGGGACTCAAGGGCGGCGCCGCGCCCAGCGTGCTCGACGCCACGGCAGGATTGGGGCGCGATACCTTCGTACTGGCCAGCCTGGGCTGTAACGTACAGATGGTCGAACGCTCGCCCATCGTCGCCGCCCTGTTGCAGGACGGCGTGCGACGCGCACGCCAGGATCCCGCCATCGGCGCAATGGTAAGTGAACGGATGGCACTGATCACCGGCAATGCCATTGAGCACATGCGACAGCTCACCCATGACCAACACCCGGACGTAGTGTACCTCGACCCCATGTATCCGCCGCGCGATAAGAGCGCGCTGGTGAAAAAGGAAATGCGCGCTCTGCAAATACTGCTCGGGCACGATCCCGATATAGCCGAACTGCTCGATGCCGCCCTGCACTGCGCCCGCAAGCGCATCGTCGTCAAACGCCCGCGCCACGCGCCGCCGATCGAAGGCCGGGCGCCAAGCATGGCGATCGAAAGCGAGAATACGCGGTTCGATGTGTATTTGATACTCTGAAAACTTCTTGCAGCTTACACGCTTTGGCCTGAATGGCTCACGGACGATTTGTACAATGCTTCAAGGATCTGGCTGCGTGTTTTAGCCGCCAGGGTACGGCGATCCCCGACGGCCGTCACAGGCTCACAGAACGTGAGACGGACATCGACGGCGGGTTCCGCCAACACGCCCCACAGGTGGTCCAGCAGGTTGATGTCATTGATGTAGGGCGCGACCGGGTTGACGCCCGCGGGATGAGGATACGCGATCGCCACCGCCTGCACGCTGGCCTGGGCCTGGATCGCCGCATGATAGAGACGGGGATGGAAAGTCCTGACGGTCGCGCCATCGGTCGATGTCCCCTCCGGGAAGAAGACAACACTGAGACTGCCTTGCAGGCTGCGCGCCATCTGATCGGCCACGCCGGCGGCGGTATGCTCGCCGCGCCGGATAAACAACGTGCCGGCATGCGCCGCAAGCGCGCCCACCACCGGCCAGGCTTTCACCTCGGACTTCGAGAGGCAAACGGCATCGACCGTCGCAAGAAGACAGGGAACATCCAGCCACGAGATGTGATTGGCGACGAGCAGCACGGGTTCGCCGCAAACCTCGCCTTCGGTACGGATGCGCAGATTGAGGATGCGGCAAATGCCAGCCATCCACCATCGCACCAAGGCACGCTGAGCGCGACGCGTGGGATCACCTCCCATGGCATTGGCGGGCGCCAGTATCAGGTAAGTGACGACCACCCCGGCCGTGACATGCAACGCCAGCCGCGCCAAGCGCTGCATCCGGCGCGCATGACGCATCATCTGGCGCACCTAAATGCAATCAAGCGGATGCGCGTGGCGCGTTCAGCACATCGATCAGCCGGTCCTCAAGCTCGATACGATCGGCCAGGTGCTCGCCCAGGCGGGACAAATCGTCGTCGAGCTGCTCGAGGTGTTCGCTGTGCTCCAGGGAATCGTATTTGCCGTTGAAGGCCAGAATGGTTTCCGTGGTACCCAGAATACGCGGGTATATCTGATCGGCGATCTTCAACACGGATTGCCGGCGCTCCGTTCGCTCGGCGATGTAGCGGTACAACTGGAAATGGCCATCGGCGGTGTAATCGATGAGCGATGCACAGAACTCCTGCAACAACTCCGGCGCCCCCGTCCCCTTCCCAAAAGGTTTCTTGTTCGCCAGCTTACCATAGAGCACCAATGTCTCGGTGCGCAAATCCACCAACTGCTTGATCATCCTGACCGACTGCGCCCGACGATCCTGAACAACGCCATGGCTGGGCTGCATGCTTCCCCCCTCTCGAAAAGTTTTTGACGGAAAATTGGCGTTTTTTGCCATTAAGCAGAAAAAGCAAAAGCCATGCCTTTCCCTTTACACCGAAAAGTTCAAGCGGGTCTTTTCAGAGCCCCC
The DNA here is from genome assembly GCA_033717875.1 of Gammaproteobacteria bacterium. Classification (GTDB taxonomy): domain Bacteria; phylum Pseudomonadota; class Gammaproteobacteria; family Ga007554; genus SBBG01. Next base: position 4,626 of record JADDKJ010000050.1, read on the forward strand.
GAAGGATACTTCGCTTTCAAATAAGGCAACAGCCACGGTCGCAATTGCTCCTGCTCGGTATGCGGCAGGTCACGGAACGAAACCACCCGCCCACGGCATGACGACGCTCCGCAACCGCAGGGAAAGCCCTCGAAATCGGCCTCATCGATGGCCGTGCTGTAATCCCATGTAATCTCCTCGCCAGGTTGAATAGCGCGCAAGGCAACGAGATCCAACCCCTCCCTGAAGCCGCTGTTGGGTTGGCAACAGTGGTTCACATAATCGTCCAGGCCGGACGATGGCCCAAGGTACAGGTCTTCGCCAATCTGCAAATGATAGGTCGTGAAATCCGCCTCGGAGCGACGCCAAACCGGGCCGCTAAAGGTCAAGATCGCTTCCCCGGCGGCGATGGGCTCGCTGGCAAAAACACCCTTGCCGTGCGCCGCGCTGGTCTTCAGGATGATTTTCGCCACACATTACCTCCGTCTCTTGGAATTCTCCTATCCAGGGCGGTTTCCTCAGAATCTGTTCAAGATCTCGATCAAGGGATGCAGTGCAAGGCAAAATTGAACTCAAAAGCGGAGCATACACGAATGAGCATTTTGAGTTCAATTTTAACGCCGCAATGCATCCCTTGATCGAGATCTTGAACAGGTTCTCAAGGATCCGCCCGACAAAGCTTACACTATACCAGCGTTGCCTACGAAACACTCGAAAACCGGGGGTTTCTCATGTCGAAAAGCCCCCTGACCTTGAAATTTTTCGAAAAACAAAAACATACCCTCCGTACCTGTCGGACTCTGGACGCCAGATAAAACAAATTTTGCTGGCTATTCCCATCATATTTGTGTATAGTGCGCCCCGTGCCTGATTGAACAGGCACATAGTCGTCTCTGACCCTCCCTCTCGCTGCCTTTGCAGCTTCCATGTTGGTTGGCGGCGTTTCAGCAACAGGCGGTCGCCACCAGCCACAGCGGTTTCCGCCCTCAAGATTTCAATTTCATACAGCTCCGCCTGTGGCGGCGGAAGAGGATATTATTTTGTCTTTTAAAGAACTCAATCTGAACGATAATCTGCTGCGCGCCATCGAGGCGAGCGGTTACACCAACCCTACCGACATTCAGCGTCAAGCCATTCCCGTGGCTATTTCGGGCCGCGACATCATGGCATCGGCACAGACGGGCACCGGCAAGACAGCGGCCTTTGTGCTGCCCGCCCTGGAAAAATTGCAGCAACCTTCCCAAACGCAGGGCCGCGGTCCGCGCGTGCTGATTCTCACCCCGACCCGTGAACTGGCGGCGCAGATTCAGGATTCGATCAAGCGTTATGCTCGCTTCACCAAGCTGCGCTCGGGCTCCATCGTCGGCGGCTCGCCCTATCCTGTACAGGAACGCCTGCTGCGCTCGCCGCTCGACCTGCTGGTCGCAACGCCAGGCCGGCTGATCGACCACATGGAGCGCGGCCGCGTTGATTTCTCGCGCCTGGAAATGCTGGTGCTGGATGAGGCGGATCGCATGCTGGACATGGGCTTTATCGAGCCGGTGGAACAGATCAGCGCCGCCACGCCCGACAGCCGCCAGACGCTGCTGTTTTCCGCGACCTTCGAAGGCAATGTGGAAAAACTGGCGCGGCGGCTGCTCAAGGATCCGATGCGCATCCAGGTAGCGGGGGCCAAAGAGAAACACACCCAGATCGAACAGCGTGTGCATCAGGCCGACGATTACAATCACAAGCACCGGCTGCTGAGCCATGTGCTGAACTCCGAGGAACTCAGCCAGGCGATCATCTTCACCGCCACAAAGCGCGGCGCCGATGATCTGGCCGATGAACTCACCGAACAGGGCTACGCCTGCGCGGCGCTGCACGGCGACATGAAACAGGGCGCGCGCAACCGCACCGTGCAGCGCATGCGTCGCGGCGATGTGAAAGTGCTGGTCGCCACCGACGTGGCGGCACGCGGTCTGGACATCACCGGCATCACGCATGTCATCAATTTCGACCTGCCGATGGTGGCCGAAGACTACGTCCATCGCATTGGCCGTACCGGCCGTGGCGGCGCATTCGGTGTGGCGGTTTCCCTGATCGGGCCGCAGGACTGGGGCAAGCTGTCACAGATTGAACGCTTTACCGGACACCGTCTGGAACGCAGCGTGGTGGCGGGCCTGGAGCCGACCCGCTCGGAACCCCGGGGAGGTGGCGGCGACAAGAGCCGCGGTCGGCCGAATTTCAGCCGCAAAGGCGGCGCTCCCGCTCCGCGTCCCCGCTCGCAATCGGCTTCGCCTCGCGGCAACCACCGCGGGCAGGACAACGCTTTCGGCCAATCACCCTACTCGCAACAGCCAAGAGGAAGAGAGCAGCAGGGAAATGGCTACGGCAACGCCCGCTTCAACGACAACGGCGCGCCGCGTCATAGCAAGCCCTCGGGCGAGCGCCCGAAAATCTCCTATGCACGGCCGCAAAGAAAGACCGGGCAGCGTGGGGATTATAGATAAGCAGTAAACCGGGATGCGCAGGAGCGGCTTGAATCCGCTCCTGCGCATTTTTTCTTATCTATACCGCATCACAACACCCTTCACCTTCATTTCCTGCTCGATCTTCTGCTGCAAGGCATCCGCCTTGGAGCGCAGCGTTTCAGGCCCGATCCGCACGCGAATGGCCGTAGCGCCACCCTCGGAGACACGTTCGACAAAAGCCGGATAGCCTTTGGCGCGCAGGCGATCACGCAGCGCCAGCGCATTCTGCTCGCTGGCGAAACTGCCGAGTTGCACCACCCATGCCACGGGTTCACCGGGTGAAGGCGCGGCTGGCTGCGGCTTCGGCGCTGTTTCGGAAACCTTTGCCGTTTTTGGCTCCGCCTTCTTTGGGGGTTCGGCAGGCTTGACCTCCGCCGGCTGCGCTGGCGCGGCAGACGGCGCAGGCTCGGGAGCTGGCGGAGGCGTCAGCGCATCCACCACCGTATCGGGCGTCACTTGCGCATCGGCTGGCACCCCACCCGCATCCGGGTCACCCTGGCCGGGAAAGGTCTGCGTGGCAAGCTCGGGGGCCGTCACGGAAGGCGGCGGCGGTATGGCGGCGACCGGACCGGGCGCCCGGTCTTCCTCATTACCAATCAGAAAAGGAATGACGATGGCGACCAGCGACACCAGTACCAGCGCACCGATCAGGCGTTGTTTCAATTGATTCTTCTCCATCTGTTATCGACCCGCGTAAAGTAACTGCAATCCCGATTCGCCAATCAACACCGCGTTGACTGTGGAAGCGTAAATCCTTCCCATCCGGCGCAATTGCGCCACCGATTCCGCGTCGACCCGCTCATCCACGCAGAAAAAGTGCTCACCCTCGCGCAATTCCTTTTGAGCCTGTTTGAAAAGCCGAAACGCCGCGCCTTTCGGCTGTTTGAGCATTTCGTCGATTTCCTTGAAGGTTTTGAGACGCTGATCATTGATGAGAGTGGAACTGTTAGGCATGGAAAGGCTTGCGGACATCTCCGGGCATGGCGGAATTATACCCCCTGCCTCATCGCCTCCGCCACGGTATAAAAGGAACCAAACACCACAATCCGGTCCACCGTCTGAGCACCGGCCAACGCCTGGGCGTAGGCGGCGGCTACGTCATCGTATACATGAATCGGTGCTGACACACCCGCCGCCCGCAAGATCTCGGCAACCCGCACCGCAGAAGCGCCGCGCCCTACACTGAGACCGGCGGCATGCCACACATCCACCACCCCGCGCATCGCGGCAACGACACCGCCGATATCCTTGTCCGCCAGCATCGCCATCACCGCGTGGGTTTTGCCCGCGCAGGGCTGGCTGCGCAGCGTCTGCGCCAGCACCTGCGCGCCGTGCGGATTGTGCGCCACATCGAAAATACGCAGCGGCGCGCCCGGCAACACCTGAAAACGCCCCGGCAGGCTGACGGTGGTCAGCCCCTCGCGAACATCATGCTGGCTGAGAGGCAGGAAGTCGTCCAGCAACTCCAGCACCATCAGCACGGCCGCCGCATTCTGCAATTGAAAAGCGCCGCGCAGCGCCGGGTGGGGCAACGCCGTGCGGCGGCGGGTCTGGCTCCACCATGACCAGGACGGACCTTCGACCTGATAGCCGAATTCATGACCCAGCCGGTACAACGGCGCGCCAACGGCGGCGGCATGGTCGATCAGGATCTGCGGCGGATCGGAATCACCACAAATGGCCGGACGGCCGGAACGGAAAATACCTGCCTTCTCGAAGGCGATCTTCTCCCGGGTATCGCCCAGCCATTCCGCATGATCTATGCCGATGGAGGTGACCAGCGCGATATCGGCATCGAGCAGATTGACCGCATCCAGCCGCCCCCCCATGCCCACCTCCATGATGGCGACATCCAGCCGCGAGCCGGCGAAGATGTCGATCGCCGCCAGGGTGCCAAACTCGAAATAGGTCAGTGACGTCTCGCCGCGCGCCTGATCGACACGCTCGAAGGCGCTGCACAGATTTCCCTCGTCGATCTCTTCGCTATAGATACGGATCCGTTCGGTATAGCGCAGCAGATGCGGCGAGGTATAGACCCCCGCGCGGTAACCGGCGGCACGCAGGATAGCCTCCAGCATCGCCACGCTGGAGCCCTTGCCATTGGTGCCGGCAACCGTTACGACAGGAAAGGGGGGATGCTCCAGACCCATGCGCCGCAACACCGGCCGCACGCGATCCAACCCCAGCTCTATCGCCGAGGGATGCAGCGTCTCCTGCCAGGAGAGCCATTCGTTGAGTGACTTGAAACGCATTCGCGCCAAAGACCATTTAACTAGTGCGCCAATAGAGGGTGAATTATGCCATCAATCGCGCCGTCGATGTTATCATTCAGAGGCAAAGTAAGGTCTCCAAGTTCCATCATGTCCAGCGCACTGCAAACACTCCGCTCCATCTTCGGTTACAACGAATTCCGCGGCCACCAGGCCGCCGTCATCGAACACCTCGTCAGCGGCGGCGACGCCCTGGTGCTGATGCCGACCGGCGGCGGAAAATCACTGTGTTACCAGATTCCGGCATTGCTGCGGCGTGGCACGGGGATCGTGGTGTCGCCGCTGATCGCGCTGATGCAGGATCAGGTCGACGCCCTGCTCCAGCTCGGGGTAAAAGCAGCGTTCCTCAATTCCAGCCTGGACGGACAAGCCGCCTGGCAAGTCGAGCAGCAATTGTTGCGCGGCGAGCTGGACTTGCTCTATGTCGCCCCCGAACGGCTCATGACACCGCGTTTCCTGGAACTGCTGGAACGCACCGAACCGGCGCTGTTCGCCATCGACGAGGCGCACTGCGTTTCGCAATGGGGACACGACTTTCGCGCCGAATACCTGCAACTCTCCGTGCTACACGAGCGTTTTCCCAACGTGCCGCGCATCGCCCTCACCGCCACCGCCGACGCCCCTACCCGGCGCGAAATCGCCGAGCGGCTGGGACTCACCGAAGCGCGGCAATTCGCCTCCAGCTTCGACCGCCCCAACATCCGCTACCGCATCGTGCAAAAACGCAATCCGCGCCAGCAATTGCTGACTTTTCTGGAAGCGGAACATCGCGGCGACGCCGGCATCGTCTACTGCCTGTCGCGCAAGCGTGTCGAAGAAACCGCCGCCTGGCTGAAGGAACAGGGCTGGGACGCCCTGCCCTACCATGCCGGCATGGACAGCAATGCGCGGCAACAAAATCAGCAGCGCTTTCTGCGCGAGGAAGGCGTGGTCATGGTCGCCACCGTCGCCTTCGGCATGGGCATCGACAAATCCAATGTCCGCTTCGTCGCACACCTTGATCTACCCAAGAGCATGGAAGGCTATTACCAGGAAACCGGCCGCGCCGGACGCGACAGCCTGCCCAGCGATGCCTGGCTGGCCTATGGCCTGGGCGATGTCATCACCTTGCGTCAACTGCTGGACAACGGCGAAGCCAACGAGCAACGCAAACGGCTGGAACGGCGCAAACTCGATGCCCTGCTCGGCTTCTGCGAAACCACCGTCTGCCGCCGCCAGGCGCTGCTGAACTATTTCGGTGAAACCTATTCCGCGCCGTGCGGCAATTGCGACAACTGCCTGGAACCCGTGCAGACCTGGGACGGCACGGTGGCCGCGCAGATGGCGCTGTCCTGCGTCTACCGCACCGGCCAGCGCTTCGGCGTCGGGCATCTGACCGATGTGCTGCTGGGCAAAACCACTGACCAGATACAGCGCTTCGGTCATAGCAGGCTCAGCACCTTCGGCATCGGCAAAGAATTCAGCCAGGCCCAATGGAGCAGCATCTTCCGCCAACTGGTGGCCGCCGGCATGCTGGAAGTGGATATGGAGGGCTACGGCGGACTGCGCCTGACTCCCGAGAGCCGCCCGCTGCTGCGCGGCGAACAAAAAATCGCCCTGCGCAAAGACCCGGAGTCGAGCACGAAAAAATCCAAGGGACAAAAACTCCCTTCCCGCGCTCCCGCGCCAGGCTCGGGACCGTCTGTCTCATCAAAGGAGGGTTTTCAAATCGACTCGCCCGAAGCCGAAGCGCTATGGCAAGCGCTCAAGGCGAAACGCCTGGAACTGGCGCGTGAGCAAGGCGTGCCACCCTATGTCATCTTCCACGACAGCACCCTGCTGGCGATGGTGGCGCAACGCCCCCGGGAACTGAATCAATTCGCCGCCATTCCCGGCATCGGCAAGCAAAAACTGGAACGTTATGGGGCAGCGTTTCTTGACGTGATCGAGGCGCATTAGCAGAGCCGGCCCCGGAAAATTGAACAGGTCGATAAGTGGTTAAACTGCTCCTTACGAGGCGTAGGCAAGGCTGCTGATGTTCTCTACTCAGTCCACTTCCATTCCCTGATCTCCGGCATATCCTGCCCATGGGTAGTGATGTATTGTTTATGCTCGATCAGTTTGTCGCGGATGATCTGTTTGGCATAAGCGGCCAGATAGCCGAGCTTGGGAACACGATCGACCACATCGGCCACCAAGTGAAAGCGGTCCAGATCATTGCGCACCGCCATATCGAAGGGCGTGGTGGTGGTGCCCTCCTCCTTGTAGCCGCGCACATGGAGATTCTTGTGATTGGTGCGGCGATAAGTGAGGCGATGAATCAGCCAGGGATAGCCGTGGTAGGCGAAGATGATCGGCTTGTCGGTGGTGAACAAGGTATCGAAATCCTTGTTCGACAACCCATGTGGATGCTCCTCCTGCGGTTGCAGCGTCATCAGGTCGACCACGTTGATGACGCGCACCTTGAGTTCGGGCAGATGTTGGCGCAACAGATCCATGGCAGCCAGCGTCTCGATGGTCGGCACATCGCCGGCGCAGGCCATCACCACGTCCGGCTCGCCGCCACGGTCGTTGCTCGCCCACTCCCAGATGCCGATGCCGGCGGTGCAGTGTTTGATGGCAGCGTCCATGTCCAGCCACTGCGGCTGATCGTTCTTGGCGGCGACGATGACATTGATCAGATTACGGCTGCGCAGACACTGGTCGGTGACATACAGCAGCGTGTTGGCGTCGGGCGGCAAGTAAACACGGATCACATCGGCCTTCTTGTTCACCACATGGTCTATGAAGCCGGGATCCTGGTGGGAAAAACCGTTGTGATCCTGACGCCACACATGGGAAGTGAGCAGATAATTGAGCGAGGCGATGGGTCGCCGCCAGGGAATTTCCTTGGCGGTCACCTTGAGCCATTTGGCGTGCTGGTTGAACATCGAATCAACGATATGGATGAACGCTTCATAACAGGAAAACAGTCCGTGCCGCCCCGTCAGGAGATACCCTTCCAACCATCCCTGGCAGGTATGCTCGGAGAGTATTTCCATCACTCGGCCATCCGTTGAAAGATGCTCGTCCTCAGCCAGGGTTTCGGCCATCCAGGTGCGATCCGTCACTTCGAACAAGGCATCGAGACGATTCGAAGCCGTCTCATCCGGCCCCATCACGCGAAAATTGCGCTGGCCCTGATTGAGTTTCATCACATCGCGCAAGAAACGGCCCATGACCCGCGTCGCCTCGGCAAAAGTCTGCCCCGGCTTGGCAATCTCCACGGTATAATCGCGGAAATCGGGCAAGATCAGATCCCGCAGCAGAATACCGCCATTGGCATGAGGGTTCGCTCCCATGCGTTTCTCTCCCTTGGGGGCAAGCGCGGCCAGCTCAGGAATCAATGCGCCGTTTTCATCGAACAGTTCTTCCGGCTTGTAACTCCTCATCCATTCCTCGAGCAGTTTCAGATGCTCGGGCTTTTCCGCCATCTCGGACAACGGCACCTGGTGTGAACGCCAGAACCCTTCCGTTTTCAAACCGTCCACTTGTCGCGGCCCCGTCCAGCCCTTGGGAGTGCGCAGGATAATCATCGGCCAATGCGGACGTCTGGCGATGCCAGTGCTGCGCGCCTCACCCTGAATCGCCTTGATCCGTGCGATCACTGTATCCAGCGTGGCCGCCATCAGCTGGTGCATGGTCTCGGCGTCGGATCCCTCAACGAAAAAGGGCTGGTAACCATAACCTGTGAACAGGCTTTCCAGCTCCTCATGACTGAGGCGCGCCAGTACAGCGGGGTTGGCGATCTTGTAGCCGTTCAGATGCAAGATGGGCAGCACCGCCCCATCGTGAATGGGATTGAGAAACTTGTTGGAATGCCATGCCGTCGCCAAGGGTCCGGTCTCGGCCTCGCCATCGCCCACCACGCAGGCAACCACCAGATCGGGATTGTCGAACGCCGCGCCGTAGGCATGAGAAAGAACATAGCCCAGCTCACCGCCTTCATGTATCGATCCTGGCGTTTCCGGCGCGACGTGGCTGGGGACGCCCCCCGGAAAGGAAAACTGCTTGAACAGCTTCTTCATTCCTTCCGCATTCCGCGCCACGTTCGGATAGAACTCGCTGTAAGTGCCTTCCAGATAAGTATTGGCCACCATGCCGGGGCCGCCGTGACCAGGACCGGCGAGATAGATGACGTTCAGGTCATACGCCTTGATGATGCGGTTCAGGTGAACATAGATGAAATTGAGGCCCGGTGTGGTGCCCCAGTGTCCAAGCAAGCGCGGTTTGACGTGTTCCAGCCGGAGCGGCTCACGCAACAGGGGATTATCCAGCAGATAAATCTGCCCGACAGAGAGATAATTCGCCGCGCGCCAATAGGCATGTATTTTGCCAAGCTCGTCCATGGACAGCAGATTTTGTTGCAATGAAACCATGACCTGGGACTCCATCATTGTGTTCCTCTTGAGAGGCGATCATCTCACTTTACCAAAAAGCAGAAATAGCAAACCTTGATCCAGATCAAACGGCTTTGTGAAATATGAGGATAAAATAGCGGTAACGTCTTCGGAGGGGTTCCGATGCAGACAAAACCGCATGAACCGCACATCGCCTCGTTTTATCACCTTCCCGGGCGATCCGTCGCTGACAGCCCGTGCCAGGGAATGGCGTGTTTTGCCGCCAGACACCTTGATCCCGATCGCTGGCACACCGCACAAACGCAGGCGGCGCGGATTTATTGCCTGGGGAAATGCTATGCCGCCCCCGCCGCGGGCAGCGACACCTGCCGACCGAGCATCGAGATACACGCCGCGCAATCGGTGGTGCTGAAGCACATCGTCGCGGGCGGCGCGCGCACTGTTCAATCCTACACAGGACATGGCGGCTACACAGCACTGACGCAGGCGCTGCGGACGACACCGGATACCATTGTCCAGACCATCGAGCACTCCGGCTTGCGCGGGCGCGGCGGGGCGGGCTTTCCCACCGGCAGGAAGTGGCGCGCGGTCTTTCAGGCATCAGGCGACAAAAAGTTCGTTGTCGCCAACGCCGATGAGGGCGACCCTGGCGCCTATATCGACCGCTTCATCATGGAGGACGATCCGCACGTCTTGATCGAGTCTCTCGCCATTGCGGGATATGCCGTTGGCGCGAGCAAAGCCTACATTTATTTGCGCAGCGAATACCCTGAATCCCGGACAATATTGAAACAAGCCTTGGCCGATGCACGGCAACAGGGGTATCTCGGCGACAATATCCTCGACAGCCGTTTCTCGTTCGACATCAAACTTGTCATGGGCCAAGGCAGCTACATCTGCGGCGAAGAAACGGCGCTGCTCAACTCCATCGAAGGGCGAAGGCCCGAGGTGCGTGTCCGCCCGCCTTATCCGACCGAGAGCGGTCTGTTCGGCAAACCCACGCTGGTCGATAACGTCGAAACCCTGGCCGCCATTCCCTGGATCGTGCAACAAGGCGCGGAGGCTTACCGGACCCTTGGCTTTTCCAATAGCCGCGGAACCAAGCTAGTTTCGCTCAACTCGCTATTCAATCGACCCGGACTTTACGAAATCGAGTTCGGCATGCCGGTGCGTCACATTGTAGAGCAACTAGGTGGCGGACTGAAAGCGGGCAAACTCAAGGGCGTCATCATCGGCGGGCCGCTGGCGGGAATGATACCTCCACAGCTTTTGGACACGCCTTTCGGTCATGAGGAATTGCACGCCATCGGCGCCGCAGTCGGGCACGGTGGCGTGGTGGCTTTCGACGAACACACCTCCATCGCGGCATTGATCCACCACGTCTTTTCCTTCGGCGCCTACGAATCCTGCGGCAAGTGCACGCCCTGCCGCCTCGGCAGCCGCCGCATCGAACAGATTTTCGAAAATGTTTTGCAAGGCGACGCGTCCTCCGCAAAGGCGGAATGGGACGACATCGCCACAGCGCTGGCCTCCACCAGTCTATGCGGACTGGGGAGCGGCTTGGCCGAATTCGCCCACAGCATCGCAAAACACTATGCGCAGGAGCTGAAGGCATGCTTCGCGTAACCATCAATGGCCAGACATACGAGATCGACGAGAGCGTTACCATTCTGCACGCCCTGCGAGCGGCGGGCGCGGATGTTCCCACCCTATGTCATGATGAACGGCTCAAACCTTATGGCGGCTGCCGCTTGTGCATCGTTCAGGTGCATGGACACACGCGTCCGGTAACCGCCTGCGACACATGCTTGGCTGACGGCATGGTGATTGACACCCACACGCCGGAGATCGAAACCCTGCGGCGCACGTTGCTCAAACTCATCGCACATCGCTATCCGGCAGACCCCCTGCAACAATTCCCCGACAAGGAATTCCACCGCCTCATCCGCGCCTATGGCCTGGAAGGCGAACTACGCGGCGCGGCCGACGCCACCCTCATCGACGACTCGCACCCCTATATCCATGTCGATATGTCGCAGTGCATCGACTGTTATCGCTGCGTGCGCATCTGCGAAGAGGTGCAGGGACAGTTCGTCTGGCAGGCATGGAATCGCGGCGATGCGACACGGATACGCCCCGATTCTCACACCACCTTCCGCGAGAGCACCTGTGTCGGTTGCGGTGCCTGCGTGGATACCTGCCCGACCGGCGCGCTGGAAGACAAGGCGCTGCTGACCCCGGACAAACCCACGGCATGGACCCGCACGACCTGTCCCTATTGCGGCACAGGCTGCGAGATGGAAGTTGGCACGCGCAATGAGCACATCATTGCCGTGAAACCCGCGCTCGATGCTCCGGCCAGCAAGGGACATCTTTGCGTAAAAGGCCGTTATGCCTATGATTTCGTCCATGCCGATGATCGTATCACCACACCGATGATCCGCGACAACGGCGCATGGAAAAGCGCCTCATGGGAAGAGGCGATTGCCTATACCGCCGAGAGGCTGCAAACCATCGCCACACGCCACGGCCCGGATAGTATCGGCATGCTCGGATCATCACGCGCCACTAACGAAGAGAATTATCTCACGCAAAAATTTGCGCGTGTGGTGCTGGGCACCAATAACGTGGACTGTTGTGCACGGGTATGCCATACGCCCACCGCCGCAGCGATGAAGATGATGCTGGGCACGGGCGCATCGACCAATTCCTTCGACGACATCGAACAGGCGCACACCCTTCTGATCTGCGGCGCCAACCCCACCGAAAATCACCCCGTCGTCGGGGCACGCATCAAACAGGCCGCCCTGCGCGGCGTGCCTCTTATCGTCATCGATCCACGCCGCATCGAACTGGCCGACTATGCGGCGCTGCACCTGGCGCTGCGCCCCGGCACCAATGTGCCGCTACTCAATGCCATGGCCTGCGCCATCGTCGAGGAACAACTCCATGATGAACATTTTCTGCGCGAACGCGTTTCGGACTGGCCGCAGTTTGAGAAATTCATAAAACAATGGACACCGGAGCGTGCCGCGGCACTCTGTGACGTGGATGCCAACCTTATCCGCCAGGCAGCGCGGCTGTATGCGACAAACAAACCCGCCATGAGCTTCCATGGCCTGGGAATCACCGAGCATACCCAAGGCACGGAGAGCGTGATGTGCCTAGTCAATCTGGCACTGCTGACCGGCAACATCGGCAAACGCGGCGCCGGCATCAACCCTTTGCGGGGGCAGAACAATGTGCAAGGCGCGGCGCACATGGGCTGTGATCCCGGCACGCTCACCGGCGGACTATCCATCAAGGACGGCCAAAGTCTCTTTGAAAGAGTATGGCGCGCGCCCTTGCCCGTCACGACGGGACTGAACCTGCTGCAAATGATGGATGCGGCGGCACAAGGCAATCTCAAGGCGCTATGGGCCATCGGCTACGACGTGCTGTTGACCAATGCCGATGCCCACACTACACGACAGGCGATGAAAGCCATGGAATTGGTCATCGTCCAGGACATGTTCCTCACCGAAACCGCCAAGTCGTTCGGCTCGGTATTTCTCCCCGCGGCCTCGTCATTCGAAAAAGACGGCACCTTCATGAACGCCGAGCGCCACATCCAACGCATCAGAAAAGCGATCCCGCCTCCCGGACAGGCAAAACCGGACTGGGAAATCATTTGCGGCATCGCGCGCGCCATGGGCAAAGGGGAGTTTTTCAAGTTTCAATCGGCCGAAGACATCTGGAATGAAGTGCGCGCCGTTTGGGCGGCGGGGAATGGCATCAGCTATCAGCGTCTGGAGCACGGCGGCCTGCAATGGCCTTGTCCCACCGAGAACCATCCCGGCACGCAGATCATGCACACCGAATCTTTTGCCCTCGGCAAGCAGGCGGCGTTGCGTCGCGTTGACTATAGACCCACCGCCGAGACGGTCAGCGAAGAATTCCCCTTCCTGCTGGTCACCGGCAGAACCCTTTATCAGTTCAACGCAGGCACCATGACCCTGCGCACCAAGAATATCGTTTTGCGTCCCTGCGATGTCCTGGACATCTCGCCCGCGGACGCCGAGCGGCTAGGGCTGCGAAATGGAGATCAGGTCAAAATCACCAGCCGTTACGGAGAGGCGGAACTCCCGATCAACATCACCGCTGCCGTAAAAAAGGGCGAACTCTTCGCCACTTTTCATACGCCGCAGGTCTTTTTGAACAATGTCACCAGCGCCTACCGTGATCGTTACGTGAAAACTCCGGAATACAAAGTCACGGCCGTGCGGATCGAAAAAACGCATGAGGAGAAAAAGCCATGTTGAAGGAACTTGCCCACATCCCTGCTGATTCCATCAGTCTGGAAGGCATGCTGGAGCTGCCGGATAACGTCCAAGGCATTGTGCTGTTCGCCCACGGCAGTGGCAGCAGCCGCTTCAGCCCGCGCAACAACTATGTGGCCGAGATACTGCGCGAAGCGGGTATCGGGACGCTGCTGATCGATCTACTAACGCGACAGGAGGATAGCGACTACGCCAACCGTTTCAATATTCCCTTGCTGACCAGCCGCCTGCTCGCCGCCGTCCATTGGCTCGGGGACGCGCCCCAGACCCGCATCCTTCCCATCGGCCTGTTCGGCGCCAGCACCGGCGCCGCGGCAGCGCTGATGGTCGCGGCCAGGCTTCCCGAAAAAATCGGCGCTGTGGTATCCCGCGGCGGGCGGCCCGATCTGGCGAGTGAAGATGATCTGCACAAGGTCAAAGCGCCGACCCTTCTGCTCGTTGGCGGCTTCGATGATGTCGTGATCGAGCTGAATCAGCAGGCGTATGCGAATCTGAATTGCCTGAAGGAGTTGATGATCATTCCCGGCGCTACCCATCTTTTCGAGGAACCAGGCACCCTCGAAGAAGTGGCGCAGAAGGCGGCGCACTGGTTCACGCGCTTTCTCGGCCCCCGCGCGGCATAACGCTTGCCTTCAGCATCTCGACAACCTCGTCATCTTCGATCTGCGGAAACTCCGCATAGAACTGCCCGACCGCCTGAAAATAGACCGGCGTTTCCAGGCAAATCACCTCATCCGCGTAATCCTTCACTTTTTGCACCGCATCCGGCGGCGCGACGGGCACGGCGCAGATCAGTTTGGCGGGGCGCCTGGCACGCAGCGCATGCAAAGCGGAAATCATGGTCGCACCGGTCGCCAGACCATCGTCCACGACGATGACGATGCGCCCCGCCGGGTCAATCGGCGGACGCACCGGAGTATATTGCGCGCGCCGCCTGCGCATGGTTTCAAGCTGCGCCTTCTTTTCCTGCTCGATATAGTCCCTGGACGCACCCGCCTGCTCGGCATAATCGGCGATATAGGCCCAACCGCTTTCATCCATCGAACCGATGGCGAATTCGGGATTGAACGGTGCGCGCAGCTTTCGCACCAGCACCACATCCAGCTCTCCATCCAACACATCGGCAATGATTTTCGCCATCGGCACCGCACCGCGGGGGATGGCGAGCAGCAGGGGGTTTTTGCCCTTATAGCTCGATAGCTTTTCAGCAAGCAGGGAAGCGGCTTCCGCACGGTTCGCGAAGATCATGGGTCCTCCCAGGCATCTGGATCGTATTCATGCATGATAACCAGCATTATTTGAAGTAGGTTTGATATAGATCAAAGAAATATCACATAACGGGGTTACCATACTCACTGGAGCCTTTGTCCACAAAAAATCATGAAGGAGAACCACCATGCCCATCGGAGAAATTTGCAACCGCGACGTTGTTTTTGCCTACAGAAACATGGCCATTCCGGAAATTGCGCAATTGATGCGCAATCACCATGTCGGAGACCTGGTCGTGGTGGAGGAAAAAAACGGCAAACGCATACCGGCCGGGATAATCACTGACCGGGATATCGTCATTGAACTCGTAGCCAAAGGCGCCGATGTCAACACCGTCACGGCGAGCGACATCATGAGCCCTGAACTCGTCACGGCGCGAGAGTCGGAAGGTGTGTTCGAGACCATTCAGTTGATGCGCCTAAAAGGCGTGCGCCGGATACCGATTGTCGATAACGGAGGCGGCTTGGCGGGTATCGTCTCGGTGGATGATCTGTTCGATCTGCTCGCCCAGGAGATGAATGAGCTTGCCAGACTCATCTCGCGTGAGCAGATCAGGGAAGTGAAGACTCGAAAGTGATGATCTAGTCATTCAATGCCACCCGGTTTTCCGCACGGACACGACACATGGGCCGCCACCGAAGCCAAGGTCGATTTTTTGCGCCGGCCGGACAGTTACCCGGACAAACCGCACCGTGTGGAGGTCGTGGAAACCCATATGTCATGGGTATTCCTGACTGATTGTTTCGCCTACAAGCTGAAGAAACCGGTGCGCTATGAGTTTCTCGACTTCAGCACCGTCGATGCGCGGCATCATGATTGCGCCGAGGAAGTACGGCTGAATCGGCGGCTGGCGCATGATGTATATATCGACATCGTTCCCCTGACCGTTGATGCCGTGGGCATCATGCATCTGGGCGGCGGCACAGCAATCGATTGGCTGGTCAAAATGCGCCGCCTGCCGCAACAGCGGATGCTTGACCATGCAATAAGAAATCATGCCGTTCAGGAAACCGACATCACCCAGCTCGCCCTGGCGCTGGCTCACTTCTATAAGGGCTCAGCGGCGATCGAGATCGCGCCAGCGGAATATCGGGGACGATTCGAGACGGACATCCACGCCAACCTGCGTGAATTGACCACGCCCGCCTACGGCCTGCCATTGAATGTGGCGCCGAGTATCTGTGCCGCACAGTTGGAATTCCTGAAACGAGAGTCCGATCTGTTCGATCAACGCGTTGGTGCGGGCAAGATTATCGAAGCTCACGGCGACTTGCGGCCCGAGCATGTCTGCCTGGCAGATAAGCCCATCATCATCGACTGCCTGGAATTCAAGCGCGAGTTTCGCATCCTCGATCCGGCGGACGAACTTTCTTTCCTAACCATGGAATGCGAACGGCTGGGCGCGCCGGAGTTTCTTGATCGCATCGTCTTTGCGACTTACCGAAAAATTACCGGAGACATCATCCCCGATAAATTGTTACATTTCTACAAGAGTTACCGTGCCAGCCTGCGGGCCAAACTGGCCATCTGGCATCTGCGCGAACCGCAGGTCCGCGAGATGCAGAAATGGTTCACGCTGGCAAAAGAGTACCTCGATCTGGCGGAAAGACATATCAGGATGATATGACACACTTGAGAACAGCCCTCAAGGTTTTTTTATCAGCACTCAAATTGAGGTGTACTGTTAATACCACCCGCCGCCTTCTATCTTGGGGTTACAGAAAATAGTGACAACTATTCTGACGCGGGGAGCGGGCTGCATAGGAATACAAAAATTTATAAACACCTCAAAAACTGCGATATCATGCATACTGCGTACTTTGAGAAGAATGTGGAGATCACCATGGAACCCCTGAAGAAAGAAGCCATCAACGTCATCGCCAGTCTGCCCGAGGATGCAGACATGGAGGAGATCATGTACCGGCTCTATGTGCTGGAGAATATCCGCCGCGGACAGGAAGACGCCGAGAAAGGGAACACCACGCCCGCTGATCAAGTGTTACGGGATATTCAGTCATGGTAAAGTGGGCCCGCCACGCTCAAACCCAGCTTCGCCATATTCACGATTACATCGCCCAGGATTCACCACTCTATGCCAAACGCGTCTCGGATGCCTTAGTGCGCAAGACCTTTCTGCTCGATGAGCTGCCCCGCATGGGACGCAAGGTACCGGAGCTCAACGAGGAGAACGTGCGGGAGCTGGCGCTATACTCCTATCGCATTCTCTACGAGATCAAGACCACGCATATCGAAATTCTGGCGGTCATTCACAAGAGACGGGATTTGCAGGCGGGGGAAGTTCCAAGAGAACAGTAGCGTTGGGTTAGACCGCTCCACCAAGGCGGCAGTGAAAAAATAGCTCCCGCCGGGGACGAAGTTGCGCCGGTAATCCGTCATTGGGGCATCGCATGCCGCAATTTTTCAGCGCATCTCATCGTTATCATTCGATGGGTTACGCTGCGCTTCACCCATATATGGTCTCCTCCCGTTTTGCAAGACACCGTACACACTCTGACAGGGACAGGATTGCTTCCATATATCCGGCCTGTTTATGAGGAGGTTTCTCCTCTGGCCTCGATGTGATCTGCGCGTATCG
>JADDKJ010000051.1:0-21707 GCA_033717875.1 Gammaproteobacteria bacterium
GGCTGGGAAGTGCAGGCCACCGAGACGGGGGAGCACGCCGCCACCCTGCTGCGCCGCACCGTCCTCGGCGAAGCGGTCCAGCCCTGGCGGGAACCCCTGGTACTGCACGCCGACAACGGCTCGCCGATGAAGTCGGCGACCCTGCTGTCGACCTTGCAATGGCTGGGCGTCACACCCTCGCACAGCCGGCCGCGGGTGTCGAACGACAACGCCTATGCGGAGAGCGTGTTCCGGACCTGCAAATACCGTCCGGAATACCCCACAGAAGGCTTCGCCACGCTGGAGGAGGCGCGCGCCTGGGTGATGCGCTTTGTGGGCTGGTACAACTGCGAGCACCGGCACAGCGGGTTAAACTTCGTCACACCCGAGCAGCGCCACAGCGCGCAGGCCGAGGACATCATGAAGCGGCGCACCGAAATCTATGAAGCGGCACGGGCCAGAAATCCGCAACGCTGGAGCCGCTCGATCCGAGACTGGTCATTGCCGCAGAGTGTTTGGCTCAACCCGGAAAAATCGGCCAGCCCACAGGCTCAGGCCGCATGAAAGAAACGGTGACAACTATCTTGAAAAACGCCGCTATATAAAGATCACGGATTTGCTCCGGGTCGGGTGCTTTCAAAACGGGCAGACCAATTTTTGGAAATAGCTTCAGTTTATCGACGCCCTCCTGTAGATCTATCGCTATTCGACGTGCTGCAAATGGGTTCTTAACCTCTACAAATTCCACCACTCTTTGGAGATCAACAATGGACTCCAGCGAGTATTTTATCTTCATGATTTAGGTGGCGATTTGCGATTAATGGTACCCCAACTATTCAGCCAGGCATTCACATCTTCTTCATCAACGGATTTGCCCGCCTTTATCGATTCAAGCGCTTCGAGGGTGTCCTGCCACCTTGATTCCTCCAGAGATTGCCTTGCAAGAAACTCTTTAATTGCTTGATTTATAATATAACTCTTGCTTCTATCAAGCTTTTTGGAAAGAGCCTCCAAGGGTTTTACCACATCGTCAGCGATCCGAATACTTGTAATGTTCATGAAACATAACCTCGATGTAGTAACATGTATGACATATTAGTACAACTAAGGCGGTATAGACAGGAGAATTTATAACTCGCGCATTCGATTCTCAGGGGGGCTTGCCATGCCGGTTACGCTACCCCGTATCGCACCATGCTACAAAGCGAGCCCCCTGATCTGTGCCGCTACAAAGCTAGACCTGATCGTTCGCAGTACGTGTCCACGCGGGACAAACACAGAGAGCCAAAATACAACCACACCAACCATCATGCGTCATGTTCATTGGTCCCCGGGCAGGCAAATAAAAAACCGTTTACCCACCGGGCTTGCTGCGGGCATTGCGCCGGATGTGGCAGCAACCCTTCGGCGCAATGCGGCTATCGTTGCGTTAGGTGGCACGGCGCTTTTTGGCGCGTCCGCTTGAACGCGTTGTCAGACCGGGAGATGGTTCCACAAGACGGCCCGTGACGTACTTGTGGAGTACACTGGCCATTAACGTCTGGTAAGGAATGGCTTCTTCCGCGGCCCTGGCTTGAATGTCATCAAGATCACGGGATGAGATGCGAATGTTAACCCGCTTGTCTTTAGCCAGAGCAGCCGAGGCCATTGCCGCGTAGCGTGCGATTTCGCCCTTGCCTTTCTGGGAGGGCTGCCATTCGCCCCTTTCAAAAGAAGCCAGAATCTCTTCTTCAAGTTTACGTTCTTTATCCATTTCAACGTTCCTCATCAAGATAAATGCGAGTGGCTTTCCGGCTTGGAATTATTGTTTTCAGGAAAACCTCCCGCTTTGTTTCCACAAACGGCACCAAGTAAGCATAGCCGCGAATGCGAACCACAAACATGCGTTGGTTCGGATACTGGCCTGTGTTTGGATGATCCAGCACGGCAAGAAGGCCATCATTCGACATGGACGATAATACCTCTTCAAAGGACACACCCCGCTCTGCCTTGAGGCGGATGTTTTTTGCAGTGTTCCAATTCACAGGCTTCATGGGAGGAATCTTACACCTGTGTGCCTTATGGCATCAAGCGGCCTAACGCCTCTTGCGCCATGATCGGGCTGCAGGTCGGGCTGAAGTCCGACCTGCAAAACTACGGCTAAGGCAGGCCGCTCACCGCCACCGGGGTGGTCGAACCCGTCGTGCTGCCATTGCCCAGTTGGCCATTGCCGTTATCCCCCCAGCACTGCACCGTGCCGTTGGAGCGGACGGCACAGGTGTGGGCAACCCCGGCTGCAACGGAGTGGGCGACACCGGGAGGTAATACCGTGGAGAGGGTGATGCTGATGTTGAACGGTGCGCTCGCCGACTGCATGGGTGTCGAGCTGTCCTGCGCCTGAATTGTTCCGGTGAAGGCGCCCGCCGCCGTGGGCGTGCCGCTGACCTGGCCGGTGGTGCTATTGAGCGTCAGACCGGTCGGCAAGGCGCCGGAGGTGATGCTCCACGCATAGGGCGGCGTCCCACCGGATGTGGTCAGGCTGGCGGTATAGGCTGTGCCGACGATGCCGGCCGGAAGCGACGGCGTGATTATCGCCAACGACGCTGTCACGATAGGCGGGGAGGGATTGCCACCACTACCCCGCCACATCCCGCGGTCAGAAACAAGATCATTAGAAACACGCCGGCCCAACCCATCTGTCTGGTGGCCGTTCCATTCCCAAGGCTATTCATTTTCACGGTTAGAATCCTTCTTTTTTTGAATGGTGAGAGATGTTCCTTCCCAGATAATGGGATGCTTCCCTTATTTTTCCATATAAAGGGAAGCATCCCCCTTTTCTTAACGTAGGTCGGGCTTTAGCCCGACATGTCGGGTTGAAACCCGACCTACAAAGCTCCTTTTTGTGTGTGAAGCTTTGTAGGTCGGGGTAGGCGAATGCCGTAACCCAACATGTGATGTTTAATTTAATGTCAGTCGTCGGGTTACGCTACGCTAACCCGACCTACATGACTGAATGCAATGAAGCCCAACGTCCCCCGCCAAGGTGACATTGAATCCGCCATGGCTCGCCGTCATCGTCCCGCCAAACGTTGGGCTTCCTTCGTCAGCCCAACCTACCGGGCTTGACCGACAAGACGGTATCTACAGGACTCCTTTTTGTGTGTGAAGTCCCGTAGGGTGGGCAACCCGTTTTTGGGTTGCCCACGCGGATCGCCAACAACGTTCGCAACGATTCATCGTTCCTCACGTCCATCCATTCAGCGTGGGCACAAACACCGTGCCCACCCTACCCGGCTAACCCGACCTACGGCTACGGCAGGCCGCTCACCGCAACGGGCGTGAAAGAGCTGGTCGTGGTGCCATCCCCAAGCTGGCCAGCGCTGTTATTCCCCCAGCACTGGACCGCGCCGTTGGAGAGGACGGCGCAGGTATGCCCCCCAGTGATGACGCCCCCCTCCGCGAGGCTCCCCCCAGCCGCCACGGCCGTGGCGGTGGTGATGCCGCTCACTGCCACCGGGGTGGAAGAGTCAGTCGTGGTGCCATTCCCAAGCTGGCCAAAGACGTTATCCCCCAGCACTGCACCGTGCCGTTGGAGCGGACGGCGCAGGTCTGGCTACTCCCGGCCGCCACACGCGAAGCCGAAGCCGATCCCGCACCCCCGCCGCCGGGCGGCGGCGGGTTAGGCGGGTTATTCGTGCCACCGCCCGGAGGTGGGGGTGACGTGGAAGGATCAGAACCGCCCCCCCCCCCCCCGCACGCGGCGAGCAGCGTAGCGGCGAGGAGGAAACCCAGCAAACGAAACCTGTTACGTAGCGAACCCATTGTTATATCCCCCAGCTCTATATGGCACGTTGCGTGCCCCATTTACCCAAACCACCCTGCCACGCCAACCCTCCGTGGCCTTGCATACAAGCAGATCGTTCCATAAAAACCGATACCGTTTGCCGAACGGTTTTTTGTACTGGTTTTGATGGATCAATCTACGCGACCCAGTTTTTAACCCAGATCGTCCATTACTCCCAAAACCGTTCGCCCCGAACCTGTCGAAGGGCCGTTCATGGTTCGACAAGCTCACCACGAACGGCGGTGTGCGCTCTCCTCGCCTAATGAACAATCTGGGTTTAATACCGCTTACTTTTTTTATCAAAACTTTTGCAGTAAGCAGCCTGATGCAGGCTAGATAAATCGTTAGCCACGCCACAATAGCCCATATGGGCTATTGTGGCGTTGTCAAGATAGGATACGATGGCAAGAAAATAAAAAAGGGGGGGATAGTTATGACGTTTTCCGATGTGGAGTTCGATGCGCTGGCGCTTCGGCTCTATCGTGGCGTACGTAAGGTGCCGTTTGCGCAGTTCCGGGATTACGCGCTGGGTGTCATCAAACCCGCTCTGGGTTTCGATACGGCGAAATGGGGCATGGGGATACACGACGAGTGCGGCACGTTCATCAGCAGCGTCCATCTCTATCAGCTCCCGCCGAGCGTGCTGGAGGACTACGCAAAAGCGGTGGGAAACTACGATTATGCTGCGGCGCGTATCGCCGCCCAGTTTGGCCGCATGGTTTGTATTCCGTGGGACGACCCCGAAACGACCAGTGAGCAGAATACAGCGCAACGTGCCTATCAATTTAAGTATGGCATATTGCACGTCCCGACCCGGCCTTGGGGCTGGGCCATTTTCTCAGCCTCTACCGTTCCAATCCAGCGCGACCGTGGACAGAGGCCGACCGTCAATTGAAGGAGCGGCTCTTTCCTCATCTGATCGAGGCTTTTATGCAGGCGCGCTGCCTACATACGAAACAGGAAGGGGGAGCAGAGCGAGGCTACGCCATTGCGGATCGCACACTGTCAATCGCCAATGTCACGCCGCTTTTCAGAGAGCTGATGTTACGCGAGTGGCCCCACTGGAGGGGTAATCAGATGCCGCCCGAAGTGTGCGCCGTATGGTCGGAGGGTAAGCGCTTGTACTCCAGGGGCAAGCAGGTGGTCATTTCCATGGAAGCCGACCAACAGCTCGTTCACCTGATGGCGCGGTGCTGTAATGCGCTGGATCTCTTGTCGGCTCGGGAACTGGCCGTGGCGCGGCTCTTCGCTCGGGGGCTGGAGCACAAGGATGTCACCAAAGCGATGGGCGTTTCACCCCACACGGTGCGTAACCAGATCAAGATGATCTACATCAAGCTGGGCGTGAGCAACAAGACCGAGTTAGCGGCCTGTTTGGCAGATCTATCGTAGTTCATCTTGCAAGCAAATAAGCCAAAAACCTTAAAACCGCTTTTTGTCCACGAAAGACACGTTGCCACTAAATAAAAAAACATGGATTGCTTCGGCAATTCACCGGATGGGTGGCAAGTAAAATCGCGATATATATTTGAATATTTTCGTGTTTTTTCGTTACTTTCGTGGATAACTGCGTTTTTCAGGATTATCCTGGATTTCGCATAAAACGCTCAATCCAGACTATCAAGTTTACAAGCCATACAAAATTTTGCCACGAAATGCTCACATACTGCGTGTATGCCCCGCTTTTTCATACGATTTTGCCTCATTGCGCCCTTTATGGGGTATGCACTGCATCCCTTGATCGAGATCGTGAACGGATTCTAACGATCCGGCGCATTTACTATGCGCTTAATCACCGGCGGACATCACTACTTTGCTGATGAATTTACGGCCGACACAAATTTTCGGTTGATACTCGCCATAAGCCCGCAGACCGATTAACATATTAGACAAGCGATGGCGCGTCCGTCCGACCTTTTTTCTGTCAGCCATGTAGCGTGGGCAACCCGTTGTTTGGGTTGCCCACGCGGATTTCCAAGAACAATAATATCGCCATTCCTCACGTTCGATTTATTCCTCGTGGGCACAAAAAACGTGCCCACCCTACATGGCTTCCCTGGCAATCAATCGACACAATCACGTCAATAAAGAAGCAGCGCATCAACGCTTCATCGAATCAAAGAATTCGGAATTGGTCTTGGTGGCCTTGAGCTTGTCGAGCAGGAATTCCATTGCCGCCAGATCTTCCATGGGGTGCAGCAACTTGCGCAGTATCCACATCTTTTGCAGCTCGTCGGCATTGGTGAGCAATTCCTCGCGGCGCGTGCCGGAGCGGTTGATGTTGATGGAAGGATAGATGCGTTTTTCGGCGATCTTGCGGTCGAGATGGACTTCCATGTTGCCGGTGCCCTTGAACTCTTCGTAGATCACATCGTCCATGCGCGAGCCGGTATCGACCAGGGCGGTGGCGACGATGGTCAGGCTGCCGCCTTCTTCGATGTTGCGCGCCGCGCCGAAGAAGCGCTTCGGACGGTGCAGGGCATTGGCGTCGACACCGCCGGTCAACACCTTGCCTGACGAGGGGATGACGGTGTTGTAGGCGCGGGCGAGACGGGTGATGGAGTCGAGCAGGATGACCACATCGCGCTTGTGCTCGACCAAGCGTTTGGCCTTCTCGATCACCATTTCCGCCACCTGCACATGACGGCTAGCCGGTTCGTCGAAGGTGCTGGACACCACCTCGCCACGCACCGAACGCGCCATCTCGGTCACTTCTTCGGGGCGCTCGTCGATGAGCAGCACGATCAGATAGCATTCGGGATGCTTGGACGCGATCGACTGCGCGATATGCTGAAGCATCATGGTTTTGCCGGCCTTGGGCGGCGACACGATCATGGCGCGCTGCCCCTTGCCGATCGGCGCCACCAGGTCGATGACGCGGGCGGTCAAATCTTCGGTGCTGCCATTGCCCAGCTCCATCGTCAGGCGTTCGTTGGCGAACAGCGGCGTCAAGTTTTCAAACAGCACCTTGTTCTTGGCGTTCTCGGGCAACTCGAAGTTGATCTCGCTCACCTTGAGCAGCGCGAAATAGCGCTCGCCCTCCTTCGGTGGACGGATCTTGCCGGAGATGGTGTCGCCGGTGCGCAGATTGAAGCGCCGGATCTGGCTGGGTGAAACATAGATGTCGTCGGGGCCGGCGAGATAAGAGCTGTCCGCCGAACGCAGGAAGCCGAAGCCGTCCTGCAGGATTTCCAGCACCCCGTCGCCGAAGATGTCCTCGCCCTTGTGGGCGTGTGCCTTGAGGATGGCGAAGATCACGTCCTGTTTGCGTGATCTGGCCATGCCTTCGATGCCCATGGCTTGGGCGATATCGATCAGTTCAGAGGGTGGTTTTTGCTTGAGCTCAGTCAGATTCATGATGGATGGTCGTCAGATTTTGGAATGGTATGCAGATGAAGTTAAAGAGACGGACTCCCGGGAAGGAGGCCCGCGTAATCCTAAATGTGCCGCTGAATGTGATGCTGGGGGAAGGTGTTTCCGCTGCCGCTTGCTTTTTTATGCTGGCACTGCTTAACAACGTTTGGCTAAAACTATCACTAAACAAACGCCGCGTCTAGCCCCCCGCGCAACAAAATTGCGCTGGAAGGCTGACACGGCGCGTGCATCAATCAAAGATTGCTGTCGATAAACGCCGTCAACTGCGACTTGGAAACCGCGCCGACCTTGGTGGCCTCGACACTGCCGTTCTTGAACAGCATGAGGGTTGGAATGCCGCGAATGCCATACTGGGGCGGCGTTGCCGGGTTGTCATCGATGTTGAGTTTGGCAACCTTGACCTTGTCCGCATATTCATTGGCGATCTCGTCCAGGATCGGGGCGATCATCTTGCAAGGGCCGCACCATTCCGCCCAGAAATCGACCAGCACCGGCGTGGCCGACTGAATCACTTCGCTGTCGAAAGTCGCATCGCTGACATAAACAATATTCTTACTCACTGTGGTATTTCTCCCGGATGGAGGCTGAATTTAAGATTTATAAATGTGGGTGATTTTATCGGCATTCAACCCTTGCCTACATTCAAGCCCAATCTTGAACATATTTCAAGCCCACAAATATAACAATTCTGTTATTCTTTGATCCATGACCACACATTTGACCGACACCCTTTTTTCCAGTTTCGATCTGCCCGCCGCGCTCCAGCAAGGAATTGAAGAAGCAGGCTTTTCATATTGCACGCCGATCCAGGCGGCGACCCTGCCGCTGGCCCTGGCGGGCAAGGATGTCGCCGGTCAGGCGCAGACCGGCACGGGCAAGAGCGCGGCTTTTCTGCTTGCCACCATGCACCGCTTGCTGATGGCGCCGGACTCGCCCAAACGCCGCCCCAACCAGCCGCGCGCGGTGATTCTGGCGCCGACCCGCGAGCTGGCGATCCAGATTCACAAGGATGCCGAGGTTTTGGGCAAGCACACCGGCCTGAAACTGGGGCTGGTCTATGGCGGCGCGGGCTATGACGCCCAACGCACCATGCTCGAAAACGGCGTGGACATTCTGATCGGCACACCGGGGCGCATCATCGATTATTACAAGCAGCACGTCTTCGACCTGAAAATGGTCCAGGTGGCGGTGCTGGACGAGGCCGACCGCATGTTCGACCTCGGTTTCATCAAAGATATCCGCTTTCTGCTGCGCCAGATGCCCCGCCCGGAAAAGCGCCTTGGCATGCTCTTTTCCGCCACGCTGTCGCTGCGCGTGACCGAGCTTGCCTATGAACATATGAACAATCCCGAGCTGGTGAAGATCGAGAGCGACAAGGTGACGGCGAACAATGTCGCGCAGATCGTCTATCACACCGCCAGCGAGGAAAAGATTTCCGCGCTGATCGGCCTGCTCAAGCACATGGATCCCAAACGCACCATCGTTTTCGTCAACACCAAGCGCGTGGCGGATCAGATCTGGGCGTGGCTCGAAGCCAACGGCTTCAAGTCCGCCATCCTCTCCGGCGATGTGCCGCAGAACAAGCGCACGTCCCTGCTGGCCCAGTTCCAGCGCGGCGAGCTGCCGGTGCTGGTGGCCACCGATGTGGCGGCGCGCGGCCTGCACATCCCGGATGTCAGCCACGTTTTCAATTTCGATCTGCCGCAAGACCCGGAAGATTACGTCCACCGCGTCGGCCGCACCGCGCGCGCCGGTGCCAGCGGCGACGCGATCAGCTTCGCCTGCGAGGAATACGCCTTTTCGCTGCCCGATATCGAGCAATACATCGGCCATAAAATACCCGTGGGGCGCTTGTCGGACGAGTTGCTCGCCACACCCGTCACCCGCCCCGG
Organism: Gammaproteobacteria bacterium; assembly: GCA_033717875.1. Classification (GTDB taxonomy): domain Bacteria; phylum Pseudomonadota; class Gammaproteobacteria; family Ga007554; genus SBBG01. Next base: position 9,070 of record JADDKJ010000051.1, read on the forward strand.
CAAGGACGCGGCGCGGCGGCATCATGCTCCACTGGCGCGCCAGGGGGCTCCCGGCGGCAAGAAACGGCGCGGCAGAGGACGCGAGCATGGGGCGCGAAGATCGGCCTCGACGACATAAGGACACCTCTAAAAATCCGCTGAAGCCGCGATGGCGGCGTTGGAAATGTGCTCAAAATGCTCATATACTCCGTGCTTTTTCGCGCCTTTCCGCCTTGCCCTCGCACCTTGATCGAATTTTTTAGAGGTACCCAGTAAGATTAAGAGGAACCCACAAACCTCTCTAATTCAAAGCATCAGGAGAACCCATCCATGGCACGCATGATTTTTCCCAACGGCAGCGAAATATCGGATCTCCCCACCCTGCAAAGCAGACTGGCGGCGATCGGCATCACCCTGCGCCACTGGCCCGCGCCCTCCACTCTGCGCGGCATGGAGCTGATGGAAAGACCGGCGCTGAGCGATGACGAGAAGAGTGAATTGCTCAGTCTGGTGGACAATCGCTTCGAAGAGCTGAAACGCGAGGCAGGTTACACCACGCGCGACATGATTGTGATCCACGAAAACATCCCCGGCCTTGCCGACATGCTCGCCAAGTTCGAGAAAATCCACTACCACACCGATGACGAGGTGCGCTACATCCTCGCCGGCAAGGGCTACTTCGGCTTCGTCGAGCCCGATGGCGCACAGTTCATGCTGGAGGTCAGCGCCGGCGATTACATCAACGTCCCGGCCAACGCCGAGCACTGGTTCACGATGCGCGACTCAAGGCGCATCAAGGCGGTGCGCTATTTCATCGACACCAGTGGCTGGACACCGGTATATACCGATCGTCCCTTGCAGTTCACGAACTGAAGGGTACCTCTATGAATTCGATCAAGGCGCGAGGGCAAGGCGGAAAGGCGCGAAAAAGCACGGAGTATATGAGCATTTGAGCTCATTTACAACGCCGCCATCGCGGCTTTAGCGAATTCATAGAGATACCCTTGAAAATGGCAAGAGCACTCGACCAACTAACACCGCACGCCGCGCTCGTTGAAATCGGGCGCGATTTTCACGCACGCGGCTGGATGGCGGGCACCGCGGGCAATCTCAGCATCCGCGTTCATGACAATGGCGTGGACAGCTTCTGGATCACCGCCAGCGGCCTGCCCAAGGGCCGTATGGAAGAAACCGATTTGCTGCGCATCGGCGTCGACGAAGGCAGGATCGTCGAACAGTTGCAACCGCGCGCCAGACCCTCCGCGGAAAGCTCGATACATCAGGCGATCTACCGGCTTTTCCCGGAAGCCCGCGCCTGCCTGCATGTGCATACCGTGGATGCCTGCCTGGCCTGCGAAAACATCTGCCCCGGCGTGGAAGAAATGCCGCTGCCGCCGCTGGAAATGATCAAGGGGCTGGGAGTTTGGGAACAACACCCGGAAGTCGCGCTACCGCTGTTCGACAATATTCTCGATGTCACCCAGATCGCGGCGGCGATAGAGCGGCGTTTCCGCGCCACCCCGCCACGCCTGCCCGCCCTGATGATCCGCAACCATGGCGTCACCGTCTGGGGGGGCAGCGCGCAGGAAGCTTACGATCGCGTCGAGATCGTCGAATTCATCATGAGCTACATGGCGCGGCGGCGTTGAGCAGGCCGCGCTATATGCTCTTGCAAGGAGCGCCGGCCGGCACCCCCAGCCTGATCAGAATCTTGTCCATCAGACACCAGTTGGTGAACCCGCTCTGGAACAGGTTGGCGCCGACAAAAACGGTGAACCACAGCCAGTTCACATTCTGAAACAGCGGGCTGGCCTCAACGCCCAGCGCCAGGGAAAGCAGCACAAAGAAGCCGGCAATGATACGGACGACACGGTTGACAGTCATGGCAAGCACCTCTTTTAGAAAATTATGTAATTCTAATATACTATCCTGGGCGCCGCTTTTCAATACCACAACCCGCCCTTTCACCCCCTTTAGGCACACCGTTTCCACTCCGCAAAATCACCACCCTTGACAGTAGCCAGAGGGCGTGGCATAAAGTTTCCGTTGAAAATCTATTCAACAACAGGGAGTCCCTGCCGTTATATCAGGGGATCGGTGGTTGCCATCAACCATCGATGAAAAATCTGTCAGTCAAACTGTAATCAGGAGAGAAGAATGAAAGCACGTTTGTTAGCCGTTTCCGCAGCAGCGGTCATGATGTTCAGCGCGGGTCAGGCAAGCGCCGACCTGGATCTGGCCAAAGCGAGCGGCTGCTTGGCTTGCCATGCCGTGGACAAGAAGGTCGTCGGCCCGGCCTGGAAGGATGTGGCGAACAAGTACAAGGGTGACGCCGGCGCCAAGGCTGCTCTGGTCGATAAGGTGAAGAAGGGCGGCAAGGGCAACTGGACCGAAGTCACCGGCGGCACCCCGATGCCTCCGTACTCCCCCCGCGTTTCCGATGCCAACATCGAGAAGCTGGTGGACTTCATTCTGGCTCTGAAGTAATTCCCGGAGCGGAAATAACACGAAAGCCAGCCTTCGGGCTGGCTTTCGTTTTTGCGGGACTCCAAGAACGCGCTGATAAGGAAACTCTGAATAATTCCATCCTGGAATTTTCAGAGCACGAAAAGCAAAAATGTGATTTTTGCTTTTCTCCATTTTTCAATCACTTAGAGTGATTGAAAAATGCCGGCACATCCTTGTGCCGTGGAATCTCTGACACATCAGAGATTCCATAAATCAGCGCTTCCCTAAATCTCCATCAATTCAAAATCTTCCTTGCCCGCTCCGCAATCCGGGCAGCGCCAGGTCAGAGGCACATCATCCCAGCGAGTGCCGGGCGCAATGCCTTCGGCAGGTAATCCAGCCGCCTCGTGATACACAAAACCGCAAATGACGCACATATAAGTTTTCATTTCAACTGTTTGAACTGTCATAACATACCCCCGATCAAATCTATCGATATCATCAATAACGCGCTCCCGGCACTGGTAAAATGCGGTTAATTTTACACATAATGGCGGTTTATGGATCGTTTTCAAGGGATGCAAACCATGACTGAGCAACAATCCATCCCGGCGATACCGGTGGTGATGGTTTTCGCTGGATGCGACTCCACCGGCGGGGCGGGTATTCAGGCCGACATCGAAACCCTGGCCAGCATGGGATGCCACGCGGCGCCGGTGATCACCGCCATTACGGTGCAGGATACCACGAGTGTCCAGGGATACGCGCCCACCGACGCCACGCTGGTGATCGCCCAGGCGCGCGCGGTGCTGGAAGACATGCCGGTATCGGCTTTCAAGATCGGCATGGTGGGCAGCACCGAAAATATCGAGGCCATCCATACCCTGTTGCAGGACTACCCGGACATTCCCGTCGTGCTCGACCCTGTGCTGGCGGCGGGCGGCGGTGGCGAACTGGCCGACGAGGACATGCTGGACGCGATGGTGTCGCTGCTGCTTCCCCTGGCGACGGTGCTGACGCCCAACAGCATCGAAGCGCGCGCCCTAGCGCCGGAGGCGGATACCCTGGACGCGATGGCCCAGGAGATCCTGGAAGCGGGATGCGAATTTGTGCTGATCACCGGCACTCACGAAAATACGCCGACGGTGATCAATACGCTGTACGGCAACCGCCGCCAACTGGAATCCTTTTCCTGGGAGCGCCTGCCGGCGAGCTATCACGGCTCGGGGTGCACGCTGGCCTCCGCCATTGCCGGACTGCTGGCGCACGGCATGGAACCCTTTACCGCTATCCACGAGGCGCAGGAATACACCTGGGACACTCTGAAACATGGGTATCGCATCGGCATGGGGCAACATCTGCCCAACCGGCTGTTCTGGGCGCGCGGCGAAGATCAGGACGCGTGATGAACACACGATTGCGTGGCTTATACGCCATCACCGACAGCGCACTGATAGCACCGGATAAGTTGATCGAAGAGGTTGCCCAGGCCATCGCGGGCGGGGCCGCCGTGATTCAATACCGCGACAAGGGCACCGATGCGGCCCGCCGCGAATGCGAGGCGCGCGGACTGCTGACGCTCTGCCGCGCCCATGGCGTGCCGCTGATCATCAACGATGATGTCGCGCTCGCCGCCGCGATCGGCGCCGACGGCGTGCATCTCGGCCGCGACGACATCACACTGAATGAAGCAAGGCGCCGCTTGGGTACTGCCGCGCTGATCGGCGTGTCCTGCTACAATGATCTTGCCCGCGCCGAGGTGGCTCAGGCAGCGGGAGCCGATTATGTCGCCTTCGGCCGCTTCTTCGGCTCGCACACCAAACCGAATGCGGTGCGGGCGGGTGTCGAATTGCTTCACCAAGCCAGGCAACGGCTGGACATCCCGGTCGCCGCCATCGGCGGCATCACAGCGGAAAACGGCGCGGCGCTGATCGAAGCCAGCGCTGACATGCTGGCGGTCATCCATGGTGTCTTTGGCCAAACAGATATTACCGGCGCGGCGCGAAGCATCGCCCTGCTTTTCAAACCTCAAATGATACAACTTTAAGGAGAACCCATGACCCGAAGCCACGAACTCTTCCAGCAAGCCCAGAGACACATCCCCGGCGGCGTGAATTCGCCGGTGCGCGCCTTCCGCGGCGTGGGCGGCGAGCCGGTGTTCTTGAAGCGCGGCGCGGGAGCGTATGTCTATGACGAGGACGATCAACGCTACATCGACTACGTTGGCTCGTGGGGGCCGATGATCCTCGGTCACGCCCATCCCGACGTGATCAAGGCCGTACAGGAAGCCGCCGCCAACGGTCTGGGCTTCGGCGCCCCTACCGCCATCGAAACGACAATGGCCGATCTGCTCTGCACGCTGGTGCCGTCGATGGACATGGTGCGCATGGTCAGCTCCGGCACCGAAGCCACCATGAGCGCGATCCGCCTGGCGCGCGGCTTCACCGGGCGTGACAAGATCGTCAAATTCGAAGGCTGCTATCACGGCCATTCCGACTCGCTGCTGGTCAAGGCCGGCTCGGGCGCGCTCACCCTGGGCGTGCCGACTTCGCCCGGCGTGCCCGTAGCGCTCGCCGAACACACCATCACGCTCGACTACAACAATCTTGCGCAGGTCGAAGAAGTCTTCACCCACGTCGGCCACCAGATCGCCTGCATCATCGTCGAGCCGGTGGCGGGCAACATGAACTGCATCCCGCCCGCACCCGGCTTTCTGCAAGGACTGCGCAAGGTGTGCAGCGAATACGGCGCGGTGCTGATTTTCGACGAAGTGATGACCGGCTTTCGCGTCGCCCTGGGCGGGGCGCAACACTATTATGGCGTGACGCCCGACCTCACCACCCTGGGCAAAGTCGTCGGCGGCGGACTGCCGGTCGGGGCATTTGGCGGCAAGAAGGAAATCATGCAGCACATCGCCCCCCTCGGCCCGGTCTATCAGGCCGGCACGCTGTCCGGCAACCCGGTGGCGATGGCAGCGGGGCTGGCCACTGTTTCCCGGCTCACCGCACCCGGCTTTTATGAGCATCTGTCGGCGATGACCCAGCGTCTCGCCAGCGGCCTGGTGGAGCGCGCCCAGGCGACAGGCATTCCGCTGAGCACCAACCAGGTGGGCGGCATGTTCGGCATCTTTTTCACCGATCAGGCCAGCGTCTCCAGCTATGCCCAAGCGGTCAACTGCAACGTCGAACGCTTCAAGCTGTTCTTCCATGGCATGCTGGAACAAGGCGTCTACCTCGCCCCCTCCGCTTTCGAGGCCGGTTTCGTTTCCGCCGCCCATGGCGAAGCGGAGATCGACGCCACGCTGGATGCGGCCGAAAGGGTGTTGGCTAACCTCTGATATAGCGGCCAACCGGCATTCCATGCACCCATGGTAGTGGTGCGTGGAACGCCCCCGACGGAAACGCTGAATTAAGCCGGCGGTTCCCTACGATTTCCGCGGGTTGAAGAATCGCAGGGCATTGCGTCCCGCTTTCTTCGCCTGGTACATGGCGATGTCGGCTTGTTTCATCAGCTCATCTATCGACTGCTGGTGTCCTTTGAATGTAGTGACGCCAATGCTGGGGGTGCTGTGATATTCGTGCGTGGCAAGCTGGTAAGGCCGATTGAGAGCGGCCAGAATTTTCTGGCCAACCTCTTCTGCCTGCTCCGCCGCTTCAAGGTTATACTCACTCAGATCCTCCAGCATCACCACGAATTCGTCCCCGGCCAAACGGGCTACAGTGTCGCCTTCGCGCACACATGACACCAGACGTTGCGCAACCTGTTGCAGCAACAAGTCCCCCTTGTCATGTCCAAGTGTGTCATTGAGCGACTTGAAATTGTCCAAGTCGATGAACAGCAGCGCACCTTCTTTACCGCTACGCCCGCTGGAAGCCACTGCGCGTTGAAGCCGGTCCAGCAACAACCGGCGATTGGGCAGGCTCGTAAGATGATCGTAAAACGCCAGATACTGGATCTCTTCAGCCGCCACCTTGCTCGCGGTAATGTCGGCGAGTGTGGCAACAAAACTGGAAACAATACCCTCCGCGTTTTTAACCGCGGTGATGGTGAGATACCCCGGATAGTCTTCGCCGTTCTTTCGGCGGCCCCAGATTTCGCCTGCCCATGCGCCCATATCATTGACCGTCTGCCACATTGCAGCATGGAAATTTTTATCCTGGCGGTCAGACATGAATACTTGTGTGTTCTTGCCGATGACGTCTTCCGAGTTATAGCCGGTAATGGAAGTAAATGCCTGGTTAACCCGCTGGACTACGTTATTGGCATCGGTGATTATCATGCCTTCCTGAGATTCAAAGGCGGCCGCGGCAATGCGCAGGTCGGCTTCATATTTCTTGCGCTTGGTGATGTCTTGAACCGTGCCAAGCATTTTCAGGGGACGCCCTTGAGCACTGAAATCCAGCTTACCTAATCCATGCACCCAACGTTCGGTGTGATCATTGTGACGAATAATGCGGTATTCCTTATCGAAGACCTTGCCCTGGCCGATAACTTCGTCTCTAAGGTAGTCGACCATCATCGCGCGGTCGTCGGGATGTAACAGAGCCTCCCATCCTTCTATAGAGCGTTCGTATGCTTCGTTTATCCCGAACACCTTGTCAAGTACGTCCGAGCCTTTCCACAGCCCGGTGGGAATATCCAGCACATAAGTGCCCAAGCCTGCAATGATCTGTGTTTCCTTGAGTAATTCCTCGCTTTCGCGCAACACTTCCTCGTTCTGTTGCAGCAGGATATTCATGTTCTCGAGCAGTGCGTTCTGCTCGGCAAGTTTACGGTTGATGAGTTCAAGTTCATCTTCCTTGCGCTTTCTGTCATCTATATTGAACGTCACACCGATAAACCGCCGCCCCCGGCTGTCGCCATCGCGATCCATGATTTTGCCGTAGTTGGCATACCAGACCCAGGTACCGCACTTGGCGCGCAACCTGAACTCGCAACGATATTGCGCCGTAACGCCTGTCAAATGGTCGTCGATGGCGGCCTTGATCGCAGAGACATCATCGGAATGGACGATCGCGAAAAGATCATCAATGTAGAAAAGGGCTTCCTCTTCGCTATAACCGAGTTCCGCAAAGGTTTTACTTGCCTTGTGGGTGACATCGCCGGTAACCAGATCGTTTTCCCAAAGATCGAGGCCGGCTGCTTCCAGAGCAAGCTCCAGGCGTTCCTTGTTGATGTCCTGCCCACCCATGTCCGCGCACCTCAACCAGAATAAGGAAGCACACCGGCATAACCGATGTTACGCAGCAAGCCGGCGAACGATGCTACAACGCCGGGAGCATTGTAGAGTTCCGGTTTGGCAAGAATCGCGGCACCCGCGGCAATGTATTGAAAGTCGGTGATTCCATACTCATGGACGGGCATCGTTTTTTTCCTTAGAGCATTTTTTGGGCGGTCATCGGGTAAAAGAGAACAACGTCTTCAAAGCATTCTCCACCGACACGCGGTCCACGGGCGCAAGCGCTCCGAGCGGGGCGAGGATCAGCCTGTGATCCAGGGTGAACAGTTTCATCCGCACAATGGAAGGCGCGGGTAACCCGGCGGCGGTCAGATCGGTAACAGGGATATCCAGTGGCCAGGCCGCATGCTTGGCCGAGGTGATCATGGCCAACACGCTGTGGCCGATGGGTGCATTGAATGCGGTTTCGTCGGACAGGATCAAAGCTGGCCGGGTTTTGTGTGCCTGGCGGTCGGCGAACGGAAAGGGAACCTTGACGATGTCGAAACGCTTATAGGTCACGGTAAGCCTCATCGTCCTCGGCGCTGTTCCATTCAGAGAGCGTTTCGCTCACAGCGGTGAGGTATTCAACATCCAGAGGCGCAACGCGCCGCACCACGACACGGCCATCCGTGTCGATTTCCCAAGCCAGGATGTCGCCCGCCTCGGCGTGCAGTACCTTGCGAATGCCCGCAGGCACTGTGACCTGACCTTTACTACTGATTTTGGCAAGCTGCGGCATGGCGATTCTCACGTAAAGAAGGCTTTCTTTACTGTAAAGAACGTGACCCAACTTTACAAGTAGTGATATCGAAATTGCTCGCCACTTTCGCTTGCCGCCTGTTGCTATTCCGCGTATAATGCGCGATTTCCGCCGCAGACGATGTTGCGCGAGGCGCGCATGCCGTTGGACTCAAGTTTCGATTAAGAGGTTGCCATGAAAGCCGATATCCATCCTGCCTACAATGAAATCACCGTGACATGCAGTTGCGGCAACAGCTTCAAGACGCGCTCCACCGCAGGCAAAACCTTGGGCCTGGACGTTTGCTCGGTGTGCCACCCCTTCTACACGGGCAAGCAGAAGATCGTCGATACCGCCGGCCGCGTGGACAAATTCCGCCAGAAGTACGGCATGAAATAAGCGGGCGATGCTGCTGCCTGGCTATTGCCCGAGGGCGCCCAATGCGGCGCCCTTTTCTTTTCGTATCTGGCTCGCCGGGCTGTTTTTCGGCTGCTGGGCGGCCGGCGGCGCCGCTGCTCCCACCGATTGCAAACCAAGCCGCACCGATGAGCGCGTCACAGTAGCGCATGTCCACGATGGCGATACGCTCCGCCTCGCGGACGACCGCCGGGTACGCCTGATCGGCGTCGACACTCCAGAGTTGAGACGCGACGGCCATCCCGCCCAGCCGCTCGCCATCGAGGCGCGCGACACCCTCCGGGCGATGATCAAGCCAGGCGATACCCTCTTCCTGCACTACGATGAAGAGCGTTACGACCGCTACGGCCGCACCCTCGCCCACGCTTATCTGGACAATGGCGCAAGCGTGGAGGCACAACTGCTGCAAGAGGGGCTGGCGGCGACCTTGACCATTCCGCCGAACACCGGAAACCTCGCCTGCTACCAGGCCGCCGAACGGGAAGCACGACAGCGGCGGCGCGGCATCTGGTCGCGGCCGGAATATCAACCCGTCGCCGCAGCGAGTCTAACGGGCCACGAGCAAGGCTTCCGCCTCGTCACTGGCAAGATAACGCAGATCAGCGACGACAATGGCGACCGCCTGATCCGCCTGGAAGACAAGATCACGCTGCGCATCAGCCGCAAGTATATGGGTTATTTCGCCACATCGCTCCCAGGTAACCTGGTAGGACGCGCCATCTTGGCGCGCGGCCAGTTGCACTCTGACGCCGGGGGGAGTGAAATATACATAAAGATCCGCCACCCTTCGGCATTACAGGTGATCGAATGACGGGTAAATGGCAAACTGCATGGCAGCAACTTGTCTTCGGTATGCTGATCGGCCTGGCTGCGCTGATCGCGGGCTGCGCGACCAACCCGGTGACCGGCGCCAGCCAGTTCGTGATGGTGTCGGAGGAAGAAGAGATCGCGATGGGCCGCGAGGCGGCGCCAGATGTCCTGAAGCGATACCGGCGCTATGACAACCCTGCCCTGCAAGCCTATGTGCAGAGCGTCGGTGAACAACTGGCGCAACGCAGCCATCGCCCCAACCTGGTCTATCGCTTCACGGTGCTGGACAGCACCGAGGTGAATGCCTTTGCCCTGCCTGGCGGTTATATCTATATCACGCGCGGCCTGCTCGCCTATCTCAACTCCGAGGCGCAACTGGCCGCCGTACTCGGCCATGAAATCGGCCATGTCACCGCACGCCACTCGGTGCGCCAGATCAGCGCCGCCAAGGCCGCCGGCATCGGCTATACCATCGGCGCGATTCTGTTGCCGCAACTGCGCACCCGGGTCGCACAGGATTTGTTCAACGTGGCGGGCACCGCCTTGCTGCGCGGTTACGGCCGCGACATGGAATTGGAGGCCGACCGGTTGGGCGCGCAATATCTGGCACACAGCAGCTATTCCCCACAGGCGATGATCGAGGTCATAGGCGTACTCAAGCACCAGGAAGAGTTCGAACAACAACTGGCCAAGGAAGAGGGACGCGAACCGCGCGTCTATCACGGCCTGTTCGCCACCCACCCGGAGCATGACACCCGCCTGCAGGAGGTGGTCGGCGAAGCCGAGGCGGTCAAGACCGCCGAAACCACGCGCGTCAACCAGGAAGAATTTTTCCGGTCCCTCGACGGCTTGGTGTTCGGCGACAGCGAACAGGAAGGCATTCGCCGCGGCAACCGCTTTTATCACAAGGAACTCGGTTTTGCCTTGAGCTTTCCCGAAGGCTGGCGAGTGGAAAACCTGCCCGACCGCCTCATCGCCAAGCCGCGCGAAGGCGATGCCTTGATACAAATGGATGTCGCCGACTTGAACCAACGGATATCGCCGCGCGAGTTCATGGTCAACCGCATGAAACTCGGAAACCTGGCCGAAGGAGAAGAAATAAGACCTGGCGGTCTGGAGGGCTACACCGCCTTTACCCGCATCAACACCCCCTTCGGCAAGCGCCGCACGCGCGTATCGGTGATCTATTTCAGGAATCAGGCGTTCATCATCGCCGGCGCGGCCAAGGAGGACATGGCGCCCAGCCGTTATGACGGCGATTTTCTCGCCACCGCGCAAAGCTTCCATGCCCTCACCGAGCAGGAACGCCCCCTGGCCAGCGCCCTGAAACTGCGAATCATCACCGCCTCTGCCGAGACCGGTTTTGCCAAGCTGGCCGGCAAATCGAATATCCACAGCCACGCCGAGGAGCAATTGCGCCTGCTGAATGGCATGTACCCCACAGGGGAACCAACGCCGGGGCAAAAGCTCAAGATAGTGGAGTAGAATACCTGTCATTCCTGCAATCAAGTGAGTGTAAGACCGCCATGATCGAAGACCTCAAACAAGCCGCCCTCGACTACCACGAACAGCCAATACCGGGCAAGCTCGGCATCACCGTCACCAAGCCCTGCGACACCCAGCGCGAACTGGCCCTGGCCTATACGCCAGGCGTGGCCGAGCCGGTGCGCGAGATCGCCAAAGATCCCGAGGCCGCCTACCGCTATACGGCAAAAGGCAACCTGGTAGCGGTGATTACCGATGGCACGGCGGTACTGGGCCTGGGCGATGTCGGGGCGCTGGCGGGTAAACCGGTGATGGAAGGCAAGGCGGTGCTGTTCAAGAAGTTCGCCAACATCGACGTCTTCGATATCGAAGTCGCCGCCGGATCCACGCAGGCCTTCATCGACACCGTGGCGCACATCGCGCCGACCTTCGGCGGCATCAACCTGGAAGATGTCGCCGCGCCGCACTGCTTCGAAGTGGAAGAGGCCCTCATCGAGCGCCTCGACATCCCGGTATTTCACGACGATCAGCACGGCACCGCCATCATCGTCGCCGCCGGCCTGCTCAACGCCCTGGAGCTGCAAGGCAAGCCCATCGGCGAGGCGCGTATCGTATGCCTGGGCGCGGGCGCGGCGGGCATCGCCTCGATGCGCCTGTTGGTGGCGCTGGGCGCGAAAAAGCACAACATCTTCCTCACCGACCGCCAAGGTGTGATACATAGCGGCCGCATCGACCTCAACACCTACAAACGCGAATTCGCCATCGACACCGACAAGCGCACCCTGGCCGACGCCATGCAGGATGCGGACGTACTGATCGGCGTGTCCGGCCCCGATCTGGTAACGCCCGAGATGCTGGAAGTCATGGCGCCTCGCCCCATCGTCTTCGCCCTCTCCAATCCCGACCCAGAGATCCGCCCCGCCGTGGCCCACGCGGTGCGCAGCGACCTGATCATGGCCACCGGGCGCAGCGACTACCCCAACCAGGTCAACAACGTGCTGGGCTTCCCCTTCATCTTCCGTGGCGCCCTTGACGTGCGCGCCACGCGCATCAACCAAGCCATGCAGATCGCCGCCGTACACGCCCTGCAGGCGCTGGCCCACGAACCGGTGCCGCGCGAGGTACTCGATGCCTACAAGCTGGACCACCTGGAATTCGGCCCCGATTACATCATCCCAAAACCCTTCGACCTGCGTCTGATCGACCGCGTACCGGCCGCAGTGGCGCGGGCTGCGGTGGAGTCGGGGGTGGCACGGCGGGATTATCCTGATTTTAGTTGAACCTAAAAACGGCAGTTGACCGCTGCTCTGGACGGCTAGCACGTAGGGCGCAATAACCTAAGGGCATTGCGCCGGAAGTATCAACATCACATTCGGCGCAATACGGCTACCGCCTATTGCGCCCTACGAGCTCTGGGCAACCTCGCCCGCCAGGTAGCGTCCCCCCTTATGCACCGTCTCGATGGCCCGCACCAGCTCGTCGACGCCGCAGCCCTTGGTGAGATAGCCCGCGGCGCCCACTTGCATGAAGCGGCTGGGG
>JADDKJ010000052.1:0-20196 GCA_033717875.1 Gammaproteobacteria bacterium
CGATACGCGCAGATCACATCGAGGCCAGAGGAGAAACCTCCTCATAAACAGGCCGGATATATGGAAGCAATCCTGTCCCTGTCAGAGTGTGTACGGTGTCTTGCAAAACGGGAGGAGACCATATATGGGTAATGATGATGCGATGTTAGACGTAGGGTGCGTCTCACGCACCGCAACATCGCACAGCACCATCATGAAAGGAGGCATCCATGAAAATCACCCTCAGTGTCATCAAGGCGGATATCGGCTCGATCGGCGGGCATATCGCCCCGTCACAGCGTTTGCTGGAGACCGTGCGGGATCATGTGCGGCAACACGGCGGCGGTTTGATTCTCGACAATTATGTCAGCCACACCGGCGACGATATCGCCATTCTCATGACCCATACCCGCGGCACGGGCGATGAGCAGATCCACAAACTGGCGTGGGATGCCTTCGTCGCCGGAACGGCGGTGGCGAAGGCGCAGGGCCTGTACGGCGCGGGGCAGGATCTGCTCAAGGACGCCTTCTCCGGCAACGTCAAGGGCATGGGGCCGGCGGTGGCGGAAATGGAGATCGACGAGCGGCCCAACGAACCTTTCCTGTTTTTCGCCGCCGACAAGACCGATCCCGGCGCATTCAATCTACCCCTGTACCTGGCGTTCGCCGATGTCATGAACACGCCGGGCCTGATCCTCTCGCCCAATATGTCCAAGGGTTTCCGTTTCGTCATCATGGATGTCAATCACACCGCAGGCGATCGCGTCATCGCGCTGAATGCCCCCGAGGAACTTTACGACATTGCCGCGTTGTTGCGCGACACCGAGCGTTATGTGGTGGAATCGGTGTGGTCGCGCGCCACCAACGAACAGGCGGTGGCGGTGGCGACCTCGCGCCTGCACAACATCGCCGGCAAATATACCGGCAAGGACGACCCGGTGATGCTGGTGCGTGTGCAGATGAATTTCCCGGCCACCGGCGAAGTGCTGGCGCCGTATTCCATCGGCCATTTCGTCGCCGGCTGCATGCGCGGTTCGCACCAGATGCCGCTGATGCCGGTACCGCTCAACACCGGCACCAGTTATTTCGACGGCCCGCCCCTGGTCAGTTGCGCGGCCTTCGCCGAACACAACGGCACGTTGACGGAGGCGTGGGATGCGTTCGCCCATCCCTTCTGGAACAGCGTGCGCGACCGCTCCGCCGCCAAGGCGCAGGAGATGCGCCGCCAGGGCTTCTTTGGCGCGGCGATGCTACCGATGTCCGAGTTGGAGTACACCGGCATCATGGAAAAACTCGCCATCCTGGATACACGCTTCAAGGTGCGCGGAGGAAGGTAACGATATGATTCTCACCTCCAGCGCATTCGGGCACAACGATCCCATTCCGCCGCGCCATACCTGCGACGGCGCGGATGTCTCGCCGCCGCTCGCCTGGTCCGACGTGCCGGAAGGAACGAAAAGCCTGGCCGTGATCGTCGATGATCCCGACGCCCCCGACCCCGCCGCACCGATGATGATCTGGGTTCATTGGCTACTGTATAACATTCCGCCCTCGGTTACGGCGCTTGCCGAAGGCGTGAACCCGAAACAACTGCCGCCCGGCACGCTGCAAGGCATCAACGACTGGAAGCGCACCGGCTATGGCGGTCCCTGTCCGCCAATAGGACGGCACCGCTACTTTTTCAAGCTCTACGCACTGGATACCGTGTTGCGCGATTTGGGGCGGCCGGGAGAGATCGCGCTGGAAAAGGCCATGCGCGGGCACGTCCTGGCCGAGGCGGAGTTGATCGGCACGTATCAACGGGGAAGATGATCAAAGGCGATCCCCGCATGACGATGATGGAAAAATCGGTAATCCCATTTGTCATGTACATGGCGCCAGGTTTTTGGGTGGCGCCCGCCATGGCCGAAGACCCGTTTTCCACACATCGGTTAACCAGTCAAAACGCGGCGCTGGAATGGGATCGGCTCGCGACCTCCGACCACTGCGTTGCGCAGGCGTTGCCGGACAAGCCCTGGACGCTGCTGGATGTCGTCCAGCGCGCCCTGTGTCATAACCCGCAAACCCGGCAGGCGTGGGCCAATGCACGCTTTCAGGCCGAACAGGTGGGCGTGAATCAGGCCGCTTATCTGCCGAGCGTCACGCTGTCGGCGACCGCTTCGCGCAATGCAACCACGTCTTTCACGAATACCGGAATACCGATCCAGAACCAGCTCCGGCCAACCCTTTCCCTCAATTATCTGCTGTTCGATTTCGGTGGCCGTGAGGCCCGGCTGGAGAGCGCTCGCCGCAGCCTCGATGCCGCCAACTGGACACACGATGCGACATTGCAAACGGTGTTGCTTGCCGCGGCGCAAGGTTATTACCAGCTCTTCGGTTCGCAAGCCGCGGTGGATGCCGCCCGGGAAACGGAGCGTTCCAGCGCGGAAGCGCTGGAGGCCGCCATCTTCCGCCGCAAGGTGGGCGCCGCGACACTGGCCGATGAACTCCAGGCGCGAACCGCTTGGTCGCAAGCGCTGCTCAATCGTCAGCAGGCGGAAGGCAATGCGCGCATTGCGCAGGGCACACTGAACAACGTCTTGGGACTCGATGCCGGCTATTTCTTGCAGGTCGCGCCACCTTTCTTCTCCGAACCGGATAACGTCCAGGAACAGAACCTTGCCACATTGATCCAGGAAGCCAAGCGCCTGCGCCCCGATCTCGCCGCGGCGCAGGCGCAGGTCGAGGCGCAGGCGGCGAACATCAAGGCCGCGCAGGCCAGTGGCATGCCGAATCTTTCCTTCACCACGAATTATGGCCGAATCTATTCGGATGTGTTCCCCAACGCCCAGAGCTGGTCCTTGGGTTTCTCGCTGAATGTGCCGCTGTTCACCGGGTTTTCGACCACCTATCAGATTCGCGGTGCGCAGCGGCAGTTTGAAGCCCAGCAGGCGAATCGCGACAAACTGGAAACGCAGGTGTCTCTGGATGTATGGCGCGCCTATTACACCCTGGCCACGGCCCGCGATACCCTCGACAGCAGCCAGGCATTGCTGGCGAGCGCCATGCAGTCCGCGGATGTGGCGCTGGGTCGTTACAAAGCCGGCGCGGGGAATATACTCGGTCTGCTCACCGCACAAGCCGCGCTCGCCAGCGCGCGGCAGCAGAATATCCAGAACCGCTACAACTGGCACATCGCCAAGGCCGCGCTGGCCCAGGCGATGGGGCGTCTGGATCTGCCCGATCTGGCAACGATATTGCCGGTTTCCTCATCGGTCAACGACAAGAAGGACTAAAGTAAAAATGCCGCGCACCTCATTACGACGATTTGTCATTGCATTTGTGATACTGCTCATGGCGGGCGGAGGCGCCTATTATGGTTGGCGATATCTGCAACAGGCGCCGGGGCCGGAACGCTACCGGACGGCGCTGGTGGACAAGGGAACCATTATCCGCACGGTCTCCGCCAACGGCACGTTGAATCCCGTGGTACTGGTGAACGTGGGCACGCAGGTATCCGGCACGCTCAAGCGGCTGCGCGCCGATTTCAATGATCGGGTCAAGGCCGGGCAGGTGCTGGCCGAACTCGATCCGTCGCTGCTTCAGGCCCAGCTTGGCCAGAGCCGGGCCAGTGTAGCCAATGCCCAAGCCAGCCTGAAACTCGCACAGGCCAATGAACGCCGCAGCCGCGAGCTGTACGAAAAGGACTATGTGGCGCGCTCCGATCTCGATCAGGCGACCCAGGCGCTGGAGGTGGGCCGCGCCCAGGTGGCGACGGCGCAGGCCCAAGTGCGCCGTGATGAAACCAATCTGGGTTATGCCGTCATCCGTTCGCCGGTGTCCGGTGTAGTGGTGTCGAGGAATGTGGATGTCGGGCAGACGGTAGCGGCGAGCTTTCAAACCCCCACACTGTTCACCATCGCCCAGGATCTGGCGCGCATGCAGATTGATACCAGCGTCGCGGAAGCGGACGTGGGCGGGATACGTGTTGGACAGCCGGTAAATTTCACGGTGGATGCCTTTCCCGACCGCCAATTTCAAGGCGCGGTGAAACAAGTACGGCTGAATGCCACGGTGCAACAGAATGTGGTGACCTACGATGTTGTGATCGCCGTCGATAATCCCGAACAGATATTGCTCCCGGGCATGACCGCCTTCGTCAACGTCACGGTCGACGAGCGGCGCGATGCGGTGCGCATTCCTCTAACGGCGCTGCGTTTCCGCCCCGCCACGGAGACGCCTGCTTCCACAGGGGGGAAATCCAAGAGTGCCGGCGGAAAAACCGTTTACCGGCTGGAGGGTATGCAATTGACGCCGGTGCGCGTACGCCTGGGCATCAGCGACAACAAATATGCGGAATTGAAGGAAGGAAATCTGAAGGAGGGCGATGCGCTGGTGGTGGAGGAGGTGGGGACCAATAAAAAACCGGAAACCTCCAGCGGCTTTCGCATGAGAATGCCATGAAGGTGGCCAATCCCCTCATCCGTGTGGAACACCTCGTCAAAACCTATGAAACAGGCGCGGAACTTGCGGTGGCGGCACTGCGGGAGATCAACCTCAGCATCAGCCCCGGTGAATTCGTTGCCATCATGGGACCTTCCGGTTCGGGCAAGTCGACGTTCATGAATATTCTCGGTTGCCTTGATGTGCCGAACAAGGGTCATTACTATCTGAATGGAGAGGATGTGGCGCATTTGAGCAAGGACCGGCTCGCCCAGGTGCGCAGTCAAATGCTCGGCTTCGTTTTTCAGGGCTTCAATCTTCTGTCGCGCATGGATGCCTTGGGCAACGTCGCCTTGCCGCTGGTCTATGCGAGCATAGGAAAAACGGAACGGAACGCGCGTGCCATGGTGCTGCTGGAACAGGTGGGTCTGGGGAGTTTCGCGCACAAATTGCCGAATCAACTTTCCGGCGGGCAACAGCAGCGCGTCGCCATCGCCCGTGCCCTGATCAATCGACCGCTGCTGATCTTGGCCGACGAGCCAACAGGCAATCTTGACACGCACAACAGTGGCGAGATCATGCGTCTGTTCCGCGAATTGAATGAACACCAGGAGATCACGCTGATCGTTGTCACCCATGATCCGAATATCGCGCGTTACGCCAAACGGCTGGTGCGGTTCCTGGATGGCGTCGTCGTCGCGGATGGCCCGGTCGCAGAGATTCTGGAGGCGCACGCCTGATGATTTTGGCCATAGTGAGCGAAGCTTGGAGCGCCTTGGGCATGAACCGCCTGCGTACCGCGCTGACCATGCTCGGCATGATCATCGGCGTGGGCGCGGTCGTGCTGATGCTTGCTGTCGGCCAGGGCGCGCAATACACGGTCAATCAATCCATCGCCAGCATGGGCAGCAACCTGTTCATCATCCTTTCCGGGGCCTCCACCTCGGGCGGCATACGCTTCGGCATGGGCACCGCCCCGACTCTCACGCTGGGCGATGCTCAGGCCATCACCGATTTGCCGGATATCGCCGCTGTCGCGCCGGTTTCGCAGGGTACTGCACAACTGGTCTATGGTCCCGGCAACTGGAGCACCGCGGTCATCGGAACGATGCCGGACTACTTCACGGCGCGCGACTGGACCACGGCTTCCGGCAATGCATTCACCGATGGCGATGTGCGCTCCGCCACGCGCGTGGCGGTGCTGGGGCAGACTGTAGTGAGCAATCTGTTCGGCGACGAAGATCCGGTGGGCAAGACGATACGCATCAAGAACAGTCCTTTCCTGGTCATCGGGATGCTGGAGCCGAAAGGCCAGAGCCTGGATGGGCGCGATCAGGACGACACTGTCTTGATACCGGTGACCACCGCCCAACGCCAGATTTTCGGCAACCGGTTCCCGGGCAGCGTGCGTACCATCATGGTCGAGGCGAGATCGGCGGAGGTGATGGATCATGCGCAGAAGGACATGGAACAATTGCTGCGCCAACGCCATCGCCTCCACGAAGGGCAGGAAAACGATTTTGACATCCGCAATCTCACCGCAATGGCCCAGGCCGCGGCCAGCACCTCGCGTGTCATGTCGATGATGCTCGGCGCCATCGCTTCCATTTCACTGGTGGTGGGCGGCATCGGCATCATGAATATCATGTTGGTTTCGGTCACCGAGCGGACGCGCGAGATCGGCATCCGCATGGCGATCGGCGCGCGTTCCCGCGACATCATGCTCCAGTTCCTTCTGGAAGCGCTGATCATTTCGATCCTCGGCAGTCTCATCGGCATCTTCGTTGGCGTGAGCGGGGCGTGGATGGTGAGCTGGCTGACCAATACCGAGGTGCTGGTGACTTCCTGGTCGATCGCGCTGTCTTTCGCCGTGGCCGCCTTCGTCGGAATATTCTTCGGCTTTTACCCGGCGCGCAAGGCCGCGCTGCTGCAACCGATCGAGGCGCTGCGTTATCAGTAGCCACGGAATACCCCAAATCCCGCGATACCAAAAAGCGCACTTTCCTGATTGCTTAAATTGTAGGCAATCCGTGCTGATTATCGCTCAGAAATTTGCTGCAAGGGGGGAGTGTGAGGGCTCTGGAGTGGCCGATGAGCAAGCGAACCAGGCTTTTGGTGTCTTGCGCGCAAGTTCAGGCTGCGCACGAGCCTTCTGAGCGTGCGCGATTTCGTCTGATCTGGCTGGACGCCAGGGCTACGATGGTGCGTGCGCAAACGCTCTTGTGCGCTGGCGAATACGCTCCAAGATGTCGAGCGCGGTTTGATTGACTTTGAGAATCCAGCTGCCCGCGCTCTTGATGACCTTGCCTGCCAAGTGCAGTAGCCGCCAGCGCACTGTTTGCACCTGGTGGCGCTGCCACGATTCATCCAAGGTGATGAGCTTGAACAGCACGAACACATTGTGCGCAATGGCCCCAATGCGAAAGAACACCGCATTGGCAGCGAACTGACCGCAGGGCATGCGCTCCATGCCAAAGCCGACCTTGAGTTCCTTGATGCCGTTCTCCGAGGACTGTTCGCGCTGGCAGTACCACACGTAAACGTCATCTGCGCTGTAGCCTTGGGCAAAGTTGCTGGCGATGAGCGTGTACTTGGTTTGCAGCTTGGCCTCCTGGGGTTTGCCCTCGTCATCGAAGAGATCGCACTGGTGTTGGCGGCGCACGACCACCAGTCGAAACGATTTTCTAGTCTCGTTCATCGAGTGCGTCACCTCAGCGACGGCACAGTCAGCATACTTCTTCCACTGCGACTCGGGGATGCCTTGCACCAAGGCGTTCACCGGCTCACTCCACCGCCCACCGATAGCAAACGCGATGTCCTGCTGCTCGCAGTAGTTGAAGATATCGGCTTGGTAGGTGGCTGAATCCGCGCGCAGCCGCTTGATGCGGTGCGCGCGCGGCATGGCCGACTCGCATTTCTTGATGAATTCCAAATTGGCGCTGGCGGGGGCGGCGTTACCCTCGCGAAACTCTTCGTGCAGCACAACGCCCGCCTCCGCCAGGTGGCCCACCATCGGCATGTAACCTTGCTCGCCTTTGTAGGTGAACTTCGCGCTGTCTTTCTCCGCCACAATCTGACTGGCATCAATGTCCAGCGTGTGTTCGGTACGCTCCATCTTGCCCAGGCGCTGTGCCACAACGTGCCGGTTAACGATGCTCAAGCCTGCCAAGCCCGGGCCAGCTCCCACATGGAAGGCGGGAACGCGCCTACGGCGTCCGTGCTCGGGGTGTGGTCGATTTTGAGCAGGTGGCGCAAGCCCTCGTCAGCATAGATCACACGCAAGTCCTCCAAGCTGCGCTCGCCGCCGCTGAGCATGAGCAGCAGCGGCATCACATAGTCTTCGGGCACATAGCCGCGTGCGCTACCTGGTGCGGGCGGGCACTGGTCAACCCAGCGCGGTACGCCCACTGCGCGGATGAACTCACCCAGCACCGATAGCCCGGCATTGGCGGTGAGCAGTTCAGCGGTAGCCTGTAATTTGAACGGAAGCACGGTGCGTGCCTGACGAGCCATAGATCACCCCACGAAAATCACCAATTGAGTGACTTTTAAATGGCGTTAAATCTCTGTAAATCAAGCACTGGCGCGGGTCTTGGCAGTGTTTTATTTCTTGGATCGCGGAATCTGGGAATACAATCGCCATTGCATAAGGACTCGTTTTGGTTTAAGATTTCGCGCCTTGCTTGCGGGATTTGCACGGCAGGGTCAATTCCCGGAGAGGTGTCCGAGTGGTTGAAGGAGCACGCCTGGAAAGTGTGTGTACGTTAACCCGTACCGAGGGTTCGAATCCCTCCCTCTCCGCCATATAGGAAGCTCTGAATAATTCCATCCTGGAATTCCCAGAGCAAGAAAAGCAAAAATGCGATTTTTGCTTTTCTTCGTTTTTCAATCACTTGCCCTGATTGAAAAATGCCGGCACATCCCTGTGCCGCGGAACCTCTGAATTATTCAGAGGTTCCAATAATCAATAACGTAGTTGTCCGTATTATCTCTGGATACCGGAGATAGCGCGCGGAGCTACTTCCTTTCATCAAGCATGCGCGTGAGTTTGAACAGCTCGAACCACGCGATACTGACTAATCCGGCCACCACAGCGAGAAGAAGATGGTCGCTATCCGGCGGCGCGAAATGAAACAGGTCGCGCAGCAAGGGTACGTGAAGCACGAGGGCCAGGCATAACGCGGCCGCGCCGGTAACCAGCCACAGCGCGCGGTTCGGGTTGCGCACGGAGGCGAGTATGGTGCGTTCCCAGGAGCGATTGGCAAAGATCAGTGTGATGTTCGCCACCACCAGCGTGGTGAAGGCGAGCGCCCGTGCCTCGCCTTCCGCAAGGCCGCGCGCGAGCGCGACGCCGAATACGGCCATCGCCAGTATCAGCACGCCGGCCCCCTGCAACAGGCTAAGCGCGAGATTCCAGCCGCCGAACAAGGGCTCGCCGGGCGGGCGCGGGGGACGGCGCATGGTGTTGGGTTCCTCCCGCTCCGCTTCGAAGACGATGGAACAGGCCGGATCGATAATGAACTGGAGAAAAGCGATGTGTACCGGGAAGAAGACCAGCGGCCAGCCGAACAGCACCGGCAGCAGCGACAGGCCCGCGATCGGTACGTGGATCGCCAGGATGTAGGTCATGGCCTTGCGCAGATTGTCGTAGATGCGGCGGCCGAGGCGCACAGCCTCGACGATGGAGGCGAAGTCGTCGTCGAGCAGCACCAGCGAGGAGGCTTCGCGGGCGACATCGGTGCCGCGGCCGCCCATGGCGATGCCGATGTGCGCCGCCTTGAGCGCGGGCGCGTCGTTGACGCCGTCGCCGGTCATGGCGACCACCTCGCCGCTGGTCTTGAAGGCGTTGACGAGTTTGAGTTTCTGGTCGGGCACGACGCGGGCGAACACATTCACCTTCGGCAGGCGCGCACGCAACTCCGGTCCGCCCAGGTTATCGAGTTCGGCGCCGGTCATCGCCTCGCCCGCCGCCAGTCCCGCCTCGCGCGCAATGGCGAGCGCGGTGCCGGGATAGTCGCCGGTGATCATCACGACGCGGATACCCGCGGCCTGGCACTCGGCGATGGCGGCGGGTACCGTGGGCCGTAGCGGGTCGGCGAGGGCGATGAGACCGAGCAGGCGGAAATCGAAGTCATGCTGGATCGGCGGCCATTCCTGGCCCTTGAAGCGCGCGTTCGCCACGCCGAGCACGCGCAGACCTTGCGCCGAGAGTTGTTCCACCTGTTGCGCCAATGCGGCCGCGTCGCTTTCGCGCAGATGACACAGATCGGCGATCGCCTCGGGCGCGCCTTTGGCGGCAACGACGTATTCCGCGCCGCGCGTCGAACGCCAGACATGCGAGATGGCGCGTATCTCTCGCGTCAGCGGGTACTCATGCATCAACGCCCAGTCGTCGTGGAGGTGCTCGGTATCGGCGAGATAGCGCCGGCCGAGGCCGCGCATCGCCTTTTCCATCGGATCAAAGGGATCGACTTCGCTCGCCAGAATCCCGAACTCCAGCAGTTCGTGGAACTGCTCCGGCAGCGATTTCTCGTCGCTCTCATCAGGCACGCGGAATATCTCGCCGTTGGTGACCAGCGTATGCACGGCCATCCGGTTCTGGGTGAGGGTGCCGGTTTTGTCGACACAGAGCACGGTGGCCGAACCCAGCGTTTCGATGGCGGGCACGCGGCGGGTCAGCACGCGGCGGCGTGAAATGCGCCAGGCGCCCAGCGCCAGGAACACCGTCAGCACCACGGGAAACTCCTCCGGCAGCGTCGCCATGGCGAGCGTGATGCCGGCCAGCAGGCCCGCGATCCAGTCGCCGCGCGTGAGGCCGTAGACGACCACGAGCACGACGCACAGCGTCAGGCCAACAGCGGCGAGGGTGCGCACCAGCTTGCGCGTCTGCCGCTGCAACGGGGTTGCCTCCGTCTCCAGCGTTTGCAATGCCTTGCCGATGCGCCCGATCTCGCTGCGCGAGCCGGTGGCGAGCACCTCGGCGATCGCCGTGCCCTGCACGACCAGGGTGCCCGAGTACAGGTAAGGCAAGCCTTCGCCGCCCGGGCGCCCGGGCGCTGCCTTGCCGTCCCAGTGTGTCTTGCTCACGGGTACTGATTCTCCGGTGAGCAGCGATTCGTCGAGCTGAAGATTGCGTTGGGCCAGCACGGCGGCATCCGCGGCCACGCGATCTCCCTCAGCCAGCGCGAGCATGTCGCCGCGCACCACGTCGCGGCCGGGAATGCGTTGCTGCTGGCCGTCGCGGACGACGAGCGCGCGCGGGCTGGTCAACTCGCGCAGCGCCTCGAGGACTCGTTCGGTCCGCTGTTCCTGGTAGATGGTGATGCCCATCACCATCACGACGAAGCTGAGCAACACGGCGGCCTCGCCCAGATCGCCGAGCAGGAAATAGATGGACCCCGCCGCCACCAGCAGCAGGAACATGGGCTCGCGCATCACGCCCAGGGCGATGGTGGCCGTCGAGCGACGGCGGCTGCCCGGCAGCTCGTTGTATCCCTCGGCGCGCAGCCGCGCCTCCGCTTCGGCCTGGGTAAGACCATGCGCGTCGCGCCAGTCGGGTTGGTCGGGTCGTATCATCTTGCATTCTCCGATGGCGACGCCCGGCGGCGTACTGTCAGGAGCCCGATCACAGCGACGGTGGCGAAGCCGGCGCCGGCCAGGAACGTGGCCGAGGGGCCGATGGCGCTCCACAGCGCGCCCGCGATCACGCTCGCGAGCAACAGCGCGCCGCCGCTGGCGAGATTGAAAATGCCGAAGCCGGTGCCGCGCAGATCCACCGGTGTCGTGTCCGCCACCAGTTTCGACAGCAAGCCCTGGGTGAAGGCCATGTGCAAACCCCACAGCGCCGCACCGGCGAAGACGGTCAGTGCGTCGGTTGCAACGGCCAGCAGCATATCGGCGGCAATGAGCAACACGAGCCCGATCAGCAGCAAGGTACGCTGACGAAAACGGTCGGCGGCGGCGCCGGCGGGGTAGGCCGCCCCGGCGTAAAACACATTCATCACGACCATGACAACGGGCACGTAACCGAGCGCGAGCCCGATATCCTCCGCCCGCAACACCAGAAAGGCCTCGCTGAAACGCGCGAGCGTGAAAACGGCGCCCAGCAGAACCACCAGCCAGTAGTGCAGCGGCAGGCGCCGGGCGTCGCGCAGGGTGAGCGGCACCTTGGCCTGCCCGACCGTCGGCGCGATCGAAGGTTCGCGCACGTAGATCATGAGCAACGCCACGGCGATGAAGGCCGGCACCACGGCGATCCACATCACTGCACGGATGTCGTCGGCGAGCCAGATCATGAAAGCCATCGCCAGCAGCGGGCCGAGCAGGGCGCCGACCGAATCGAGCGCCTGGCGCAGGCCGTAGGCCGCACCACGCAATGGCGCCGGCGTGATGTCGGCCACCAGCGCATCACGCGGCGCGCCGCGGATGCCCTTGCCGACGCGGTCGATAAACCGCGCCGTGAACACCCAGCCGATCGACCCGGCCAGCGGGAAGATCGGCTTGGTGAAGGCCGCGAGCCCATAGCCGAGGATCATCAGGAACTTGCGCTTGCCGAGGTAATCGCTCAGCGCCCCCGAGAACACCTTCAACACCGCCGCCGTCGCCTCCGCAACGCCCTCGATGACGCCGACGGTCACCATCGACGCACCCAGCACCGTGACCATGAAGATCGGCAACAGGCTGTGGATCATCTCGGAAGAAATGTCCATGAACAGCGAGCCGAAGCCCAATGCCCAGATGCCGGCCGGCAACGCGCGCCATGCAGTCAGGGTGCGGCGCGATGGTGGGTCGTTCGAAGTGCGTGGACTCATGCCAGCGATTGACTCAATGCAATGACATCGCTACTCACTTCCCCTCGCATAGCGAACAGCTTCGGCGCGCAGCCCTTCCGCCGTGAGCACCAGCCGTGGCAGGTCGAGGCCGCATCCGGGGCGGAGGGTGAGTTTGCCCCGGCCAACGCCGGCCCTCCGCACAGTGAATGTCTGTTGCACGTCGGGCACGATGGTGAGAGAGAAAACCCCGTCCCTGTTGGTTATGGCCGATGCCTCCCGAGGATAGAAAGCGGCTTTTCCCGGCGCGACCAGTGTGGTGGATAGGCGTGCTCCGGCGACAGAACGGCCATTGGCATCGACCACCTCGCCGAAGACGCGGCAGGGCCGTGGCACGTAGGTGCGCACCGTGACGCCGCCGATCAGCCGCCGTTCTCCGTCCTTGGGCGTGGCGTACACCGCCACGTTGCAATTCGCCTGGCGGCCGGGGCGGGTGCCGGCGGGGGCGTTGAAGGTAACCTTGATGTTCCGCGCGCAATCGGTGAACGGGTCCAGCGCGAAAGCGGCATCGCTGACCGTACAGCGCCAGCCGGGGCGATCGGAAACCGCCTTGATCTCGAATCGCGCGGGCGTCATGAGCGAATTCTCGACACGGACATTGTATACCGAGGGGCTGATCATGATATTGCGTTGCGTGACATTGTTGGTGTAATCCGCGTCGAGCCCATACGCGATCGAGATCTGGACACATTGATGGTCTGAAAATGCCGGCGTCCACGCCATGTTCTCGGTAACGGTATCGTGGGCATTGATGGTGATTTGTTTTGTGCCGAGGTGGTGGAATTGATTATTCCCGGCGGCAAAATTGTATACGCCGAAATTCACCAGGATCGTGACAGGGGTGTTGCCGGGATTTTCTATCTTGACGTTGATCTGATTGGGGACGCCGGCCTTGGCCGGCGTGTTCGTCGTTATGTCGACCTGATTATTCCACGCCGGATCGTTGCTCTTGAGCGGGCAGGGCTGGCCCGCGGCGCCGCCACTCTGGCAATTGGGAAAACGCACATCGGTGGATTGCGCCATCGCACCTTGCAGCGCCGCGCCGACGTTCAACAAACCCCAGCCCAGCGCCGTGTCCCAATTGCCCGTCGTGGATGAATAGGGAGTATTGCGTGAATTGTCGGCGAACATAATCAGCAACTGTTTCAGGCTGTCGGGCGACATGGCGGGGAATTTCTGCAACACCAGGGCTGCGGCCCCCGATGTCATCGCCGCAGCGGGAGATGTTCCCTGAATTGCCATGAGCGTGGTGGTGCTCAGGTTCTGCCCCGGGGCGGAGAGATCGGGTTTCAGCGCCAGCAGATTTGGCGACACGAGACTGAAGTCCTTGCGCGGACCGATGAGATAGTTGCTCCAATGCGTGTCGTCGCCGCGTGTCACCGTGTCCTTGTCATCCGTGGCATTGACGCTGATGGCGAACGAGGCCGAAGCGGGCGGCTTGGTGATCCTGGCGCCTGACGAAGACGCCGGGCATGACGCCGTACTGGTATTATTGGCATTGGCATAGGAGGCCACCACCACCAACCCCAGCGCCGAAAGATAATTGGCCTGCTGCGACAACGCGTCCGTGCCGTCATCATCGACGCAGCGCGAGAAAGACAGGTTGACGACGCGAATCTTGAATTTCTGGGCATTGATGCCAACCCAGTCCACCGCCTTGGCGGTAAAGGCGGGGTCGCAATTGTATTGATTAGAAGAACCAGAAGAAGTGGTCCCGCAACGGTTCACATCAATAAGACCTGCGGCCGGCGCAATCCCGGCGCAGTTGGCCGCGGGGCCGCCGCCGGGATTTCTGCACGTCTGGCCGGCAACACTTCGCCCCAGCGCCATCACGGCCATGGTGGTGCCATGATTGCCGACGTTGTCCGTTGGATTCCTCAATCCGTTTCCCGAATCAGTGCTGTCCCAGGCATCGTATCCGGCAACGAATGCAGAGGAGGGGAGTGTATTCAAGGTGCCATCATTGACGCCTGTATCGACGATGGCGATATTGATCCCGCTTCCGTTCAGGCCCATGTCCTGCGCCGACTGGTTCGGGTATTGGGCGCTGCTATGCGCTTGAATGGCGCGGGAGGCAACGTCCAGCTCCAGGGTCTCCGGTATCTGCCATTCGATCATCGCCACCTCGGGCCGCGCGGCGAGTGCTGGCAAGTCGGCAATTGGAACATCGTTGAGGAAGACGAAACTGACCAGCTTGCCTACATAGGCTACCTTTCCGTACCTGGAAAAAATTTCCTGCACCTGCACCGGAGGCAGGCAACGGTTTAGCGCGAGAATGATATTCGTGCGATCTTTGGGGCCAAAGCGCGCCTCGATTTCGTCATCGATGAAATTGCGATTCTGATCGCGAATCCAGCTCAGATGCTTGTGTTGACCGATTAAGGCCGGGTTGGCATGTGATTTGATGACCTGTTGCCAGGACAGCGGTGTATAGGCTGTCGCGTGCGACGGGGCGCCTGCGAGGATGAATAGCAGCGCCGGGAAAACGAGGATGGTTATTCTGACAAGCTTTTGATTCATCCCCAGCCAGTGAATCAATTGCGAAGACAGCTTCTTGGTTTTCATGGCGCGCCTCCATTCGTAGGATTCACAACAAATTTTCTCCAAAACCATTGAATCACATCGAGGCGGGAAGGTCTTTGAGCAGGATCAAAGAAACGTATATTATTTGAAGAGGCTCTGAATAATGCCATCCACCATGACCAATAAAACCCGTTTGGACAAATGGCTATGGGCAGCGCGCTTCTTCAAGACGCGCGGCCTGGCGACCGAGGCTATCGACGGCGGCCATGTTCATGTCAATGGCGCTCGCGTCAAACCATCGCGCACTGTCAATATCGGTGATGAGTTGCGTATCCGCAAGACGGGACAAGAGTTCGTCGTCGTGGTGCGCGATATTTCTGATAGCCGTGGTCCGGCGACGGCGGCCAGAACGCTCTACGAAGAAACGCACGCCAGCCTCCAGGCGCGCGAACAGCAAGCCGCGCAGCAGCGTCTCACGGCGTTGGCCAGCCCGAAACCAGCACATCGCCCCGGCAAACGCGACCGCCGTCACATCATTCGCTTTACCCGGCAAGGCTAGGACTCCCAACTCGAGAAATCCGCTGGACCAGGTTCCGGGCGGGCGGATCTCTGTTATCCTGAAAACGGCGGCTCAAGAGATATTTCCAGTGCTGAACGAAGCGGGCGGACAAGCGGTTGCGGTATTCGAGGCTCGCGGCCTGACCAAGGTGTACCCGATGGGTGAGGTGCAGGTGCAAGCCTTGCGCGGCGTCGATCTTGATCTCTACCAGGGCGAGTTCGTTGTCCTGCTCGGCCCCTCGGGCAGCGGCAAGTCCACGCTGCTGAATATCCTCGGCGGGCTGGACACACCCACCGACGGCACGGTGCGCTACGGCGAACACGACCTCAGCGTTTACGACGACGCGGCGTTGACACGCTATCGCCGCGAGCATGTGGGATTCGTGTTCCAGTTCTACAATCTCATCCCCAGCCTCACGGCGCGCGAGAACGTGGCGCTGGTCACGGAAATCGCGCCGCATCCCATGCGTCCGGAAGAGGCGCTGGCCCTAGTGGGGCTCGCGGACCGCATGGATCACTTCCCGGCGCAGATGTCCGGCGGCGAACAACAGCGTGTAGCCATCGCCCGCGCCATTGCCAAGCGCCCCCAGGTATTGTTGTGCGATGAACCCACGGGCGCGCTGGATGTGCAAACAGGAGTGCTGGTGCTGGATGCGATCGCGCGCGTCAATCGCGAGCTGGGCACCACCACGGTGGTGATCACCCATAATGCGGTGATCGCGGAAATGGCCGATCGCGTAATCCATCTCAGCGACGGATTGGTCGCAAGCGTGCAGCGCAACACCCGCAAGAAGGCCGCGGCAGAGCTGCGCTGGTGATGCCGATGCGCGCGATCGACCGCAAGCTGTGGCGTGATCTGTGGCAGATGCGGGGGCAGGCTCTGGCCATCGCCCTGGTGGTGATGTGCGGCGTGGGCACTTACATCATGTTCCTCACCACCCTGGATGCGTTGCGCGCCACGCAAGACACCTATTACCGCGAGTATCGTTTCGCCCAGGTGTTTTCTTCCCTCAAGCGCGCCCCGGAGTCATTGCGTCAACGCATTCTCGAAATACCCGGTGTGGATCAGGCGGAGACGCGCGTGGTCGCCCAGGTCAAGCTGGATATGCCCGATTTTTTCGAGCCGGTGACGGCGCTGATGGTGTCCATTCCTGACAGCGGGCATCTGGGATTGAATGCGCTGTATCTGCGCCAAGGGCGGCTGGTGGCGCCGGGCAGGGCGGACGAAGTGGTGGCGAGCGCGCCCTTCGCCGAGGCGCACGGCTTGCAGTTGGGCGATCGCTTCCACGCCATCCTCAATGGCCGGCGCCAGGCGCTGACGCTGGTGGGTACGGCGCTGTCGCCGGAACATGTGCAGCAACTGCGCCCGGGTTCGGTGTTCCCCGACTACAAACGCTACGGCGTGTTGTGGATGGGACGGCAGGCCTTGGGGCAGGCTTATGGCCAGCAGGGCGCCTTCAATGACGTGGCGCTGAGCCTGGCCCCGGGAGGCGATGCGCGGGAGGTGATCGATCGCCTGGATGAGATATTGAAACCCTATGGCGGGTTGGGCGCCATCGAACGCAAAGACCAGCGTTCGCATCGCTTTTTATCCGAGGAACTCCAGCAGCTTGGCATGTTGGCAAACATGTTCCCGGGTATCTTCATGGGCATTGCCGCGTTCCTCCTCAATGTGGTCATCACCCGCCTGGTGGGAATGCAGCGCGAGCAGATCGCGACGCTGAAGGCTTTCGGTTATGGCAACGCCGCGGTGCTGGGACACTATCTCAAACTGGTGGCGGTGATCGTCTGTGCCGGTATCATTAGCGGCGTGGCCCTGGGAGTGTGGCTGGGCAAGTTGTTGGCGGGTATTTATATGGAATTCTACCGCTTCCCCTATCTCAAATTCGCATTACACCCCGAAGCGGTGGTGCAAGCGGCGCTCATCAGTCTGTTCGCCGCGGCGGCGGGCACGCTATTCGCGGTGTGGCGTGCCGCGGCGCTGCGTCCGGCGGAGGCCATGCGCCCCGAGCCGCCGGCGCGATACCGGGAAACCTGGGTGGAGCGGCTGGGGCTCAAGCGTTGGCTGTCGCAACCCACGCGCATGATCGTGCGTCATATCCAACGCCGCCTGGTGAAGTCACTGCTCACCGTCTTGGGCATCGCCTTGGCGGCTGGCACACTCATGACCGGATTTTTTCAACAGGATACGATGAATTACATGATCAACGTGCAATACGGCATGTCACAGCGCGAGGACCTCTCCATTACGTTCACGGAACCGACGGCGCGCCGCGCGATGTTCGAATTGCAGGGGCTGCCGGGGGTAGAGCATGTGGAAGTCTTTCGCGCGGTGCCGGTGCGCCTGCGGCATGGCCATCGCAGCTATCGCACCGTGATCCGCGGCATCGAGCCGGGCGGCGATATTCAGCGGCTGCTGGATGCGGAGCTGCGTCCGGTGCGGCTGCCCGAGGACGGGGTTCTGCTGACGGATTACCTGGGTTACTTGCTGGACGTTCGTCCCGGCGACCGCCTTGTCGTCGAGGTGCTGGAGGGCAACCGCCCGGTGCGCGAGGTCACCGTGGTGGGGCTGGTGAAGGAATACATGGGCGTGTCCGGCTACATGGACCTTGCGGCTCTGAATCGCTTCATGCGCGAGGGGCCGGCCATCTCGGGCGCCTATCTCAGCATCGACAGCGCCTACCTACAGGAAATTTTTAACACGCTCAAGGGCATGCCGCGCGTCGCCGGTGTCGCACAGAGGGCGCAGGAAATCAGGAATTTCAAGCGCGTCATGAAGGAAACCATGTTGTTCTTCAGCTATGTCGCCACGGTCTTCTCGATGATCATTGCCTTTGGTGTGGTGTATAACAGCGCGCGTATCGCACTCACCGAGGGCAGCCGCGAACTGGCGAGTCTGAGAGTGCTGGGCTTCACGCGCGCCGAGATCTCTTACATCCTGCTCGGTGAACTGGGCATCCTGACCCTGCTCGCCATCCCCCTCGGCCTGTGGCTGGGACGCTGGCTGTGTTTTTACATCGCCATCAATCTACAGAACGATCTGTACCGCGTGCCACTCATTCTGGAGCCCGCCACCTATGCCTTCGCCGCGGCGGTGGTGTTGATCTCGGCCGTGCTCTCGGCGCTGGTGGTGCGCCGCAAGCTGGATCATCTGGACCTCATCGCCGTCCTCAAAACAAAGGAGTAACCAGAATGAGCACCCAAGTACAGTGGCGCAGACGCATCGTGCTGGCGCTGATCGCGCTCGCCATTCTGTCCGCTTTGGCCTATGGCTTCAGAACCCAG
Source organism: Gammaproteobacteria bacterium (assembly GCA_033717875.1). GTDB lineage: Bacteria > Pseudomonadota > Gammaproteobacteria > Ga007554 > SBBG01. The sequence continues at coordinate 18,597 of JADDKJ010000052.1, forward strand.
CCGGTGGCGGTGGATATGGCAACGGCCGTGCGCCAGCCCTTACGGGTGACGGTGGAGCAGGAGGGCAAGACCCGCGTCGTGGACCGTTATGTGGTTTCGGCGCCGGTGGCGGGATATGTGCGGCGCATCCAGTTCGATGTCGGCGACACCGTGCGGCAGGGCCAAACCCTGATATGGCTGGAACCTCGGCGCGCCGAGGTGCTGGATGTCCGGCGCCGCGCGCAAGCCCAGGCCCAGGTGGCGGCGGCTCAAGCCAATCTCGGTGCTGCCCGGCAACGCGTGCAGGCTGCCGAGGCCGACGCCGGCCTGGCACAGACGGAATTGCTGCGTGTGCGTGCGCTGCGCGCCGGCCGGCACGTCAGCCAGGATGAAGAGGACCGTGCCACAGCGGTGAACCAGCGTGCCGCGGCGGAATTGCGTTCGGCGCAATTCGCGGTGGAAGTGGCGCGACACGAACTGGAAGCGACGCGCACGGCCCTGCAATACGCCGCTGCCGCATCTGCCGACGGGGCGCTGGAGCCCGTGACAGTGCGGGCATCGGTGACGGGGAGGGTGCTCAAGATCCCGCGCAAGAGCGAAGGCGCGGTGGAGATGGGACAACCCCTGGTTGAAGTGGGCGATCCTCGCGCCCTGGAAGTGGAGATCGATGTGCTTTCCGCCGACGCGGTACGCATCCGCGCCGGCACCCGCGTCCTGTTCGAGCGCTGGGGCGGCTCGGCGCCGCTGGAAGGCGTCGTACGAATCGTCGAACCGACAGGCTTCACCAAGGTTTCGGCCCTGGGGGTGGAGGAACAACGGGTGTGGGTGATCGCCGATCTTGTTTCGCCCCCCGCGCAATGGGAACATCTGGGCGACGGTTACCGCGTGGAAGCAAATTTCATCCTGTGGGAGGGCAAGGATGTCCTACAAATCCCCGCCAGCGCCCTGTTTCGCGATGGCGCGGGCTGGGCGGTATTCACAATGCGGCAGGGCAAGGCCATCAAGCGCGCCGTGCAGATCGGCCAACGCAACGGGCTACGCGCACAGATCCTCGACGGCCTTGGCGAAGGCGAGCAGGTGATCGTCCATCCCGACGACCAGGTGCGGGATGGTGTGAAGGTGGAGGCGCGATAGGGTCAATCTGGATCATGAAGCAGGCGCTGTCGGCCTGGATCGAGCAGGAGGAAGAACGCAGCCGCCTGACGCGCGAAGCCCTGGCCGACGTGGATGCCGGGAGGGTCATCGACCATCAGGACGTGCAGGCATGGGCCGATAGTATCGGCGCCGGCAGCGGTTCGTCGGTGCCGCGTTGATGGATCCGATCTCCGGATAAGATCCCATCCGGCGCCTATTGGCAGCTTTTTTTAAAAGCGACATTACTTCGCATAATGTATATTATGTTAAATATTAAATCGGCTTCTATCGTTAGAGTATTGAAAACTCCTCCCTGTTGGCGCACTATTCTCTATGTGGTGCCGCCAAGTTATAAATACTGGGTCTTCAGGAAATCGTGTGGGTCATTTTGCACGAAATTCATATAGCCGGGAGCATGCAAGTGAGAATTTTGAGTCTCAGATATTCCTCATCTCTGATCCCGTATGCCCGGCGCTGGATGACGCGA
>JADDKJ010000053.1:0-18111 GCA_033717875.1 Gammaproteobacteria bacterium
AGGTTGCCGCTTGGCAAGCGCGCCGCGACCAGATTCACGCCAAAGTAAACTGGCAATTCACGACAGAGAATGCGCGAGTCAAACTCAAACGGTTATATCCGACATTTGACGCGTGACACGACACTAGGAAAGGCTGGCCTCAACCGCAGGGCGCGTCCCGGCGTCCCGCCGTCGGGCTCACGGGCGTAGCCCCGCGCCTCGTACCGAGTCGCGGCCATGCGGCTTTCGATCCCTGACGCCTCCGGCCCACCGGGCCTGCGCGCTCCGCTTGCCCAAGAGGCAGTGGAATGTGTAGGAGGCGGCCTTGCTGTTCCCTTCAACGTACCACGTCGTTCTCGCCGTCAAGGGCTGCGCGCCCTGCCCTTCGGCTGGCCGCTTGCGTCCTGGCGGCCGTCTTTGACCCCTGACTGCTGCGCTGCGCCGTGTTTCGCCGGTTCCGGGCAATTCCGCCCGATTCGGACCGGAGCACGATCATGTCGAAACTTTCTCTTTCTCTCGATTCACCCCTTCTCGTTCGCGATGTCGCGGGTGACTACCGTCCAGCCAATGCCGACGAGGTGTTGCAGGCTGCGCAGCGTGTGCTCGCAGAACAGATGCGTGGCTGCGAAGCCCTGACCTCGCCGCAGGTGGTGCGCGACTTCCTGCGGGTCAAGCTGGGGGCGCTGGAGCACGAGGTGTTCGCCGTCATCCATCTGGATGCACAGAACCGCGTCATCGAATACGTCGAGATGTTTCGCGGCACGGTGAGCCAGACATCGGTGTATCCGCGCGAAGTGGTCAAGGAGGCTCTGGCCAGGAACAGCGCTGCGCTGCTGCTGGTGCACAATCACCCGTCAGGTGTTGCGGAACCCTCGCGCGCCGACGAGATGCTGACGCAGACGCTGAAGTCGGCGCTGGCGCTGGTGGACGTGCGGGTGCTGGATCACCTGATCGTCGCCGGCAGCGCCATCCTATCGTTTGCCGAACGCGGGCTGTTGTAGCCCGAGGGGGCTTTGCCCCCTTTTTGCTGCGTCCATGGTTTGGCGGAAAATGCACGCTACGCGCTTCGCTTACCCCCAGCCAGGCGTGCCGGGCACGCGGTGGCGCCCGCAGCGCCACTTTGTTCCCATAGCAACACCGAGCCAGACAGGCGTCTGCCCGTGAAAGGACAAGCTTGGTCAAGCCGAATCGGAAATCACCGAGTTAGGAGGTCTCAACAGCCACGCGGCAACGCCCGGGATGAGTTCGTGCCGGTCCATTGTCCAGCCGGCAATCACCATGTCTGATTCGTCAACATGCTGCGCGTTGCGGCACACAAAGGCCCACAGCAGCATTACCCAGTTTCGGTCACCGAATCCAGCGCTTCGGAGATAGCTCCATGTGCTGGAGAGTGTGAATGTACTTGTGGTTTCAATGATCATGATGATGCCTCTGGGTTGCGCCAGAGATTTGAGCTTTTCCAGCGCCGCGCGTCGGTCTTTCATGACGATGAGGAACGACGCAGCGCTGACGACGTCGTAGCCGGGTGCGAAGAAGTCATCCAGTCCGACGACTTTGAATTGAGGTGACATACGCATACGCCGTGCTATGCGTTGCGCTTGCAGCACCATGGCTAGGTCGACATCCACACCTGTCGCCGCATAGCCATGCTGCTGGGCGCATCTGGCCACGAGACCTGGGCCGCAGCCCACGTCCAGCCAGGTCAAGCCATTGCCCTTCGGGAGCTGAGTGACTGCTCTTTGGTGCAAGTCACGGTAAAGTTCAGCGCTTTGGACGTAGGTGAAAAATCGTGCGGCGATGGTCCCCACGGCGGCTTACTCCGAGTGGCTGGTGGATGGCCGCCACAGCCAGAGCAAGGCGGCAATCCATAGGGCATTGAACATGGGAAACGCCGATACACCAAGGGGCACGGCACCACCAAAGGTGTAGAACAGGCCCACCGCCAGGTCGATCAACTGGATTCCCACCATGCCTGTGATCAACAATTTGTGCCGCTCAGGGTCGCGGGATGCGACCATGAGCAAGACGCCGTAGACAATAAATCGCGCCGACAACATACCCAGCGGATAGGCGATGTCCCTGGCAATGGCAGAGTGCCCCATCGAGGCCAACACTGCCGCGGGTGCGACCAGATAGGCCAGTCCGAGGATCATTTGGATGACGCCGACGACGATCAAAAGTACTTTCAGTTTCTTCATGGCAACTCCCTCAAAAAAATGTTGGAGCCATCATGATATGGATAGAGATATACTTTTGTAAGTAGTTACTTAAAGGGTAGTTATGGAGAAAAATGCAAGTGACCCCGGTTTGGCAACAGCCTGCGACGCAAGCTGCCCGGTGCGCCTCACCGCCAGTCTGGTGGGCTATCGCTGGACCACACTGATCGTTCGGGATCTTCTGAGCGGGAAAAAACGTTACTCCGAGTTGCTGCGCTCAGTGTCCGGCATCAGTCCGCGCATGCTGGCTGACCGTTTGAAGCAGTTGGAAGACAACGCCCTGGTGACGCGCACAGTCTATGCCACCGTGCCGCCCACGACCGAATACGAGTTGACACCTTTAGGCCGGAAACTAAAACAGGTTATCCGGGCCATGGCGATTTTTGGTGTCGCAGTGCAGACGCAAGGGAAGTGAGATACAGACGTCAAGTAGGCATCTCGCAAAGTGCCGCTTGGTAATTTTACGTTGAAGATCATCCCAAGAAGTATCAAGCTGGGTTTTGATGCGAATTGAGTGCCCGCTTCGAAGCTCTAAGTAGGCAACCTCCAGGGGTCGGCTGACGCCCACCCCGCCGCGCAGGCTTGGCGCCCCGAAAGACCGCCGAACAGGCGGTGCCTGATCGGCCTGCGCACGATGCTGTTTTCGCGCTGCGCGCTTTGTCCACTTCTACCAAGGCGTGCCTGCGGCACGCAGCAGCGCTCGCCGCGCGGCGTTGGTCCGTCGATCATCTGGCCGTAGGCCGGTCATCCGTCTTTCCCTCTCCTTCATCACCAATCCCGCGACCGTAGCCAGCGGTGCCTGTCCGTCAAGGCGCGCAGGGCCCAGTCCTCGCTACGCTGCGGGCCGCACCACCCTGCGCTTTCCTCCTTGACCGCCAGACCCTCGCTGACCCGGTTGTTCGCGGGCGATGAACTCAGGAAAGACGGCGGCAACGGCGACCAGCCTAGGTCACTGCGCCGAACAAACCGAAGCCAACACCGGGCTCCGAATCTTGGAATCCGGTCGGTTTTGAAACCACAGGAGGCCGCGCATGCAGACATCAACACCGTGAGTCACTTATCGAGTTTTTCTTCTTTTTTCATTTCAACGTCCCGCGAGGGACAGGAGCGATCACCATGAACACCGTTACTCTTCAAGAAACCCAAGCCATGCACACAGTCGCCGCCGATACCATTGCGGCATACGAACTGCTGCTGATTCCGCTGTCGCAGTTGCGGCCCTCCAGCCGCAATGTGCGCAAGAGTGGCGGCGCATCGATTACCGAGCTGGCATCGAGCATCGCCCGCGTGGGCCTGCTGCAAAATCTCACCGTCACCGCATCGAGCGACGGCGAGCATTACGAAGTCGTCGCGGGCAAACGGCGGCTGGCGGCGTTGAAGCTGCTAGCGAAGCGGCGCAAGATCGACAAGACGCATGACGTGCCTTGCCTGCTGGTGCCGGATGCGTCGGCGCGTACCGTGAGTCTGACCGAGAACGTGCACCGCGAGGCGATGCATCCCGCTGAGCAGTTCGAGGCCTTCGCTGCCTTGGTGGCCGAGGGTCGGCTTATCGAAGACATTGCCGCCGACTTTGGGGTCACGCCCTTGGTAGTGCAGCGGCGCTTGAAGCTCGCCAACGTCTCGCCGCGCCTGCTGGCGGACTATCGCGCCGATGCGGTCACCCTCGATCAGTTGATGGCGCTGGCGATCACCGACGACCACACCGCGCAAGAGGCCGCGTTCTATGACTCACCGCAATGGCAACGTAGCCCCCGGGCGCTGCGTGAGCACCTGACTGAGCGCGAAATTGACGCCACACGCGATGCACTGGCGCGCTTCGTCGGCATCGAGGCGTACGAGGCCGCAGGCGGCGGCGTGCGGCGCGACCTGTTCTCTGACGATACGCGAGGGGTGTTCCTGACCGATGCGTCTTTGCTGGACAGCCTTGCGCGAGACAAGCTCGCCACCACTGCGGACAGTGTCCGGGCAGAAGGCTGGGCATGGGTTGAAGCGGTGCCGCGCATCACGTCGGCGGAACTGCACGGGTTCCAGCATGCTCGCCGTAACCGGCGCGTGCCCAACAAGACCGAGGCCAAGCGCATCGCCAAGCTGCAAGCGCGGCAACAGACCATCGACGACAGGCTGAACGACGACGATGCCGAGGACATCGCCGAAGAGGAAGCATCAACCCTCTACGAGGAAAGCGACAAAATCGTCGCGGAACTCGACATCATCGAGCAATCGCTGCTGGTGTTCGCGCCCGAAGTGCTGACGATGGCCGGAGCCATCGTGGCCGTCGATCATACGGGCGAGGTCATCACCCATCGCGGCCTGTTGCGCGAGGTCGAGGCCAAGGCATTGCGGGCGCAGGAACGGCAAGGCATGCAGGCTGGCGGTGATGGTGAAGGCGAGGCACAGCAACCGACCACGCCGAACATTTCCGAGAAGCTGGCGCGGTGCTTGAGCGCACACCGCACGGCGGCGCTGCAAGCGGAAGTTGCCCGTCATCCGCAGGTGGCACTGGTCGCGGTGGTACATCGCCTCGCGCTGCGCGTGGTGATCAATGGCTACCATTCAGACGATTCGCCGATCAACATCAGCGCTTCGCCGCAGGATGGACTTGATACGTTTGCGCCGGACGTGGCGCAGTCGCCCGCCCTGATCGGCCTGCGGGAAGTGCGGCGGGCATGGGCGGCACGGCTACCCAGTGACCCGGACGCGCTGTTCGCCGAGCTGCTGGCGCTGCCCCAGCAGGAAGTGCTGTCGCTGCTGGCGGTGTGCGTGGCTGCTACGGTCGATGAGGTTACGCCGCGTGAAGATGCGCTGCCCGCTGTTGCGCTGTCGCACGCGGTGGGTCTCGACATGCACCCGTGGTGGACACCAACCGCCGAAGGCTACTTCGCTCATGTATCGAAGGCCAAGGCCATCGAGGCGGTGCAGGCCTTCGCGCCGGAGCATGCGGCACGACTGCTCAAGCTCAAGAAGAACGAGTTGGCCAGCGAAGCTGAACGGCTGGCGGTGGGCACGGGTTGGCTGCCGGTGATGCTACGGGCGGTGGAGTCGAAAGCACAGGAAGAAGTTGCTCCGGTCACTGATTCGGGCAAGTAAGCGGGACGCCCCGGCGAGTTGCTCGCCGGGGCATTTTTTGGCGCGTCGCGCGCGGCAAGTGTGCCGCGCGCGTTTTAACAGCCGACAGCCCCCTTCCCCCAAATGCACCCCACCACCAGGGCGGGACGCCGGAGCGCGACAAATTTTGCTGCGCCTGGTTGTGCAATGGAGTGCCGTCCCCGACACTGATGGACAGGTCGCCACGAACGATGGCGGCCCACCAACAGGCCGTCCACCATGCCCAGCCACACCGCCACCGATCAACCCTGCGCCAATACGCGAGTGGCGTTCATCCTTAGTGATTCGGAACTGACCTTGACGATGAATGGGTACGTGTCGGCGAAGCCACTGTGCGGGGATGCCGGGGCCATGCTGCCTTTCGGTGAGAATCGCACCCAACGGCGGCCTTGGCTTGTCGTGAATCCTGGCGAGGCACCGGCTGCGCCTCGGGCTTCATGGCTGCAACCTTCCGTCCCAACAAATTTCCCCGGCACTGCGTGCCTTCCTCGCGAAACAAATTTCTTGTTCCTCCCGGTCCTCCACTGCGTTGCGGCCGCTGCGCGATGCAACCCGCCCGTACCTCGCCCTTTGGATCACCGACAAGGCCGCGATGGGCGCGACCTTGCACCACCAAAAGGAGATTCATCATGGCAAACATCGGCACCTTCACCGCACAGAACGACAGCTTCACCGGCACGGTTCGCACCTTGACGCTCAACGTCAAGGTCAAATTTATTCCGAACGCCAAGGAGAGCGAGAACGCCCCGGACTACCGTATCGTCGCTGGCAACTTCGAGATCGGCGCGGCGTGGAAGAAAATCAGCAAAGCGGAGCGGCCCTACCTGTCGGCGACCCTCGACGATCCGTCGTTCCCGGCGACCATCTACGCTCGCCTGGTCGAAGGCGAGGATGGCGCGCACAACCTGATCTGGTCGCGCAGCAAGGACGACTGATCTTCACCCTCGGCGCCCCGCCTCTGTGGCGGGGCGTTTTTGCGTTCACCATCAGCGGCCCGCGCTTCGCATCGCGGGCCACTTCATTTCATGCACTGAATCGCTGATTGGCGGATGGTCGGAATCCCGCGGAGTCGTGCATCCGTATCGGTGCTTGGGCACAAAGCCGCTTCTACGGATTTGCGGTTCGGTAGTTTCACGGGGATCAGTGAAAACGGTTCTGCGGGTTCGTGGGTTTGGGCAATAACCCATCCGGGTTCTACAAATCCTTGTGCATCGGCCTTCAAGGCATTCGTGCGTCCCCGGCGATGCCGGGTCGCACTGTCGTGCTGCGCATCGAGCCACCGATGGCGTCTCGCCCCTTCGGCTTCCATCGCTGACGCCTGCGCGCTTCGCTTGCCCTCCAGGGGATCGGCTCGAAGCCCATCCCCGCCGCGCCGTGCTTGGCACCCCTCGCAATTCGCCGAACAGGCTGCGCCTGATCGGCATGCAAGACCTCATGCCATGCGCCGTCGAACTTGGTCTGATGCCGACCGCTGTTCACCGCAGCGTTCCCGCGCTTCATGACGACACCACTCCTGTAGCACATGGCCGCATCACCGACCGGAGAGGCAGCGCAGCTTGGCGCACGCCGCACGCCCGTCAACCCCCGGCCCGCGCCGGCTTCGCCCGTGTTGGGGGTGTGACGGCCGCGCTTTGCGCGTGCGCCCGGATCGCAGCGCTCCGATCGGGAGCGTCCATTCAAGGAGTTGCGATCATGAACCTCATCACCGAAACACAGCGCGCGCAATTGCTGGCCAACGGCCGACAGTCCCTCGAAAACGACAACTTCGACCCACCACCCGTGGTCAAGCTGTTCACCCCTGACGCGGGCGCGACCTGGCTGCTCACCGAGATCGACCCGGACGACCATGACCATGCTTTCGGCTTATGCGACCTGGGGCAGGGTTTCCCGGAGCTGGGCTATGTAAGCCTGGCCGAGCTGCAATCCGTGCGTGGCCGTCTCGGCCTTCCGGTCGAGCGGGATCTGCACTTCATTGCAACGAAGTCGATCAGTGCCTACGCGCGTGAAGCGCGGCTGGCGGAGCGCATCGTGACGTAGCCGTCACGCGGGCGCTGCCTCTGGGCAGCGCCCTTTACTCGCCTATTTGCCCTTCTGGGCCTGGATAGCGGCCAGCTCGCGCCGCACGCGCTCGATGACTTCGCTCACACCCTTGCTGTCGCCGCCATAGGCCAGCGTCAGCAGTGTGAGCGGATGGACGTCCATGACCTCGCACAGCTCGGCGACCTTGCTCAAGGTCGGGCTTTTCAGGCCACGTTCGAGCGAACTCATGTACGTGCGGCTCGACACGTCGGAGAAAGCCTCCTGGCTGAGGCCACGGGCTTTTCTGACTGTCTTGAGCGCCGCAGGAAATGAGTTCTTCGATGTCATCAAATCGTTTCATGCAAAACGATGATGACACCCGATAGCGCACTATAGGGCTACAATCTATAGTGTTCATTTGATAATCCTCCCTGCTGGAACTTGTTACGGGTGTGTCTATGCTGAAAACCGTTTTTACTGAAATCATAGGTTCCGTACCTACGCATTCGTCGATTCGTGCATCCACGGATTCGGTGGAATCCGCTTTGGCGATTTGGCGCGGAAGCGTACTTTCACAGTCACGCTTTGGCGCATCAGCACGTTTGCGCAAAACTAACGCCCCGTTGATCGTGACCCCTTGCGCGCAGCGACCATGAAACCACTCATCACCGACGATCACCGCGCCCAACTGCTGGACAACGGCGCTGCCGCCGCGCGCGGCGAGAAACGCGACCCGCTGCCGGTCGTCAAGCTGTTCACCATGGATGCGCATGCGACTTGGCTCTTGACCGAACTCGATCCCGACGACGGCGACACTGCCTTCGGCCTGATCGACCTCGGCATGGGCACGCCGGAACTCGGCCACGTGCGACTCTCCGTCCTTGAAGGCATTCGCGGGCCACGGAACATGGCCGTTGCACGCGATCTGCATTTCACGCCACAGCGGCGACTGCCTGAGTACGCCCGGTTGGCTCGGGCCGACGGATCAATCAACGATTGATCGATCCCTGTTGGCCCGCCGCTGGCGGGCCACTCCATGCGATGCCGCAACGGTTCGCATTACGTCTTCTTGGGTCTGGGTCCAGACCTTTTTTGTATTGATCGCTACTCAGTACAGCAACGGCGCAACGCTGTCGCAAATAGTGCGAATGCCCGGCCCGTTGTCGGCCACCTTGTCGATTGATTTCCTTCCATCCGAGAGGAGGTTTCGCCATGGCAGATTCGAGCGCCGTTCACTGGCATCCAAGCGCTGCATACCTGTACGTCCTGCATCTGGACGGCCCCGCGCTGGCTTGGGAATACCTGCGGCGCAATCCAGAATACCGGCGCGCCTGGCAACACCACCGGCACCGTCCGCAACACGAAGCGCATCGCTGGGGCTTGCGCCTGCTGGAAGACCCCACGCGCGATGCACGCGACGCGCACCCCGACTGGTTCCCTGATCCATCCTCGGTCGTCCAAGTCTATCCCGATGCCGATCCCACGGCCGATGCGCTGTTGTTCCAGCTCTGGCGCTTCCCCGGCCGCAAGCACCTGACGCACGACGGCAAGCGCCTGATGCTGACCACCCAGCTCGTCGGCCGTATGCTGCGCATGGCGATATCTCCCGCGCTGGAAGACGGCATGGCTTACGCCTATGCCGTCCGCGCCGGTTGCCAGCTTCGCGAGCGCTGGCGCGTAATCGAAGCCGAGTTGGCAATGCTCGACATCGCAAAGGTGCACTGCACCGCCATCGCCACGGGCAGACCAAGCCGCACGTCAATGCTCCATATGCGCACCCTGCAGGCGCTCGACGGCACGTTGGCAGGTGCCTAGCAGCGCGGCGTGGCCGAAGTGTTGTTTGGCATCACCGCCGTCACCGAGCGCTGGTACGACGACGGCGATCTGCGCGCCCAAGTTCGCCGCCTCATCCGGCGCGGACAAACGCTCATGGGAGGCGAATACCGCCGCCTACTGCAACCCGGCAGCGCAGCACAGGGACGTTAGCACGAACGCGCAAAACGTCCCTGCGCAGAACGCCTGACTTTCCCGAGACTGCTTCCATCCGGCGGCGATTGCTTCGTCGGCGATCTTGACCGATGGAGGCCCCTGCCATGAGACCCGCACCGTTACGACCGTATGCCGCACCCACTGCCACCAGCAGCCTGTTCAGACCAAGCAGCCTGCGCGCTACTTGACCAACGACGAAGCCGCCGAGTTCCTACGGCTGTCGCCGCGCACGCTGGAAAAACAGCGCGTCATCGGCGGCGGGCCGCGCTTTCGCAAATTCGGTCGGCGCGTGATGTACGCCGTCGCCGACCTCGAAGCGTGGGCCGACGCGCGCAGCTTCGAGATGACCTCCGATCCGCAATACACCGAACAACACGCCGCGCGCCGTCCCGGCTCGCGCTGATCGGCGATGGACACCGTCACTGATGACCATCGGGCGCGACCCGCAGCGCGAGCAGCTCGAACTGTTCCATGCTTTCTCGGGCGAACTGCCGGCGCGCGATGCGCAGGACCTGATGGCGTATCCGTTCTTCTCGCTGGCCAAGAGCAAGCGCACGGCGCCGATCGACTTTCGCACCAGCAGCGTGACGGTGCGGGTCGAAGGCACGGCCGAGCATGGCATCGCGACGATCTGGGATGCCGACATCCTGATCTGGGCCGCCAGCCAGATCGTGGAGGCACGCGATGCGGGCATCCGCTCATCGCGGCTAATGGCGGCTACGCCCTACGAAATCCTGCGCTTCATCGGCCGCGGCACGTCGCTGCGCGACTACCAACGCCTCAAAGCCGCCCTGGACCGCTTGCAATCCACCAGCGTGGCCACCTCCATTCGTCAACCCAATGCGCGGCGTCTGCACCGCTTCTCGTGGATCAACGAGTGGAAGGAGCGCGCGGACGGCCAGGGCCGGCCGCTGGGCATCGAGCTGATCCTGCCGGACTGGTTCTACGCCGGTGTGCTCGAAGAGAGCCTGGTATTGACCATCGACGCCAACTACTTCCGCCTGACTGGCGGCATCGAGCGCTGGCTGTACCGCCTGGTGCGCAAGCACGGCGGTTGGCAGCGCGACGGCTGGCGCTTCGACTTTCCTCATCTGCACCGCAAGTCCGGGAGTCTGGCGCGCTTCACCGACTTCGCCTACGACCTGCGCTGCATCGTGGCGCGGCAACCATTGCCGGGCTACACGCTCGCCATCTTGCGGCCGAGGCATGGGCCGGAAGTGTTGACCTTCCGCGCCGTGCCGTCCATGGCACCGCTGCGACCTGGTGGCAGCTTTGGTGCCGGTGCAGTGCCTGTGGAAAAACGGTGAATCCACTCGTGCTAACGGGAGTGGGAATCCTCGTGCTATCAGGCGTAGCGCTGTCGTGCTATCGGGAGTGCGAACGCATCGCAAAGCCTTGCACAACGAGGGTTTCGGTGTCTCTTAACTTAGGTTCTAACTTTGAATCTATAAAACTAACGATAATAAGACCCCGTGCGCTGTGGATAAACCGGGTCGCCGGAGACAGCGCATCATGATCATCGCGCTGTTGAACCAGAAAGGCGGGGTCGGCAAGACAACCCTCGCCACGCACATCGCGGGCGAGCTGGCGATGCAAGGCAGATCGGTGATCCTGCTCGACGCCGATCCCCAGGGCTCGGCACTCGACTGGACGCAGCGCCGCAGCCAGAACGGCTTCCCCAGGCTGTTCGGTGCTGTCGGCCTCGCACGCGAAACCTTGCATCAGGAAGCGCCAGAACTGGCCAGACGCTGCGATCATATCGTGATCGATGGCCCGCCCAGGATTGCCGCCCTTGCGCGCTCCGCGTTGCTCGCGGCGGACCTGGTGCTGATTCCCGTTCAGCCCAGTCCCTACGACGTATGGGCCAGCGCCGAGATGGTGTCGCTGATTCGCGAAGCGCAGGTGTTCCGGCCAGCGCTGCGCGCGGCCTTCGTCATCAACCGGCGGGTCAGCACCACGGTGATCGGGCGCGAGGCGCGCGGCGCACTCGCCGATCAACCGCTGCCATTGCTGCTGTCGGAAGTTCGGCAGCGCATCGTGTTCGCCGACAGCGTGGCCAAAGGTCAGCTCGCGCGCGAACTCGACGCGGACAGCAATGCCGCACGCGAGATCACGGCGCTCATCGATGAAGTGTTGAGGATGGCGCGATGAAGAACGGCAAACGTGTTGCGATTGGCGCACGTCCGCCTGCCAATCCGCACGCAGATGCCTGGGTGCGCCAAGGCGATGGTGCAGACATCGGCAAGACCGATCTCTACACCGCCCGGCTGACCATCGACGTGACGCCGGCGCTGCGCGCCCGCATCAAGGTCGCAGCATTCACCCAGGGCACCACGGTCGCCGAAATGCTGCGCGCGCTGTTGGAACACGAATTCCCGGAGAAGCAGCCATGAGTGCGCTACCGCAGGCAACCAGCAACGCACCACCAACACCACGTCCCGTGCTATCAAGCATCACGAATGATACGCCGCTGACGCGCGTATCACTGGCGTTTGTCGCACAGCGGATCAACCTCTATCTGCGCTTCGGCCATCCAGTGCGCGAACTGCGCCTGGACCGCTGGCGGCGCTGCGCGGCGTTCCTCCCTGCTGCGATGTTCTGCCGCGTGCGTTGGGAGTCCAACGACTACGGCACGACACGCTGGCAGCTCATGGTTTTGCAGGCATGCACGCCGCTTGAAGCGGTACAGCGCATCGCCGGGATTCAGCCGGGCGCGCGTCTGCTACTGTGCGCCGAGGGAGAACGGCAGGTGCAGTCAGTCCTGCCACAAATCGACGCCATCGAAGCGATGGGTATCGATCCGGCAGCGGTGTCGCCTGCGTACTGGCGCACGTTGGGCAATCGACTATCCGCACGTTTGCCGCTGCCGGCTTACACCGCCGAGCGGCACGCGGCTTACCTCGCTGGCAAGGTGTTGCAATGAACACCCGCCGCCTGGTTGTCGCACTCATCTGCCTCGGCATCGCTGCGCTCGCCTGGCCGTCAGTACACACACCCGTTGCGCGCATCGTCTACAACCCCAGCGACAGCGTGCCACGCGGCTGGTACCGTATCGGCCCGGCAGACTCGCTGCGTGTGGGCGGCATCGTGCTTGCCTGGCTTCCGGCAGACGCCGCCGCGCTTGCTGCGCAGCGTGGCTATCTACCCGAACGCATCCCACTGCTCAAGCGAATCGGCGCAATGGAATCACAGCAGGTGTGCATCGATGGCCGCACCATTCGCATCGACGGTGTGGCGCTTGCCAACGCATTGAAAGCGGATGGACAAGGCCGTTCGCTGCCCATCTGGCAGCAGTGCCGGCCACTTCGCGACGGTGAGCTGTTCCTGCTCAGTGCGACGAATCCGGCATCGTTCGACAGCAGGTACTTCGGTCCCATTGCTGTCTCCGCCGTGATCGGCAGCGCGCAGCCCTTATGGACGTGGGGCACGCCATGAACGTGCAGCGCCGCATGCCGTTCTTCGTGCAGTCCCGCTGCACATCGCTTGCACCACAGCCTGCGGTTGTGGTGCTTCACCTGTGCAGACGATCGCAGCCCGCCCGTCGGGGCCGGTCGCGTCAGCGATCGGAAAAGACGGAGGGCAAGATAAAAGGACGCGGCACCCAGGTGCGCGTAAAGCCTTGTCTGCACGTGGGTTGGCGCGGCACGCGCTTTGGGTGGCAATGTGCCGCGTGCGGCACGAAGTCCGCGCCAGCACTGATCGAATGGCGTGCTTTGTCCGCTGGGCTTGGCAGTGCTGCGCTGGAGTTCATGCCATGAGCAAGCAGGACGATGACCGTTTCCGCGTCCGCCCCAGCGCTCCCAAGAACCGACAACAGAAGTTCGTCTCGCAGGTTTTGAAGGAGGTCAGCAAGGCTGGCGGCAAGTCGGTGCGCAAGTCAGGCGCAAGGCCTGGCGCACGCCTTGGGCGTGGGCATGTGGCCGCCCAGTTTACTAGCCGCACTGCGCAGCCGGGCTCACGGCGCGTCACCTTCAAGACCCGGCTGGTGAATCTCAAGCAAGCCGGATCACGCTCGACCACCACGCACCTGCGCTACATCGAGCGCGAGGGTGTCGGCCGCGATGGCGAACCGGGCCAGGCGTTTGGGCCGACGACGGACAACGCCGACCTGTCGGCCTTCGAGGAACGTGGACGGGAAGACCGCCACCAGTTCCGCTTCATCGTCTCGCCGGAGGATGCCGAGCAGCTCGACGACCTGCGCAGCTACACCCGCCACCTGATGAGCCGGATGGAAGCCGATCTGGGGACGAATCTGGACTGGGTTGCGGTGAACCACTGGAACACCGACAACCCGCATACCCACATCGTGCTGCGCGGCAAAGACGACACCGGCAAGGACTTGATCATTTCCCGTGACTACATCGCGCAAGGGATGCGCGAGCGGGCCTCTGAACTGGCTACCGAATGGCTGGGGCCACGCACCGAGCTGGAGATCCAGCAGAGCCTGCGGCGCGAAGTTAATCAGGAGCGCTGGACCAGTCTGGATCGCGCACTGCAACGCGACGGCTTGATCCATACCAATCAGCCTCACGATGACCCGATGCGCAGGCAGCAACGCGTGTTGCTGGTCGGACGCCTGCAACGCTTGCAGCGCATGGGGCTCGCGCATGAACCGTCGCCCGGCGTGTGGGCCATCGACGCCGATGCAGAACAGGTTCTGCGGAGCATGGGCGAACGCGGCGACATCGTGCGCACGATGCAGCTGGCCATGAGCGGCGTGCAGCGTGACCTGGCCGTGTTCGAGCCGGGCGAGAACACCCGCCCCGTAGTCGGCCGTGTGGCGGCCAAGGGCATGGCCGACGAACTGTACGATCGGGGCTATCTGGTCATTGATGGCACCGACGGCAAGGCGCACTACATCGCCTTGAATGCCAAGGCTGAGCTGGAGCACTACCCGGTCGGGGTCGTGGTGGAAGCACGCGGTTCGGCCGAGGTTCGCACCGCCGACAAGAACATCGCCGCACTTGCGGTCGATGGCCTGTACCGCACCGACCATCACCTGACGATGGCCAAGGCTCAGACCACACCCGAGCGCGATCCCAAAGAGGTAGTCGATGCCCATGTGCGCCGCCTGGAAGCGCTGCGCCGGGCGGGCATTGTCGAGAGGGTGGCTGAGGGGGTCTGGCGCGTGCCAGCGGACCTGCCCGAGCAAGGTCGGCAATACGACATGCAGCGGCTGGGCGGCGTGGCTGTGGAACTGCGTTCGCACTTGCCCATCGAGCGACAAACGCGCGTGATCGGCGCGACCTGGTTGGACCGACAGTTGCTCGGCGGGGCGACCGAGATTGGCCACCAAGGTTTTGGTGGCCAGGTACGCAAGGCTCTACACCAGCGCACCGATTTCCTCGTCGAGCAGGGACTGGCTGAGTGGCGCGGCCAGCGCGTGATCTTTGCACGCGACTTGTTAGCGACCTTGTGCAGCCGCGAGGTCAATGCCGTAGCCAAGACCATTGCCGCCGAGACCGGGTTGGCGCACCGCTTTGTAGGCGATGAAGAGCGCGTAACCGGAATATATCGTCGCAGCGTGCAACTCGCGAGCGGACGCTTCGCGATGCTCGACGATGGCATGGGGTTCAGCTTGGTGCCGTGGAAGCCGGTGATCGAACAGCGACTGGGACAGACCATCAGCGCCGTGATACGCGGCAATAGCGTTTCATGGGAACTTGCAAGGCAACTGGGACCTTCGATTGGCTGAGGCGGGCATGGAATCTGTTAAGCAATACTTGAAAACGCAACTGGCAGGAAGCGGGTCCTCGCTGACGCTCGGCGACTAAGGCTTGCATTCTCCACTAAATGAATATACGATTGATAATCATTCTCATTGGTAACCGCAACAAAGACTAAGGAAGTCCAAGGCTGATTCAAGCAGTTTTGAAGTACGCATTTTATTTAGGCTTACGCATGCCCTATGAAATACCCATGAATTTTCTAAACAACAACGGCAGCAAGAGCGCGCGCCTGTCCACCAGTGCGGTACTGGGGGCTGTTGCTTTACATGCGGCGGCGCTGTGGGGGCTGATCATGCAACCCCAACCGCCGGCCCGCCTGCCGGAGGTGCTGGAGTTCGCGCTGCTTGAGCCCACAGGGGCGGGCGCATTTTTTAACTCAAGGAGATAACCATGGATAAAGACGCAGTACTCAAAACCCTTAACCGCATCATGGAACTGGAACTGGCCGGCGTGGTGCGCTACACCCATTACGCACTGATGGTGTATGGCTACAACCGCATCCCCATCGTCGACTGGTTGCGAAAGCAAGCCGATGAAGGCTTGCTTCATGCCCGCCAAGCAGGCGAGCTGGTGACCTGGCTGGGCGGTCATCCGTCGCTCGGCATCGGTCCATCGGTCCGTTGCTGGAAGAAGACCGCTGGGCGCTGGCGTTTTATGTGGCATCGCTGGCCACCCCCACCGACGTGGCACAAAAAGGCGCAGCGATTTTTGCCGCCGGCGGCAAGACCCTTCCCTTCGTAAACTTGCGCGACCTTGCCACCTTCACCGAGAACGAAGTCAGAACCAGTCATGGCGAAGACGCATCCCTGGTTTTCGCCTGGCTCAGGCAAAACCCCGGCAAGGCCCAAATTGCGGCAGAGTCGCCTCTCGCTTTCACGGGTCGGCACTTGGACGAAAGCCTCGCCGCCTACCGGGCAGGTGACATCTCCTTGGCTCAGCGACTCGCCGTCACCGGCTACCTGGAAGGCTTCGAGCTGGTGGAGGCCAGTCTCGACGCCTCCGACCGCGCACTGCGACAGGACATCGAAACGCAGATGACCGCCTACCGCAACCTGCTGCGCGCCGGCGCACCGATCACCGCGGCAGAAAGACAGGCCGCCTTGGTGCATACGCTTCTCGCCAGCGCCGCCGACAAGCTCGACGGCAGCCGGCTATCCCCCACCACAGCACTGGTCAGCGCGTTTTTCATCATCGTGCGCGAAGGCCTGGAAGCACTGCTGGTGGTGGCGGCCATCGTCGCTTTCCTGGTCAAGGCCGAGCGCCGAGAGGCGCTACCCTACATCCATATCGGCTGGATGAGTGCCCTGGGGTTGGGCGCGCTCACCTGGTTCGTGGCCAGCTACGTCATCGCCGTCAGCGGCGCCGGGCGCGAGGTCACGGAAGGAATTACGGCACTCGCCGCCAGCGCCATCCTGCTCTATGTCGGCTTCTGGCTGCACGACAAGTCCCACGCCGAGCGCTGGAAGGCCTTCGTCGGCCGGCACCTCACCCATGCCTTGACGCGCGGCACCCTGTGGGCACTGACCGGCGTGTCTTTCCTGGCCGTGTACCGCGAAGCCTTCGAGACCGTGCTGTTCTACCAGGCCCTGTGGCAACAGGCCGAAGGCGCGCGCGGCTCGGTGCTGATCGGCTTCGGGCTGGGCGGCGGCACCCTTGCCATCCTCGCCTGGCTGATTTTCCGCTTTGGCCTGCGCCTGCCCATCGGCCCCTTCTTCGCTGCGAGCTCGGTGTTGCTCGCCCTGCTGGGCGTCATGTTCGCCGGCCACGGCGTCGCCGCGCTCCAGGAAGCGGGCTGGTTGCCGCTGGATCCGGTGAATTTCTTCCAGGTGCCCGCCTTGGGCATGTACGCCAACCAGCAAGCCTTGTGGCTGCAAGGTATTCTCCTCGCCGCCGTGAGCGCCGGCTTTGCCTGGGGTTACGCGCGGCGTCGGCCCGAAACCATCGCACAGGATGAAACCCGATGACGCATTCCAGCAGGGAGAATGGCATGAACGCCGGCCCCAAGCCCGACCGGGTGATTGCCGCCGCATCGCCGTCGCCCGTGCGCCTGGACAGCCGCGAACTGTTCCGTGGCGGCAACGAGGTGGTCATTGTGCACAAGGGAGAGGAATACCGCCTGCGCATTACCCGTAACGAGAGACTCATCCTCACCAAATAAACAACCCGACCCGCCAGCCAGCTTTCAAGCCAGCCAGAAACCCTTTGCAACTGTATCTGGAGACTGTATGAACAAGAAGCTGCTGGCTGCCCTAATAACCCACATCGCGGGCTCCACCCTCGCGCAAGAGACTAAACGACTTAAGGAGGTCTCGGCCACGGCTACGTGCGACGCGGCCGATCTCTTCCGCCACGAGCCGAACCTAGCCCTCATCCAGAGGGTGGAACCGGTCAACGAACAGACTGTCAATTTATGCAAGGCATTTGTCGAGCATCGCCCGCAGTTGGAGCGTGCTGCGTTCAAGATTCTGGTCAATGCGGAGCGCGCGCAAGACGTGGTTCAGGATACATTCTTGAAAATGATCGAGGCCGCCGGTGCCTTCGAGGTTAGGCAGCCTGTAGCCTATCTTTTTCAAATGGTGCGGAACCTGGCGATCGACGCACATCGTCGTGCGGCGCTCGAAGCGCGCCTCTTCGCCGGCGAGGAACTGGGGATGGATGTGCCGGATCGCTCCGGTACACCCGAGTCAATTACGGTCAACCGGCAGGATTTGCGTATTGTCTCCGACGCGCTCACAGAACTGCCTGAGCGGACACAGTGCGCATTCAAACTCCACCGCTTGGATGGACTAACGCAGCGGGAGATTGCCGATAAGCTCGGCGTTTCGATCACCTTGGTCAATTTCATGATCCGTGACACCCTGAATCATTGCACCGCTGCTCTACGCAAGGCATAACGCCTACAGTCACTTTCCGCTCCCGCAGATATACAATGACTGCCCTGGGGCAACTAGTGTTTAATTGCGTAAGTTAACGATAGTATTTCGAAGTTGCGCTCCCTTGACCTCGCGCTTGCGCCAAACAAAGGGGGCGGCATTTTGATTGTGGGCCGCGATGAATGCTTCAATGGCTTGGGT
>JADDKJ010000054.1:0-17990 GCA_033717875.1 Gammaproteobacteria bacterium
GGCATTTCAGTGTCGAGCGAACCAGAATATCCGGTCACCGACCCCATGAGCCACACCCCCGCCAAGGTTTATACTAACGCGCTCTAGGGCTCACCGCCACTCTGCTAAATCCGATGGTAGACCCCATTGTGCGACCCCATTGTGTTGCATTGTGCACGGAGTCGTTGATTGGCTTGCATCTAAATGCCGAGAACATGGCCGATTGCCCCGTCGGCCTGCAATTACTCAAAGATCGTGGCCAGTTTTGCCAGTACCTCATCCATGATAGACGTCGGCACGCTTTCCAGCTTATGGGCATGACGTGAGCCGAGATCAAGGGCGCGAGGTTGGTCACATCGAACCACACCTGTTGTGCTCGTTCCCGCTCCCATGAGCGGCACCGCAAAGCCCGCCGTGCGGGCGAAGTTTCCGCCGCTGGTGATCGGTAACACTACCGGGGCTTTTGTCAGACGATTGAAGGCGGCTGGCGATACGACCAGGACGGGGCGCGTGCCTTGTTGTTCATGTCCGGAAGCCGGGTCAAGCGACACCAGATAAATATCGCCGCGCTCCATTACAGTAGCTCACTACCCACTGGCTTCGCATCGAGCCAGGCACGATCTTCGGTGGTCAGCTCCGCCGATTCGTCACATTGAGCCAGCAGATCGCCCAGGCTGTAGCGTGGGCGCGATTGTGGTTCGATCACCAGGCGGCCACCATCGACGTCCACGCTAACCGTGGCGCCAGCCTGTAGATGCAATAGATCGAGGATGGCGGGTGGTACGGCCAGCATGACCGAGCCGCCGACCTTGCGGAGATTGGTTGTGTGCATGATGTACACCTCACTTATTGAATTATACAAAAATATAATATATTCCGCCATGCCATGCAAGCTTATTTGCCAGTACAAGTCAAGGGGCGCGTATTCTTCTCCGAAGGCGCCACCTGCGACGCCCAAACCCGGCGCCTCAACTGGGCGTGTAAATGGGGTCAGCCTGGTGTAAATGGGTAGAGTAGAGAACAGGCTCTCGCCTGCCCTCCCTCATCGCTAAAAGGGCTTTGCCTCCTTAACCGAACCGCGCACGTTCAGGCTCATGTGTCATTTGGACAAGGTTTGCCTTTGACATCACGTACGTCAAAGCGTACCATTTCTCGAGACAGGCCCGCCGCGAGGAATATTTCATGACGACGTTGACGGCCAGCGAGGCCAGAGCGAATCTGTATCGTCTGATAGACGAGGCGGCGGAGACTCATGCGCCGATTCTCATTACCAGCAAACGTTCCAATGCCGTTCTGGTCGCCGAAGAGGACTGGAATGCCATCCAGGAGACGCTTTATCTAGTGTCGATTCCCGGCATGCGGGACTCCATCCGGGAAGGAATGGCTACGCCCGCGGAAGAATGCGCCAAGGAACTTGATTGGTGAAATGGCAGCTCGTTTATACCAAACAGGCCCAGAAAGACGCCAAAAGGCTTGCCGCTGCGGGCTTGCGGTCCAAGGCGGAGGCGCTGCTTGCGATCCTTGGCGAGAATCCCTTTCAAAATCCCCCCGCTTATGAAAAGTTAGCGGGCGATCTGGCTGGCGCTTATTCACGGCGCATCAACATCCAGCATCGCCTGGTTTATCAGGTGTTGGAGGCGGAGCATGTCGTTAAAGTGATCCGTATGTGCCCGCATTACGAATAAACCTCCTTTGAGACACTTATACTCCCTCATTCTCTACCTCCTCACCCCCCTGGCGCTGCTGCGCTTGGCGTGGCGCGGTTTGCGTGCGCCGGACTACTGGCGGCGATGGCCGGAGCGGTTCGGTTTTTTTCCGGCCCCGGCGCGAGGTGGGGCGATCTGGGTGCATGCGGTGTCGGTCGGCGAGTTTCAGGCGGCGCTGCCGCTGATCAAGGCACTGATGGCGCGCTATCCTGCGGCGCCGGTGGTGGTGACGACCACCACGCCCACCGGCTCGGCGCGGGTAAAGGCGGCGCTGGGCGATGCGGTGTTCCATGTTTACGCGCCGTATGACCTGCCCGGCGCGGTGTCGCGCTTTCTCGATCGCATCCGGCCACAAGTGGCGGTGATCATGGAGACCGAGCTGTGGCCGAATCTCTTCCATGGCTGCGGGCGGCGCGGCATTCCCGTCATCCTGGCCAATGCCCGCCTTTCCGAGCGTTCGGCGGCGGGCTACCGGCGCATCGCGGGGCTGACGCGGCAGACGCTGGGTTGCCTCGCCGCCATCGCCGCGCAGAGCGAGGCCGATGCGCAGCGCCTGATTTCACTGGGGGCGGATGCGGCGCGGGTGCGTGTCACTGGCAATATCAAGTTTGACATCGCCATCCCCGTCGGACTGCACGAGCACGCCGCCGCGCTGCGCCATGATCTAGGCGCAACGCGGCCGGTGTGGATCGCCGCCAGCACTCACGAAGGAGAGGATGAGGTGATCCTGGAGGCGCATACCTTGGTGCGCCAGCGTTTGCCTGGCGCCCTGCTGGTGCTGGCGCCGCGCCACCCCGAACGCTTCGCCAGGGTGGCGCAACTCGCCCGCAAACAGGGCTACGGCGTTGTGCTGCGCAGCGACCGGCGGCCTTGCGATCACACCACCGCGGTATTCATTGGCGACAGCATGGGTGAATTGATGCTGTTCTACGCCGCCGCCGATACGGCCTTCGTCGGCGGCAGCCTGGTACCCACCGGCGGGCACAACATGCTGGAACCCGCCGCGCTGGGGCTGCCCGTCATCACCGGCCCGCACACCTTCAACTTCGCGCAGGTCGGCCAGATGCTCATCGACGCCGGCGCGGCGCGGCAAGTGAATAATGCGCGGGAACTTGCGGAGGTTGTCATTGATGACCTGCATGATGCAGACTTGCGGCAATCGATCGGCGAGAAGGGCAGGCAAATCGTTGCGCAGAATAAGGGGGCGTTGCGGGGGCTGGTGGAGATCATCGCCAGTTGGGTAAAGTACGACCAAAGCAGCAAGGGATGATGGAATCAGGGGTCAAACGATTAGCAAACCGATGTAGGGCGGGTTAGGCGCTCTGTTCAGCGTCGTAACCCACCAGCCGTGCGGCAGGCACTCAAAAAACAACTTGTGTGCTTCGCACGCTTGGCGGGTTGCGCGAAAACGCTTACCCGCCCTACAGTTATTGCGGTGTTGGGTTTAACCTACTCTACTATTCCCTTACTTTTGGTGATAGTATCGCGTGATCCAACGATCACGCCAGAAATTGACTCCAAGGACTAACCATGCCACTAAAGATCGACACCTTCAGCAACATCAAGGGCGGCAACAGTTTTTACAAGGCGCTAGTTCATCCCCTCGCCGCCGAGAAGGCCAAGACGCTCATTGCGCAGGTTGCGGCGAAGGGATCTGTGGCCGTCTATGATCCGCGCGACTGCCATGCCGCCATTGCCGAGCTGTATGATCTTTCGTCGTGGCACATCGAGAATGTGTTCGTGCAGCGTGTCGAATCGCTGGGGCATAGCGTGTCGGGTTGTCCGGTGCGGCTTGTCACCGAACTCGGCGCGTGCCGCGCGGCTACGCTGTTTGTCGCCGCCTTCGACGCCGAACGCCTGGTCGCGCACATCCGCCACCTCGTTCCGGCGGGCATCGAGATCGTCACCCTCGATGCCATCCGTCTGCCGGACGCGATGCTGACCAATCCGCGCAACTATCTCGACACCCTCAATTTCGCCACCAACTTCGCCTTTTTCCGCGACGCGGGTGGTGTTCACACCACGGTCGCCTCGTGCAATTACTGGAGCGGCTATGGTGCGAAGGACACCGCGTTGTGGCTGTGCCTGTTCGACCAGCGCGGCGAGGTGCTGGTGCAATGGGAGGAGAAGCTGCCAGCCTCGGGCGCGAGCTATTGTCTCGACAGCAAGGAAGTGCGCAGCCGTTTCGGTCTGGCCGAATTCACCGGCTCGCTGTTCATGCACGTGCAACGCATCGCCGGGCATGATGTGGTGAAATACGCCGTCGATGTCTACGACGATAGCGGCGCGATGGTGTCCTGCACTCACGACGCCAATGCCTGGCCCGCCGACTTCTATGCCGGCCTGCCCGCCCCGCGCCAGGACGAGAAGGTGATCCTGTGGATCCAGAACAGCAACCCCGCGCCCATCCCGCGTGGCGGCGTGGGGCTCAACAGGATGGGGTCGGACGATGTGCAATGGCTCGATGTCGGGATTCCGCCCTACGGCACTTATGCCCTGGACGTGGCGACGCTGCTGCCGGGCGTGCATTGGCCGGAACAGCTCGAAGTCGATGCCGGCAAACACTTCGTCCGCCCGCGCTATGAGGTCGTCCGCAAAGGCATCGCCACTCGCATTGCCCACGCCAACGTCGAGCGCACCGATCTCGTGCCCGACGCCAGACTGCCGGAGGTAATGCCGCTGGTCGGCAAAGGCTACATCCTGCCCGCGCCGATCCTGCCCCTCGACCGCTGGCGCTCCATCGCCATGCCGACGCCGATGGCCCGTGCGCAAAACGAACTGCCGCTGGCCATGACACTGTTCGACGCCTCGGGCCAGGAAGTCACCACCTACCGTTTCGGACGCATACCGCGTCAGGAGAGCATCGCGGTGGATGTAGAAACCTTGCTGGACAAGGCGGGCGGCACGCTGGCCAGCGGTTACGGCCACGTCGCGCTGGTTTATGACCTGAGCCAGGGCGGCACCTCCGACGGCTGGCTGCACGGCCTGTTCCGTTACGAGCAGAAGAGCAACGGCCACTGCGCCGAAACCAGCTTCGGCGCGCATATCTACAACATTCCGATCACCTACAAGAACGAGCCGCAATCCTACGCCGGCGCCCCGCCGGGCTTGAGCACCCGGCTGTTCCTGCGGCTAGGGCCTGCCCATCTCGACACCCTCTGCCACCTGGTTTACCCGGCCTCGCTGCCCTGGCATTCGCGCTCATCCACCCACCTGATCCTGCACAACCGGCTGGGCGCGGAGATCGCCACGCAACACGTCGAAATCCCCTGCAACGGCTCGCTGCTGTGGCGCTACCACGAAATGTTCGACGAGGAGACGCGCCGCCGCGCCGGCGCCGGGGCCTATGTGATGATCCGCGACACCACCTGCCGCCTGTTCGGCTATCACGGCCTGCTCAAGGGTGAGGAGGCGTTCAGCCTGGATCATATGTTCGGGTTTTGACGTTGGTTAACCGCTAAGGAAGCGCTGATTCATTAGCACTTCCGCGCGGCACATGGAAGTGCCGCCATTTTCGATGGCGACTAGCCATCGAAAATGAAGAAAAGCAAAAATCACATTTTTGCTTTTCTTGCGCTGAGAATTCCAGGATGGAATTATTCAGCGCTTCCCTAATAAGCCCCCTGCCCCCGCAACACCACGCTGGCCTTGCCGTCGGTCGTGCGTGCGATCAGGCTGTAGAGCTGGGTTTGTCCGCGGCCGTATTGGGCGGCGGCGTCGAGCAGGAAATAACCGCTCGCCACAGACAACCCCGCCGCCGGGATATTGCGGCTTTTCACCATCGGGCTGTTGATGAATTGCTGAATATTGGGATAACCCTTCAGGCCGCGATCCTGCGCCATGCCTTCGGCGTCGCTTTTGGATAGATTATCCGCCAGGGTCATCAACACTTCTGGTCTGGCGGTGTTGATATTGATGTCGGTGCGTGTCGGCAGGGCCGTGACGAAGGGCGCGAGGCGCGTCACGATATCGGCGGTGAAGCCCTTTATCAGACGCAGCTCGCTGACGCTGGTCAGCGGGGCGTTGGCGGCGCGGTAAGGCGGGTTGCGCAGCAGGTAGTCGACGTCCTCGGCACCGTCCAGCGATATACGCTCGCTGTCGGGGTCGATCCAGTCCACCACGGCCTGCACCAGCACCGGATCGATCTGCAAGGCCCGCAGCAGGCGCTGGAAGCGCTGGATATCGGGTGTACTCAACTGGCCGCCCTGCACCAGGTTGTTGAGATTGAAGCGCGCCTGCATGTCCTCGATCCGTCCTGCGACTTTGCCGCCTTCGACATCGATCGGCGGCAGCATCGTCGCCCATGCTTCACTCAGGTTATCCGACCTGTTGTCGCGCTGATCCTGCGCCAGCACGCCCAGCGCCCATGACTCCACGCCCAGCGCAAGCAGGTAAGCCTGGTCGCTCTCCAGCACATTGGCGCTGCGGCGGATGTCGAGCTGCTGGCGCGAGGCCATGCTCACCGCGATCACCACCACGATGGCGGTCACCAGCAAGGCGGTGATGAGTGCGACGCCGGATTGTGATGATTTGCTGGCCATATCACCGTGCCGCGCCTGTTTGTGACGTGGTGGATTGCCCCGCGCCAGATTGCGTTGTACCAGATTGCGTTGTACCAGATTGCGTTGCCCCGGATTGACTGACACTGGACTGTGCCGTGGGCGCGGCGGGTGTGCCCGCGACGCGGAAGATGCGCGGCAGACGCCCCCAGCCTTCAACGTCGATGCTGACTTCGACAGCGCGGGGCAGCATGGCCTGCGAGCCGCCATCGGTGGTCGCCGGCGGCCATTGCAATTGCCACTTCATCTGCGGATCGAGAAAGCGCATCTCGACACCCTTGATGCCTTCCAGCAACACGGCCTCCTGGGGGCGCACGCCCGGCGCGCGATCGAGCATCGTCCAGCTTTGCCGTAACAGCTTGCCGTCACGCACCAGGTAGGCGACGCGCTGGATGTTGCCGCGTGGCCGGCCAGCCGGATTGCGCCAGCCCTCGCGGCTGAATTCGAGCGTGCCGCCGTCGCGGCTTGCCGTCGCCCGCATCGCCGGCAGGGCGCCGCCAAGCTCGTCACGGGCACGCCGCGCCACGGCCTGCTCGACATCCCTTTCCATCAAGGTGAACATGGTCTGCAACTGGGCGAGGCGGGTGGCCTGCCGATCTGTGTGGTTGCGGGCATCGAGCACCGTGCGCAGACCGCCATAGACCAGCGCCGAGAGCACCGCGAAAATCGCCAGCGCCACGACCAGCTCAATGAGGGTGAATCCGTGATCGTGCCTTTTCACGGTGTGCGCCCAGCATAAGCCAGCAGACTTGCCAAGGGCTGCTTGTCGCCTTCCCTGGCGCGCACCGCCACGTCGAGGCGGCGCACGTTGGGATCGGCGGTGGCGGCCACGGTCATGGTCCAGAACCATGCGCGCTCGCCCATCAACGCCTCGCCCTTGGTGACACCGGTGTCGGGAAACACCGCGCTTGCCTGCACCTCCGCCACCTTGTTCATCGCCACCCAATGCGCCAGGGTGCGATCGCGCAGATGGGCAGCATTGCCGGTGTTGGCGCTGACGCTGTTGATCACCGCCGCGAGGCTGATCGCCAGCACCGCCAGCGCCACCAGCACTTCGATCAGTGTGAAGCCACGCGAGTTTGCACAGCTTCTCACCGTTTCACTTCCTCAACGACGACCTTGCCCGCCACATCACCCTTGACCCGATAGCCTTCCCCGCTTTTGCCCGCGCGAAACACCACGAGCTGGAAGGGTGTGATCTCGCCGCTGGAGAGCAGATAGACGCGCGGCTCGGTCTTCGAAGCGTCCCCTTCGCCTTTGCTCATGGCGGACTTTTTGTCCAGATCGACCGCCTCGCCTTCGATGTTGATCTCCAGCCGCACGCCGTCGGGCAGCGTGCGCGGACGCAGAGTATCGTCAGCGGTGACGCGCCGCCACTGATCCCTGTCGAACACCTGAAACTCGTAACCACCCGGCGCCAGGCGCAACGCCAGCTCCCGCGACTGCAACACCGCCTCCTGCCCCGCCAGCTCCACCAGCCCCGCCAGACGCCGCGCTTCCTCTTCGACAACCTTGTCCGCCCCGCGCCCCACCGACAGCGTGGCGAAGCTCACGATGATGCCGATGATCAACATCACCACCAGCACTTCTATGAGGGTGAAGCCGGTGTTCCGAATCTTCATACGCGCTCACAGCAGTTCACAGCGGCTCCGCCCCCTCATTCAGGATCGCGATATATCCGTCGTAGGCGAAAACGCGGTCACGGCTGCGGCCGGTGATCTCGCGCACGATGCCGAGCCGCGCCAGCGCCTCGACGGCGCGGGCGGCGGTGGGATAGGCGATGCCGGTACGCTCGGCAAGGTCGTTAATGGTAGCCAAGGGGCGGGCACGCAGGGCGTCGAAGACACGCAGGGCATTGGCGGCGGCCCGGCCCAGGCCGCGGATGCGCTCGGCGTCGCGGTGAAACAGGTCGAGCAGCCGGTGGGCTGTTTCCACGGCGCCGGTGGCGGTAGTGTGGACGCCTTCGAAAAAGAAATCGAGCCAGGCTTCCCAGTCCCCTTCCTGGCGCGTGGTGTCGAGTAGGCGGTAGTACTCGGCGCGATGCTGCTTGAAGTAGAGACTCAGGTAGAGAAGCGGCTGGCGCAACACGCCTTCGTGATGCAGTACCAGTGCGATGAGCAGCCGGCCGATGCGGCCGTTGCCGTCGAGAAAGGGGTGGATGGTCTCGAACTGAAGGTGGGCCAGCGCCGCCTTGGTGAGGGCGGAGAACGGGAAGTTCTCGTCGTGCAGGAAGCGTTCGAGGTCTGCCATGCACGCCTCGACCCGCTGCGGCGGCGGAGGCACGAAGGTGGCATTGCCGGGACGGGTGCCGCCGACCCAGTTCTGGCTGCGGCGAAACTCGCCGGGTTGTTTGTCCGATCCACGGCCACGGGAGAGTAGCCGGGCGTGCATCTCGCGCAGGAGCCGATTGGAAAGCGGAAACCCTTCCCGCAGTCGTTGCAGTCCGTATCCCAAGGCAGCGATGTAGTTGGAGACCTCGACCACATCATCGAAGGGCGCGCCGGCAGCCTCCTCCAGTTCGAACAGCAGGAGATCCGAAAGGGACGACTGGGTGCCTTCGATCTGGCTGGAAAGCAAGGCTTCGCGCCGCACATAGGCGTAGAGGAACAGATCCGGCTCGGGCAGGAGGGTTGTCACCGCATCCAGCCGCCCGCAGGCAAGCAGGGCCTGGTCATGCCGGCGGGCGAGGGCGCCGATGACACTCGGGGGTGGCTCGGGCGGCAGGGGCGTGGGCACGAAGGCCCGTACCGCCTCTCCGCTCCCAAGGCTGGTGTCGTAGGTTCCTGCCAAACCGCGCTTCATGCCGTCGCCTTATTATCGTCAGTGAAAATAAGTCGAACGATATTATCAAATAAAGCCTTTGGCGTTAATAATGGGTTATCCATATCCTGGCGCCTTGAGGGTGGCAGCGTGGCTTCACGGCCTCGGGCTGCTGCTCGCAGCGAATCAATCCGCTCATCCACCGGACTGAAAAAGGGTTCCCTCCCAGCTCAATCAAGATTCCAATTGCCGATATCCGCATCCTTGCCTTCTCCACCCGGCTGCCCATCGGCGCCCAAGGTAAAGATATCGACCTCACCGCGTGTGCCTGGGCGCAAATATTGGTAGGGCTTGCCCCAGGGATCATTGGGCAGGCGGTCGATATAGCCGCCCTGTTTCCAGTTCTTGGCGTCGGCGGGCTTTTTCACCAGGGCGTCGAGACCTTGATCGGTTGTCGGGTAGTTGAGGTTATCCAGGCGGTAGAGATTCAGCGCGCTCATCAGGGTGCGGATGTCCTGTTTGGCCTTGACGATGCGCGCCTCGTCGGGGCGGTCCATGATGCGTGGCACGACGAAGGCGGCGAGGATGCCAAGGATGATCACGACGATCATCACTTCGATGAGGGTGAAGCCGTAATTCAGTTTCGAGTGACGGGTAAGGAGTTGCGGGTTGCGGGTTGCGGGTTTCATAGGTTCACTTTGCGTAGAGGAAAATTTGTCTAAAAAGGGTGGTTTGTGGATGATCCAATATATCACTTCCAGCCTTGCCATTCGCTATTTCACCAACTGATTCAAGTCAAAAATCGGCAGCAGGATGGCAAGCACGATCAGCAGCACCATGCCGCCCATGACCACGATCAGCAACGGCTCGAAAAGTCCGAGAATGGCGGCCAGCAGGGTTTCGATCTCGCGTTCCTGGCTTACCGCGGCGCGTTCCAGCATGTTTTCAAGATTGCCGCTGGCCTCGCCGCTGGCGACGAGGTGAATGGCAATCGGTGGAAAATAGCCGCTGCGCTCCAGCGACTTGTTCAGGCTCGCGCCCTCGCGCACCCGCCTGGCGGCTTCTTCCACCGCTTCGCGCATCGGCACATTCGACATCACGCCGGCCGAGATGCGCATCGCCTCGATCACCGGTACGCCGCTCGCGGAGAGGATACTGAAGGTGCGCATGAAGCGCGCCGTGTTCATGCTGCGCACGAGGCGCGCCACCAGCGGCACCTTCAGCAAGAGCTGATGGAAACGCCGCCGCGGACCGTCGCGGCGCAGCATCGTGCGCATCGCCCAGCCCAGCACCGCGAGGACGATCGCCATCATCATGCCATAATCGCGTATGAAGCTGCTCAGGGCGATCAGCATGCGCGTCAGGATCGGCAACTGCTGGCCGATGTTCTGGAATACCTGCACCACCTGGGGCACGACATAGGCCAGCAGCGCCGTCACCACCAGCAGTGCCACCAGCGTCACCAGCACCGGATAAAGCAGCGCCAGCATGATCTTCTGCCGTAGCGCCTGCCGTGCTTCGGTGTAATCGGCAAGCCGCTCCAGCACCACATCGAGATAGCCCGACTGCTCGCCCGCCGCCACTGTGGCGCGGTACAGATCGGAGAAGACATGCGGGAAGTCGCGCATCGCCGTCGCCAGGGCATGGCCTTCCATCACCCGCCCGCGCACCCCCATCAGCATGCTGGCGAGACGGGGTTTCTCGGTCTGCCGCGATACCGCCTGCAAGGCCTCTTCGATGGGCAGCCCGGAACGCGCCAGCGTGGCGAACTGGCGTGTGATCAAGGCCAGATCGGTGGCGCTGACGCGGCGCCCGAACGACAGCCGCGACGCCGCGCGGCGCTTCTCGCGCGCCCGCACCTCGGCCACCGCCAGCGGCGCCAGGCCCTGCTCGCGCAACTGCTGGCGTATCTGGCGCGGCGTATCGCCCTCCAGCACGCCCTTGCGTTCGCGGCCCGCGGCATCCAGCGCGGTGAATTCAAATGCGGCCATGTCTTAACCGGTGGTCTTCAGGTTCAATCCTCACGCGTCACGCGCAGCACCTCTTCCAGCGTGGTGTCTCCGGCGAGCACGCGGCGCAGGCCGTCGTGGCGGATACTGGGGGTGTGGGTGCGGGCGTAGGCTTCCATGTCCTGCTCGCCCGCGCCCTCGTGGATCAAGGTGCGCAGGCGGTTGTCCACTTCGATGACTTCATAGATGCCGGTGCGGCCGCGATAACCGAGGAAATTGCACTGTTCGCAGCCGGTGGACTGGTAGATGACGGGCGGATTTTCCGGCGGCAGGCCGAACATCCTGCAATCGGCGGCGGTGGCGCCGACCGGCTTTTTGCAGTGCGGACAGAGCAGACGCACCAGACGTTGCGCGAGCACACCAATGAGACTGGAGGAAAGCAGGAAAGGTTCCACGCCCATGTCGCGCAAGCGCGTCACCGCGCCCACGGCGGTGTTGGTGTGCAGCGTGGACAACACCAGGTGGCCGGTGAGACTCGCCTGCACGGCGATCTCGGCGGTTTCCAGATCGCGGATTTCGCCGACCATGACGATGTCCGGGTCCTGGCGCAGAATGGCACGCAGGCCGCGGGCGAAGGTCATGTCGACCTTGGTGTTGACCTGGGTCTGCCCCACGCCGTCAAGGAAATATTCGATGGGATCTTCCACCGTCATGATGTTGCGTTTCTTGTCGTTGAGGCGCGTCAGGGCGGCGTAGAGCGTGGTGGTCTTGCCCGAGCCGGTGGGGCCGGTGACGAGGATGATGCCGTGCGGCCTTTCGATGATGCGGTGCATCACCGCCAGCATGTCGGAGGGCATGCCGAGCTGTTCGAGGTTGAGCCGCCCGGCCTGCTTGTCGAGCAGGCGCATCACCACTCGCTCGCCATGGCCGGAGGGCAGAGTGGAGACGCGCACATCGACCGGGCGGCCCGCCACGCGCAGCGAGATGCGGCCGTCCTGCGGCAAACGCTTCTCGGCGATGTCGAGCTTGGCCATCACCTTGATGCGCGCCGCGACCAGCGGGGCGAGGCCGCGTTTGGGTTCGAGCACCTCGCGCATCACGCCGTCGACACGAAAACGCACCACCAGGCGATTCTCGAAGGGTTCGATGTGGATGTCGGAGGCATTTTCCTTGACCGCCTCGGTAAGCAGGGCATTGATGAGGCGGATGATCGGCGCATCGTCCTCGGCTTCCATCAGATCTTCCGGCTCGGCGAGCTGCTGGGCGACGCTGAACAGATCGGCGTCATCGCCCAGCTCGCCCATCATTTCCATCGCCTCCGCCGAACCATGTTCGTAACTCTGGGCGAGCACCGCATCGAATTCCGCGGCGCTGACCTGCCGCAGCTTGAGCGGCGCGAGCAGGAACCGCCGCAACTCGGTCAGACCCGACGCCGTGGCGTCCGGCCGGCACAGCACGACGGCCTGCCCGTCCTGCCAGTCCGCCACCAGCACGCCGTGGCGCTTGGCGAAGGTGAACGGCGGCCGCCCGCCGGCTGCGGGCGGAGCGGACGATGAAACGACAGTGTCAGTTAGCGCGTCCATCAGGCGTGGTCTTCTGGCCGCCACCCGCTTCAAAGGGCGGCGGCAGTTTCATCAGTTCATCCATCGGCGGCAGCATGGGCAACTGCTCGTCGCGCAACAACCCCCGATCCTTGAGCTTGGCGTCGATCTGCGTGGCGCGAATGAAATTGTATTTGCCGCCGGTCATGCGTTCGGTCAGCTCGCCGTCACGCATGATCACCGGGTGCAGGAACACCATCAGGTTGGTCTTGTCCTTGGTGTTTCTCTTGTAGCGGAACAGACTGCCGACCAGCGGGAGGTCGCCGAGAAACGGCACCTTCTGCACATTTTCCTTGAGATCGTCGGTGATCAGCCCGCCCAGCACCACCACCTTGCCGTCATCCACCATCACGCTGGTCTTGATGGAGCGGGTGTTGGTGATCAAGTCCGCCGCGCCGCGCACCGCGCTGGTGCTGAGGCTGTCGACCTTCTGTTCGATGTCCATCTTGATGGCATTGCCTTCGTTGATCTGCGGCTTGACCTTGAGCGTAAGGCCGACGTTCTGGCGCTGGATGGTCTGGAAGGGGTTGACCGGCGTCGCCCCTGCGCCCGCCACCGGCGCGGCAAACGCACCGGTAATAAACGGCACGTTCTGGCCTACCACGATCTCCGCATCGGAATTATCCATCGTCACCAACGTGGGCGTGGATAGCACGTTGGACGAGCCGTCGGATTGCAGCGCCCTTATCAGGGCGGCGAAACTGAAACCATCGCTGACAAACTTGCCCAGGCCAAAGGTCATGCCGGGTCCCAGCGGGGGCGGGGTGTTTCTGGCGATCGAGGCGCCGATTTCGGCGATGCTCGATCCGGCGGTGCCGTTGGTGAAATTGGTCAGGCCCACGGGATTGCTGGTGCCCTGCGCCCGGTCGAAGGTCGCCCACTGGATGCCCAGCTCCGCCGCGCGGCTGGTCGAGATTTCGGCGATCACCGCCTCCACCAGCACTTGCGCGCGCCGCACATCGAGCTGGCTGATCACCACTTGCAGCGAGCGGAACACGTCCGGCGGGGCGGTGATGACCAGGGCGTTGGTGCTTTCGTCGGCCTGGATGTTGATGCCCGAACCGGGCGGTCCGCCGCCCGTCGGAGAAGGCGCCGCGCCGGCCGCGCCCTTGGCCTTGTCCTGTACCTGACTGGCGACGCCGGTCAAGACCGGCACCAGATCCTTGGCTTTGGAATAGCGCAGATAAACGACGCGGATGTTGCCGCTGGTCTCCAGCGGCGTATCCAGATGCGACACCAGGGCGCGCATGCGCAGCCGGCCCGATTTGCCGCCGCCCATCAGAATGCTGTTGGTGCGTTCGTCGGCGATCAGCACCGGCCGGTCGACGATGCCCGCCGCACCCGCCGGATCGGTCTTGCGCGCCTCCTGATCCAGCGCCATGAGGATACGCGTCACCTCGGCGGCGGCGGCATGTTTCAGCGCCATGACCTCCACTTCGGCGTCCTCGCCGGGCTGGTCGATATCCTCGACGATCTTCGCCAGCCGCTCGATGTTGGCGGCGCGGTCGGCGATGATCAGCGCATTGGTGCCGGGATACGCTACCATGTGGGCCTGCTGCGGCGACAACGGCCGCAGCACCGGCACCAGTTGCGCGGCGGAGACATTCTTGAGATGGATGACACGCGTCACATACTCATCGCCACGGCCAGGCTGGTCGTTGTTGGTGACGGGCGCGGTGGACTGTTTGGCGTTGGTATCGGGGATGATCTTGATCACCTTGCCGATCGGCACAGCGGCGAAGCCGTTCACTTCCAGCAACGACAGGAAGACCTGATAAACCTCGTCCTTGCTCATCGGCCGGGCCGAAATCACCGTCACCTTGGCCTTGACGCGCGGATCGACAATGAAATTCTTGCCCGTCACATCGGCCACCGTGGCGATCACCGCGCCGATGTCGGCATCTTTCAGATTGAGCGTCACGGATTGCGCCCGGGCCTCGATGTGCGTCAACGATATTGTCATCAGCAGCACCGCTGCACAGAGGGTTTTGACCGTCCCCACGGCTTTCTCCTTTGAATTATTCTTCATCATTGATTCATCCGCAATATGAACGACCGCGGCGCACCATTGCGCAATGTCTCGACTCTCACCTCGCCCTCCGTCTTCAGACTGTTCAGGAGCTGCATCCCCTTGGCGGGGTTGTCCAGGCTCATGCCGTTGACGGCGGTGACGATGTCGTTGGGCTCCATGCCGAAACGGGCGAGAAACGTCGGATCCTGTCCTGGCAGGAAGCGATAACCGACGAACTTGCCACCCTCGCTGACCGGCACGGGATGAACCCGCTCCATCAGGCTTTGCGGATTGCTCGCCAGGGTATCGCGGAACTCCTGCATCATCGCGGCATCGGGCGGCGGCGCGGCGCCGGGCATGCTTTCGCCTTCCATCTCGTCCTTGGGCAGCAGCAATGTCTCATAGCGTCCATCGCGCAACAGTATCACACGGTCGGCACGAATCTCTTTCAGTATCGCCCCGCCCGGCAACGGCGCGTCGATGGCGTAAAATTGCTCATTGCCTGTGCTGTCGGCGATGATCGCACGGGCCGTCGCCTTGCCGCGGGAGGCGATCACCCCGCGCAGGCTCAGCGCCAGGCTGGTCTGCGGCGCGGCATTGGCGGCCGCGCCGACATTGATCACCTGCACCTCGCCGAACAGATGCCACTGCGCCATTTCCTGCGGCGATGGTGTATGGCTCGCCGCGGGGGAAACCACCCCCCCTGGCGCGGCTGGCGCGACAATCGGCGGCGGCGCGGACGCTTCCTCGGGCGGCGCGGGCACGAGCATCCAGGTTAGCTTCGCCAGGCTGTAGGCGATCAGCGCCAGCAGCACAATGTTGACCACCACCACCCAGCGGCCCACCGCCGCCGGCTGCAACAAAGACACAGCCCAAGCCCGCCACTGGCCTGGCGACAGCAAGGGCTTACCGTCCGGCTTCACCGGGTTTCTGACGAATGCCATCAAATCGATCATTCAAGACTGACTGTTTACTTTCCCAAAAACACATACAATACCGCAAAAAACACCGGCTGGTGCAGCATATAAATCAACAAGCTATGCTTGCCGCCCCATGCCAGCAGCCGCGCCACCGGCTGTTCGCCGCGCCAGCGCGCGAAAGCGGGCACATCCCCGCCACTATACACCAGCCGCCCGAGAAACAGGCCGATCAGCACCACGCCGAACCACGGCAACAGCGGCACATAATCTTCCGTGACGGGCTTATGCGTCATCAATCCCAGCCACTGCCAGGCCGGCTGATCGAACCAGGCATGCTTGAACCACAAGCCCAGCGCAAGCAAGCCGATACCCAGCGCCAGGTTGCCCCAGAACAGGCGCACGAACAACAGGCCCAGCATGCTGGCCGCCGCGATAAAATGCAGTATGCCGAAAAAGATCATGCTGCGCGGGAACATGATGTAACTCGCCAGACTCACCAGCGCGGCACACCCCGCCACCAGCGACAATCGCCGCAGGTACGGACGCCAGCGGATGCCCTGCGCGGTCGCCAGGTGCAGGCTCACCCCGACCAGCCCCAGAAACAGGCTGACGATCAGGGCGCGAAATCCCAGCCAGAACGGGTCGTGATTGAAATCACTGTCGATCACGCCGTAATAGCGCAGATCGAAGGTGAAATGGTAAACCATCATCATGACGATGGCCGTTCCGCGCAAAATATCAACCAGTGGATAGCGCGGCCGCCAAAAATCCGGCGAATCCCTTGGTGGCGTCATCAACGATCTGTTTTCGCTAAAGATTTTTCGGCGGGTCATTTTATGCGCGAATCAGTAGCAACCTTGATGCCATGCGATGGCAAGATAGTTAATCACAGAGTTATCCACAGATTTTGTGAATAAATGTAAATTGCCCGGCATGGCAATGGGTTAGAAAAAACTATTCAGATCGCTTATTAAACTCGATCAGCCGGAAAAAGGATATAGCCTTGGGATTTACGCGGTGAAATGTCAAAACATTGACGATCGGGAAGGGTGACAATTTATTGATCCAGATCAAGGCCAGGTTTTCCAAAACAGGGTATATATAGTATTTCGAGACACGAAAGGAGGCAGTATCATGAGGCAAGGAACAATAGGATTGGTTGCAGGTTTGCGTGTGCCACGAATGCATCCAGTGGCGAGTTTCTTGGATGCAATGCTGTATGAGAGATGAGGGCCGGCCCCTCGGAGGCGGTGTCCAGACGCAGCCTCCAAACTACCTTGAGCTGCTGTCGTTAAGAGCGGTGGTGGTGAGCGTCAAGGAAAAGGCGGGGTGCAAACTGCGAGGTTTGCACACAACCCGTCAGGTGAGTGCCCTGGAGATGAACGAAAGTGAACTGTCGTTGAAGTGTCGAAAGCAATCAGATGATGTCGAAAGCGCGCCATGCAAACTGCGCGCGATAAGTCCAGCAGGTGTCTGGCGATTGGCTGGGCGGCATCCGGCATGTAGGCAGCATGAACGCGGCACAGGCTCTGGTACGGAACGTGGGAACCTGTCGTCCCGATGCGAAGGGAGCGGCGCGAAGCAGAGGCACTGCGAGCGCCTGAGTACCGATGCGGGGCACAGGGGCAGATGGCCTCGTAGTAGTGATGAAGCGCCTGTAATGGGCGTGGAGCGAAGGGGGCCAGTCGTTGGGGTTGATTTGTCGGCCAACCGAGCAATCGGGAGGAGCCCATGAGTCAACCAAAGCCGTTTGCGATTTCCAAGCATTCTGTTTGGGAAGCGGCGTTTTTCAAGATAGTTGTCACCGTTTCATTCATGCGGCCTGAGCCTGTTGGCTGGCCGATTTTTCCGGGTTGAGCCAAACACTCTGCGGCAATGACCAGTCTCGGATCGAGCGGCTCCAGCGTTGCGGATTTCTGGCCCGTGCCGCTTCATAGATTTCGGTGCGCCGCTTCATGATGTCCTCGGCCTGCGCGCTGTGGCGCTGCTCGGGTGTGACGAAGTTTAACCCGCTGTGCCGGTGCTCGCAGTTGTACCAGCCCACAAAGCGCATCACCCAGGCGCGCGCCTCCTCCAGCGTGGCGAAGCCTTCTGTGGGGTATTCCGGACGGTATTTGCAGGTCCGGAACACGCTCTCCGCATAGGCGTTGTCGTTCGACACCCGCGGCCGGCTGTGCGCGGGTGTGACGCCCAGCCATTGCAAGGTCGACAGCAGGGTGGCCGACTTCATCGGCGAGCCGTTGTCGGCGTGCAGCACCAGGGGTTCCCGCCAGGGCTGGACCGCTTCGCCGAGGACGGTGCGGCGCAGCAGGGTGGCGGCGTGCTCCCCCGTCTCGGTGGTCTGCACTTCCCAGCCGACGATCTTGCGGCTGTAGAGGTCCAGGATCAGGTACAGGTAGAAGTACAGCCCCCGGACCCGGGTCGGCAGGTAGGTGATGTCCCAGCACCATACCTGGTTCGGCCCCGTCGCCTCATGGCTGGTCGGCTCCTTGCGGCTGGGCGCAT
>JADDKJ010000055.1:0-17590 GCA_033717875.1 Gammaproteobacteria bacterium
ATGTCAGTGCGTTTCTCGAAGTCGGGTACCACCGGATCTTCCGCCGTAACAGCTATCGGATTCTCATAGGGTCGTTCATAGGGCTTAACGACGACAGCTTTCACGCGACCTCCCTCAAACCTAACGTGAGAATTAAGGGGCACGCCAACGATGAAGCCGGAACAGCGCCCCAACGCTGATGACACCCGTGAGCCCAAAAATGCCTCGCCAAGGCGTGTCCCCTTGAATGACGTGTTAGGCATTGGCTCTACACCAATTGACTCCAAGCACAAACAACCAAGCGAAAGTGAAAAGCACCGGCAGCAAATTCCACGGGTAGAATAACTTTTGCCATGATTTTGTTGTTCGCCTCCCAATTACGCCCGGGCCTTGATAGCCCTCTGGCTTTTCATTTTCCCACCAATCGGCGAGATCGCTAATTGCCCCTGAAGCGGCACGAAGAACAGTTATTGATGAAATCGATATAACAATGCCTAGGACGGAGAAAATAAATACAAGCACCTGAGCGTCACTTTTCTCCCAGGCGAAGCCGAGGGCAGCAAAAAGAAGGCCGTGAAGTGTTGAAAGCCAAGTAATACGGTGATTCATGAGCTCATTTTCGTGCTTGATCATATCTCGCACGGTTGCTTCATAGTCACCAGTTGATGAAGAAGTGGATTGAATACTGTTCATGCCGCTTCCTTCATGCCTAACGTTAAATTAAGGGGCACGCCAATGATGAAGCCGGAACAACGCCCCTGCGCTGATGAAACCCGACACCTAAAAATGCCTCGCCAAGGCGTGTCCCCTTGAATGCAATGTTATACCTTTATTTCAAGACACCATTTGGTAGCCCTTGAAAAACTGGGATACCCCCATAGGGCTCGTGCCATGACGCTTTAGATTCGACATTTGCATGGGCGCCAGGCTTAAAATCGACCGGTGTGTCGACGGTCGAAAGAGCAACACTTAGATACATAGATTTATCTGGTGCATAGTTCATTAGCCTAGTTCCGCAGTTAGAGCAAAATGCTCTAAAGCCCCCTAAGTCATTCTTATGCTCTTTTAAGCTTTCTTTCCCCTTCGTGATTTTTAACGTTTCCCCTTTCGCGAGGGTAAGTGTCACAAAAGCTGCTCCGTGCGCTTTTCTACAATATGAACAGTGACAATTAAATGTCTTATCCGGAATAAGTTCCACCTCATATTCTATCTGTCCACATAGGCAACTACCTTGAGCCATATTAGTTTCCTTTTGGTATAACGTGAAGTTGAGGGGCGCGCCGCTTTTGGCGCGTCCCTCTCGAACGTAATGTTAGGCTTGGCGATATTTTTTGAAGCATGTACTCTTGAAGATATTTTATTAATTATCACGATTAGCTGTCACCACAGAACTGCTCCACTGTTTTGATATTGTTTGACTCCATTCAAGGCCATTTCTCTCTGCCGTAGAGTAGAGAAATAGGGCTTTTCCCTTTACGTTTACCAGCGTTACGGTGAAGACAGAAACATGGGGCGTTACTACTCCGTCGCCATTGTCTATGTGGCCTACCACAAAAGCAGAGTACGCTAAAGTACTATCAGTTTCTTCGTGAATAGGCAGCATAATCATCTGCGAATGCTGGTCGCCTTGCCCTAGATCAGAGAGAGCTTTCTCTAAAAGCTCCTCTATTTTATTTGTAAGCTCTACGCTAGCATGTTGTGCTTTGATGCTGCCCTTTAGCTGAGCAAATTCAGATTTCGTAAAGTAGCGAGCAATTAGACGTTTATCCATCTGGACAGAAAAAAGGCGAGCCAATAAGTTTGGAATGTCTTTTTTAAGTAACCTGGATGTATCTGATTTAGAAACGAACGCTATAAACTGCTGATTTGTTGGAGCGACGAACATCTGTTGATGGTCGTAGACGAGTTTCATTTTCTCGGTCAGTGGAACAAACCCGGGTGGGTCAGGAATATTCAGTACAGTATCGCCGACAGAAATGGTTCCTGCCCACCCTGCGGCAGAGAGTAATGATAAAAAAACAGCCAATAGTTTTTTCACTGTTTATTTCTCCGGCCTAACGTTAAATTAAGGGGCACGCCAATGATGAGGCCAGAGCAACGCCCCTGTGCTGACGAAACCCGTGAACCAAAAAATGCCTCGCCAAGGCGTGTCTCTCTTGAATGCAATGTTAGGGGTGAAGTGCTCTGAGCACTATATTAGTACCAATACGCTCAAGAAAAAAGCGATGGTTTTTCCCTGCACTTGTGATGCAACCCGCTCACCAAAACCTTGAAGCAACATTAACAGGTCGATGTGACCCGCCCCGGCTTGCGTCGCGCCGTATGGCGTGGCGCAAACGGAAAGGGCTACAGGGCGAAATCTGTCTGAGACCGCTGCACCTGCTCTCGGCCCGCGCCCCTTGGACAGAAAAGGACTGAATACATAACGACTTCAGTTACCGCTGAATTTGATGCTACCCACACAACGGGCCTGCCAGGACAAGGTGGGCGAAAAGCTACCAAACGCTTTCCCGGAAATGACTCGTTATGGCCGGAGTGAAGCCTGTCCGCAACCCCTGAGCTTGCCTTCTTTCCGCAACCCATAATCGGGAAAAGGATGAAATTCAGTGAGCAACGAAGCGGACACTTTCAGGCGCTCTTTCACTGCTTTCTCGATGTTACCCACACGCCGAAAAAAGACGACCTTTTTTCAGCCCCCCCTAACGTTAAATTAAGGGGCACGCCAATGATGAAGTCAGAACAACGCCCCAACGCTGATGAAACTCATGAACCGAAAAATGCCTCGCCAAGGCGTGTCCCCTTGAATGCAATGTTAGGATTGGCCTGCTATGAGCAGTATGTTAGTACCAACGCGCTCGGGAAAAAAGCCCTGTCAGTGCCTTGCGATTGATGCCACCCGCACAAAAACTGGCCAAGGAGAGTGAAGTAATAAGTTGCTCGACACTGCCCAAGGAACGAATCACTGCGGGCCGTGAGTGAGATTTTTCCGTGACCGCTGCACTTTCCAACTGGCCGCACTCCTTGGCTGATAATGAACTGATCGCGTGCAGCAACAGCACCCCTGCGCTGAAATGTAACCGCTACGCCAATAGCTCCTAACTAAAAGTAGACCCCAATAAAATACCTAAAATTTTATCAGGTTGTCGTATAAAATTTTATTCAACCATAAAGGTATTTTAAAATCAACATAGATGCCCTATTATTAGCCGTGTTTTTTGTTTTTTAGCACACCATATATTTACCCATGTCGCACACTCAGAACCCACCCAAATTATTAGAACAAGTCCAGGCGAAACTCCGGGTGAAGCACTACAGTATCCGTACTGAACGTGCTTACCTCGATTGGGTTAAGCGCTATATTTTGTTTCATCAAAAGAAACACCCGGCGAAGATGGGCGCGCCGGAGGTGGAGGCTTTTTTGTCGTACTTGGCTGTGGAAGGCAATGTTGCGGCTTCGACGCAGAATCAGGCGAAAAGCGCGTTGCTGTTTTTGTACCGCGAGGTGCTGGAGATCGACCTGCCCTGGCTGGATAACGTGACGAAGGCGCGGGTGCCGCAGCGCTTGCCGGTGGTGTTGACCCACGCCGAGGTGAAGGTGCTGCTGGACCGGCTGGAAGGAACGCCATGGTTGATGGCTAGCCTTTTGTATGGGGCGGGGTTGCGGTTGCTGGAGTGTGCGCGGTTACGGGTCAAGGATGTCGAGTTTGAGCGGGGTGAATTGATTGTCCGTGATGGCAAGGGGCAGAAGGATCGCGTGACGATGCTCCCCGCTATGCTGACAGAGCCGTTACGCGCCCATCTCGTGCGAGTGAAAAGACTGCATGAGGAAGACTTGGCGGCGGGCCATGGCGATGTGTATCTGCCGAACGCGCTGGCGCGCAAATACCCGAACGCCGGGAAAATGTGGGGCTGGCAGTATGTCTTTCCTGCAAACCAGCTTTCCATTGATCCGCGCTCGGGCGTTACGCGCCGCCATCATGCGGATGAGAAGGGACTACAGAGGGCGGTAAAGCGGGCGGTGCATGCCGCCGGGATCGTCAAGCCGGCCACGCCGCACACATTGCGCCACTCCTTCGCTACCCATTTATTGCAATCCGGCTATGACATCCGTACCGTGCAGGAATTGCTCGGCCACAAGGATGTGAGCACGACGATGATTTACACCCATGTGTTGAACAAGGGCGGCAAGGGGGTGAGAAGCCCGCTGGATCATCTGTGATGGGCGCGCCTTAGAACCTGTTTATGATCTCGATCAAGGGAAGAGCGAAGCGAAGGGTTCCCAGCGCAAGGCGAAAATGGCCGAAAAAGCGGAGCATACACGGAGTATGTGAGCATTTTGAGGCCATTTTCAACGCCGCAATGCGCCCTTCAGCGAGATCGTAAACAGGTTCTTATTCCAATTTGCGTTAAAAACGACAATAATTTTGTAGGGTGCGTTCCACGCACCAATGGTAATGGTGCGTGGAACGCACCCTACAATATTTCACTTTTTATTGCGAAATGGAATTACGCCGTCCGTGTGCGTGGTGCGCATGGCGCACCCTACAAAGGCGATGACTGGTGGCTACGGGTGGGCTCGAACCACCGACCTCAGCATTATGAGTGCCGCGCTCTGACCAGCTGAGCTACGTAGCCTTATAGGGGAGATGCTCCCCCCTCTCCCGCAAGCGGGAGAGGGGGGGGCGAAAAGCGGATGTATTCGTTCGCCGGATTGATGGCGAATCTGCTCGCGTCCTGCGTAAGCGCGGCATTATAGCGCATCTTTCCCGTTTTTCACACATTGAACCGGAAGTGCATGACATCGCCGTCCTGCACGATGTAATCCTTGCCTTCCAGCCGCCACTTGCCGGCTTCCTTGGCGCCCTGTTCACCCTGGTACGCAATGAAGTCGTCGTAGGCGATCACTTCGGCGCGGATGAAGCCGCGTTCGAAATCGGTGTGGATCGCGCCGGCGGCCTGCGGGGCGGTGGCGCCGATGGCGACTGTCCAGGCGCGCACTTCCTTGACGCCGGCGGTGAAGTAGGTTTGCAAGCCCAGCAGTTGATAGCCAGCGCGGATGACGCGGTTCAGGCCGGGTTCGTCCAGGCCCAGGTCGGCGAGGAAGTCGCCTTTATCTTCGTCTTCGATTTCGGCGATTTCGGATTCGATGGCGGCGCACACCGGTACCACCACGGAACCTTCCCTGGCGGCCAGTTCGCGCACCTGGTCGAGATAGGGATTGTTGTCGAAGCCGTTTTCCGAGACGTTGGCGATGTACATGGTCGGCTTGATGGTGAGCAGGTGCAGCTCGCGCAGCAGGCGCTGCTGTTCGGCATCGGGACGCAGCGAGCGCACTGGGGCGCCGGTATTGAGGCAGGCCAGCACTTGCTCCAGCAGGGCCTTCTGCGCCAGCGCTTCCTTGTCGCCGCCTTTGGCGGCCTTGGCGGCGCGGGCGAGGGCCTTTTCCGCCGTTTCCATGTCGGCCAGGGCCAGCTCGGTGTTGATCACTTCAATGTCGCTCAGCGGATCGACCTTGCCCGCCACATGCACCACATCGTCGTTTTCGAAGCAGCGCACGACATGCGCGATGGCTTGGGTCTCGCGGATGTTGGCGAGGAACTTGTTACCCAGCCCCTCACCCTTGGACGCGCCCGCCACCAGGCCGGCGATGTCGACGAATTCCATGGTGGTGGGCACCACGCGCTCGGGCTTGACGATGGCCGCCAGGGCGTCGAGGCGCGGATCGGGCATCGGCACCACGCCGACGTTGGGCTCGATGGTGCAGAACGGATAGTTCTCCGCCGCGATGCCGGCGCGCGTCAGCGCGTTGAAGAGCGTCGATTTGCCGACATTGGGCAGGCCGACGATGCCGCATTTGAATCCCATAAAGTCAGTTCCGAGTATCGAGTGGCGAGTAACAAGTAGGCGGGCGCTTTTTCTCGTCACTCGCTAGCCGCTACTTGCTGCTGTTTTTGTGTGCAAACTATTCATCGCCCGCTGCACTTCGCCCCGTAGCAACTCCGGTATCACGCCGAGGGCGGCGTCGATGGCGTCGTCGATGCGTTGCCGGTCGGCGAGGGAGGGCCGTTGCAATACATAGCCGATGACCTGTTCCTTGCTGCCGGGGTGGCCGATACCGATGCGCAGGCGCATGAAATCGGCGCTGAGCCGGGCGACGATGTCGCGCAGGCCGTTGTGTCCGCCGTGGCCGCCGCCCTGCTTGAGACGGACCACGCCGGGCGGCAGATCCAGCTCGTCGTGCACCACCAGGATATTCCCGACGGGTATCTTGTAGAAACCCGCCAAGGCCATCACCGCCTGGCCGCTGCGGTTCATGAACGTGGCGGGCTTGAGCAGCCAGCAATCATTGCCCGCCAGAGAGATGCGGCAAACCTCACCCTGGAATTTGGGTTCCAGGCGGAAGGTGCCGCCGTGCTGGCGGGCCAGGGCATCGACGAACCAGAAACCGGCGTTGTGCCGGGTGTGCTCGTACTCGCCACCGGGATTGCCCAGTCCGACGATCAGATCCACCCGCTGCGACAACGCCGCGTTTCCTGACAAGCAGGGTTAACCCGCGGCGGGTGTCGCCGGAGCGGCGGCCGCCGCAGCTTCCTCGATCGCGCCGCGCGGGACGTGGATGGAGGCCACCGGACGGTCGTCGCCGTGACTAAGCGCCGTGATCTCAACGCCATGCGGCAGCTTGAGGTCGGACAGATGCACCGAGCCGCCCACTTGGAGATCTTTCAGGTCCACCTCGATGAATTCCGGCAGGTTCCTGGGCAGGCAGGCGATTTCCACGTCGATCATGAGGTGGGAGACGATGCCGCCACCCTGCTTCACGCCCGGCGCGATGTCGGCGTTGATGAAGTGCAGCGGCACGTGCATGCGGATCTCTTCGTTTTCGCTGATGCGCTGGAAGTCCATGTGCATGACGCGCGGCTTGCTGGGATGGCGTTGAATGTCCTTGAGCACGGCGCGCTCGGTCTGGCCATCCAGTTTGAGGGTCAGGATATGTGAATAAAAGGCCTCGTGCGCCAGGCGCTTGGCGACCTCGTTGTGGCTGAGGTTGATGTATGTGGCCTCTTTGCCCGCGCCGTACAGCACGGCGGGGACTTTGTCGTCACGACGCAGGCGGCGGCTCGCACCTTTCCCCAGGTCAT
Source organism: Gammaproteobacteria bacterium (assembly GCA_033717875.1). GTDB lineage: Bacteria > Pseudomonadota > Gammaproteobacteria > Ga007554 > SBBG01. The sequence goes on from JADDKJ010000055.1 coordinate 7,119, forward strand.
GACGCACTTCGGCGTTCAATTCAAAGCTGATGCTCATGGTGTTTCTCCACTGTGGTTGACGAATGCCTCCCCCGCGACCAAGGGGGGCAGGAAACGGCAAGACTGCTCTTGCCTTTAAACCTGTTCACGATCTCGCTGAAGGGCGCATCGCGGCGTTAAAAATGACCTCAAAATGCTCACATACTCCGTGTATGCTCCGCTTTTTCGGCCATTTTTGTCTTGCGCTGGGAACCCTTCGCTTCGCTCTTCCCTTGATCGAGATCGTGAACAGGTTCTTAAAAACAGTTTGTGTGCTGCGCACGCTCGGCGGGTTATTTGACCCGCCCTACATTAATCCATATACAAGGTGCTGACCGATTCCTCGTTGCTGATGCGACGCATGGTTTCGGCGAGCATGGTGGCGACGCTCAACTGGCGGATGCGCGCACATGCCCTGGCCGCCGGTTTGAGCGGGATGGTGTCGGTGACCACCAGCTCGTCCAGCACCGAGTTTTCGATGTTCTCTATGGCGCGGCCCGACAGCACCGGATGGGTGCTATAGGCCACCACCTTTTTCGCGCCGTGCGCCTTGAGCGCCCGGGCGGCCTCGCACAAGGTGCCGGCGGTGTCGACCAAGTCGTCGATCAGCACGCAGGTGCGGCCTTCCACTTCGCCGATGATGTGCATCACCTTGGCCTCGTTGGGCTTGGGGCGGCGCTTGTCGATGATGGCCAGATCCGCTTCCAGGTGCTTGGCGAAGGCCCGCGCCCGTACCACGCCGCCGACATCCGGCGACACCACCATCAGCCCCGGATATTCCTGACGCCAGATGTCGCCGAGCAGGATCGGCGAGGCGTAGACGTTGTCCACCGGCAGATCGAAAAAGCCCTGGATCTGGTCGGCGTGGAGGTCGATGGTCAGCACCCGGTCCACGCCGACGCTGGTGATCATGTTGGCGATCACCTTGGCGGTGATCGGTACGCGCACCGAACGGGGACGGCGATCCTGCCGCGAATAACCGAAGTAAGGGATCACCGTCGTGATGCGATACGCCGAGGCGCGGCGCATGGCATCGACCATCACCAGCAGCTCCATCAGGTGGTCGTTGGTCGGTGCGCAGGTCGGCTGCACGATGAACACGTCCTTGCCGCGGACGTGCTCCAGAATCTCGACCATGATCTCGCCGTCACTGAAACGGCCCACCGTGGCCTTGCCCAGCGGCATGTTCAGGTATTCGACAATGTCCTGCGCCAGGCGCGGGTTGGCATTGCCGCTAAAGACCATCATCCTGCTGTCGCTCACGGTCGACCCTTCTTCAAACTACGATAGCTGATGAGAGGATTATAAAATGTAAGCACTCGCAGCACGCCTTCCCCCTCACCCTAACCCTCTCCCTAAAGGGAGAGGGGATTAAACCCGCGCTTCTCAAAATATGGCTGGAGTGCCGGTGATTCTCTCAATATATGGCTGGGGTGCCAGGATTCGAACCTGGGGATGCTGGAATCAAAATCCAGTGCCTTACCGCTTGGCGACACCCCAATAAAACAGTCACAAGCGCGGTAACTTGCTTGCTACTTCATCCAAAGGGGACCGATTCATCCCCTTTGCAACAAACCCTTGCCAGGACGGCGGCAATTGTGCCAGCACCCGGCGGGCCTCGCTTTCGGCTGCGAAAGCGCAAAACACACACGCGCCGGTGCCGGTCATTCTGGCCGGGCCGAATCGCGTCAGCCAGTCCATCGCCTCGGCCACCTGCGGGTAGCGGCTGCGCACCACCGGCTCGCAGACATTCCGTCCTTGCCCGGAAAGAAAGCCCTCTATTGTGAGGGGTGGGAGGTCGCGTGTCAATTCTTGCGCGGAAAATATGGCGGCGGTGGAGACATGGCAGGCGGGAACGAGCACCACATACCAGGGTTCGGGAAGGGTGACGGGGGTCAGCTTTTCGCCCACGCCTTCGGCCCAGGCGGCATGCCCCGCGACGAACACTGGCACGTCGGCGCCCAGCCGCAAGCCAAGCGCGGCGAGCCGTTGCGGCGGCAGGCGCAACCCCCACAGCGCGTTCAGGGCAACCAGCGTGGTGGCGGCGTCGGAACTGCCGCCGCCCAGCCCGCCGCCCATCGGCAGGTGTTTTTCGATACGGATATCGGCGCCCAGCGCGGGCTGCCCGGCCTCTTCGCGCAGCAGATGCGCGGCGCGCAGCGTCAGGTCCTGCTCGGGGGGAACGCCGGGCAGCTCTTCGATGCGGCGGATGACGCCATCGTTGCGGACATCGAAATGCAGCCAGTCGCAGCGGTCGATGAACTGGAATACGGTCTGTAACAAGTGGTAGCCGTCGGCGCGGCGTCCGGTGATGTGTAGAAAGAGGTTGAGCTTGGCGGGCGCGGGCCAGGCGCGGGCTTTCATGGTGCCAGCTCCCAGCGGTCGATCACCAGCCGCACTTGCAAATGGGGATTGTTCAGCGCCAGCTTGTGCGGCAGGTCGACGCCATTAACCGGGGCATAGCGCGAAAATTCGACGCGCCAGCCGGACTGCTCCAGCCAGAGGGGGCGGCCCGCTTCGTCCAGACCCTTCCCTGCTTCGAAGCGCGGATCGGGCAAGCCCAGCACCCAATAGCGCAGCCCCGCCACCGGCATGTTCCAGCCCAGCCGCTCGCGCAGCAAGGTCTCGGCATCCTGGGCGGTAAAGGTCTGGCCGTCGGCCAGCCGCATCACCACGCCGCCGGAACCTCCCTCCAGCTGCACAGCCCCTTGGCCCAGCGGACCCATCAGGCGCAGGGCATAGGCGTCTTGCTGCTGCGTCCAGCGCAGCGTGGCATTCCAGTTTTCGCTTTCATTGTGTACGGCGATGCGGCCGGTGAGCGCCCAATCATGCAATGACATGAGGGATTGCTGGCGCGACTGTTCCAGCGTGCTGGCCATCGCCGCCCGCTCGGGCGAGCGGATAGGTGCGGTGGAGCACGCGGCCAAGGCGGCGGCGAGGCAAAGGATCATGAAAACCGGGGCGGGAGAGCGTACCACCTTAAAAGCACCTCTATGACTTTACAAGCGCTCCCAAGGACAATACTGCTTGATCAAGCGATTAGCAAATCCATGCAGGGCGGGTTGAGGAAGCGCGGCGTTATCAAACACCCCCTTCTCCCTGAAGAAAGAGCGAAGCGAAGGGTGCGGGCAAGGATGAGCGGGTTTGTAAAATTCAAAAACTTGCAGCACGCCTTGCCCTCACCCCAACCCTCTCCCAAAGGGAGAGGGAGCACGGCAGGAAAGCTCAGACCGAAAACGACGAACCGCAGCCGCAGGTGGTGGTGGCGTTGGGGTTGCGGATGACGAATTGGGCGCCTTCCAGTCCTTCGGTGTAGTCGATCTCGGCGCCGGCGAGGTATTGATAGCTCATCGGGTCGATCAGCAGCGTGACGCCGCCCTTTTCCACCAGGGTGTCTCCGTCTTCGACGCTTTCGTCGAAGGTGAAGCCGTACTGGAAGCCGGAACAGCCGCCGCCGGAGACAAAGACGCGCAACTTCAGGTTGTCGTTGCCTTCTTCGACGATCAGCTCGCGGACCTTGTTCGCCGCGCTGTCGCTGAAGTTCAGCGGTGAGGGGATGGTTTCGATGGCTACTGCGCTCATGGAGGTTCTCCAGAAATACGTGATTGCGCCGATTAGACAGTCATGGCGGGAATGGTTCGATTGTCGGATTTCCCACCGCCGCTGTCAAGAATTGCGCGTTCTATGGCAACAAAGCGATGCCTTGCAACCCCGCAACTTCCTCGAAACCGAACATGATGTTCATGTTCTGCACCGCCTGCCCCGCGGCGCCCTTCACCAGGTTGTCGATTACGGACAGGACCACGACAGTGTCGCCGCCCTGCGGCCGGTGTATCGCGATGCGGCAGGTGTTGGCGCCCCTTACGCTGCGCGTCTCGGGGTGGCTTTTGGCAGGCAGCACATCGACGAACGGTTCGTTCGCGTAACGCTGTTCATAGAGCGCCTGAAGGTCAACGCCGGTATTCTTCAGCGTTGCATAGAGCGTGGCGTGGATGCCGCGCAGCATCGGTGTCAGATGCGGGACGAAGGTCAGCCCCACGGGTTTGTCAGCGGCGGCGCTCAGTCCCTGGCGGATCTCGGGTAGATGGCGATGGCCGGGCACACCATAAGCCTTGAAGCTGTCCGACGCCTCGGCATAGAGGATATGCACTTCCGCCTTGCGCCCGGCGCCGGAGACGCCGGATTTGGCGTCGGCGATCAGGTGTTGCTCGTCCACTGCGCCGGCCTCGACCAGCGGCAGGAAGCCGAGCTGCACCGCGGTGGGGTAACAGCCGGGGTTCGCCACCAGGCGGGCTTCGCTGATCGCCACGCGGTTCACTTCCGGCAGTCCGTACACCGCCTCGGCGAGCAGCTCGGGGCAGGCGTGCGGCATGCCGTACCAGCGCTGCCAGTCGCCGGCATCCTTGAGGCGGAAATCGGCGGCGAGGTCGATGACACGCGCGCCGGCGCTCAACAATTCGCGCGCCATACCCATCGCCGTGCCGTTGGGCGTGGCGAAAAACACCACGTCGCAGGCCGCCAGCGCGGCGTTGTCCGGCACGGTGAAGGCGAGATCGACGTGACCGCGCAGATTGGGGAAGACATCCGCCACGGGCGTGCCCGCCTCGGCGCGCGAAGTGATGACGGCCAGTTCCACATGGGGGTGACCCGCCAGCAGGCGCAATAATTCGACACCGGTGTAGCCGGTGCCGCCGACGATGCCGGCTTTGATCATTTTGTTACCTCCGCCATGCCCAGTTGCATCTGGATGGCTTCTTCAACTCGGATATTCAATTGTGGTCCTGCTTTTCGTCATGCCGCTTCCCGGATACCGGCGTGAATAACGATCTCATCAAAAGGCGCGGACAATTTTCCCTTGCTGTCCTTTTCCAGCAAGCCAAGCATCACCAACTCTTTGACATCGGCGTGGACATTCTTGTAGTCCCGGCCCAGCGCCTGGGCAAGCTGGCGGGTGTTCAAATCTTCATGGCTTGCCGCATATTGCAATAGTTCCAGCCGCTTTTCCGTGATGGCGGAAAACAGTTCTCGCAAGCTACCGAAGGTCAACCTTGGCCTTACCTGTTCGCCTTTCTCGGCGCGCTGCCAGGAGCTGGCAAAGGCATCTAGTGCCGCCTGCGGCTTCAACACTTCAATCTCGATGCGATTCATTCCCACCTCCAGCCCGCGATACGGGCGCAATCCTCGCGGAAATCGGACAGCAATTGCTCAAGCGATACAAACCGATAATTCTCCTCGCGCGAACCATAATGGCGATGATCGCCTTTGCTGGCTTCGTTGTCGTAGCGTACCAGGCATTCGCCGTTACGGCCGCAGTAAAGACGGTATTTCAGTCCGTGTGGCCGCTCATCGCTTCGAGCAGGTAACTGCCAGAGCACCATTTCCAGCGCCAAGGCATCTTGGCGATCCTTGTGCCGGAAAAGTTGTCGCGCCTTCATGCCATGTATGACAACACGGTTCTATTATGGTGTCAATAACCATAACTCTGGGGTCGACCAAGACGAGCCTCGTTATCCATTCATGGGCTATCGGGATGCAGGATAAAACGCCTTGGCGACATACGCCATCACCGCCTCGATCTGCTCGTCCGTCAGCACCGATTTCCACGCCGGCATGGTGGTGCCGGGCAGTCCATCGCGGATGACTTGGCGCAGGCGTTCGCGGGTCATGTTCGCCATCGCGGTGCGGCTGGTGAGGTCGCGGGGGTGGGGTTGCAGGAAACTGCCGATCCAGTTGCGGCCGGTGCCGTCGGCGGCGTGGCAGAAGGCGCAGTTTTGCTGGAACAGGGTCTCGCCCTGCCGTTCCTGAGATGTCAGACCACCGAGCTTGGGCGGGATGTCGTGTTTGGCGTAGACGCTGGCGCCCGAGATGCTGTCGGGTTTTTGCGGCGGCTGTTGATGCGAGTAACCGCCGCGCGGATATGAAAGCGCATGCGGATCCCACTCGGTGGGCGCCTTGTCGTCCTTGCGGCGGGAGCCCTCATGGCAGGTGACGCAGCCGGACATGAACAGCCGCTTGCCCGCGCGCTGCTCGGGGGTGAGAGATTCCCATGGTGTGTCGAGCGGGATTTCGCCCTGAGCAAAGGGAAAGGCCGCCTGGTAGCGTTCGTGCCTGGGCCAGCCGTTTTCCGGGGTGTGGTAGCGGGTGTTTTTCTCCTTGCGCGACATGAACGCCTGGCGCACGAAGTCCACCACCGCCTCGATCTCGTGGGGCTTGAGCACACCCTTGAAGGACATCATCGCCGTACCGGAGCGGCCGTGGCTGACAGCCTTGATCATGCGCCGGCGGTCAATCACACGGGTCGTGAAATCGCGCGGCGGTGGAGAAAGATAGCCTGCGGCGACAGTCTTGGCGTCGCCGGAATAGCCGTGGCAGAAATAGCAGCGGTAGTTGTAGATGTCTCGCCCCAGTTCGAAGCGGCCACGCGGTTGGGGGCGGCCTTCTTTGTCAGCGACGGTCTGGAAGAGTCCGTCCGTCCGGCAATCGAGCAGGCGGCATATTCCTTCTTCCGCCGCGAAGGCGTCCGCGCGGTTACCTAATTCCTGGAGACTTTTTTTTTCTGCTCCTCCGGCCGGATGAATTCCTGGAAGACGAATTCGGCCACGTTGGCGATTTCCTGATCGTTCAACACCTTGCCCCAGGCGGGCATGACCGTGCCGATCTTGCCGTTGGCGATGGCCTTGAACAGGGCGGGCCGGTTGAGCGTGCGGCGCGAATCGGGATGCAGGAAATTGCGCGGTTTGGGGCGAATGAAGGTGGAGCGTGGCCCCTCGCCGTCACCCGCCTTGCCGTGGCAGGTGAAGCAGTTCGCCATGTAGAAATCGCGGCCCTTGGCGCCATCGCCGGCCAGGCCGCCGGGAAAGGGCAGCGACATATCGGCATCGACGATCGGCGCAGGTTTGGGCTTGGGCATTTCCGCTTTTCCGTCTGTTCCGCCGTGGCCGTGGGAGGGCGTGGCGCCGCCGTTCGCCGCGGAAGCCTTCGCTGCGGCTTCGGCGATGGCCTTGTCGCTCATGAAAGTCTCGCGGATGTGGTCCACCACGGCGGCGATTTCCGTGTCGGACAGGCGCGATCTGAACGGCATCATCGCCGTGTCGGGCCGGCCATACGTCACCGAATTGATCATGCGTTCACGCGTCAGCTCTTCACGGGATTGGAGTGACGCGAATTTGCGCGGCGGCGGGTTGAACGTGGCTTGCGTCCACATCGCCCCCGCACCTTTGTCGCCGTGGCATACGGCGCAATTATTGATGTAGATGCGCTCGCCGAGGCTGGCGTTGACCGGGATAACACGCCGGGAATTCGCGCCCGGGCCGGCACGCGAGGCGGGGTGAGGCTGGGAATGCGGCGACGCGGATGCCCCGCCGGGGGCGGCCTGGGTCTGCATGAAATTGGCGCGGATGTAATCGACGATGCCTTCGATCTGCTCCGCGGACAGCCGGTTGCCCCAGGCGACCATCGCCGTACCGGGCCGGCCATGGGTGATCGAGGTAATCATGCGCTCGCGTGTCAAGGACTGTTGCACGGCGGGATCGGTGAAGTTGCGCGGCGGCGGGTTCAGCGCGTTGACCGCGCGGCTCTGGCCGTTGCCTTTCTCGCCATGGCAAGCGGAGCAGTGTTTTTGATAGAGCTTCTCTGACGCCGATGATGCCGCCCAAGCAGATACCGGCGCCAGGACAACCGCCAATAGGGCCAATCCTATATTCCGCGCAGCACGTTTCATACGTTTACGTTATTGTTGGAACTGGAAGAAAAGAGGTGGGTGCATATCTTGACACTGTGCAGAACATTTGACTACTGTTAAACTAAAAATTCCCATGCACCCGCGATTGATCAAAGCTCAATCATGTTCATAAAAAATATCCTAATGAAGCTTGGCGCGAGCAAACCCAAATGGTTTGTCGCGGGCGGTGCGATTTTGGCGCTGGGCAGCCTGTGGGCTGTCCCGTCGTTGAGCGGCACGATTCTGGGCACCAAGCACGACTTCACCGGCCTGAACGCTCGCGTCGGCGTGGTGGCGATGTCCGGCGTGGCATTCTCCGATTACGGCTCGCCGTGCGTCTATTGCCACATCCCACCCGACAAGAAGGGCGCCGACTCCACCGAGCTCGGCGGCAATCCCGGCTGGAACCGCTTCCTGCCCAATCCCGACAGCTACAACCTCTATGACAGCCGCAGCCTGGAAAACAAGGTGCGCACGCCCAGCCCCATCAGCCTGCTGTGCCTGTCCTGCCACGACGGCACCATGGCGCTGGATATGACAGTGTTCAAGCCCAACGGCTGGAAAAGCACCGAAGACGCCGCCCTGCACGTCCGGCTCAATGGCGGCAACGACCTGATGAGCTGCGGCAAATGCCACGACGGCAAAGTGGCGCACAGCATCGAGATCAAGCATCTGGGCACCGATCTGCGCAACGACCACCCCATCTCCATGCAATACGCCGGCTTGAACCAGAAAGACCCCGACTTCTGGAAGCCCGACGGACCCTACGGCTTCGACAACGGCGTGAAGCTTTACGACGGCAAGGTGGAATGCGCCTCCTGCCATAACGTCCACGACCCGGACATCAACGTGCTGCTGCGCGCCACGTCCGACAGGCTGTGCGAGACGTGTCACATCAAGTAGCGAGCGGCAAACCGCTGTTTCACCAAAACGTGGCAACTTTTCATGACCTCCCGAGCCGCCGCTGGGTGAATGTTTTTTCCGCCGCTTGCGGCCTGCTGCTCGCCGCAGCCCTCCTGACGGGCTGCGGCGCACAACCCGTCAAACCGGCGGAGGGGCCGCCGCCGGTTTTCCCCGCCCCGCCCGATGCCCCCCGTTTCATCTATGAGCGCACCCTGACGTTCAGCGACAACGTCGAACAGACCACGGCGGGCGACCGCTTCCGGCTGTTCGCTCTAGGCGAGAAAAGATCCGTCAAGGCACTGGTCAAGCCCTTCGGCGTCGCCGCCCACCGTGGCCGGATCTATGTCACCGATACCGCACAGCGCGTCGTGGCGCTGTTCGACATTCCCGGCGCGCGATATGTCGAAATCGGCGCGGAAAAGCCCGGGCAACTGGTCAAGCCGATGGGCATCGATGTGTCGAGTCGCGGCGAGGTGTTCGTCTCCGACATGACGCAGCGCGTGATCCAGGTCTACGACCTCGACGGCAAATACCTGCGCACCCTCGGCGGCAAGGATGTCCTCAAACGCCCATCGGGCGTGGCCGTCAATCCCGATGGCACGCGGCTGTACGTGGTCGAAACCGGCGGCATCGACACCGACGCGCATCACGTCCACATGTTCGACGCCCAGAGCGGCGAGCTGCTGCAAACGATCGGCAAGCGCGGCATCAAGGACGGCGAGTTAAACATCCCCCTCCAGGCCGCCGTCGGCCCCGACGGCACGCTCTACGTGGTGGACAAGGGCAATTTCCGCGTCCAGGCATTCAACCCCGACGGCAGCTTCGCCCGCGCCTTCGGCGCGCCGGGCCGCTTCCCCGGCCAATTCGCCAGCCCCAAAGGCATCGCCACCGACCCGGACGGCAACATCTACGTGGTGGACACCGCCTTCGGCAACTTCCAGATCTTCAACAAGGACGGCCAACTGCTGATGTTCATCGGCGAACGCGGCGCCTCCGGCGCACCCGCCAAATACATGCTGCCCGCCGGTATCGATGTCGATAAGGACGGACGCATCTACGTGGTGGATCAATTCTTCCGCAAAGTGGATGTATTCAGACCGGTCGGGTTGAAGGCGGAGGAGGGGTTTGCGGTGGTGAAAGGCAAGGGTAAGCCGGGGTCTTGATTTTTCATATTGCGATCCGGCGCATTACCGTTGGAGCAGCTATCGCGCCCATGCACTGGGGCAAGAGGATGCGCCGGTCAAACCGCACCCGTTATAGGGGCATCGGCAGCATCGGGGGCAGTTCTCTCTTTGTAGCATCCAATCAAAGTGAAGGCACCACCATTCCGCAATCAACCCTCCCCCACCCACTTCCTCGCATTCCTGAACAACCTCGACCACGGCCCCTCTTCTCTCCATGCGTCCGGGTGCCATGAGTTCTGCGCCGTGCGAAACACCCGTTCGGGGTGGGGCATCATGATGATGAAACGGCCATCGGGGGTGGTGAGACCGGTGATGCCGCGCTAAAAGGGCTTTGACCCGTTGACCCCTTAACCCGCTATAAAACGCGAGACCAAAGCATGGCTCAGGCTTATTTGAGCGGCCACTACACTCTGGCTCAAGTGGGCGAGTATTTTGGAGTCAGTTACGCTACAGTAAGCCGAGCGGTAAAGCAGGTGGGAAAAAGGATTGGGGGGTGAATAATGTCAAATGTAAGGCCTGAACATCCCGCTGGAATTTTCAAGCATTTTTTGCATTATTTTCTGATGTTGTTGGTTCCCTAACTTCATAGGGGCGACCCTGCTTAAGCATCCGAAACATCACGCGGCAGAGGTGGCGCCCAAGAGCGC
>JADDKJ010000056.1:0-16317 GCA_033717875.1 Gammaproteobacteria bacterium
CGGGTTACGCGCCGGATCTCAACCCAGATGAGCTGGTGTGGAGCCATGCCAAGCGCACGGGGGTGGCCAGGAGGCCGTTGCAAAAAGGCGAGCAGTTGGAGGAACGCGTGCACGAACAATTGCAAGCCATCGCGGACAATCCAAAAATGGTGCGCTCGTTTTTCAGGCATCCTTCTGTAGCCTATATTTCTGACTTATGAGTAATCGGCTTTATCTCCTGCGACGACGAGGAAACTGCCGAAAGAAGTCTTGTCTCCGACCATGGACTCCACGCATCTCGCAGCAAATGAGCCGCTGGGCATCAATACAGCTGTGCGGAGCGAAACTCCAGTTACAGGAAGAGTCTTCAATGCGCGCAGGATTTCCCGTGGCGTATGCCAGTGCGCACCTCGGTACGCGCCAGTTCCGCCTTTGCGGCCCTTCTTCATCCATAGGACACTGTTGCGATTGAGCAGGCCGACGACAAAGCGCGAGCGACTCACGCGGATGATTTCTGACAGCGCATGTGGCCAATTTGGCACGAAACACAAAGCTGTAACGGACATCACCCGATCGAAGGTTCCATCGTCGAACGGAAGGTGCAGCGCGTCAGCAGTCTCATAGGATGCAAGATGATCGTGTTGGCGGGCGAAATCCAGTGCGTTGGTATCGATGTCCACTCCTTTGACGCGCAATCTGTCCATCTGAGCAAGTCGCCTAGTGAACCAGCCCGTTCCACAACCCACGTCAAGAATATGTTCTTCAGGACGAGGTGCGAGCAAAGCGGCCACGAGCCGATATTCGATCTGGCCTATCCAGCGCCCGCGCGGCGTGTCGTACCAAGCATCGTATTCAGCAGCGTCCATGACTAGGCCAATCGCCGCCACGCAGCAATCAATGCGTCGGCGGCGCGCTCAACGTCTTGCATCGTTGTTGTCCAACCAGCGGACAGTCTGATGGCTCCGGCGGCTCGCGCCGCATCGATTCCAATCGCTGCAAGCACGCCGCTGACAGCGTCGCCTTCGGAGTGACAAGCGGACCCAACGGAAGCAGCCACAACCGGAGCGGCTTCCGCCAGCAAGGCCCGGCCGGTGACGTGTGGAAAGGATACGTGCAGCGTGTTGGGGAGTCGAAACTCAGGGTGTCCATTAAGTACAAGGCCCGGCACTGCATCGGCCAACCGGGCATGCAGTGCATCCCTTAGAGCCCTCAGGCGCGGCGTGGCTTTGCCGAGCCGCCCGATTGCGAGCGTGGCCGCTGCTCCGAGCGCCACGATGTGTGGCACGTTCTCAGTTCCCGGGCGCAGCCCATGCTCTTGATCAGCGCCATAGAGGATGCTGGCGATCGGGGTACCGCGACGAATATAAAGTGCGCCGACGCCCTTGGGTGCGTAGAACTTGTGACCTGCGAGGGTCAGGAGATCGACGCCAAGCTCATCCACCTCGAGTGAAACTTTGCCCGCAGACTGTGCTGCGTCAGTGTGCATCAAACAGCCATGGTCTCGAACAAGTGCCGCCAATTCGGCAATGGGCTGGATCGTGCCGATTTCATTGTTGGCGTGCATCACCGAGACAAGGAAGGTGTCTGGTCTGAGCGCCCGACGCAAATCCTCCGGCTCGATGCAGCCAAATCCATCCACCGGCAATTTCGTCAACTCCCAGCCAAGAGTCTTGAGATACTCGGCCGGTGCCATGACTGCAGGGTGTTCGATCGCGCTCACGATCAGATGGCGCTTGCCCGGAGGAGCAACACGCGCAGCGCCGAGTAGCGCCAGATTGTTCGCCTCGGTGGCGCTGCCGGTAAAGACCAGCTCATCTGTCTGGGCACCAATGAGCGCCGCGACTGCTTCGCGAGCCTGCAACACCACTTGTCGCACGCCTATGCCATACGGATGCGACGAGGATGGGTTGCCGAAGTGCTCTTTCAGGTATGGCAGCATAGCCGCCAGAACTTCAGGGGCCACGGGTGTCGTGGCGTTGTAGTCGAGATAAATCGGTAGTGCGGCTTTCATGTGTTCAGACATCGGCTCATCTCGAAAGCGTTTCGTTCATTCTCGCGGCAGCAATGACGCCGGATAGGAATGTGAGTCCCGCGACCACCCACACGGCCGCAGTCAACCCGAACACGTCGGCAGTGATGCCTGCCAAAAGTGCGCCGACCGCATAACCGAGGTCGCGCCAGAGCCGATACACACCCACGGCGGAAGCGCGCCAAGCGGGATGGGCTACATCACCGATGGCCGCTAGCAAGGTGGGATAGACCATAGCGGTGCCGACGCCTAGGAGCACCGCCCCAAGGCCAAAGCCAAAGAAATCGGCCGTCAGTGCCGTGATCACAATACCGGCTGCCTGAACCCACATGCCCCAGACGATCAACTGCTTGCGGCCGATTCGGTCGGAAAGGGCTCCGGTGAAGATTTGCGACAGGCCCCAGACAGCCGGGTAGATCGCGGCGAGGATGCCGATCTGCGCGAGGGTCATGCCAGCGGCGGCGAAGATCAAGGGGAATAGGCCCCAGGCCATGCCATCGTTGAGGTTATTCACAAGCCCGGCCTGGCTAACACTGGACAGATTGCGATCGGTCAGAGAGGTTCGGCGGAAGATTTCGCCCTGGCTTGGCAGCGCTGCCCCATTATCGTGGTGCGCCCGCACTTCGTGGGCCACGTGATGCTGGGTTTCGCGGACTACTAGCACCGAGAGCAGCAGTCCTAGTACGACATAGACGATCCCCAGGTAGAACGGTTCCGGTCGCAGTCCGTAGCGAGCCGCGAGCCAGCCCGTGGCCAGGGCGCTGCCCGCCACAGCGAAATAGCCGGCGAACTCGTTGAGTCCCATCGCTAGCCCGCGCTGCTTGGGACCCACCAGATCGATCTTCATGATGACAGTGGTGGACCAGGTGAGGCCCTGGCTCACGCCCAGCAACACATTGGCGCCGACGATCCAGTTCCAGTCTGGCGCCCACATCAGGACGAAGGGTACTGGAGCGGCAACCAGCCACCCGGCCACCAGGACATGCTTGCGACCGTAGCGGTCGGAGAGGCGCCCCGCGAAGTAATTGGTAAGCGCCTTGGTGACGCCGAAGACGACGATGAAGGAAAGGATTGCCGCCCGCGCCGCGATGTGGAACTCCTGCTCGGCGATGGCCGGCAGGATGCTGCGCTCGAGCCCCACCATGGCGCCGACGAAGGCATTGACCAGCACCAGCAACGAGAACTGGCCGAGGTTTTCGCGCAGCCCGAGGCGGATGGCGGCCGTGTGCATAACTCAGTTCTCCAAGCCCATGTTGACGCGCACCATCGCATCCATCTCGGCCGGGCGTGGCGGAATCTCCTTTATCAGGTAGTCGATGAAGGCCGACCGCTCCATGGCGAGCGCCGGGTTCCAGCGCTTCTCGAAACCCAACGTCGAGGCCGGCTTGCCCGACAGTCCGGCGCCGCAGACGCTGCCGGCCTGGTGGCCCGGATAGATTTCGATCTCGTCGGGCAGCGGCAGGAGTTTGGCGTGCAGGCTGTCGTAGAGCATTCCTGCCATCTCGTGCTCCCTCCCAGCGAGGTCTGGTCGGCCGATGGCACCTACGAACAGGGTGTCTCCGGTCACAACAAACCAAGGTGCCTCACTTCGCCGATTGTCTGCGACCAGCAGACATACACTATCCAGTGTGTGACCTGGCGTGTGCAGGACCTTGATCTTGACGTTGCCGATATCGAGTATCTGGCCGTCCTGCAAGGGCAGGAAGTCGTAGCTCACCCGGTCGCGATTGAATTCGTGCAGGCAGTAAGGAGCATGGACCCGCTGAGCCAGAGCCCGCCCCCCGGAGTAGTGGTCGGCGTGGACGTGGGTGTCGATGACGTGCGTGATTTCTACGTTGGCTTCTTGGGCGGCTTTGATGAACCACTCCTCGTCGCCTGCGACCACGTCCACGGCGACAGCCTTGCCCAGTCCGCCGCATCCGAAGAAGTAAGACAGGGAGGATTCTTTGGTGGCTAGTTGCTTAAAGAACATTTCAACTTCCTTTCAGAACACAAGAACTTTGTCGGCCTCCGCCGTCCATTCGGCGAGTTCCTTCAACGTGCTGCGACGGGCGCCCGGAATCACCTGCTCGTCGGTCAAGCCTCGTGCATCCATGCACGTGCCACACAGGCCCACTTCTCCTCCGGCCATGCGCACCATGTCGCCAGCGTTGTAGTAACCGCTGGGCACTTTCTGGCCACTCTTTGCGCATGCCACCGCATCCCCCATCAGGAATACACGAACGACCTGCTCCGGCTCCTTGGAAAGGGCTCGCGCCAGACGCAATCCGTTATAGCTGCGTTCGCTGCCATAAGGCCCGTCGTTGAGAATGAACAGGGTATTCATGAGAACCTCCAATGATCAGTATTCAAGGGGCAGACCTGTCGCACGCCATTCACCGACGCCATCTGTGATCTTGTGCGCGCTGAAACCCTTGTTTCTCAGCAACTCGACCGCCGCATCGGACATCACGCAATAAGGGCCGCGACAGTAGGCAACCACCGGCTTGCCCGGCGGCAGTTCATCGATTCGTTTCTGTAATTCATCCAACGGTATCGAACGCGCAAACGGCAGGTGTGCCGACGCGTATTCATCGTTCGGTCGCACATCGATCACGACGACGTCACCTGCCTTGGCCTTGGCCAGCAATGACTCGCGAGTTTCAGAACTCAGGAGATTTGGCGTGGCCGACATCTGACCCAGTGCGACACGCAACTCGATCAGATGCTCTTCGGCAACCTCGCGAACCTTCACCAAGAGATCAGCAACGTCATTGTTGGTGAGGCGGTAGTGAACATACTTACCGTCTCGGCGAGTCCCGACCAGCCTCGCCTCGCGCAAGGCCTTCAGATGAGCGCTGGCCAGTTTTACGTCTATGTGCGCCAGATCGGCCAACTTTTCGACGGTCTTCTCCCCCTGCACCAGTAACTCCAGAAGTTCCAGTCGCTTGGGACTGGAAATCGCCTTCCCGATCCGGGACACCTGTTCATAGAGGATGGTTTTCATGCACACAGCACCTTAATTTGTTCGTACATTCTAACGGTCGTTTGAATGTCCTGCAAGTAATGCATCCTTGACTCGAGAGGGAAGCGTGTGAATAGCCAGATCGAATGCCAGGTCTATCGGGGTTGGATTCCGACCCGTTGCCGCTGCTCATCCCACAGCGCTGGCGGATCAACGGCGAGGTCGAACAGCGTGATGTGGTTCGGCAATGCGTCGTCGAGGATGGCTGCCACGATGTCGGGCGCCAGCGTGGTCAGGTTGACCATCCGGCTGACGTAGCTGCGGTCCGGGATGCTGTGGGTACCCAGCAGGTCGTACAGCTGGCCAGCGGTGCCCTGCCAGTTCAAGGGCAGCACACGGTCGGCGAGGTATTTGTCCAGGGCTTGGGCAACGGCGTTGCTCTCCAAGGCCCGGTCGATGCCTGCGCGCACCAGCTCGGCGTACTGCTGCTGGAATTCACCGGGAGCAAAGCCAAGGGCGCGGGCTACCGCCTCGCCCAGCCGTTCGAAGTCGGCCATGCGCTGCTTCTGGGTCAGCTTGACCGTGGGCAGGATGGCCAGCGCTGCTGAGAACAAATCGAGCAGTCCGGCGAACACAATGGGCTGATCACGCTCCCAGCCCGCGTGCGTGTCGGCATCGTCACGCCGGGCTTCGGCGGCGATGGTCGGCAAATCGACGTGGATCACCCGGTCGATCAGGTCCGGGCGCGTGGCGACCACGGCGATGCCGTTGAGCACCACCGGCCGTTTGGTCTCCATGACGTGCTCTTCACCATTGGTGTAGAGCTGGCGCGAAGCGAAACCGCCGCCGGTGGCGAGCGTGCAAAAGGCATCCTGCTGCTCGGGTGTGAGGCCCGAGAGGTTTTCGTAGGAGACGAGCCAGTTGTTGGCGGCGGCGCCGAACACGTCCTCCACGGTCTTGGGCCGACCGCGTAGCATCACCTTGTTCGGATCGACCAGACTGCGCAGCACCGACTGCGTGGTGGATTTGGCCGAGCCCTGTTCGCCCACCAGTTCCAGCACCGGGAATGGGGTGTCCGGACGAAAGCAATCCAGCAGCCAGGTCAACACCATCACGCGGCTGTGCGCCGGGATGTTGGTGTGCTGCCAGAGCAGACCGACGTCGCCATGGGTGACCGGCATCGGCAGCGGACGCATCGAGGGCGTGCGGGTGAAGTACACCGGCGACTCATTGACCACGCGCCAGCCCTGGGGTGTGACGTGGATGGCCTGCCACTGTTCGTCGCCCAGATCGATGATGTGGCCATCGGTGGTTTGGGCGGCGCGCACGTGGACGGCGATTTCGTCACCGTCATTGATGCCCGCAGCGGCCAGAGTGGCCAAGGCGGACTTCATCGTGGTTTCTGGCACGCCAATTTCCTTTGCGCGCCAGTAGGCGGCACGTAGCCAGTCCTCGAAGCCGGAGGAATACACGCGCCACACTGCACGGCGACCGGGCATCGGGATCACGGCCACCGCGTTGCGATCGGCATCGTGGTGCAACTGGCACTGCGCCCGGGCCAGGGCAACCAGTTCATCCAAGGCGCTGGCATCGTCATCACTGGCCGGCAGTTCAGCGCGGACCAGTTTGTCGAGCACGGCCACCGAGCAGCCTCGGTTGGCAACCTTGGCCGCGTGCCGCAGCCGCAGGAAACCGGGCATGTCCGTGGCCTTCAAGATCGAGAACGCGCGCACCACGTCCTCTTCGGCCAGCACGCCCACGTCATCGACCAGACGAACCAGTGCTGCCTCGATCACCGCGACGGGATCAGCATCGGGCGTGGGGCTGGCATCACCATAGCCCCCATCGCCCGCCACCTCGACCACCTCTTGCGTATGATGGTCGTGATGGTGGTGACGGTCGTTCTCTACTACTCCGTCCGGAGAAGGGATGGACGCGCTCATCGTCACCGCCCGATTCAGCGCGAGCGTTTGATGAGAGCGCGGATATCCTCAGCCCGCCAGACCGTGGTCTTGCTGCCGAGCTTGATGCCTTTGGGGAATCTGCCTTCCCGGATGCCAGCCCATCACGCCGAACGGCTGATGGGGATCAGGGACAGAATCTGCGGTAACCGAACGAAGCCGGTTTCGGGCAGTGCGGGACGGGATTGGTTCATGGCGAGCATCCGTGGTCGTTTTTGGATGCTCTCTATTCAATACCTCACCGCCGGGCAAAAATAGAGACACTGCGCGCACCATGGTCACGCTACGCGCAGCGTGCCGGTTTGCAGATGTGGGTTATTTACTCAGCAGATGTGCCGGTTTTCTTGGCCGCCAGAATCCAGTTCTTGACGGTGCCGGGGGCGCGGCAGACCTGCGCGCCGATGATCCGATATGCCTCGTCTTGGGTTCGGTAAGTGTTGGCGGCATACAGACCAAGTGCTTTTTTCTTCGCAGCGCGATTGGATGCATGGCGCACGTTGGCGGCATTTCTGCCAGCCCGGCTCTGGGCTTTTCGGACTTCATCTGCCGCATCGGCTTCGGGCGTCAATCCTGCCCTCCAAGCATCCTCGATGATCTGCTCCGTAAAAGGCGAATCAGGCAAGAGATCCGCCAGGAGCAGCGACTCCAGCGCTTCCATCAGCGTCGCCACCACCGGGTTGATGAGCGCCACGGGCGTGGTATCTGCCGTGGCATGGATAACCTCGCCCAACTTGTAGAGTGCCAGGACGCGAAAGCAATCTCGTTCAGTTGCTTTCGGGACGGACGTTGGCGTTGAGCGCAACCCCCGGTTGCTGGCTTCGATAAACCAGTCCAGATCACGCTGTTCCTCACGCTTGACCAAGCCGCTGCCGTAGGTGGACTGGTCCTGTGCCACGATATCGGTGATCATGGCATCAATGCAGGCCAGCATGCCCTGCAATTGCTCGGGGTTGAAGCGCTGCAAATCTTCTCTGGCTGATGCGGCAATGCGCACCGCGTTCGGCAACTCCAGAAGTTGTTCGAGCGGTGTTGTCAGTGCCAGGGTGAGTAGATGCGGATTCATTGCCCATCAGTCTACCGAGGGTAGTCCAGCGCTGTCCACGCAAATCCGTGTTGGTACAGCATTGCCCAGACCAGCACCAGCAATTCCACCCGCAGTGACGGATGCCGTGATGATCCGGTGCAAGGTGATAGCTGCGCTTGCGGCGGTGTAAACAATAGGACGCAACCGTCACAACCATCACCACTGTCACGTCGAGCCACTATCCGTGATGGTTGTGATGATGGCGACGGTCATCTCCTATTGTTGAGGTCGGCGCACACACAGATGCCCAGGCAAAAGGGGTCCTTCCTGGCGATATTCCAATACGGGGGGCGCGAGCGCAGCATTGCGCCACCGTCCGACCAGAAAACAAGGTTTGCAGGGTTTGCGGTTCGCACCTGGCAGCGCGGGTCGGTACGCCGAATGCCGCGTCAACGCGGGCATGCGAGGCATGACCAAGAATGCCGAAGGTGCGAACCACAGTGCGTACCGGGTTTGCAGGTTTGCACCCCGACAGCAAAACGGCCGGGGAGGAAACTTCAGTACTGACGCGAGGTTGCAGCCACCGGGCACTGAAAGCAGGCAGAACGGCCACCCAGCCGTCGCCCCAAAGCCATGCGGTTTTCATCGCCAGCACACCTAGAGATTGGTAGACTCTCACCGATCTACAACGACTTTGATGCACAACACCCGAGCGTCAATGCCATGAACACCGAACCGTGGGTCACCGCCGAGCATGTCGCCCAGCATCTGGGCGTGGCCAAAGACACCGTCTACCGCTGGCGGGAGCGCAAGGGTCTGCCTGCGCACCGCGTAGGGCGGCTGTGGAAATTCCAGCTGTCCGAGGTGGATGAATGGGTGCGCGTAGGCGGCGCGGATGACGAACAACAAAAGTAAGATTGATTGAGAACAGACTCATGGCCAAGACCAAGAAACCGCCCCATAAACCCAGCCTGCCATTTCCGTCGGCTGCCGATGCGCTTCATCAGGAAGATAACTGGCTGTGGATTCCTCTGCGCAAGGAGTGGCGAGATGTCACCACCAAGCCCGAGGAAATCGTGCGGCAGAAATTCATCCGCACTTTGGTGGAACATTACGGCTATGCGCTGGAGCAGATGGATCAGGAGCGACGCACGCAGCACGGCCACAAGAGTCCCCGTGCCGACATCGTGATCTGGCAGTCTGCTACGGAAAAGGAGGCTGGCCGCACGCCCGTGCTGGTGATTGAGTGCAAGACCGACACCATCGATATCCAGGAACGCGACTACTACCAAGGTGAGTCCTACACCCGCGCCGCCGGCTGCGAGTTCTTCATTGCCACCAATGCCAGGCACACAGCGGTGTTCAAGCTGGTGCCGGGGCTCCCAGGCGGATTCGTTGCCATCAATGAAATCCCCAAAGCCTCTGACTGGGGTGATGCCAAGCGCCTGAAAGAAATTCGCGAATCCCTGCGCACCTTCAATCGCAAGGAATTTCAGGATCTGCTGTTCGTCTGCCACAGCATCCTGCGCGACGTGCACAAAATGGACCCCGGCCGCGCGTTCGACACCATCTCGAAGATACTTTTCATCAAGATGTACATCGAACGTTCCGGTCTGCACGGAACTTTCACCGTCGATTACCTCGATCAGCGCGCGGCATCCCGCATGCCGAATGATCCGCAGGTGCATGACGGGCTGTTTGATTTGACCAAGGATTACTGCAAGGCCGACGACCTGTTCGCGGCCACGGACAAGCTGGAAATCTCGGAAACCACCTTCCGGCGCATCGTCAAGGAATTGCAACGATTTGACCTTTCCAAAACCGGTGACGACATCAAAGGTCTGGCCTTCGAAAAATTCCTCGGCACCACCTTCCGTGGCGAGCTGGGCCAATTCTTCACGCCGCGTCCGGTCGTCGAGTTCATGGTTGATCTGCTCAACCCGCAGGAAAAGCAACTGATCTGCGACCCGGCATCCGGCTCAGGCGGCTTTCTGATCCGGGCCTTTGAGCACGTCCGCGCCCAGATCGTGGCTGACGTTCAGCGGCAGAAAGATGAAGAACGCGCCCGCATTGAAGCATTGGGTTTGCCTGAGGAAGAGGAAGAACGGCAGATCGAAGCGGCCTTCTCCCGCCTGAACCATGAATTGCTGCCCAGCGGTGACGACAGCAAGCCCATCACTCTGGCTTATGTCGGCATGTCCGCTATGGTCGAGGCAGACATTGAGGACACAATCTTTCCGGACAAAGTAATTCGCGTCCGCCCTGACCTCACCAAAATCGAACCTCAATTTTTGTGGCGACTGTTGCAAGTGCCCTCAGTCCGAGCACAGATCGAAGCGGCCGCTCGTACGGCGGTAGGAAACTTCGCAATCGGCGGAAAAGACATAAAGGCGCTCAAGGTGCCACTTCCGCTACTAGAGCAGCAGAAGTCCCTTGCGCAAACGCTGAGCGATACCGTTGCAAGCGTAAAGACCAAGCGTACCGAAGCCACCACGCTGCGAAATTCGGCTTGGGCCGCCTTCGAGTCAGCGCTATTTACCCCAGCGGAGCCGGGTGCCGCATGACCCTCGACTTCGCCACCCTCGACACCCTGCGTACCCACCACCCCGCGTGGCGGTTGTTGCGTTCGGACCATGCGCCGTTGGTGGCGAGTTTTCTGCAGCGGGTATTCGTGGCGCCCAATGTGCGGGTGATGGCGGCGGCGGATCTGGCCGAGACACTGGAAGATGAACTGTATGCCCTGCGCCTGCACTTGGGTGAAACCGCCTTCCCCAAGCCGGCGCTGGAGTATCTGAACGACTGGGCCGCGCCCGACAAGGGCTGGCTGCGCAAGTTTTACCGACCCGGTACGGACGAGGCGCAGTTCGATTTGACGCCTGCCACCGAGAAGGCCATCGCCTGGCTGGCGCAACTCAGTGAGCGACAGTTCGTCGGCACCGAATCGCGCTTGCTCACGCTGTTTGACCTACTCAAGCAGATGAGCGAAGGCAGCGAGGCCGACCCGGCCAAGCGCATTGCCGAGCTGCACAAGAAGCGCGATGACATCGACACCGAGATTGCAAGGGTGCTGTCGGGCGATGTGCCGCTGTTGGACGACACAGCGTTGAAGGACCGCTTCCAGCAGTTCATACAGGGTGCGCGCGAGTTGCTGACCGACTTCCGCGAGGTGGAGCACAACTTCCGGCAGCTCGACCGGCGCGTGCGTGAGCGCATTGCCCTATGGGAGGGCAGCAAGGGCGCGCTGCTGGAAGACATCATGGGCGAGCGCGATGTGATTGCCGATTCCGATCAGGGCAAGAGCTTCCGCGCATTCTGGGATTTTCTGCTCTCCAGCCGTCGGCAGGAGGAATTGACCGAACTGCTGGATCGCGTGCTGGCGCTGCCTGCCGTGACGGATCTGAAGCCCGACAGCCGCATGCGCCGCGTGCACTACGACTGGATGGAAGCGGGCGAGCACACCCAGCGCACGGTCGCCGCTTTGTCGCAGCAGTTACGCCGTTTTCTGGATGACCAGGCCTGGCTGGAAAACCGCCGCATCATGGACATTCTGCACGGAATTGAGAGCAAGGCGTTGGCCCTGCGGGATGCACCACCAGCGGGCAACGTGATGGAAATGGCTGAGGCCTGCGCTGATATAGAGCTGGCGATGGAACGTCCCTTGTTCACCCCAGCCATCAAGCCGGTGATTGCCGATCTGGCCTTGCAGGCGGGTGATGAAGACATCGACCCTTCGGCGCTGTTCGATCAAGTGGTCGTCGACAAGGCACGGCTCACCCGCCATATCCGCCACGCCTTGCAGGATCGGGCGCAGATCACGTTGAGCGAACTGGTGATCAGCCAGCCCTTGCAGCAGGGTCTGGCCGAGTTGGTGGCCTATCTGCAACTGGGCAGTGAGACTTTCAGCACCGTGATGGATGAGGACACGCCCGAATCCATCCGCTGGCACAAGGTGGCAACAGATGGTCAAGCCATAACCCGTAGTGCGCGGCTGCCACGCGTGATTTTCATGCGCTGAACAAGAACAAGAGCTGAGGCAAGGGATGGAAGAAGAACTCTCGAACACAACCCCCGCAACGCACCCGATGGTGGCTCCGGCCGCTGATTTGTCAGTGTTGCTGATCGGCTTGCTCAAAAGCGTGCTGTACCGTGATGGTGACGAACGCCAATGGGCGGCGCTGCTGAATCTGCAAGCGCGGGTGCGTGACTACGTGGCGGTGCTGAATCTTGATTTGGTGCTGGATGAGGCGGAAGGCTATGCCTTCTTGAAAAGCCGCCCCGAGCCTGCCGACGATGATCCATCTCCACGTTTGCCGCGTCTGGTGGCGCGCCGGCCTTTGTCCTTCGCCGTGAGTTTGCTGCTCGCCTTGTTGCGCAAAAAGCTGGCTGAGTTTGATGCGGGCGGCGGCGATACGCGGCTGGTGCTCTCCCGCGACGACATCGTGGATATGGTGCGGGTGTTCCTGCCCGATGGCCCGAATGAAGCCAAGCTGATTGATCAGATCGAAACCACGATCAACAAGGTGGCCGAACTGGGTTTTCTACAGAAACTCAAACCCGCCGGTGGCACGTTGGCTGGGCCTGCTACTTATGAGGTGAGACGCATCCTGAAAGCTTTTGTCGATGCCCAATGGCTAGCCGAATTCGATGCCCGTCTGGCCACTTATCAGTCTCAACTGGCGGGCGTGAACAATGCCAAGGAAGGAGCCGGCCATGAATGATCCGCAATCATTGGGCTTGGACTTCTGTGCTGATGACACGCTGTCGGGCTTTCGCCTGACCCGCTTGGAGGTATTCAACTGGGGCACCTTCGACAGCAGGGTGTGGACGCTGCAACTGGATGGCAAGAATGGCCTGCTCACAGGCGATATCGGTTCGGGCAAATCCACTCTGGTGGATGCCATCACCACCCTGCTGGTGCCTGCCAACCGAATCGCCTACAACAAGGCTGCCGGAGCGGACAGCAAGGAACGAACGCTGCGTTCCTACGTGCTCGGGCATTACAAATCCGAGCGCAACGAGGTTACGGGCGCGGCCAAGCCGGTGAGCTTGCGCGATCAGAACAGCTACTCCGTCATCCTGGGGGTGTTCCACAACGCAGGCTACGACCAGACGGTGACGCTGGCCCAGGTGTTCTGGATGAAGGAAGCACAAGGGCAACCGGCGCGGTTCTTCCTGGGGGCTGAGCGTGCGCTATCGATTGCCTCTGACTTCGCCCACTTCGGATCGGACATTGCCCAACTGCGCAAGAAGCTGCGCGGTCTTGGGGCCGAATTGCACGACAGCTTTCCGCCCTATGCAGCTTGGTTCCGACGGCGCTTTGGCATTGAAAACGATCAGGCACTGGAGCTGTTTCACCAGACGGTTTCTATGAAGTCGGTAGGCAACCTGACCGACTTCGTGCGCAGCCATATGCTCGAACCTTTCGAGGTTGGCCCACGTCTGCAGGCCTTGATCGGCCACTTCGACGATCTCAACCGCGCCCATCAGGCGGTGCTGAAAACCCAGCAGCAGGTTGAATTGCTCACGCCGCTGATTGCGGACTGTGGCCGCCACAGCGCGCTAGTGGCTGAGGTCAACAGTTTGCGTGGATGTCGGGATAGCCTGCGGCCCCATTTCGCCGGTTTGAAGCTTGGCCTGATCGACAAGCGACTGGGCTTGCTGGCCGAAGAATGGGAGCGCGTGGATGCTCAGGTACAAAAGCTCGACACTGTTCATGAAGTGCAAGGCCAGCAAGTTGATGAGCTGAAGCAAGCCATCAATGACAATGGCGGCGACCGACTGGAACGCCTTGCCGCCGAGATTCGCAAGAAAGAACAGCTGCAGGATACGCGCAAAACCAAGGCCGGCCGCTACGGGGAGTTGGCAGACGTGCTGGGCGAGCCGCTGGCAACAGATGCCTCCACCTTCGCTGCGCAGCGTGGCAAGTATCAAAGCTGGCGAGAGGAGGTGCGCAACCGCGATGCCGATTTGCAAAACGTGCTGACTGAGCACGGCGTCATCTTACGTCAGGGCAAGCAGGAGCATAACCAGCAAACCGCTGAAATCGACAGCCTCAAGCGTCGCCGCAGCAACATCGATGACCAGCAAATCCAGATTCGCGCTGCGATGTGTGCAGCACTGGGCCTGAACGTGGATGACATGCCTTTCGCTGGTGAGTTGATCCAGGTGCGTGACGATGAGCGTGACTGGGAAGGCGCAGCCGAACGCTTGTTGCGAGGCTTCGGGCTGGCACTGCTGGTGCCCGATGCCCATTACAAGGCGGTGGCCGAGTGGGTGGATGGTGCCCATCTGCGTGGCCGTTTGGTGTATTTCCATGTGCGGCCACGCAAGGCCGCAGAGCTGCCCGATTTGCACCGTGACTCTTTGGTCCGCAAGCTGGCCATCAAGCCCGATTCCCCGCATTACGATTGGCTGGAACGCGAACTTGCCCATCGGTTTGATGTGGCCTGCTGCGCCACACAAGAACAGTTCCGCCGTGAGACACGCGCCATCACACGCGCGGGCCAGATCAAAGACCCGAGCGGTCGGCATGAAAAGGACGACCGCCACCGTATTGATGATCGCAGCCGCTATGTACTGGGCTGGAGCAATAGTGCCAAGATTGCCGCATTGGAAGCCAAACGCCGCCAGCTTGAAACGCGGCTGGGTGATATTGGCAGCCAAATCGCTGAAATCCAGAAAGAGCGCGATGGGCTGACGAGCCGTCTTGATGCGCTGACCCGCCTTGAAGAATTCACGGCATTCGATGAGTTGGATTGGGCCAGCGTCGCCACCGAGATTGCACAACTGGTGGATGAGCGCAGTCGGCTGGAATCTGCGTCAGATGTGCTCAAGCAGTTGAACGATAACCTGCGCGCGTTGCAGAAAGCGCAGAAGGAAACAGGAGAAGAGCTGCAAGCTGCGCGCGAGAAGCGGGCCAAAGTGGAACAGCGGCGCTCTGACGCGCAAGAGCTTCGTCAGCAAACCGAGACGCTGCTTCAAGGCGTTGTCGTCGACGATGCTCTAGAAGCAAAGCTCGAATCCATGCGCGCCGAGGCGCTGGGTGAGCATCAACTGACCGTGGAATCCTGTGACAACCGCGAGCAGGACGTGCGTACCTGGCTACAGGCACGGATTGACGCAGAAGACAGCAAACTCAAGCGGCTGGCCGAGAAGATCATCAAGGCCATGGCTTCATTTAAGGAGGCGTTCAAGCTTGAGACGGCCGAGATGGATGCCAGCCTTGAGGCGGCATTCGAGTATGAAAACCTGCTGACGCAGTTGAACCGTGATGACCTGCCACGTTTTGTTGCACGCTTTAAAGAACTACTCAACGTCAACACGATCAACGAAATCGCTAATTTCAATGCCCAGCTGGCCCGTGAGCGCGAAACCATCAAAGAACGGATCGCGCACATCAACAAATCGCTGGGCGAGATCGACTACAACCCCGGGCGCTACATCGTGCTGGAATCGCAGGCCAGTCCGGATACCGAGATCCGCGACTTCCAGCAGGAATTACGCGCTTGCACCGAAGGCTCTGTCACGGGTTCGGATGACGCCCAGTATTCCGAGGCAAAGTTCTTGCAGGTCAAGGCTATCATTGACCGCTTCCGTGGGCGCGAAGGTTTGTCTGAACAGGATCGCCGTTGGACGACCAAAGTCACCGATGTGCGTAACTGGTTCCTGTTCGCCGCCAGCGAGCGCTGGCGCGAAGATAACAGCGAGCACGAGCATTATTCAGACTCCGGCGGTAAGTCGGGTGGGCAAAAAGAGAAACTGGCCTACACTATTTTGGCCGCCAGTCTGGCGTATCAATTCGGCCTGGAATGGGGCGCGGTCCGTTCCCGTTCTTTCCGCTTCGTGGTCATCGATGAGGCCTTCGGGCGCGGTTCGGATGAGTCCGCCCAGTACGGCCTGAAGTTGTTCCGACAACTCAACCTGCAACTGCTGATCGTGACGCCGCTGCAGAAAATCCACATCATCGAACCCTACGTCTCCAGTGTCGGCTTCGTCCATAACGAGGGCGGGCGGACTTCCAAACTGCGCAATCTTTCCATCGAGGAATACCGGGCGCAGAAGGCTTTGATGCCAGCCCAATCTGCGCAGGAGTCGGCGCAGTGACGTGGACTAGCCCGAAGGAGTTGAAGGCGCAATTGGCGCGGCTGTGGGAGCGTGGAGACCTGCTGCGAGACGCGGTGACGGGCAATTCGCGTTTCCCTTTGCGCTTGTCAATAAAGTCCCCAAGTTCAGCGGACATCACGGATCGTTTTAAGGAACCTCTGAACAATCCTCGTTTTTCACGCCAATTCGTTGATCGAATCGGTTAGTGGGCATAAAAAACGTATTTTGAACGGTAAATTTTTTGGTTTTTCTTCCCTTGACCTCTGATTTCGGAGGC
>JADDKJ010000057.1:0-15750 GCA_033717875.1 Gammaproteobacteria bacterium
GCGTGAGGTAGCCATCGGTAAAGCATGCCAGTTTTACAGCCCGCTTCAAACTGCTGAATACCGCAATCGTCGTAGCTTTCCGTCATGCTATGCCCCAATTTTTACCCACACGACTTCCTGAAGAGCCATAAAAAGAATGTCACTCCATGAATAACTCTGTCAAGCTAAAATTTCTGGTCCAAGTGTGCAACAACATCCGAGTAAAGCGCTACAACATCAGCCCCCAATGCCGATACGCCTCAGCCAGCCTTTCCAGTTATTTCATCCCACAGCTTCCGCAGCCGTGGTGCCGAAACAGGGGCGATGGTCTTGAGTTCCTACGCGAACAGCGATACACGCAATTCTTCCATCATCCAGCGATAGCGATCCAGCGCAGCGTTGCCGACGCCCGTCTTGCCCGGTGCCGCGGCGCGCTGTTCATACTGTTGCCACAGCGGGTTGATTTCACTCATTGCCTGGCGGTCGCGCTCCAGGTTGCGCGGTAGTTTTTCCAGGCGCAGGCGGATGGCCTTGAGGTAACGCGGCAGATGGATCAGCCAGTCGGCGGGGGTTTGCGTGGCGAAACCGGGATACACCAGCCGCTGCAATTGCGCGCGCATATCGGCCACCGCCGCATGATGGGCTGGCGGCTGTTTGACGGCCAGCGCCTTTTCAAGCTCGGCGTATTCGGCGAGGATGTTGCCCGCCAATGCGCACAGTTCGTTGGCCGTTGAGACCAGACGCGCCTGGCCCTGCGTCTTGCATTGCTCGAAGTGTTGCTGATTACGGGGCGTTGCGCCGCCGAGGAAGGCGCGCGTCACGCTAGTCTCGATCAGATCCCGCTTGAGCGATTCGCAATCGCCCAGTTTGTGGTAACGCAGACACATCGCCTGCACGCCGGGCAGGTTCTTCTCCAGATACTTGACCTGCTGCGGCAGTTGTAACATATACAGGCGGCGCAACCCGGCAGCCATGGCCTGTGCCGCCGCTTCGGGCGTGTCGAACAGGCGCAGCGCCACCGCGCCTTGCTCGTCGGCCAGCGCGGGATAGCCTGTCAGGTGCAAACCGCCGCGCTGAAACTCGACATGCTCGGGCAGTTCGCCGAAGTCCCATGCGGTGATGCCGGTTCTGTCGAACTCGGTGCGTGGCAGATCGGCAAATGCGGCCTGCGCCTCGCTGCGATGGCCTTGCTGCAAGACGGTCAGATCGCGGCCTTGAGCGATAGTCTTGCCCTGCCCATCGACCACGCGGAAGTTCATGCGCAAATGGAGAGACAGTGCGTCGGGCCGCCAGGCCGTGGGCGGGATCTCCACGCCGGTGATCTTGCGCAGGCAGGCCGCCAGTGCCGTGGTCAGCGCACCCTCATCGGGCTTCAGCGCCGCCATACAGGCATCGGCGAACTGGGGAACGGGGACGAAGTTGCGTCGCAGTCCTTGCGGCAGGGACTTGAGCAGGGCGATGATTTTTTCGCGCAGCAGCCCAGGCACCAGCCATTCGAAGGGCTCGGGACGGAGCTGATTGAGAACGGCCACAGGTACGGCGACGGTGGCGCCGTCGTCTTCCGCGCCGGGCTCGAAGCGATAACTGAGCGGCAGCCCCTCGATCTGCGGCGGAAACTGGCCTGCGGTGGCCACGGCCGCGCCTTCGTGCATCAGGTCTTCGCGCGTCATGAACAACAGACGCGGATTGCCGCGCTCGGCTTCCTTGCGCCAGCGCTCGAACAGCGGGCCATTGTAAATGCCGGCGGGAATGCGCTCATCATAAAAGGCGTAGAGCTGCTGCTCGTCGGCCACGATACCGCTGCGCCGCTGCTGGTGCTCCATTTCCTCCAGCTCGGCGAGGAGGGCGCGATTGTGCTTGAAGAAGGGCGCATTGCCGCGGTATTCGCCCTGCACCAATGCGGCACGGATGAATATTTCGCGGGAAAGCGCCGGATCGACGGGACCATAATGGACACGGCGCCGGGTCACCACCGGCAGGCCAAACAGCGTGACACGCTCATAGGCAACCACTTGGGCGCTGTTCTTTTCCCAGTGCGGATCGGAATGGCTGCGGCGCAGCAGATGGGCGCCCACGGCCTCCAACCATTCCGGCTCGATGCGCGCCACAGTGTGGGCATACAGGCGCGTGGTCTCGATGAGTTCCGCCGCCATCAGCCAGCGCGGCGGCTTCTTGAACAGGCTGGAAGCGGGAAAGATGGCGAGCTTGGTCTGCCGCGCACCGGTATAGTCGCGGCCCTCGCCCTTCAGCGCGATGTTGCCGAGCAAGCCGGCGAGCAAGGCACGGTGCAGCGCGCCGTAGTCGGCGGGTTGCTGATTCAGCCGCCAGCCGGCCTCGCTGACCAGCGTATGGAGCTGAGCATGGATGTCATGCCACTCGCGCATGCGCACATAAGAGAGATAGCTCTCTTCACACCAGCGGCGCAGCTTGCTGTTGGTGAGATGGCGCGACTGCTCCTCGAAGGTCTGCCATAGTTTCAGATAACCCAGAAAGTCGGAACGCTCGTCCATGAATGCCCGGTGGCGCTCGTCGGCCTGCTGCTGCGCCTCCAGCGGCCGCACACGCGGGTCGGCAATGCTCAGGGCGCTGGCGATAATCAGCATCTCGTTCAGACAATGCCCGTCGCGTGCCGCCAGAATCATGCGCCCGATGCGCGGGTCCACCGGCCATTGGGCGAGCTGACGGCCGAGCGCTGTCAACTCGTGGCGCTCGTCCAACGCACCGAGTTCGGCCAGCGTCTGATAACCGTCCTTGATCAAACGCGGGTCGGGCGGATCCATGAAGGGAAATTGCTCGACTTCCCCAAGACGCAGCGCCTTCATTTGCAGGATCACCGCCGCCAGATTGGCGCGCTGGATCTCCGGCGTGGTGAAACGCGGCCGCAGCAGATAGTCCTGTTCGGAGTACAAACGCACACACACCCCGGCGGCGACCCGCCCGCAGCGACCCTTTCGCTGGTCGGCGGCGGCCTGCGACACCTTCTCCACCGGCAGGCGCTGCACCTTGGTGCGGGGACTGTAGTGGCTGATGCGCGCATCGCCAGGGTCGATCACATAGCGGATGCCCGGCACGGTGAGCGAGGTTTCCGCCACGTTGGTGGCAAGCACGATGCGCCGTCCGGTATGCGGCTTGAACACCCGTTCCTGCTCAACGGCGCTCAGCCGCGCGTAGAGAGGCAGTATCTCGGTGTGCGGCGGATGGTGTTTGCGCAGCGACTCCGCAGTCTGGCGGATTTCGCGCTCCCCAGGGAGAAAGATCAGGATATCACCCAGCCCAAGGCGAGCCAGCTCGTCCACCGCATCCAGCAACGCCTGTTCCCGATCGCGGTCCTGCTCGTCCTCGCTCTCGGCGAGCAGCGGACGGTAACGCACGTCCACCGGATAGCTGCGACCGCTGACCTCGATAACCGGCGCGTTGTCGAAGTGCGCGGCAAAGCGCTCGGGGTCGATGGTGGCGGAGGTGATGATGACTTTCAAATCCGGTCGTTTGGGCAGGATCTGCTTGAGGTAACCCAACAGAAAGTCGATGTTGAGACTGCGCTCGTGCGCCTCGTCGATGATCAGCGTGTCGTACTGGCCGAGATAAGGATCGGTCTGTGTCTCGGCCAGCAAGATGCCGTCTGTCATCAGCTTGATATAGGCGTCCGGCCCGGTACGGTCGTGGAAGCGCACCTTGTACCCCACCGCCGCGCCCAGCGGGCCACCCAGCTCCTCGGCGATACGCGCCGCCACGCTGCGCGCCGCGATGCGCCGCGGTTGGGTGTGGCCGATGTAACCCGACACACCGCGCCCCAGCGACAAGCAGATCTTGGGCAGTTGCGTCGTTTTTCCCGAACCCGTTTCGCCACAGACGATCACCACCTGATGCGCGGCGATGGCGGCGGCGATCTCCTCGCGCCGCGCGCTGACCGGCAACTCATCGGGAAATCCGGGAACAGGCAGAGCGGCATGACGGCGAATACGTCGCGCCTGGGAAGCATGCGCTGCCTCGCTCAGGGCATGCAACGCCTCCTCATTCGGCTTGCCAGCCTGGAAGGCGCGGCGCAGAGCATGAAGACGGCGACGCAAATCCTGCTGATCGGCACGCATGCAGGAATCGAGCGCGGCGAAAAGGGAAGGGAAAAGATCAGTCACGAAATTGGAGTAAATCTGAAAAAACCGCAGGAGCGCTTAATAACTGATGTTACGCAGCCCGCAGCGCCTGAAGCTCGCGATAGGCCTGCTGGGTGGTTTTGATAAAAAGCTTCGCACGCAAGGCGAAGTGGTTGAGCTTGTGTTTTAGTTTCAAACACTCCAGCTTGAACACGGCGTAGATCGACATGAAGACGTGATTGTTCTGTGTCGTGACCGTGCGCGTGGGAGGCTTCGACAATGCCGCATCGGACTTCAACGATTTGTGAAACTCTTCCACTTTCCACCGTTTCTGGTAGATCGTAGTGACTTGCTCGCCATCGCACGTCAAATCGCTGCACACCAAATGGAGCATCCCCGTGCGACCATCCTTGTTTGTAAAGATCTGGCGGACTAACAGCACTTCTTGATCGAAGCCCTTTAGCCAGCCGCGCACGGCTTGTTTATCGGTTAATGGCAACTCATCCACGCGAACAAAGCGTCCCTGTTTTTTGTCGCTCATCGACAACGCCACCAGACGATTGTCTTTTAACGCGGCAATAAAATGCTTCTTTTTCTGCACAATAAAGTCAAAGTTCTCTTTCGCCGCAAACCAGCAATCCATGAGCACATAGCGAAACTTCAGCTGATTCGTGATGCAGGTGGCGATCATCTCGCGCAGCTGCTCATTTTTCGTTACCTCGCTGGCGCGCTTCACCTGCCACGTCGCCACGTCGCAAAACTGCAACGGCTTCCTCACCACTTCAAACGCCATCGGTATCGACGCCTCTCCACTATGGTACAGCGCATTCAGCAGGTTAATGCCTTCATCGACCGTCCCTTGCAATGATCAAAGTGCCAACACATCACTTCGTTCTCATCCGTCCAGTCCATTCTCTTGAATGGTGTCATCGAAAATCAAGACGCCATCGGCTCTCTCAATTTTACGCACCGTCGCCTTCACTTCTCGCCATAAGTCCTTCGAGGTGTCACGCTCCGATAGAAACCGTGTCACCTTGTCATGGCTAATCTCGCCATCCAGCATCCCAGACAAACCCGTCGCCGTCGCAAAGCCACAGGTGCTGATCAAATAGTCCGCGTACAACTCAAGCTCGTTTCTTTTCATCGCGAAAGAATAACCGATTTCAGTGGTCGCTGCGTAACATAAGTTAATATAAGCGCGACGAAAGACGCCAACTTCAATAACCTGGCGCCGGGACGGCGCGTGTGTTACACAACAACAGGCTCAGCCGTCGATACGGGCGACAGAGTCGGCGAGGCATCGGGGTTGTATTTTAATGAGATAGCCATGAGGTCAGATGTGGATTGCGTCGATTCATGGATTTTCCTTTCCATTGTTATTCTTCATTGTAAGACCTTCGCTATTATTCCCGGGTATTCCCGGGAGATCTGCTCTCACTGCGCATGGCTGGAAGTGAAGGTTTGGACTATTCCTTTATCTGTCATCAATAAGGCTTGAGTCGATGGGAACGATTTCAGCAAAAATCAGCCGCCCCGGTGCGTGGGTGTCGTCCGCGCGGGTTGGCTTGTCGTTGCTGATAGCTTCGTATTCCTCGATCAGCAGTCGGTAACGTCCAGCTTGCGGCGAGTCGGGGAAGCGCACCAGTCCCTCCCAGAAAGCCAGATTCGTTGTCGTGTTTGACGGCTCGACAAAGAGCTTGATTGGCGCGCCCTGGCCGTCTGGTTGGAAAGCGATGATCTCGGCCTTGTCGACCACTTGCAGGGCAACCTCACGCCAGCCGATTTCGGGGTCGAGTCCGGGGATGCGCTCCTGGACACGCACCTTAAAGCGAGTGGGCGGCACCGAAACCGGGTGCTTGTTGTAGTGTTCGACGAGAGCGTGCGGACCCACCGGCGCGATGCCGGAAATTTGCACCCGCAAAATTCTGGCGTGGGATGGGTGGGGATGGACGATGACCGCCCGCCCCGGTGTCAACTGAGCAAAATCGGCCAGTACGACCCGAGACAACCGCGCGTCCGGCAAGGCGTCGGGCTGATAGCGCACCAGCGCCAAGCGCACGAAGGGCGAGTAAGTCTCGAATGCGTCGAGCGTCAGGTCGGCGTACCAGAGCTGGCGTTCGGGGTCGAATTCGACTGGATAACCGACCACGTCAACGTTGAATCCGGGGATTTCATCAAGCGATACGTTATTTGCTTCGGCCTGGCGATCCGGGAATTGCCAAATGGCGGGCGCGCCTTCTAATCGTGAGGTCTGCCAAATCGGATCCATCCCCCATTGGGTGAAATACGATTTGTAACGATCGCGGCTGGTCTGATCGAGCCGCTTCTCGCCGCGCCACAGTGCGACCCCTAGTAGTTCGCCATCGCCCGACGAAAACCACGGGCGCTTGAGGTAAACACGCAGCCCGCCGCCGAAGCGTACACTGCGCTTGACCGAGGTGTCGGTCTGGCGTTGCCAGCCGAAGGCCGGCAATACGTAGGCGACTTCGGGCGCGAGCGGGCGCGACGATGCGGGGATAGAGACTTCGGTCGACGCACTTTCGCGGCTGAACTCGGCCCCGCCTTCAGCGGGTGGAATAAAGCAATCGGCGTCGCGCGACACTGCGACGGCGCGGTAGCGAATCCGGTGATGGTGGGTGTCGCCGATAACGTGACGTGGCGCGGCGATGCGGTCAAAGACCAGCGGGGTTTCGCTTGGCAA
The DNA here is from genome assembly GCA_033717875.1 of Gammaproteobacteria bacterium. GTDB lineage: Bacteria > Pseudomonadota > Gammaproteobacteria > Ga007554 > SBBG01. Next base: position 6,772 of record JADDKJ010000057.1, read on the forward strand.
CGATGCGTCGCCGGGCTGCGCAAAGGCAATTTGATCATGCTCGGAGTCGTAGTAGCCGACATAGCGTATCTCAGAGGAATCGGCATTGAACTCAGCACTGCGCTGGTCGATGTCAGGTGGACTGGCGTCGCTCGCGGGCAAATACGCTTCGCGCGGGCGAGGCAGGTCGATGCGATCAACGCTGGATTGGCGGGACTCACGCTCCTTGCCAGTGCTTATGGGATATTTGAACAAATCATCGATCGGGTCGTCCCACTCGGCGAGCAAGTCTATTCGCCCAGTGGAAATGCCGTGCACTTTCAAGGCGCCGAGCAAATACGCTTCGACCGCAGCCGGCTTGCGCCAGCCGGTCAATGCAGCGAGTTCGTCGGGATCCCGGCGCGCGGCCACCCCAATTTCCCCGGGATGCAGCGATGCGGTGGTCAGCGCGGTTTGCAGGGGCTGTGGTACAAACATTGTGCTACGCTGGATTCCTCTTTTGACTGCAAGCGGCTGAAACGCAGGACGTCCGAGCGGCTGGCGTAGCGCGTGAACCAGCTCCAACAACACTGGCGGCGTCAGCATCCAGTGTCCGCCCTCGATCGTGCGTTGCAGGATGTGCGCGAGTTCGTCGACCGCCTGTCCAGGCGTAAGCGTCGGCGGCTGCAGGTTCTGCCGCTGACGTGCAGTGGCTTCTTCTTGAAACCATTGCCAGATACCCATCATTGGAAGATCGGCGGGCAACAGGTAACAACTTACCGGCACGACAGTTCTCTGTCCTTTGGCGAGAAAAACCGTCAGCGTGCGTGTTTCGGCATTCCAGTGCGGCGGCCTGCCGGTTGCGGCTTCGGCCAGCGCCAGCCGCAGCCCCTGCATCGCTTGCCAGTCGTTGTTGCCAGCAAAGCCTACGAGTAACGCTGAGCCGGGACGCGGATTGGGGTCGTCGAGCGGCTCAAAGGTTACCGGGCCGCTGGTCGTCAGCGCATCGATACGCGCGAGACTGCCCGGCGGCGTGCCCGGAAGATCGCGCAGCGCAACGCCGCGCGCCCAGGCATCGGGAAGGTAGGGCAGCTCGGCGAGGAAGGCATCGGTAATAAGCGGAAAGACTTTTTCCTGCCCCGCGATGGTCGCGCTGACACGCGGCAGTTCTCCCGCGCGCGGCGTGATGTCGAGTGGGTCGGACGGGTTGGGCGGTGGCGCGCCATCGCGGTGGGCGATGAGTTTCCAGGTCGCTTCATCGGCCAGCAGTTTACCGTTGGCGTCGTCGAACATGCCCATGCGCTCGGCCATTTCGACGCTGACACGCGGTGGCAGCAGGTGGCGCGATGCGGCGTGAGTATCGGCGGATGCCGCTTCGTCGTCTGCTGGCGCACGGTTGTCGGTACGGATCACCAGCCGGTGCAGTGTCGAGCCGTGTCCGGTAATGGCGTCGATGTCGTCAACAACAACTTGCGGCGAGGCAACCGGCTCAAAGCGGCGGTACATCAGTCCGTCGCGCCCCACATTAGGCAGCGAAAACACCTGTGATAACCCACTTCCCGCCGGGTTGTCGAGGCAGGCTTGCGTGCCATCGGCGTCGTTGATGCACGAACTCAACCCCGCCAGATTGACCCAGCGCCCGCGTAGTCGGTAGCGTCGCCCGAAGCGCAACGCGGGCAGGCTGCCGGGGCGGGCGCGATGATTAACTTTAATCTTGAACGGGCTAGTCGGTGCATCGGCTTCCTTGTCTGACTCGGGCCTGCCTTGTGTGGGATCGGCGGCCAGTGCCAGATCGGGACGCGGCGCTGAGAGGCTCCAGCCCGCCCAGCGAGCGAAGGCTTCGTGCAGATAATAGCGGTCTTCGCTTGCGGGCGTGCCGGGGGCCGGGCGAGTAACGGCGGCTTCGATCCACCCTTCTTCGAGCGCTGGGTCGAAGCCGACCTGCTGTGGATTGAACTGCACGTCGGCTGGGGCATCGTCCGCTGTAAAAAACTGGTAGGCCGCGCTGCGTTCGTGCAGCGAATGCCAGTCTTTTGTCCGGTCGTCCCACACATCGAGCCGCATCCCTCGGGTGATGTTCTCGGCGTAGACATCGACCACCTGTCCTTGCTCGAACGCGGCGTTGGTGATGGCGCTCTGATTCAAACCCACCAACCAGGTCATAGCACGGAAGTCGGCATACAGGCTCAAACCGCCCGAACGCAGCGCCGGCAGGGTCGCGCCGGGGTCGTAAACCTCGGGATAAGGAGCGAGCGCGGGTTTGCCACCCACCGCATTCGCCTTCAGGCTTTCGGCAAGCAGCACCGTCTTGTGCATCGCGCCATCGACATCGACTTGGGCCACCCCAAACCAGGCTGGGTCGAGTGCAGCGACGCCGAACGCGCCGCGAACGATGCCGGGGCGTGACGCGGTGTGGAAAATCCATCCCTGCGTACCGGCATCAAGTAGAAAGTAAGCCGTGCGCACCGCGCCGTTCGTGGCGTTGAAATCGCCATCGAGCGAGTGGCTGACAATTTGCAGGAAGTGCGGCGCCTGGGCCGTGTTCGGCTCCAGTGCTTCAACCGGCAATTCAATATCAAACACCAACCCCAGTGCCCGTTGCAGGCTGGGGTAGTTACCGGTCGCCGAGAGCGCTTGGTGAAAATCGATGATTTTTTCGGGGTCGTAGGTGAGGTTGCTCTTCGGCGGCGGTTCGGTTTCATCCGCCTTTTCTTCGCTGTAGGCCGGGGTCGGCATGTGGTGAAAGGCCATGCAGCCTGCGGCGATGTCTTGCTTATCGGCGGCGGTCAGACTACGCGTCGCCGTGTTATCGAGGTAGCCCTCGTCGTCATAGAGCGCACCATCTTTGCCAACGCCGCGCGCCAGCCTGCCGAGGCGATCCGCGCGCGCGGCGAGTTCGGAAGGTGCTTCATTGGCTTGTGGCAGCCGCGTCACATGCTTGCGACGTAGCGCGCCGGCCTCCTTGTCGCCGCCCCAATGCACGGCAAGATCGCCGATGAGTCTTTCCAACAGGTCACGATTGCCGAGATCATTACTGCGTGGTCGTAATTTCCCATCGTCCGGCAGAGCCAACGCCACGCTGGCTTCGCGGTAAATCGCTTTAATCAGGCTTAAAGTCTCGCGCATCGAGAAACTCGCCACGCCCTGATTGGCACGATCAACCAGCTCCTGATCGAAACGGTAGGCATTGACCGGGGTTTTTTCGGTGAACAGCGCTTCCCATAGATCGGGTTGCAGCCGTTCCCTGTTGATTTCGATGCGAGTGCGTTTCGAGCCGGACTGAAGCTCGAACGTCAGCCCCTGTTCCTGCACCCTGCGAGTCCATTGCAGCATCGACTGCGAATAGTCGCCAAGCCGGTCGCCGCCGCGCAGGCGCGGCGAGACGACAATGGAAAGCTTTACGGTGTCTTGTTGGTAGATGCCGTCGAGGGGGACAACAGTGAACAGCAGTTGAGTAGTCATGGTTATCACCTCAGGCAAATGCGCTGGCGTATTCGCGCCAGAATTCAGGTTCAGGGAAGGTTTGCAGAAACACCGGGTCGCCCGCGCCACCGAACGCGCGCTCAACAGTGAGCGCTACCGAAACACTGATAAACAGTACCTCGACCATCACTGTAACTGTCGCGCGGCCAAAGGCTTTGTCCGATGCTTCCTGGTAGGTAAAGCTCAGATTAAATTCGACCGACAGGCGGATGATGCCGATCACCGACAGTCGCCCGCCGAGGCGCATGAAGCCGGTCAGCGTGCAGTAATTTTTACCGTCGTCTTCACGCGTGATGGCGAAGTAAATTCCCGCCATCGCGTGAACCTCGCCGGTCGCCACCGCGATGCTCAAGCCAAATGCCGCGCCGAATTCGAGCGAGGCTTCGAGCTGGCGCATTCCTTTGGTATCCATCTGTAAGCGGAAAAACCCGCCGCCGGCAAAGAACGCCACCCGTAACTGGAACGGATTGGCGCGTTCCGACACGTTGAAATCGAGGATTGGCTTGCCGTCGAGAAACGGCAGCGTCAATGCCGCACCCAAGCTGACGTCTTTCAACGCAAATACGCCGATTTCCAGCGGCGGCAGCCCCACCGAAAAGCCTGCACGGATGCCCGCCGCGGTGACCGTTAGGCTCGCGCCGTCGCCGAACAATCCGGGCGGAATCGCGTTGCGCAGATCTTCGATAAATTCGAGATCACCGGAGAATTCGAGCGGCTTGATCGGGTCGAGCGCGACCTTGATATTGGGCTTTTCGCCGTTTCGACTGATAAATGCGAATTCAGTAAAGTGGATTGCCACCGAGTCGAGCAGGATGACGTCGAAGTCCTTGAGGGTGCCTTGGAAAAGCGAGCTGGGCTGGCTACTGTCAAGGGGCGTTCGGGTTTCGCCCTGGATGTCGAGCTTGTTGGAGCCGCCTTTTTTGATGAATTCGACAACGTCGAGTTTCAGAGAGTCGACCACCTCAGGGCTCCATTTGAGCCGGGTGACCAGCGCGTTAGCTTCGCGCACCGTGGAGACCTTCGGTGCCTGGTTGGACAAACTCCCGCCCTTGAGCAGTTTGTCTAACCCGAAGGTGCCAAACAACAAAGGTAGGCCAGGCACGCCGGTTGACGCTGTCGGCGGAAAAATCTTGGCTGGCTCGAAGCGGTCCGTCATTGCCTTGTCAATATCCCCCGCTACCGGCCCTTGAGTGCGTGAAAGTGCGGTCAGTGTCTGGTTCGGTGTGGCGAAGCCCCCCGCCTGGTCGGCGCGGAAACCAAGCGGCAGCATATTGATCAGCTTGGCGAACACGCCCGTTACATTGGCTGGGACGTAACCGTTTTTGGCGTAGCTGTTGTCGCCGGTGTCGTCGTAGGCGATGTTGACCGGCGTGTCCTTGCCCAGCAGTTCAGCAAGTGAAGGGATGGTGATCTGGGCGCTTTGCAGGCGCGGCGGTCGGCTTGCTGGGTCGGCTTGGAACAGCACGGTGCGCGTTGCGAGCAGTGGATTCTCGCTTCCCGCCAGCGGTGTGAATGCCAGCTTCGCACCGAGAAAATCCGCCGCGCGGTCGGTAGTCTCGTTATAGACGGTATCGATGCGATTTTTTCTGACGTTGTCCTGACTATCGCTGATCGACGCAAAAATCAGCGGAATCGTGAAATCGACCTCGCGCCCGTCGTGGTCGGTGCCGACGGCGTGGAAGCGGAATTTGTTGCGGTCGGCGTCGCTACCGACTTCGATCCAGAAGCTGCGGGTCGTCCCTCCATCCGGCAGTTTGAATAGGCCGGGCTCAGCCAGATTCGGTGTCACCAGTGTGGTCAGCCGGACTGACGTCAGCGGGCTGTCATGTCGGCGCACGATCTTTTCCGGCTCGCGTACGACGATGAATACCCGTTGCACCAGACATGCCACCACGACGCCATTGTCGCGCTGAATAAATTTGCGCTCGGTGATTTTGACCATCGCCGCCTTATGACGGAACGGCCATAACTCGCCTTCATACACGACCCGCACATAATGGTCGCGGCCTTGTGTCGCAACATGCACCCATTCCGACAGATCGAGTTGTTCGCCGGATGAGTTGGCCGAGTTGGCGACGAGTCCGAAATCGGACGGAGCAATGATACTGCGCAGGTGCGCCGGTGCGCCGTCGGCGCGGATGAACGGCGTAGACAGTTCGCGCAAGCCCTTGCTTGTCGCGATGTCGAAAATTTTCGTGGATTTGACGGCTTCGGCCATGCGTGGTGGCGTCCACGCGCCGCGCGATTTGAGCCAGCCGCCCAGCGGGCTCAACATTACCTGGCTGGCCTGGAAGGGCTTGGGGATGTACGTCGAGCGGAAATTGATGAAACTACGCGCGGCGGCGACTTGGCTTTGTCCGCTTCGGGGTACCGAAAGCACCGGTAGAAAAAGGTCGGTTTCGTAGCCGTGAAACGCTGAGGTGAGTACGACAAGCTGATGCCGGTCGTCGTCGGACAGCGCGCTGCGCCCCTCCTTACCTTTACCCATACTTTCTGTGCCCTAGCGCTCGCGATCTTCGGGTTTCTGATCGGGTCGATAGTCCGGCGACCAGAGCGCACGTAGCGGCGCGGGGTGTTCGGGATCGAGTTCGTTAAAGTTCTGGCCGTTGGGCACAACCAGCCGGGTGTGCCACAGCTCGTAGCGCCCGCGCGTGCCGAAAGGTTGGGTGCGGTGTGTCCAGATCGCTGTGCTGTTGGGCGAGATCAGCAGGCGATACGGCAGCTCGAGCGCGGTCTGGTCGGCGGTTGGCGCGCCGATGGGCGGCGCGGCGGCACGCTGTGCGGCGCTGGCGTCTTCACCCAACGCGGCAATCGGATGCAGCACGGGTTCCAGTTCGCGCCAGTCGAGCAGACCTTCAACGGTGTAGGGAATGCGCCGTCCGGCCGGGACGCGGAAAACCAGTCGGCTGGCGGCGGCGATGCGGGCTTTGAAAGGCTCCATTCCCGGCAAAGGCAGGCGATTAGGATCGAAGATATGCTTAGGTTTATCAGCATCCTTGTTCTCATCAGCATCAAGGTTTTTTGCTTGGGCTTTTTCTCTATTTTCATGTGCTTTTTTCGTGCTAGCGTCAGAGCCGCTGGTATCGTTCTTAATCTTGGGGTCTGACTCAAATACCGCAAACTCCGCAATATGCTGCGGCGGAAAGATCACCCGCAGCAAGGCGGGCAGATTCGGATTGTCCACCACCAGGGACACTGGCGCGTTCTCGGCCGAGTTTGCCGTATCAGGCGGTTCGTCTGGCGACGGATCATGTTCCAGCCGGAGGTTCTCGGTGACGACATGCAGGTTGAGCAGATCGTCGGGGCGAATCAGTTGAATGACTTCAGGCAGCTTGGGCAGGTGACTCATGAGTGGCGCTCCTCGATACCGTAAGGAAGCTCTGAATAATTCCATCCTGGAATTCTCAGAGCAAGAAAAGCAAAAATGTGATTTTTGCTTTTCTTCATTTTTCAATCAGTTGCCGTGATTGAAAAATGCCGGCACATCCCTGTGCCGCGGAACCTCTGAATTATTCAGAGGTTCCGTAACAATTGCCATTGGATTTCCTTATTATTTTCATTTCTCTCCTCCCTTCATTCGTTCGGCCGCAAAGCTGCAACGGCTTCCTCACCACTTCAAACGCCACCGGTATCGACGCCTCTCCACTATGGTACAGCGCATTCAGCAGGTTAATGCTTTCATCGACCGTCCCTTGCAATGATCAAAATGCCAACACATCACTTCGTTCTCATCCGTCCAGTCCATTCTCTTGAATGGTGTCATCGAAAATCAAGACGCCATCGGCTCTCTCAATTTTACGCACCGTCGCTTTCACTTCTCGCCATAAGTCCTTTCTTTATCATCGCGAAGGAATAACCGATTTCAGTGGTCGCCGCGTAACATCAGTTAATAAATCAGCGTCTCCTTTAGAGCACCTCTATAAAAACACCGGGGACGAAGCCTATCGTCCCCGGCATCAAACCACTCAGTCTTTATCTTTACCTCGCGGTTGTTTCAATTGGCCGCGTATTTCCCCGGCGGGTACCCTCTCCGAGTGGACATTCACGTAGGCGTTGTCCCACGCCATATTGTTGAGCAAATCCTCGAAGGTGTTCACACCCATGGCCGGCTGAGGCGTCAGATTAGCCGCGGTAATGGTACCACTTACCATGCCCGTGAAATCGCCCTGTGTCGCTCGGTTGAACAAGGTAACCAGCACGGGTTCCATTCGCCCCTTTCGGCCCCAGGTGGATATGCGCTGCAATCACCGGGGTACCGAAATTGGAGGCCTGCAATTGATATTCGAGGCTCTGCCGATCCGCTGAGAGCTTGAAATGGACCATGCCGAACGCCCCCGTGACCACCGGACCATTCACAACAGGAAGGCTGGCACCAGGAATCATTACCGTGCTAACCTCCTGCCCTCCATTCAAAGCCGCCTTGAATACCGTACCTCCTGGGACGGTATGCGCAAACACGCCCGCCGACATGAACACTGCGAGAAACACCATCACAACCTTGGAATGAAGCCTGTCCATATACTTCCTCCTCTCACGATGATGAAACATGGATTACCAACCCATGGCATTGGGACGCCAATGCGCTTTGATACCCTTTAGCGAACTGTCCAGGCCACCCCTCCCGCCAAAGCGGGAGGGGTGAATCAGCCTTTGCCTGCCATTTCCTTACGATCAACAACAGCTCGCCGGAGATTCCTCAAAACTTCTTCGTCACCCCCAGACCAAAGAGATGCGCGTTGCTTTGGTATTTGCCGTTATAAACCGAGGTACCGTTGGGGTCGGTACCGTAGGTACCAAACGGCACTGTTGAAGCATAGTCGCGATCATCAAACTTGACGTACATATAGGCGGCTTCGACCGCCCAATCGTTGGCCAGTTTCTGCTTGAGCCCAACGCTGAACAGATTTCTGTCCGCGTCCGGCACACGGGCCGTGAAACGATCGTCACCCTGCCCGGTCAGATCGCGCGCATAACCGGCGCGCAACTGGGTGCCGGAGTTAAGATCATAGGTGATGCCCAGGCGATAGGCGTTGGAGCTCTTCCAGCCGTTCGTATTGTTGACGAGAATGGCTCCGTTGGCGTTCGAGTTAACCAGAATCTGGTTGAATTTCTTCCAGCCGGTACGCTCGATGTCGAACTCCACGCCAAGATTATCCGTGGCCTGATAGCGTACGCCGATCTGGGCCATCCAGGGCAGATTGAGATCGGCCGAGATATCGCTTTTCACCTGCGGACTATCGATTTTTCCATCCATCGCCACCGTCACGGCGGAACGATACGACGCGCCAAAACTCCACGGCCCGGCCACATGCATCAGGGCCGCATTCCAGCCGAGATCGCCGCCATCGCCATTGATGGCCGCCGCGTGGGTGTTGAGTTTCACTTCCCGCACACGGTAATAATGCCTCTTTTGAAATTTGAGTGGGTAGTCATATAGTAGCGCCCCTGATCAGCCAGTGACCTGACCATGATGAGTGAAAAGCTTTTTGAGACAGCCTTGGGCATTACCGAGCCGTGGTACGTAGCGGATGTTGATCT
>JADDKJ010000058.1:0-15565 GCA_033717875.1 Gammaproteobacteria bacterium
GCGTGAGGTAGCCATCGGTAAAGCATGCCAGTTTTACAGCCCGCTTCAAACTGCTGAATACCGCAATCGTCGTAGCTTTCCGTCATGCTATGCCCCAATTTTTACCCACACGACTTCCTGAAGAGCCGAAAGATATATCGAGTTTTGCCATCGTCGGCGGCTGCGTCCCCAAATTCATTTTGCCGGAGAAGGTAATCCTGCCGGACAAGGTGACGCCTTCTTCACAATAATTGTTGAAGGTAATCGCGCCGCTGGTAATGTTTCCAGTGATGTCATCGTATGTTGCGCTGCCTGACAAACTGCCTCCACAACTGCCTTGCTCGCTGATCGTCTCGGTCTTCACGGCTGCGCCAAGATCGGCCTTGGGCAACGCGGTGACATCGATCTTTGCGATCGCATTGCGTAAGGTTTCCGATAATGCCAGCGTGTCGGGACGAGTGACCGGACTGTTCATTTCGTTCGCTTGAGCCGACGCCGTGATACCTCCCAAGGCGTTGCCCGTGGTGCGGCCCTGGTAGGCCCCTCCCGCAAGGCGTGCGGCATTGCTTTGGGTGATGGTGGCTGGGGTGGTAAGCCCGGTGTAGCTGATGCCGGGCGGTGTCCCGCCGTCTCCTCCCCCTCCTCCGCACGCAGTGAGGACAAGGGCGAAAAGTGCGGCCGTTGCCGATAAGAATAGATGCCTGATGTCCATATACCCCCCTTAAACCTAGAGTCGAATTTCCTGTAAAAAGTCCTTACCGGTCGATCATGAGCGGACCGGATACACACCAAATAGATCACGCCTCTCGTCGGGCCGCCTTGATGTAGATCAAAAAAGCCGTTCTTTTTCCAGAACAAGACGGTTTTTCTGTCGATAGGCGGTTTTATTTTTGTCGCGCCTGCGCCGACAAGCCGGCGCGCTGGCTGGCGTCGAAGCCGGTGGCGAAGTCGATGCCGGTCACGTCGCCGCCACTGACGGTGATCAGTTTTGGTTGCTCCAGGGTGAGATAGCTGCCGCAGGCTTCGCCGGGGTTGCAGATGAAGCGATTGTTGTTCGAGTCGGAGCCGGCGATGATCTGGTAAATGCCGGAGGGTACGCCGGTGAGGGTGTAACGATATTCGCCCTTGCTGTCAGCGTCGGCGCCGGTTTGTGTGACGACAGCGCCGGTCTCCGGGTTGATCAGCAGCACATAGTGCCGGCCGGCGTTGCCGGTGCTGGTGGCGGGATTGCCGGCTTGCATGATGACCGCGATGGTGACGGTGTTGGCGGCAGAGGTGAAGGTGAGAGTGGTTGAATAGGCGCCGACGGGGAGATTGGCGCGGTTCACCCTCACGGTATAGGCGCCGTTTTTGGTAACGGGGTCGACGGATTTTTCGACGATGGTCAGCCAGCTTGCGCCGGGGGTGGCCGCGGTCAGCGTGACATCGCCGCCAATACTTCCGGCAGCGAGTTCGAGCTCGGTCGTCGTCAGTCCGAAGTTGAGTGCGGAGGGGCTGACGATCAGGGTAGGCTTGAGGGCCGTCCCTTGCGCGGCGGACACGGCTTTATAGGCGTCGATCAGGCCATCACCGTAGCTGTCGTCCCGCCCGCTGTTGCCGAGATCCTGGGAGAGGCTGCCACTGGCGAGCAGTTGATCGAACAACGCGGGTGTCAATTGGGAGTTGACCGCCTTCATCAGCGCGACCACCCCCGCCACATGCGGCGCGGCCATCGAGGTGCCTTGCTGGAACTGGTAGCTATACTGGACGGACGTGCCCGCATCGTTGCCGCGTGTGCTGAAGATGCCGTCGGGGTAACCATCGCCGTTGATGTCCCGGCGGCTGTCGCCACCGGGGGCGGCGATGTCGATGGTCGAACCGAAGTTGGAGTAGTAGGCCAGATTTTTGTTGATGTCCACGGCGCTCACCGAGACCACGCCGTCGTAGGCGGCGGGATAGGAAGGCGTGTTGCTGGCCTCGTTGCCGGCGGCGGCGACGATGATCACGCCCTGGGCGCGAGCTCGGGTATAGGCATCCTGCTCGGTTTGCGAAAAGCCGCCACCGCCCAGGCTGAGATTGATGACATCGGCGGGTTGCGAGGGAATCGCGCCGGAATCGTTGACGAGTCCGGCGGCATAGAGCACCGCTTGGGTGATGTCATAGCTGGTGCCGCCGCGCTTGCCAAGTACGCGCAATGGCATGATCCTGGTTTGCCAGGCCACCCCGGCCACGCCCGTGCCGTTATCGCTAGCCGCGGCGATGGTGCCCGCCACATGGGTGCCGTGGAAGCTGCTGCCGGCCGTGCCCTGGTCGCCGGGGTCGTCGGGGTTGCTGTCGATGCCATTGCCATCCAGGGCGTTGGTCGGGTCGCTAATGAAATCATAGCCGGGGACGAACTTTCCTTGCAGATCAGGGTGATTGAGCAGCACGCCGGTGTCGATCACTGCGACGATCACGTTGCTGCTACCCGTGGTGATGTCCCAGGCCTGCGGCAGGTTGATCATGGGGTAGTGCCACTGGCGGGGATAGAACTCGTCGTTGGGAATCGCCATGGCGTGGCGGATGTAGTTGGGTTCGGCATAGGCGATGTCGGGCCGCTTGCGCAGGGCCTTGATGGCCTGGATCGTCTCGCGCTTGAGTTGCAGCGGGTCGCCGGCGGCGCTGTTGTCCGTGGCGGGAATGTTCAGCGCGCTGCGCATCTGGGCGCGGCTGGCCGCATCGCCCAGGCCGAACAACAGGGGACGGCCGGCGTCGCCGTCTTTCACTGTCAGACCCAGCGCCTGGGCGCGGGCGGCGGGTGAGACGGTGCTGGCGGCGCGGGCGCCCGGAGTGTCGTCTTTGAAGCGCACGATGATGTCGCCGGGCACGAAGTCGCTGCCGATGCCCAGCGTGGCGGGGTGAGACTGGACACTCGCCAGACCGATGGTCAGGGTGTAGCTCGACGCCCCGGCATAGGCATAAACCTCGACATAGTAGCTACCCGGTGTTGCGACGGTGATCGCCTCGATGCGAGTGACGCCTTCCGTGCTGTCGACCAGTCTTTTGCCGGCGTCGTACAGATAGATGTCCATGTCGTTGTTCACCAGATCCGTTTCGCCGATGCTGAGCGTGATGGTCTGATTGGCGGCCAGTTCAACCTTGTAAAAATCCGAGACATCCCCATTCCGCGATAATCGTCCGGCAGGCCCTCTTCCGCGGCGATTGACATAGCCGCCGATGGTGACAGGATTGCCCACCGGTTGAGCCTGGTCGGCAGTGTTGTTCGGCGCATACGGCGCTTCAGGGTCGTTGACGTCGCTGTCCATCGCCGTGTAGGCGGCGGCGCTGAGGGTGCCGCTGATGGAATAGGTGGGGGCGGGTGGGCTTCCGCTTCCGCCTCCCCCGCCGCCACATCCGGCGAGCATGGTGATGAGCGCCAGCAGTGCGATGGCGGCAAAGGCATTGCGTTGCAGACTCATTTAGAAGACTACCCTGTTGCGTCCCGTTCGCTTGGCCTGATAGAGCTTGTCATCGGCGCACGCGATCAATGTTTCCGGCGGCTGCGCCTCTTCTTCGCCGCTATAACAGCACACGCCCATCGACGCGGTAACGGAGATCTCCCCCGCCGCGGTTTTGATCGGGTGCTGGCCGATGTCGCGCAGGATGCGCTCGAAGGTTTCGATGTGGAAACGGTCGGGCGAGGGATAACTCATGACCAGCGCGAACTCCTCGCCGCCCAGGCGGGCGACGATGTCCGACGGGCGCGCCGCGCGTTGCAGGCGCCTGGCGAAGGCGATCAGTATTTCGTCGCCCACCGCATGGCCATAGCTGTCGTTGACCTTTTTGAAATGATCGATGTCGAGCACGGCCAGTGCGGTGATTCCGCCGCGCTGGGCGGTATCCTCCATCATCGCTTCGAGGCGGGTTTGCAGGTGACGCCGGTTGCCCGCGCCGGTGAGCGGGTCGGTGGCCGCCATTTCCTGGAGTTCCCGGTTATGGCTGGTCAATTCCCGGGCGGTATGGAGCAGGATATTTTGCAAGTCGGCGATGCGGCCCGCCGCATGGAGCCGGGCGGCCAGCTCCTCCTCGCGCGCCGGCTTGGCCATGTAATCGTCGATGCCGTGCTTGAAGGCCAGCAGCAGGTGCTCGACACCCTCCCTAGCCGTGAGGACGATAATGGAGGTGTAGCGATGGCTCTTTTCGTCCTGCTGACGGATGTGGCGGGCGAGTTCCAGGCCGTCGATCTCCGGCATGTTCCAGTCGGTGATCACGACATCGGCGGGGCGCTCGGAGAGCAGCGCCAGCGCTGCTTTGGGGTTGTCGGTGGTGCGGATGTCGCCGTAGCCGATCTTGAGCAGCAGCAACTGGACGGCCTCACAGATCAGAGGCATATCGTCGATCACCACGATGGCAAGATCGTTTCGGCTCATACGGGGCCCAGCACCACGTTTTTGAGGTTATCAGTAGTCGATGATGTTCTAAACCGCGAAAATTTGCAACGCCTTCCAGCGGTTCACCACCGCGCAGAACAGCTCGGCGGTTTTTTGCGCGTCGTAGATGGCCGAATGCGCCTCTTTTTCGTTCCAGTCGATACCGGCGGCTTGCGCGGCGCGGGCCAGCACCGTTTGACCATAGGCCAATCCGCCAAGGGTGGCGGTGTCGAAGGTGCTGAAGGGATGGAAGGGGTTGCGCTTGATTTTGGTGCGTTCGACGGCGGCGTTGAGGAAGCCGAGATCGAAAAAGGGATTGTGGCCGACCAGAATGGCGCGCGTGCAGCCGTGTTCCTTGACCGCCCTGCGCACGGCGTGAAAGACGAGGTGCAGCGCTTCGGATTCGGGTTTGGCGAAGCGGAACGGATGGTAGGGGTCGATGCCGGTGAAGGCCAGCGCCGAGGCTTCGAGATTGGCGCCGGCGAACGGTTCGACATGGCAGGCATGGACCTCGTGCGGGTGCATGAATCCCTTATCGTCAATTTGCAAGATCACCGCTGCGATCTCCAGTAAGGCATCCTTCTGCGGGTTGAATCCGGCGGTCTCCACGTCCACCACCACCGGCAGGAACCCACGGAAGCGGGAGGCCATGACTGATTTGACCGGCGCGTCGTCGGAATCACTCATCGGCCAGCCTCCATGTCACGGTTTCGCCGGCGCGCAGCGGTACCAGCGTGTCCGCGCCAAGAGGATAACTCTCCGGCACCCTCCATTCCTGCCGCGTCAAGGTGATGTGTCCGTGGTTGCGCGGCAGGCGGTAGAAATCGGGGCCGTGGAAGCTGGCGAAGGCTTCCAGCTTGTCCAGCGCCCCGGCCTGTTCGAAGACCTCGGCGTACAGCTCGATCGCCGCATGGGCGGTATAGATGCCCGCGCAGCCGCAGGCCGCCTCCTTGGTGTGATGCGCATGCGGCGCGCTGTCGGTGCCGAGGAAGAATTTCGGGCTGCCGCCGGTGGCCGCCGCGACCAGCGCCTGGCGGTGCGATTCGCGCTTGAGCACCGGCAGGCAGTAATAGTGCGGCCGGATGCCGCCCGCCAGCATGGCGTTGCGGTTGAACAGCAGATGATGGACGGTGATGGTGGCGGCGATGGTGTCCGGCGCTTGCGCCACGAAGCCGGCGGCTTCGCGGGTGGTGATGTGTTCGAGCACGATGCGCAGCCGCGGGAAGCGCGCGGCGAGCGGTATCAGGTGGCGCTCGATGAATACCCGCTCGCGGTCGAAGATGTCGATATCGGAATCGGTGACCTCGCCGTGAATGAGCAGCGGCAGATCGTGTTCCTGCATCGCCTCCAGCGTGGCGTAAGTCTTTTCCAGGCTCGTCACGCCGGCATCCGAGTGCGTGGTCGCGCCCGCCGGATAGAGCTTCACCGCCGCCACCCGGCCGCTGGCCTTGGCGCGCGCGATTTCGGCGGGCGGGGTGTTGTCGGTGAGGTAGAGCGTCATCAGGGGGTTGAAGTCCGCCCCCTCCGGCAGCGCCGCGAGAATACGCGCCCGGTAGACCAGCGCCTGTTCGGTGGTCGTGACCGGCGGCTTGAGATTGGGCATGACGATGGCGCGCGCGAACTGGCGCGCGGTGTGCGGCACGGTGATGGCCAGCGCCGCGCCATCGCGCAAATGCAGATGCCAGTCGTCGGGCCGGGTGAAGGTGAGTTTATGCACGGTGAGTTCCGGGGGGGGTAGGGTTGTCTTGCCGCTTATTATGCCATGTTCGTGGTTTTCTGGCCGGTGAAGGTTGTCTCTGGCCGGGTTTTATTGGAATAATTGCCGCTCATTTTGGAATCGAAGAGAGCAGCTATGTTGATAGAAGCAAACAAGGTGGTTTCATTGCATTATCGCTTCAGCGAGGCGGGCCACGATGTGGTGGAGGATTCGCACGGCGGCGCGCCAGTGGTTTATCTGCACGGCCATCGCGGCATGCTCAAGGGCCTGGAGGAGGCGCTGGCCGGGAAGCAGGCGGGCGATACGTTCACCGTCACCCTGTCGCCCGAACAGGCGTATGGTCCGCGGCGGGAGGGTTCGGTTCAACGGATTTCGATCAAGCATCTGATCAATCCCGGCAACAAAAAGATTCACTACAAGCCGGGCATGATGGTGCAGGTGAACACCGCCGAGGGGCCGCGCAACGTTGTGGTGGTGAAGGCTGGATTGAAAACGGTTGATATCGACACCAACCATCCCCTGGCGGGCAAGACGCTGGTCTTTGATATCGAAGTGGTCGATGTGCGCGACGCGACCGCCGAAGAAATCGCTCATGGTCATGTGCACGGGGAGGGTGGGCACCACCATTGAGAACCTGTTCAAGATCTCGCTGAAGGGCGCATTGCGGCGTTAAAATTGAACTCAAAATGCTCACATACTTCATGTATGCTCCGCTTTTGAGTTCAATTTTGCCTTGCACTGGGAACCCTTCGCTTCGCTCTTCCCTTGATCGAGATCTTGAACGGGTTGTGAGAACCTGCTTATGGGCGTATCAAAGGAATCATTTGATAAGTCAGCGTATTGTCAGATCATAATTCCTGTGCGATAGTGGGGTTTCTGCGAGAAGGATGTTTGGTTGCACTTCAATGTTTGTAGAGAGAGTTTCGTCAAGCAAACATTGACATTTCAAGGAGGAAGTACATGAAGCCGATCAGTCGCACGTTGGTAGCCGCCGCTTTTGCATTATCGCCGTTTGTTGTGGCCAGTGGAGTTCACGCCGCCGAGGAAGTTCACTGGGGATACGAGGGCAAGGAAGGCCCGAAGGAATGGGGTAACTTGAAAGCCGAGTGGGCGGTCTGCAAGACCGGCATGAAGCAATCGCCGATCGATCTCAAGAACGCCAAGAAGGCCAAGGGCGAGGGGATGGATATCGACTGGAACCAGACGCCGCTCAAGATCGTCAACAACGGTCATACCATCCAGGTCAACTACAGCCCCGAGGCGCACAGCCACTCCAGTATCGATGGCAAGGAGTATGATCTAGTGCAGTTTCATTTTCACGCGCCGAGCGAGCATACCGTGAATGGCAAGTCCTATCCGATGGAAGTGCATTTCGTGCACAAAAACAAGGAAGGTCAGCTCGCAGTGATCGGCGTCTTCTTCAAGGAGGGCAAGGCAAACGAAGCTCTCCAGAAGATCTGGGACAATCTGCCCGGCAAGGTGGGCGAAGAGAAGGTGGTAGCGGGCGTCACGGTGAATGGTTTTGACTTGCTGCCGCCGTCCAAGGCGCAACAGGGCACGGAAGTGGCTATTGCTCAGGCGCACAAAAAGAAGGAAGGCGGACCCCTCCATGAAAGTGAACTCGTGCCGGCCATCGCTACCAAGCACTTTCACTACGAGGGCTCGCTCACCACGCCTCCCTGTGCGGAAGGCGTGAACTGGAGCGTGTTGGAGACGCCGATTACAGCATCCAAAGAGCAGATCGACAAGTTCCGCTCGGTATTCAAAGTCAGCAACAGGCCTGTACAGGCACTGCATGGCCGGCAGTTGCTGGAGCATTGATAATCTGTCTTGCTGTTTGACGAGCCGGTCGCGTTTTATGGCGCGACCGGCTTTTTTATTTGTGGAAGCTCTGAATTATTCAGAGGTTCCTTGTGCAAGGCTCTGGTGATTCCTGGCGCTATTCCGCGCGAGCTCCGAGGCGTGACGACAACCGCGTGCCCGCCTCGATCATGAGGGGAATCCATTCGCTCTTGCGGCGCTGGATGGGGGCGGAAATCGACAGTCCGGCGACCATCTTGCCGCCCGCGTCCACTACCGGCACGGCGATGCAACCGACTCCGGGCTCGGCCTCTTCATTGTCCAGCGCGTGGCCTTGCCGCAGCGCGTGCGTGGCTTCTTCCCAGAGCCGGGAAGGGTCTGCCAAGGTGTTCGGCGTGTATGCCGGAAGACCGCTGCGCTGCGCATAGGCAAGGCAGGCTTCCTGTCCGTCATGGGCGAGAAACAGCTTGCCCACGGCGGTGACATGCAAAGGGGCGCGGCTGCCGATGACCTGCTCGACGCGGATCGCCTTGTGGCTGGAGGCCCGTTCGACATAGACCACCTCGTCGCCTTCGCGCACCGTCAGGTTCACGGTTTCTCCGATCTGGCTGCGCAGCTGCTCCATGATGGGCAGGGCCTCCTTTCGCAGGTCGATGCGCTTCTGTACCCGGCTCGCCAGACCGTAGAGCGCGATTCCCAGCCGGTACTGACCCGCTTCGTCGCGTTCCACCAGTCCGTGGGCGCTCAGCGCTGCCAAAATGCGATGAGCGGTAGAGGGGTGGAGGCCGGTTTCCGCGGAGAGAATCTTGAGGCTGGCCGTGCCATCGGTCTTGGCGATGGCGTCCAGCAAGTGGGCGGCTCGGTCGATGACCTGGATGGAGGTGTTCACTGTTCCGTTGCTCATGATTTTTCACATTATGAAAACGATTACATATTGCGAAATGATAGCGCGGCGGATAACATTTGTGCAAGATCGTCTCTTTAACGAGGAATTCATCATGGGTAGTCCTGTTTCCGCCAGCATCCCCGCCTTCTGTGAAGGCATCCAGTATTTCGGCGAGTCGTGGGCCAATGCCGAGGAATATGCCTCCCGACCGGTCATCGCCGAGGGTGCCCGCGCCGTGGCCGATCCGCGCGATCCGGCCGCAGTGTATCAAACCCTGCTGGGTGCGGATGCGCTGCGCTATCTCACCTTGCAGATGACCGGCGCCAAGGCTTCTGGCCATCCGGGCGGTTTCGCCAGTAGCGCCGAGGCCTATGCGGCGCTGGTGATGCTCGGGCACACCAATATCGTCACCGAAGTGGGGCATCACGCCCCCGGCTTCTACAGCGCGATGTTTCTGGATTCCTCGCTGGAGGAGATGGGCATTCACACCGTCAAGGATCTGCGTACCCGCTTCCGCGAGAAGCACGGTCTGTTGGGCCATCTGTCCGGCGCCATCCCCGGCATCCTCGCGCCCGCCGGCCCTTTGGGCCAGGGCCAGCACTTCGCCATGGCGGGTGCGCTGCTGCACCCCGGCACGCTGTTCCCGTTCACGCTGGGCGACGGCGGCATGGGCGAGCCGTACATCCTGAACGCCATGATGCACTTCCACGTCGCGTATCCGAATGTCACCAACTTCCTGCCGGTGCTGGTCTGGAATGGCTATAGCCAGGAGCACCATGCGATGGTCTCGCTGCTGAGCGACGAGGAAATGATCGCCTACTGGAAGGGGCATGGCTTCGAGGCCGTCTACCTGGTGGATGCCAAGGAGTTCGATGACGCGGGCCAGAGCGGCGCGTTCGTCGACAGCTCGCGCTTCTCGCTGGGCCAGCGTCTGGCCTTCGCCGGCGCGGTGCTCGACACCATGCACCAGGCCGCGCAGTCGGCGCTGGGCGGCAAGCTCACCGCCTTCATCATCAAGCAGCTCAAGGGCGCGGGCGTGCATGCCCTGGGGGCGAAGTCGCACAACCTCTATGCCCAGCACACCCTGGAAAACGTCGATGTGGTCGAGGGCTTGAAACGCCGCGCCCTCGCGCCCGCCGCCTGGCAGATCGTGCGTGACAATTTCAGCCGCGCCGGTGGCGGACCTGCCGCGCGCACCTCGGTGACCGAATCCGTGCTGCCGCTGGCGCCGATCGCCAATTTACCGCTGCAAGAGTTTGCGCTGGGCGAGAACAAGGTGCCGACCACGGCGATGGGCGTGCTGGTGGGCGCGGTGGGCAAACAGGATCCGCGCTTTCTTGTCACCAACGCCGACGGCAATGAAGCTTCCGGTATCGGCAACATCAACGAGGCGCTGAAGATTCGCCATCCCACGGAGGATGGCCTGTATCACCAGGCGCCCAACGGCCAGGTCTATGAGCCGCTCAACGAGGATGCCTGCGCCGGCTTGGCGGTAGGCCTGGCGCTGTTCGGCGCGCGTTCGCTGTGGTGCTCCTATGAGAGCTTCGCCATCAATGGCCTGCCGATCTGGCAGACCGTGACGCAGGCCATGGCCGAGCTGCGGCGCAAGGCACCCAGTACCATCACGCTGTTCACCGCTGGCGCGCTGGAGCAGGGCCGCAACGGTTGGACGCACCAGCGCCCGGAGATCGAGGCCTATTTCGCGGCGATGATGCGCAATGGCAATGTCTTCCCGCTGTTCCCGGTCGACGCCAACATGATCCAGGCGGCCTACGCCTGGGCGCTGGAGACGTTCAACAAGGGCATCGTCATCACCGCCTCCAAGAGTCCGCTGCCGATCCGCACCACGCTGGAACAGAGCCGCCGCGCTCTGGATGACGGCGCGATCACTCTGTTCGAACACCCGGGCAACAAGACCGTGGTGTTCGCGGTGGTGGGCGACATGGTGCTGCTGCCGGTGTTCGAAGCGGCGGAAAAACTCGCGGCCGAAGGTTTCGGCGTGAAGATCGTCGCCGCGGTCAATCCGCGCCGTCTGTATCGTCCGAGCGACGTGGCCTGGGACACCTGCTCCGAGCCGGATAATCTGTTCCTCGACGACGACCACTTCAACGCGCTGTTCGACGGCGATGTGCTGCTGGGGGTGAGCGGCGGCCCAAGTGGCACTCTGGAGCCCGTCATGCTGCGCACCCGCGCACCCAAGCGCGACGTGTTCGCCTGGAAGCGCGGCGAAACCACCGCCTCGCCAGCCGAGATCATGGGCTTCAACGGCCTGACAGCGGACAATCTGGCGCGGCGGGTGCGGGAGCTGGCGGGGAAGTAAAGGCGCCCCGCGGATTTTTTCGTGTCTCGCGTATTGTAGGGTGTGTCCCACGCACCGTAATATCACTCGGTGCGCACGGCACACACTACAAACGAATTTTCTGCTCATTAAGGAGGAGACATGAAGAAACTGTTTTCAGCACTGTTGCTTGGATTGGCGCTCGCAAGCGTGAATGCCATGCTTCTGCCCGTCACCGCGCAAGCCGCCGACCCCCATCCTGCCGCTACGGAAAAGCTCGACATCAATACCGCGACAGCGGATCAACTGGCTCACTTGGCCGGCATCGGTCCGGCGCGGGCAAAAGATATTGTCAAAGGACGCCCCTACACAGGCAAAGATGATCTGGTGAAAAAGAAGATCATCCCGCAGTCGGTATATGACAAGATCAAGGACAATGTCATCGCCAGGCACAAATAAGGCGCCCCTTGCATGACTCAAACCAAAATCATCGTCCTCGATGATGACCCCACCGGCTCACAAACCGTCCACGGCTGCCTGCTGCTGACGCGCTGGGATGTCGACACTCTGAAAGAGGCGCTGCGTGATGCCGCGCCGCTGTTCTTCGTCCTCACCAATACCCGCGGCATGAACGCCGCGCGCGCCGCACAGGTGACGCGCGAGGTGTGCCACAACCTCAAGCGTGCGCTGGAAGGTGCGGATATCAATCCGGTGCTGGTGAGCCGTTCGGATTCCACGCTGCGTGGTCATTACCCGGTCGAGACCGATGTCATCGCCGAGGAGCTGGGGCCGTTCGACGCGCACTTTCTGGTGCCTGCGTTTTTCGAGGGCGGGCGCGTCACCCGCGACAGCATTCACTACCTGAAGGTGAGCGGCGTCGATGTCCCCGTGCACGAAACCGAGTTCGCGCGTGATTCGGTGTTCGGCTACCGGCACAGTTATCTGCCCGATTATGTCGCAGAAAAGACCGGCGGGCGCATTCCGGCCGATGCCGTCGAGCGCTTCGTGCTGGCCGATATCCGCTGTGGTGTGCTGGACCGGCTGCTTGCCCTGGAAGGTAATCGCTGCGGTGTGGTGGATGCCGAGAATTACGACGATCTGGCGCGCTTCACGGCAGACGTGATGGCGGCCGCGGAACAAGGCAAGCGCTTTCTGTTCCGCAGCGCGGCGAGCCTGGTCAAGGCGCTGGCCGATCTGCCACCACAGCCCGTAGCGCCCGAGTCGATGGGCGAATTCACGCGCGGCGGCCGGCCCGGCGCGGTGATCGTCGGCTCGCATGTCGACAAGAGCAGCCGCCAGCTCGCGCGCCTGCTGCAAGAGGCGGGTGTTGTGGGCATCGAGGTGGATGTACGGCGTATCCCTCACGAGCGCGCGGCGGTGCTGCAAGAGGCGCTGCGCGAGGCCGAGGCGGCTTTCGCTGCGGGTAAGACGGCGGTGATCTACACCCGGCGCGGCGAGGTACAATTCCCCGATCAGGCGGCGCGGCTGGCTTTCGGCGAAGCCGTGTCCACCCTGCTCATGGACGTGATCGGTCACCTGCCGCGCGATCTGGGATTTCTCATCGGCAAGGGCGGCATCACCTCCAATGACATGCTGAGTACGGGCCTCGCTCTGCGCGCCGCCCGCGTGCTCGGCCAAGTGGCGCCGGGCGTGTCGGTAGTACGCTGTCCTGTCGATCATCCGCGTTTCCCCGATATGCCGGTGGTGATTTTCCCCGGCAATGTGGGGGATGACGAGACGCTGGCATTGGTGTATCGGCGCTTTGCCGCGCTCGATTCCAGGTGAGGATTTGGCAACCTCTGATGTGTCAGAGGTTACTTTATTCTTACATCCTCGTGTTTTCCCCTCACCCTGACCCTCTCCCAGAGGGAGAGGGTAGTTTCCTAAGCCGTCCGGTTTGTCACACAACGGCCTCGAATCCCTCGAACTGCGGCGGGCCGAGGTAGAGGTTTTTTCTCGCGCCGCCGGCGTTGGCGTGGGCCATTCTGAAGGCTTCCGATTGGGTCCAGTTTTCGAAAGCTTCCCGGTTTTCCCAGATGGAGTGGGAGGCGAACAGCGTGTATTCCTCGGTTGCCGGTCCCTTGAGCAGGCTGAATGATTTGAAACCGGGCACGGTGTCGAGGTAGGTGTTGCGGTTTTTCCAGATGTCGATGAATTCCTCTTCGCATCCGGGGGCGATCTTGAAGCGGTTCATGGCGATATACATGGCGGCGGTCTCGTCAACATTTGGCTATGGAGTGAGAATGGAGTGTAACCCAAAAACCTTGGTTGGCAAGGTGAAATGAGACACAATCCATGCCTTAAAGTTCACGGATAATTCGTGCCGGGTCTATAGGTAGGAGTGCCCGTCGTCCTCTACTGCGGCCATGCTAGAATCAGCAAAAGACAGCATCAAAACCAACAAGACGCAAGGCAAACCGGCAAGTGCGGCCCGGGAAATCAGGGGAGGCGATAATGTCAAACTTTTCGGTGTTGAGCCAGCACGACGAGCAACTGCTCCGTCTGGGCATGCTCGCCGAAAAGTATTTCGCCGACGATCCCAACACCTGCCTGCTCAAGCTGCGCCAACTGGCCGAATCCCTGGCTCAAATGCTGGCTGCGCGCACCGGCCTTTATGTCTCCCCTGAAGAAACCCAGTATGACCTCCTGCGTCGATTGCAGGACAGCGGCGTCCTGCCGCGCGAGGTTTTCCAGGTATTCGGCGAGGTGCGCCGTGCCGGCAACGCAGCCAGCCACGCACTATCCGGCGACCATCGCACTGCGCTGATGGCGCTCAAGCTCACCTGGCAGCTGGGTCTGTGGTTCCACCGCACCTTCAAGGACGCGGGCTATAAATCCGGCCCCTTTATTCCGCCGCCGCCGCCCAAGGACGAAAGCGCGGAATTGCGCGCTGAAATGGCACGCCTCAGCCAGGCGCTTGCCGATTACCGGGCTACCCATGCCCAGGTGGCGGAAAAGTTGAGCGCTACCGAAGTCAGCCTGCGCGAAGCTAAGGACGAACAGGCCTTTTGGGAAAGCATGGCCGCCGAAACGGAGCAGGCCAAGCTCGCACTCGAAAAAAGCCTGGCCGAAAAGCAGAGCATCGCCGCTGCACAACCCAAAGACGCCTTCGCTAAACTGCTCACCGCCGCCAAGTCAGCCGCCAGCGCGGTGCAACTGGACGAGGCTGACACCCGCAAGCTGATCGACCAGCAACTGCGGCTAGCCGGTTGGGAAGCCGATTCAGAAGCTCTCAAATTCACCAAGGGCATCCGCCCGGAGAAGAACCGGAATCGCGCCATCGCCGAATGGCCCACCGAAAGCGGCCCGGCGGATTACGTGCTGTTCATCGGCCTGACCCCGGTTGCCGTGGTCGAAGCCAAGCGCAAGAATGTCGATGTTTCCGGCGCTCTGCAGCAGGCCAAACGCTACAGTCGCACATTCACCCCGAGCAGCGAGACCATGCTACCGGCGGAAAATTGGGGTAGCGATGCCGCCAACCGCATCCCCTTTGCGTTCTCATCCAATGGCCGTCCTTTTCTGCGCCAGCTTGCTACCAAGAGCGGCATCTGGTTCTGCGACCTGCGCCGCGCGGATAACATCGGCCATCCCCTCGATGGCTGGTACACGCCGGAGGGATTGACCGCACTCATCAAACGCGACGAAGCCCGTGCTCACGAGCAACTGGCGAACACGCCATTCAACTACGGCTTCCCTCTGCGCCACTACCAGCAGGACGCCATCCGCGCCGCCGAGCGAGCCATCGAGGCCGGGCAACGCGCAATGCTGCTCGCCATGGCCACGGGCACCGGCAAGACCAAAACCTGCATCGCCTTGATCTACCGCCTGCTCAAGGCCCAGCGCTTCCGCCGCATTCTCTTCCTGGTTGACCGCTCGGCTTTGGGTGAGCAGGCTGCCAACGCCTTCAAAGACACGCGCATGGAAAACCTCCAGACCTTCGCCGACACCTTCGGCATCAAGGAGCTGGAGGAGCAAGCCCCGGGCACAGACACCGCCGTGCATATCGCCACCGTGCAAGGCATGGTGCAGCGACTGTTGTTCGCTGTTGAGGACGCCACACCGCCCGCTGTTGATCAATACGACTGCATCGTGGTGGACGAGTGCCACCGAGGCTATCTGCTGGACCGGGAGCTCTCCGATACAGAGATGACCTTCCGTGGCTTTGATGATTACATCTCCAAGTACCGCCGTGTTCTGGACTACTTCGACGCCTGCAAGATCGGCCTCACTGCCACCCCGGCCCTGCACACTACGCAGATTTTCGGTGCGCCGATTACACCTACAGCTACCGCGAAGCGGTCATCGACGGCTACCTGGTGGACTACGAGCCGCCCGTGCAGATCCATACAGATCTTTCCAAACAGGGCATCAAGTGGCGAGTCGGTGAAGAGGTCTACCATCGGATTTAGCAGAGTGGCGGTGAGCCCTAGAGCGCGTTAGTATAAACCTTGGCGGGGGTGTGGCTCATGGGGTCGGTGACCGGATATTCTGGTTCGCTCGACACTGAAATGCCGCCC
>JADDKJ010000059.1:0-14695 GCA_033717875.1 Gammaproteobacteria bacterium
ATTGGGATCGACGGGCAGCCCGAAAAAACGGGCCAGCAATACTACACAGGCAAGGCCGGTGTCTACCGTGGAAGGGGAGGTAACGGCGTGGGGCATGGCGCTTTCCAAAAAAAGCGCTCCATCGCCGGGTAAATATGATGTTCGGCGGCATGCCGAAGTTGTTGATGTCCTGTCGGACTCGAACCGTCAGGAGGCCCCATCCTTTCCCAAGTGTGAGGCTTGAGGCCAGACCGTGGCAGTCTAAAATAGCGGGAAATCTCCTGTCAATGGCAAATGTTCCTTGACCAAACGACAGCTTCGTAGGGTGCGCCGCGCGCACCAGATAGCTTGATCGTGGCGAATGATGTGACGGTGCGTGGCACGCACCCTACGATCAATGCCGTTTGGTTATTGCGTCACGCGCTGCTTTTCGTAAGCCTGCCGCACCGCCCCCGCCAGGTGGTGCGCCAGCGATTCCACCTGTTGTGCGTCGCGGCCTTCGATCATCACCCGTATCAGCGGCTCGGTGCCGGAGGCGCGCAGCAGTACGCGGCCCTTGTCCGCCAGTTGTGATTCGACTTCGCGCAGCGCGTTCTGCACGTCGCTGGAAGCGGCGAAATCGAATTTTCTTTCGGTACGCACATTGACCAGGCATTGCGGATATTTGCTCATGCCCGATTTCAGTTCGTGCAGCGAGCAGCCGGATTTCATGATGGCCGCCAGCACTTGCAGGGCCGAGACTACGCCGTCGCCGGTGGTGGTGCGATCCAGACAAATGATGTGGCCGGACGATTCGCCGCCTATCGTCCAGCCGCCCTGGCGCAGCATGTCCATCACATAGCGGTCGCCGACCGCCGCGCGTTTCAATTCCACGCGCAGGGTGCGCAAGGCATGCTCCAGTCCCAGATTGCTCATCAAGGTGCCGACCACCGTGCCGTTGAGGACACCCATCTCGTGGCGTGACCTGGCGATGATGAACAACAGCTCGTCACCGTCGACAACTTCGCCTTTGTGGTCCACCATAATTACGCGGTCGCCATCGCCATCCAGCGCGATGCCCAGATCCGCCTGGTGCTCCAGCACCGCGGCCTGCAATGCCTGGGGGTGAGTGGAACCGCAGCCCTCATTGATATTCAGGCCGTTGGGTTGCACACCGAGCTTGATGACTTCCGCGCCCAGCTCCTCGAAGACATAAGGCGCGGTGTGATAGGTCGCGCCGTGGGCACAGTCCACCACCAGCTTGAGGCCGCGCAAATCCATGCTGCCGGGAATGGTGCTTTTGCAGAATTCGATATACCGGCCGGCGGCATCGCCGAGACGCTCGGCCTTGCCCAGCAGCGACGAGTCGACCGTGTGCATGGGCTTGTCGAGTTCGGCTTCGATGGCCAGCTCAACCTCGTCCGGCAGCTTCTCGCCCTGTGCGGAGAAGAATTTGATGCCATTGTCGTGATAGGGGTTGTGCGAGGCGCTGATGACGATACCGGCCTGGGCATGCAAGGTGCGAGTGAGATAGGCGATGGCTGGCGTCGGCATCGGGCCCAGCAGGCGGATATCCACCCCGGCGGAAGACAAGCCTGCCTGGAGGGCGGATTCGAACATGTAACCCGAGATGCGGGTATCCTTGCCGATCAGCACCTTGCCGCGCCCTTCCCGCGCCAGCACACGGCCCGCCGCCCAACCCAGCTTGAGCATGAATTCGGCGGTGATCGGCGCTTCTCCGACACGGCCACGTATGCCGTCCGTACCGAAATACTTTCTTTGCTGATTCTTGTTCATTGCTTGTTACCAAAAAACATTAAAAGTTAATTATATCAATTTGAAAATTATTAAATTTTCAGTCAAATGAACGGCAAATAGACGTAAGATGGGTTAGACGCGCTTTTCGGTGCCGTAACCTGCCAGCAGCCAGCCGGGAAGGCATTCGTCGAAAAACACGTTGTGTGTTGCGCACGCTTGGCGGGTGCTAACCCGCCCTACATTATCCACATTATCCTAAAAACGGCGATTGGAGTTAAGCTTCGGCAATGGCCCAAACCATGTTTACCGCATCCGCCGTGGCCTGCACGTCATGCGT
The DNA here is from genome assembly GCA_033717875.1 of Gammaproteobacteria bacterium. GTDB lineage: Bacteria > Pseudomonadota > Gammaproteobacteria > Ga007554 > SBBG01. Next base: position 2,054 of record JADDKJ010000059.1, read on the forward strand.
GCGGATGATTTTCGCCCCCTGCCATACCGCCAGCGCCGCGAAAGCAAGGCCGCCAGGCAGGCGTTGATCGAGCGGACGATCGAGGACGGCGCCGATCATGGACTTGCGCGATACACCGACGACCAGCGCTGGGCCCAGCGTGGCAAGCTCATCAAGATGCCTGGCTAGACGGAGATTATCGGCCAATGTCTTGCCAAAACCGAAGCCGGGGTCGATCAGGAGCCGGTCGCGGAACATGCCGGCCGAAACACACGCCTCGACACGCTCCAGCAAGAAACCCTTCACCTCGGCAACGACATCGCCATAGCTCGGATTCTGCTGCATGGTGCGCGGCTCGCCTTCCATGTGCATCAGGCACACCGGCACTCCCGCCTGTGTGGCGGCATCCAGCGCTCCCGGCTCACGCAACGCCCGCACATCGTTGATGATCCCGGCGCCGGCACCGACCGCCGCGCGCATCACTTCGGGCTTGCTGGTGTCGATGGAAATAATGACGGGCAAGTCGCGGGAAATCGCTTCGACGATGGGAATGACCCGATCCAGTTCCTCCTGGACCGAGACCGGCGTTGCGCCGGGGCGGGTCGATTCGCCCCCGACATCGATGATCGCCGCGCCCTCCTCGACCATCTGCCGCGCCCTGGCAAGCGCGGATTGCGCAGACAAAAAAACACCCCCGTCCGAAAAGGAGTCGGGGGTGATATTCAGCACCCCCATCACCTGGGGGAAGGATAAATCAAGCATGCGATCGGCGCAATTCAGGGCATGTAGCGAGTGACAAATAGAGGGTAGCGAGTTATTCCCCGCGCGCAATGTCTGCTTCCTTACTCGAAACTCGCTACTGTTGCCTTAATGCTGACCCGCAGGTCGTCCGTCGATCGTCGCATCCGGAGATTTGTCACCGGAGGAGGTGCCGGCGCTCGCGCCACCACGTCCGGAACCGGAGTCCTCACCCCACCCCTTCGGTGGACGTATCTCGCGGCCGCTCATGATGTCGTCGATCTGATCGCTATCGATAGTCTCGTACTTGATCAGGGCATCCGCCATGGTGTGCAGCTTGTCGATGTTGTCGACCAGGATCTGCCTCGCGCGCTCGTAGTTGCGATCCACAATCATGCGGATTTCTTCATCGATGACATGCGCAGTTTCATCCGAAACCCCCTTGTGCTGGGTGACAGAGCGGCCCAGGAACACCTCACCTTCTTCCTCGGCATAGGTCAGCGGGCCAAGCTTCTCGGACAGACCCCACTTGGTCACCATGCTGCGGGCAAGTTCGGTGGTACGCTGGATGTCATTGCTGGCACCCGTGGTCACCGCCTCCGGTCCGAAGATCAGCTCTTCGGCAACACGCCCGCCAAACATGCTGGAGATCTGGCTCTCCAGGCGCTGCTTGCTGTAGCTGTAGCGATCCTCGGTCGGCAGGAACATGGTCACGCCCAAGGCCCGGCCACGCGGTATGATGCTCACCTTGTGCACCGGGTCATGCGCAGGCACCATGCGCCCGACGATGGCATGACCGGCCTCGTGATAGGCGGTGAGCTTCTTTTCGTCGTCGCTCATCACCATCGAGCGGCGCTCGGCGCCCATCATGATCTTGTCCTTGGCCTTTTCGAAGTCGCGCATGGTCACGCTGCGGCGATTGGCACGCGCCGCGAACAGGGCGGCTTCGTTCACCAGGTTGGCGAGATCGGCACCGGAAAAGCCCGGCGTGCCACGTGCAATGACCGCCGCGTTGACATCGTCATCCAGCGGCACCTTGCGCATGTGCACCTTGAGCACCTGCTCACGGCCGCGCACATCGGGCAATGGCACCACCACCTGGCGGTCGAAACGGCCGGGACGCAGCAGCGCCGGATCCAGCACATCGGGACGGTTGGTGGCGGCGATGACGATCACGCCCTCGCTGCCTTCGAAGCCATCCATTTCGACCAGCAACTGGTTGAGCGTCTGCTCGCGCTCGTCATGTCCACCACCCAGGCCGGCGCCGCGATGGCGGCCCACGGCGTCGATTTCGTCGATGAAGATGATGCACGGCGCGTGCTTCTTGGCCTGCTCGAACATGTCGCGCACGCGCGCCGCGCCCACGCCGACGAACATTTCCACGAAGTCCGAACCGGAGATCGAGAAGAACGGCACCTTGGCCTCGCCGGCAATGGCCTTGGCGAGCAACGTCTTACCGGTACCGGGCGAGCCAACCATCAGCACGCCGCGGGGAATCTTGCCGCCCAGTTTCTGGAACTTGCTCGGATCACGCAGGAATTCGACCAGCTCGGCCACTTCTTCCTTGGCTTCCTCCACGCCGGCAACGTCGGCGAAGGTCACTTTCACCTGATCCTCACCCATCATCCGGGCGCGGCTGCGGCCAAACGACATGGCGCCACGACCACCGCCGCCGCCCTGCATCTGGCGCATGAAGAATATCCACACGGCGATGAGCAGCAGCATCGGGAACCAGGAGATGAACATCTGCATCAGCACGCCCTGCTGTTCCTGCGGGCGGGCGCTGATCACCACGCCCTTGTCGAGTAGGTCGCCGACCAGGCCGGGATCGCCCGGGCTGTAGGTGAGGAATTTCTCGCCGCTCTGGTAAACGCCCTGGATGGTGCGACCCTCGATCGTCACCTTCTGCACGTTGCCCTGCTTCACATCGCTAATGAACTGCGAGTAAGGCAGTTGCTGGGCGGATACCTGTGGCGGGCCGAAATTATTGAACACCGACACCAGGACGACGGCGATCACCACCCACAAAATTATGTTTTTAGCCATATCACTCAACGCGCGTGCCTCGAATTAGAAACAGCAGTATAACCACATTCAATTAATATGCACATATCAAGCCATGGCCGCCTGCCGGCCATTCCATGAATACATAGACTGTTTCAGGCGGTATAGTTCCGCCCCAAAATATAAATCTCCCGGCTGTTGGGCCGTGACGCCTTGGGTTTGCGGATCAACATCTTCTGAAACGCGCCGCGAATCTCCTTCTGAAATTCCTCGACGCCGCTACCCTCAAACACCTTCACCAGAAAGTCCCCGCCCGGCGCCAGCACCTTGCGCGCCATGTCCAGCGCCAACTCGGCAAGATACATCGCCCGCGGCTGATCCACCGAGGGTACACCGCTTATATTAGGCGCCATGTCGGAAATTACAAGCCCCACCTTGTGGCCGCCAATCATTTCCAGCAATTTGTCGAATATTTCCTGCTCGCGGAAGTCGCCCTGCAGGAAGTCGACGCCGGGGATGGGGTCCATCGCCAGGATATCCGTGGCGATCACCTTGCCCTTTTCCCCAACAATCTTCGCCGCGATCTGCGACCAGCCGCCGGGGGCCGCGCCCAGATCCACCACCGTCATGCCCGACCGGAGGATATGATCGCGTTCGTTGATATCGAGCAGCTTGTAGGAAGCCCGTGAACGATAGCCATCCTGCCACGACTTTTTGACGTAGGCGTCAACAAAATGTTCTTTGAGCCAGCGGCCGCTGCTTTTACTCCTGGCCATGATTTCCACGTTCGCTATTGGTTTTGCTCAGCACATACCGCACTCTGAATACTATCCACATCATGGCGGCCAGCCCATAACCGCCCAGCAGCAAAAATTGCGTCACCGGATCGTTTGTGATCCGCTCCTGTAAAAACCAAAGCAACACCGCCACGACACAAACCAGCGCAAGCTCCAGCTTGATCGCGTTCATGGGGCTGGCGGTTACCGTGAAGCGGCGCTTGCGCTGTGTTACACTGTGCCGAGCTTCTTCACTAGACATTACATTAAATAGAATATATATGACACTGAATGAAAAGGATAAACGTTATTTGAGGGCGCTCGGCCATAAATTAAAGCCGGTGGTGATCATCGGTAATGCGGGCTTGACCGAAGCGGTGCTCAAAGAAATTACGCTGGCGCTCGATCACCATGAACTGGTCAAGGTCCGGGTCAATGCCGACGACCGCGAATCGCGCGATCAGATGATCGGCGAGATCTGCGCCCACACCCACGCCACTCTGGTGCAGCGGATTGGTCATATCGCCACGCTGTATCTGCGCAATCCAAAAAAACCGCGGATTGTCTTTGCCTGATTTCAACGCGGGTCGGATTGCGACCCGTCAGCCGTACCGCCAGGCACTCGTCAAAAAATGATTTGTGTGCTTCGCACGCTGGGCAGGTTGCAACCCGCCCTACATTTATTTATCGCAGATCATACATGCCATAACGGCCGCCCCGCTGCTCCTTGCCCGGCCCGGCGATCACCAGGGCCAGCCCTAGCAGGCTGGTCGCCAGATACATGATGGCAGAGATGCCGTGCAGCCGTCCGAATTTCGCCGCCTGGGCGCCGCCTTCCACCAAGCCTTGCGCCTTGAGATCCTGCATCATCGGCTGAAGGACGAAAAAGCCGACCGCCACCAGCACCACCATCGCCAGCAAGGCCCATACCCGCCAGGCGCGCTGCCAGCGCTTTCCCGCACGGTAGAGCGCGCCGATCAGCAACAAGGCGCCGCACACCAGGCCGACGATACTCAGAATGGTAAACATTCGTCCGGCGAGTTCACCGGCCAGTTGGCGGTCGTCGAGCGCATGGAACAGCACCGGCACGGCCAAGTAGCCGATGGCCCACAGGCCGCCGACCCAGAGCGTCAGAAGAATCCGTTCGCTGACCGAGACCATGCGCATCGGGTTTAAATGTACTTGATCGCTACGATTTCGTACTCGATCTCGCCGCCCGGCGCGCGCACCACGGCGATATCGCCCTCTTCCTTGCCAATCAGGGCGCGCGCGATCGGGGAACTGATCGAAATCTTGTTGGCCTTGATGTCGGCTTCCAGATCGCCGACGATCTGATAGGTCACTTGTTCCTCGGTCGCGATGTTCATCAGATCGACGGTGGCGCCAAAGACGATCTTGCCGTTAGACTTGACGGCCGCGATATCGATGATCTGGGCGTTGGAAAGCTGGCCCTCGATTTCGGCGATGCGGCCCTCGATGAAACCCTGCTGCTCCTTGGCGGCGGCATACTCGGCGTTTTCGCGCAGGTCGCCATGGGCGCGCGCTTCGGCGATCGCCTGGATGACACGCGGGCGCGCCACGCTTTTGAGTTCCTGCAATTCCTCGCGCAACTGCTGCGCGCCTTTGGCCGTCATCGGTACTCTGTTCATGCCGTCAACTCCTTATGCAAATCCTGTAACCGATCCACGCCATGCTCATCCCCCTGTTTGATGGCCATGCATGTGGCGCGGGCACCGGCCAATGTTGTGGTGTAAGTCACCTTGTGCTGCAAGGCGGTGCGGCGAATCTCGTAGGAGTCCGCGATCGCCAGCTTTCCTTCGGTGGTATTGACGATGAAGCTGATCTGATCGTTTTTGATCATGTCGACGATGTGCGGGCGGCCTTCCGCCACCTTGTTGATCTTGTTGCACGCCACACCCGCATCGATCAGCACCTTCGCCGTGCCGCGCGTGGCGTAAAGCTCGAAACCGAGATCCGCCAGATCGCGCGCCAGATCGGCCACACGCGGCTTGTCCGCCTCGCGCACGCTGATGAAAGCGCGGCCGCCGCGCGGCAGGATGATGCCCGCCGCCTGCTGCGACTTGGCAAAGGCCTCGGCGAAGCTGCGGCCAACGCCCATCACTTCGCCGGTGGACTTCATCTCCGGCCCGAGAATCGGGTCGACACCGGGGAACTTGATGAACGGAAAAACCGCTTCCTTGACCGAATAGTAATCGGGGACCACTTCCCGCGTCACGCCCTGGCTGACCAGGCTCTGCCCGGTCATGCAGCGCGCCGCGATCTTGGCCAGCGGCAAGCCGGTGGCCTTCGACACATAGGGCACGGTGCGCGAGGCGCGCGGGTTGACCTCCAGCACATAGACCTTGTCGCCCTGGATGGCGAACTGCACGTTCATCAGGCCCACCACGCCCAGCGCCCTGGCCATCAGGCGGATCTGCTCGCGCAACTGATCCTGGATGGCCGGGCTCAGACTGTAGGGCGGCAGCGAACACGCCGAGTCGCCGGAGTGCACCCCGGCCTGCTCGATATGCTCCATGACGCCACCGATCAGCACGTCCGCGCCATCGCAGATGGCGTCCACGTCCACCTCGGTGGCATCGTCGAGGAAGCGGTCGAGCAGCACCGGCGAATCGTTGGACACCTGCACGGCATCGCGCATGTAGCGGCGCAAATCGTCTTCATTATAGACGATCTCCATCGCCCGGCCGCCCAGCACGTAGGAGGGACGCACCACCAAGGGATAGCCGATCTGCTCGGCCAGTACCACCGCCTCGTCGGGATGGCGGGCAGTACGGTTGGGCGGCTGGCGCAGGCCGAGGGTGTTGATCAGTTTCTGGAAGCGCTCGCGGTCTTCGGCGATATCGATGGAGTCCGGCGTGGTGCCGATGATCGGCGCGCCGGCGGCTTCCAGGGCGCGCGCCAGCTTGAGCGGCGTCTGGCCGCCGTATTGCACGATCACGCCCTTGGGCTGCTCGACATGGATGATTTCGAGCACGTCTTCCAGGGTGAGCGGCTCGAAATAGAGGCGATCCGAAGTGTCGTAGTCGGTGGACACGGTTTCGGGGTTGCAGTTGACCATAATGGTCTCGTAGCCGTCGTCACGCAGGGCGAAGGCGGCATGGACACAGCAATAGTCGAACTCGATACCCTGGCCGATGCGATTGGGGCCGCCACCCAGCACCATGATCTTGTCACGCGCAGTCGGCTCGGCCTCGCACTCCTCCTCATAGGTGGAGTACATATACGCCGTGCTCGACGCGAACTCGGCGGCGCAGGAATCGACGCGCTTGTATACCGGGCGCACGCCCAGCTTATGGCGCAGCGCACGCACCTCGCCTTCGCTCGTATTCAGCAGCGCGGCCAGGCGGCGGTCGGAAAAGCCCTGGCGCTTGAGCGCGAACAGACGCGCCTTGTCCATCTCCGGCAGGGAAAGCTTTCTGGTTTCGGCCTCGCCCTTGATGAGGTCTTCGATCTGCGCCAGAAACCAGGGGTCGATCGCGCTCAGCTCGTATACTTCGGCGATGGACAATCCGGCGCGGAAGGCGTCTCCCACGTACCAGATCCGCTCCGGCCCCGGAGTGCGCAGCTCGGTGCGGATGCGGTCGAGCGCGCCGTCGGCGGCAAGATCGAGACGCTCGTTGAAACCGTCGGCGCCCGTTTCCAGTCCACGCAGTGCCTTTTGCAGCGATTCCTGCAAGGTACGGCCCATCGCCATCACCTCGCCCACCGACTTCATCTGGGTGGTGAGACGCGCGTCGGCCTTGGGGAATTTCTCGAAGGTGAAGCGCGGCACCTTGGTCACCACATAGTCGATGGACGGCTCGAACGAGGCCGGGGTGGCGCCGCCGGTGATCTCGTTGCGCAGCTCGTCCAGGGTGTAGCCGATGGCGAGCTTGGCCGCCACCTTGGCGATGGGGAAACCGGTGGCCTTGGACGCCAGCGCCGAGGAGCGCGATACGCGCGGGTTCATCTCGATGACGATCATGCGCCCGTCGCGGGGATTGATGGCGAACTGCACGTTGGAACCGCCGGTGTCGACGCCGATCTTGCGCAGCACGGCGATGGAGGCGTCGCGCAGGATCTGGTATTCCTTGTCCGTCAAGGTCTGGGCCGGGGCGACGGTGATGGAATCGCCGGTGTGCACGCCCATCGGGTCGAGGTTTTCGATGGAGCAGATGATGATGCAGTTGTCCTTGCGGTCGCGCACCACCTCCATCTCGAACTCCTTCCAGCCAAGCAGCGATTCCTCGATCAGCAGCTCCTTGGTCGGCGACAGATCCAGGCCGCGCTCGCAGATTTCGACGAATTCCTCGCGGTTGTAAGCGATGCCGCCGCCGCTGCCGCCCAGCGTGAACGAGGGGCGGATGATGGTGGGAAAACCGATCTGCGCCTGCACCTGCAAGGCCTCTTCCATGCTGTGGGCGATCGCCGACCGCGCGCAGCCCAGGCTGATGTCGCGCATCGCCTGGCGGAACAGATCGCGATCCTCGGCCATGTCGATGGCGTCGCGCGAAGCACCGATCATCTCCACGCCGTATTTCTCGAGTACGCCTTCGCGCACCAGATCCAGCGCGCAGTTGAGCGCGGTCTGGCCGCCCATGGTGGGCAGCAGCGCGTCCGGGCGCTCCTTCTCGATGATGCGCGCCACCGTTTGCCAGTGGATGGGCTCGATGTAAGTCGCATCGGCCATCTCCGGGTCGGTCATGATGGTCGCCGGATTGGAGTTGATGAGGATGACGCGATAGCCTTCGTCACGCAGCGCCTTGCAGGCCTGCGCGCCGGAATAATCGAACTCGCAGGCCTGGCCGATGACGATCGGGCCGGCGCCGATGATCAGGATGCTTTTTATGTCAGTGCGTTTGGGCATATCACTTCAAGATATATGTAGGGTGGGTTAGGCCGCAGGCCGTAACCCACCGATCCGCGCCGTCAGGCGCACTTCATCAACTCGATAAAACGATCGAACAAGCTCGCCGCATCGCGCGGGCCGGGGCTGGCCTCGGGGTGGCCCTGGAAACTGAAGGCCGGCCGGTCGGTGCGGCTGATGCCCTGTAGAGAACCATCGAACAGCGAGCGATGCGTGGCGCACAGCGTGGCGGGCAGGCTGGATTCGTCCACCGCGAAACCGTGGTTCTGGCTGGTGATCACCACTTGCCCGCTACCCAGATCTTGCACCGGATGATTGGCGCCGTGATGGCCGAACTTCATTTTCACGGTGTTCGCACCACCTGCCAGCGCAAGCAACTGATGCCCCAGACAGATGCCGAACACCGGCACGCCTTCCTCGACGATGACGCGGATCGCGGCGATGGCGTAGTCGCACGGTTCGGGATCGCCCGGGCCATTGGAGAGAAAGACCCCGTCGGGCTTCATCGCCAGCACTTCGAACGCCGGCGTTTGCGCCGGCACCACCGTGACGCGGCAGCCGCGATCCACCAGCATGCGCAGGATGTTGCGCTTCACCCCATAGTCATAGGCCACGACATGATAGCGCGGCTCAGGAGTGGGAGCGGCGCTGCCCAGCTTCCAGCTCGGCTGATCCCAATGGTAAGGGGCCTCGGTGCTGACCACCTTGGCCAGATCCATACCCTTCAAACCCGGAAAAGCGCGCGCCGCGGCGAGCGCTTGCGCTTCGTCGACCCGGCCGGCCATGATGCAGCCGTTCTGCGCGCCCTTTTCACGCAGCAGGCGCGTCAAGCGGCGGGTGTCGATGCCGGCGATGCCCACCACCTGCTGGCGGCGCAGATAGGCGTCGAGGGTCTCCCGCATGCGCCAGTTGCTGGCCAGCAGCGGCAAATCGCGTATCACCAGGCCGCTGGCCATCACCTTGGACGATTCCTCATCCTCGTCGTTGGCCCCGGTATTGCCGATGTGCGGATACGTCAGCGTGATGATCTGCTTGCAATAGGAAGGATCGGTGAGAATTTCCTGATAGCCGGTGATGGCGGTATTGAATACCACCTCTCCCGTCGCTTGTCCCTCGATGCCGATGGATTCACCATAAAAAAGGCTGCCATCTTCCAGGGCTAGCAGGGCTGGCTGACGCAAGACGACCTCCACTTCAGATGTGCGAAGCGGGAGGGACCCAGGACCCCTCCCGCCAGTGCGGATTAACCGGTGATATAACGATTGATGGAACGAATTTTACTTTAAGAGGCCCCTTGCTGTCTATGATATTTACCTGGGCAGTCGCGGGTACATCTTGGACTCGCGCCCTGATCAACAAAGGGATGCTGCACCGCCAGCATCGACCAGGGTCATCCCTCAAACATCATGGTTTAAGGTGGCATAAGGGAGCTTTCTTTCTCGCGCTGGAGGCTAAAATGCCAGCACTATACCTGCAACAGAACCGCCTCATTGGTTTTGTCGAGGCCGTCGAAGTAACACGGTAACACCAAGAAAAGGAGGTGACTTGGTGCAACGGAGGGGACTGGCACAGCGGCTGAACTTCGTCAAACCCGGGCAATGCCCAGCGCGCAGGCCGGGGGCATCATTAGACAGCGCATTGAGGCTTAATGAAGCAGCGCGGGCTGGGAACCCGCAACGCTGGAGCGGAGCCATACCGGGTTGGCCATTGCTCCAGAGTGCTTGGCTCAACCCGGAAAGAACCGGGCGAATTTTCGGCTCGTAGGGCGCAATAACCGAGAGGGTTAGTTCGAACTGAACCCATTGCGGCGCCATTTGTCTTATTGAATAATCGACAACACTGGCACTAACCATCCATAATATTTTCCGGCAATTCTGGAATATTCTGCCTGCGGAATGAAGTCTGCTTTTCCATCTCCGTTGCTGTCAAGCATTGCTGTACTTTCGTAATACTCCGGATTCCCGCAGTAGTCCCCAACTTTTGGGTTATTAGCTACGACCTTGTATGAAGCCGTGGTTCCTATAGTTCGATAGTCAGAATTTAGATCATCAAATAGAACTCGGTCATCACCCACCCCGCCAGATGGAATATTTTTATAAAAATTATAAATATCTCTGACCGCTTTCCAAGCATCCAGATTGGTTGGGTTAAATGAAAATGTATTCGTTGTGTACGTGCTCATGCCTTCAATTTTAGTTAATAATTTTGACTGGCCATTGGTTATTCTATAAATAGAATAAGCAGGAACACTCAAGATGTAATACTCCGTATATTCTATGCTAGTTATACCATTATTTGTGACGAGAACCGCTTCCCGACACTTATCCTTCCGGAGTTTTTGATCCCATGATAACTGAGTGACCCCATATTCAATCGAATGCTTGAGTTTAAGATTAAGCGAGCCCGCCGGAGCGCTTTGATGCGGCCCCATTGATTGCTCAATAAGACCTATAACAGCCTTACTCTTTTCTTCGTCTGATCGATTCGGATCATCAAGTATTTTTTTGAGCTGGGCCGAAAGGGTATTAACAAGTACTAGAAGCTTTTTTTCATCATTTAGAGCTTTCTTTAATTCAATGGTGGCCAAATCCTTCGCCAGTTTCAATGCATATCTAAAGTGACCATCTAGAATAGCTCTTCTAATATCATTATAGGTCACGCTAAAAGGATAAGGCTCCGGCGGCATAACGTAATCGGCTTTAGATGAAATTGGAATAAAAAAAAGTGTAACTACAAGAATAAAATAGGCTTTATTTTTCATATATCGTCCCATCCAATTGAAAAGGTAAAGCGGACAGGCGATGCGAGCAATCAGCGCGATAAAGCACGCAGTGCGGCAGCACATGCCATACTCGTAGGCACTCTAATCCACCAGCGACGGCCCCCAATACCACCCCGACAACCAGGCCCAGGCAGGGTGCGAAGCACCATTGCACCCGCCGGAATCACTGAACCAAAGCCTGACTTTCTTGCCCGTGGTCTGGGCGGCAAGCAATGTAGCGTAAATCGTACGGCACGCTTCAGGAGCAACGCCGTTTTGATTGCTACTGACACTACAAAAATAGACCCAAGACAATCCCGCAACGCCACCTGCTGATACTATGCCATCTCGATTGACATGCACCTCGGAAACGCCGCCCAGACAGTCATACGCGAGAGCCGGATTGCTCACAACGCTAAGGCTCATAATTAGTGCACATATTTTGGATTTCATGGCTTCCCCGACAAATAGTTCACTTTAAATTTAAGAGATAGGCGAAGGCTGGAGAAAAGCGGATCTCAACATCAACGCCTGTAAGTTTTCAAAAACCTCAATAAGTACGCACAATAAATGCGTGCCCACTGAAGTCAGTAACATTGCAATTGTAAATATCAGACTCATACGCCACCATCACCGGCCTACCCGTCATTTGTGCAGCCAGCATCGCGCCCAGGCGTTCCTTGGTACCTGTTTGTGTTATGTCTCCCAGGGTCCTCCATGGCGCCCCTTCCTGGCTATAAAGCACCCATTTTCCTTCAATTTGCACATGCAGGACTCTCGCCACAGGGCAATCCGTGCGCGCTACGGCTTCACCTGAAATAGTGGCAAGAAAAAACACTAAAACAACAAAAACATTTTTGAACATGAACTCATCCTCTATGTTGCAAAAAAAATCCTTCGCGCTTGTGGAAAACATTGCGAAGAGGAAGCATAAGTCCGCAGGGTGGGCAAGTAATGCCCACGCCGTCAATCACTCACCGAATGCCCCACCCTGCAAGTTATTGCAAAACACGTATATGACGAATACCGCCAACCGGCGCCCAACTTGGAAAAGTTGCGCAGGTGGCCGTTGGTGCATCGAGATAGATCGATATTCCTTTCCCTGTCATCCGCGCTGCCAATACAAGCGCCACGTTGTTCTTTCCCACCGTGCCGTCGGATACCACCATCCATATCGCACTCGACTGCCCGGGCAGTTGCGCGATCAAATAAAAATGGTCGGACTTGGTTCCATGGCTTATTACGTCGAAACCCGGCGGAATATCACACCAACCCTCCGCAGACGCATTAGTGGCGAAGAGTAGAAAGAAAAGAGGCTCTTTTGAAATTCGAGTGGGTTAGCGCGCCACATGGGGATTAAGCTTCGAGAAGTCGAGCTTTCCGGCGATCAGGAAGATCACGGTACGGATCGTGCTGAATTTGCCGTAGCCGCGCGCCTTGCGCTTGGCGGATTGAAACAGCCCATTGAGTGCCTCCAGGAAGCCGTTGGTCTGGCGGGTCTGGGCCCAGGCAACAAT
>JADDKJ010000060.1:0-14671 GCA_033717875.1 Gammaproteobacteria bacterium
TGCCAAATCCAACCCAATCGTTGTAATCTTCATCTCGGTCTCCTCTCCTTTCGTTTCGATGGTTTGTTACAGCTCCATCGTGGCGCATTCGACGCCGATTTAGAAGGGGGAGGAGACCATCACATCATCCTACCGGGCTGATCTACGGGGTGGTGAAATCAGGGAAACCGTTTGATGCAAATTTCGCTATGAATAGGGTTGCAATTCAAAACGGTATCTGACCCCTGTGTTCTGACCCTGACCCCTGTGTTCTGAGAATCATCTAGCCGGCCTCCCACCGCTGTGAGGCGGTATAGTAAAAAGCAAGGTGCGAACTTTGACTTTTACTCAAGGAGGCCGTGATGAAATTCTGTGGCATAGACCTGCATTCAAGCAATAGCTTTATTGTGATTACTGACGAGATGGATAAGAAACTTGTCAGCCGCCGCTACCCGAACGATTTGGGGAAGATTCTGGCGGTTCTGGCGCCGCACCAATCCGAGATGGCCGCTGTGGTGGTCGAGTCCACCTATAACTGGTACTGGCGGGTCGATGGACTGATGGCGGCGGGATACGACGTCCGGCTGGCTAACACCATCGCCATGAAGCGCTACGACGGGCTCAAGCACAGCGGGGACGAGGAGGATGCCGCGCATCTGGCGCATTTGTTGCGTTTAGGGATTCTGCCCACCGGGTATATCCATCCACCGGCACAGCGTGCGCTGCGCGACTTGGCCCGCAAACGCATTCAACTGGTACGCTCACGCACACAGCATGTGCTGGCCGTGGAGAACATCCTGGCGCGATCATTCGGCTCACGGCTGCCGAGCAACGCTATCAAGCGGTTGTCGGTCGAGCATATCGATACCCTCGGACTGAGTGCCGATGTCGCTCTCGCCGTGAAATCCAATGCCGCCATCATCGCGGCGCTGAACACGCAGATCGATCTGTTGGAGCAGCGTCTTCTGCAGGGCGCAAAGCCGCGGCCCGAATACGCTCTTCTCAAGAGCATCCCGGGCATCGGCGAGGTGTTGGCCATCGTCATTCTGCTGGAGACGGGCGACATCTCCCGCTTTGCCGAGGTCGGCAACTTCGCCTCCTATGCCCGCTGCGTCGACAGTGCCCGCTACTCCAACGGCAAGAAGAAGGGCGAAGGCAATACCAAGAACGGCAACGCCTACCTGGTATGGGCCTTCATCGAGGCCGCCAATTTCGCCCGGCGTTTCTGCAAGGAAGCCAATACCTTCTTCGAGAAAAAGAAGGCGAAGACCAACAGCGTGGTGGCTACCAAGGCGCTGGCCCACAAGCTGGCGCGGGCGAGCTATCACATCTTGAAGGAGAAACGGCCCTTTGACGTAAAACGCTGTTTCGCCTGAAACGGTTAGGTGGCGGTAGACCAGCCAGCAAAGGGGTCTGGTCGCGAACCAGTGGATCTGAGTGGAGGTCTATCGCCACCGCCTGAGTTGTTGTACACCGGGTCGTCCGCCGGGTGAGCCAGTTGGGGATTGGACGCGCCTTGCGCGAGCCACCGGTCTGTAACCATTGTCCGGACACCTCGGCGGCACCAACGTTTCTCTGGGGCAGCTTGGCTGCCAGGGCGGCGCCAGGACATCGGCACACCGCTTGATCCTGATGGGTGACAGGCACGACTCGGTCGTAGCCAGTATTGAGAAAACGGGTTCGACCGGAACAACAGTCAGGTAGATATGGAAACCCTGTTGTCTGAAAAAATCAGCGGGGGTAGATTGGTTTCGCTCTTGACTTAGGGCCGGCTAATGGGTGACCCCTTGACTTGTGACCCCCTTGACTATTGATTCTGCGCGGGCACATAAAGCGTGCCCATCCTACCGGGCTTTTTTCCGGTACCGCAAAAAAGCATGAACAGCAATAAAAACACCCATACCATTCAAGCCAATCGCACTAAAGATGTGGAGCGGCGTTCCTTCTCCGTAAATCACCATGAAGATTCCCGAACCAAATAAAATCAATAGATAAGTCACGTAGCCAACCGCGACTCGGATGCGTTCACCGCGCTCGGTCGGCGCGCGGTTACCCATCAGCCGTTGTGTGGCCGCATGGCTCAGGTAGCCGGATTTAACAAACAGCAGGTGCCAAAGGTTGTTGGCAACGAAAGCTCCGAGCACAGCCGTTGTCAAGGAAACGGGAAGCCATATATGTCCATACTGGCGCGAATAACTCGGATCAAGTACACCCTTTACAATACCCTCCAAACCTCCAAAAAAACCAAAGACCGCAAAAGAGCCCGCCAGGAATCCACCCACAAAACCACACATGATCAATAGCATGCACCAACCATATGCAATGTAATACCGCCGCCTCTCCTCTCGACCAAGCTCCGGCGGCGGCGTGGCGGGGTTCAGTACGTCCTGAAACGGGTCTTGCCACTTCATTTCGGTCGTACGGTACCAATGCCACCGCTGCCATGGCTCGGACCCAAGGTGCTGAATGAGGGAAGCGTCTGCGTGCCGGTAGGCATTGGCGATGCCGGAGAGGAAAAGGATTGGGTTCCAGTGGGTCCCGGAGAGGACGTATTTGGCGTGGGAGTCACGGAGCTTCTCATCGTTCCCGAGGCCACGCCCCCTGCGATGGCACTGGCGCCTCGCAATACATTGCCTGATGGATTGATGACCAGCGATGTCGAAACACGGGCGGCCGAAGTTCCGGCTATGGTCTCCATCACGGCGATCGACCCCGCCGCGCCCGAATTGACCATCGCCGCACCCATTCTCACTGCACTAGTGCCCGCCGCACCCATGGCGCCACTCAGGAAGCTGGTGCCAAAAGTGCCGGCTGTCAGATTTTCAAGTGGCCGGATCGTCGGCTGACTGTTTACCACTTGGGTCAATGTCGTGTTACCAATGTTTCCTAAAACGCCACCTACAGTGCCACCGATGACCTGGCCCGCCGCTATTGAACCCGCCGGATTCACTGCGCCGACTGCGGCACCGGCAAAGCCACCTGATATGATTCCAAGCCCAGTCCCCGCCCATGAGCCACCCGTCGTGTTGTACGCTGCAATTCCACCGCTGATCCCACCAGAAACCAATCCCCATCCTGCGCCTACGGCGTTAAGAATGACCTCCCCTGTCGGATCGGTATTATTGACCGGATTATTCCCCACATAGGCGTATAGATTGATATCCCCACCCCCAAACCCCATCGGGTCTCTCTGGATGAATCTTGCAATCCCCGGATCATAGTACCGCGCCCGATAGTAAACAAGCCCCGTCTCGTCAGGCTCCCTGCCGGTGTAGCCATACTGCGCCGCTTGCGCAATCGTGCCGCCGAGCTTGTTCCCCCAGGCGTCGAATCTTTGCGTCTGGGTACTGGTGTTGAGGTTGTTGCTCAGGGCGACAACGCTGCCCAGGCCGTCCTGGTGGTAGTAATCCGCCTGACCGTAGGTGTTGCTGCCGGTGATCGTCATGCGGATCAGCGGGTCGTCGATATTGGGGCCGTGGGTGTAGACGGCGCGGGCGGTGTTCCATTGGTTGAAGTATTCGGCGTGGATGTCGGGGCCGTTGTAGACATAGCGGTATTCGCCGACGCCGGCGATGGCCTTGTGCGTGCGTCGGCCCTGGTCGTCGTAGCGGTACCAGTTGATGGGCTGGCCGGTTTTGACGAGGCGGATGAGACGGTCAAGGCCGTCGTGGCTCAGGTCGGTGACGCTGGCGCCGGTGCAGGTGGTGGCACTGGTGGTAACGGTGCCGCCTTCGCATTTCTTTAGGAGGTTGCCGTTGGCGTCGTAGACATAGCCCGCCAGGAGGGTGCCGGTGGGACTGCCCTGGCGCACTTCGGTGAGCTGGTTGGCGGCGTCATGGGTGTAGGCGGTGATCACCGGGGTGGTGGCGTTGACGGTCTTGCGGGTGCGGTTGTTGAGCGGGTCGTAGCTGTAGTCTTCCTGTTGGGCGGCGTTGCCGTTTTTGGCCTGGGTGAGGCGGCTCAGGGGGTCGTAGGCGTAGTCGTACGTTAGCGCGGCCCCGGCGATAGCTTCGATGTGTTTGATGCGGTTGCCGACGCCGTCGTAGCTGTAGTCGTGCTGGGTGAGCACGGTGCTGGCGGCGCTGCGGTTGACGAGCTGTTTGAGGCTGTTGTCGGGGTTCCAGATGTATCTTGCGCTGAGGCCGTTGGGGAACCACTTTTCGCTGAGGCGGCCGCCAGCGTCCCAGGCGAAGGCGATGCGGTCGCGGTTGGGGGCGAGGATGGCGGACAGGCGGCCGGCGGGGTCGTATTGGTAGACGGTGACGCGGCCGTCGCTGTCGGTCAGGCGGTTGAGCTGGCCGCCGGGGCTCCAGGCGTAGCTGAGCCTTTTATTGCCGCGGCTGTCGGTGAGGCTTTGCAAGCGCTGGGCGGCGTCGTAGGTGTAGCTGTAGGTGACGTCGTTGCTCTGGGCGGTGAGCACCTGGCCGAGGGCGTTGCGGCTGTAGCCGACGTACTGGCCGGGGGTGCTGCGTTGCCGGAGCTGGTGGCCGTAAGCCCAGGCCCAGGTGGTGACCTGACCGCGGGCGTCGGTCATTTTGGTGAGGTTATTGTTGAGGTCGTATTCGAAGCGGCGGGCCTTGCCCAGCGGATCGGTTTCCCTGATCTTACGGCCGAAGTCGTCGTAGGCATAGATCATTTGCGGGGTGACGATATCGCTGGCGGGGTTGGTGCCGCTGGCGTCGGTGCGACCGGCCTCGACGTTGGCGAGGTTGCCGAGATTGTCGTAGCTGTATCTGGCCAGGGGGCGAATCGTACCCAAGGCGGCGTCGGTATAGGCGGGGCCGGCGATGCGCACAGGGCGGTTGAGTTCGTCGTATTGGGTAAGCGTGACACGCGCCGCGCTGCCATCGGCCGGGACATCGCTGACACTGGTGAGGTTGCCGTTGGCGTCATAGTCGTAGTCGACGGCGCGGCCTTGGGCGAAGCTCTGGAGCTTCGGGTATTGCGTGCGCTTGAGGCGGCCGTCGCGGGTGTTGTCCCACCAGGTGTAGGTAACGGTGTTGCCATTGGGGTCGGTGACGGTGCGCGGTTTGCCGTCTGGGTCACGCGTGGTGCTCACCGCCCGGCCCGTCTGGTCGTAGGCCAGCAGCACACGATCGGCTTCGTCATAGATCATCGCGACGGAATAGTTGTCGGGATTGGTAATGCGGGTAATGTTGCCGCGGTTGTCATGGGCCCAGGCAGTGACGTTGCCGCCGGCGTCGATGTTGGCGATCTTGCGGTCAGAGGCGTCGTAGCGGGCCGAATGACGGTCGAGCAAGCCTGCCCCGGTGGTAAGGCTCTCGTCGATGGCGTTGCCGTTGGCGTCATATTTGTAATCGCGTGGCTGGCCCACGGCGTCGGTCATGCGGGTGATGCGGTCCACGGCGTCGTAGACCTTAGTCACCGCCTGCCAGTCAGCGTCGAGATCAGTGGTGGGGCGGCCCAGAGGATCGTAGATCATCGTCGGCGAGGCGTCGGCGGCGTCGATTACGCCGTCTCCGTTCTTGTCGCCGCTGCGGCTGAGGCTGGCGACGTTGAGGCGGTTGGCGTCGTAGTTAAAGGTGAGGGTGTAACCGGCCCCGCTGACGAAATCGCGCACACGCTTGGCGCTGGCAAGATTGCCATAGGTGTCGTAGGTGTTGATTATCCACACTTTGAGGTCGGCCGCCGCCGGGACGTAGGCGACGGGATCGATTGCACTGCCCACGCCGGCCTTGAGCCGGATGTCCTGAAGCAGGTTGCCGGTAGCGTCGTATTTATAGAGCGCGTAATTGCCTCTGGCGTCCTTCACCTTGCCGGGCTGGTTGAAAGCGGTAAAGTAGCTGAAGGCCACCGTGCCGCTGCTGGGGTTGGTGATCTGGGTAACGTTGCCATTGGCGTCATAGGCGTACTGGGTCTTGTTGCCCATCGGGTCGGTCTTGGACAGGCGATTGAACGGGTTGGCCGTATCGTAGGTATAGGTGCGGGTCGCGCCGTTTTCTTCGACGATCTTGACCGGATTGCCGTATTCGTCGAAGAAGAAGCGCCGCTCGAAACCGCGCTCGTTGACGGTGACAGACTCGCGGCGGAAATCGTTGTAGGTGAAGGTGGTCGTTTCCCTGAGCGGACGGGTGTAGTGGCGGAACACCTTGCCGTTCATGTAGTACTCGAAGGTCATGCCATTGCCGTTGGGCAGTGTGTAGCTGCTCATGGCGTGGTTGAGCTGCGGGTCGCCGTAGTAAGCATAGGTGACGGGCGGCTGGCTGCCGGCCACGGCCAGCGGGTTCTTGAAGCTGGCGAGATTGCCGGCGGCGTCGTAGCCGTACTGGAATTGCCGCCCCGTCCAGTCACTGAGCTGGCTGATGCGGTTGCTGGCGTCATAGGTGAAGGTGAGACTGCGGCTCAGGCCGTCGCTGACCGTGGCCAAGCGGCCGCTGCCGTCATAGGCGAGCGTGAGCACATTGTTGTTGCGGTCTCTGATCGACAACAGCCGTGCCTTCTGGCCGGTATCGGTGGCTGTGGCGTTGATGTTCTCGAAAGCATAGGTAAGGCCGCTCTTCTCGCGGATCTGGTAGCTGCCGTCCGCCAGACGCTGGAAGGTGACGAAGATGCCCGCCGGTTTAGGCAGGGTGCTACCCAGGTTGATATTGCCGCTGGTATGAGCGGCGGTGGCGAAAAACTTCTCGCCGCCCGTGCCATCCACCCAGCTCACCTTGGCGACACCGCCTTCGACACCATAGAAACGCAGGTAGTGATTGAAACTGTGTGTCCAGCCGAAGCCGAGTGGACCGTTTTTCGGGTCACGGCTGTTATAGGAACGCTCGAAGACAACGGGCAAGCCGCCACGGCCCTTGATGGTGATGTCGCGCTCGGTGTGATACATATTGCCGGTGGCCATGTTGACCGGGTCACCGCGAAAGGAAATATAGTTATTCGTGCCATTCGCGGCCGTCGTCGAATTGAGATAAGAATAATTGAGTGGCGAGGAAATCACCGAAGACGGCACTTGGGACGGGAATGACCATGTGCTTCCCAGTGGCGACGGTGCAGCCGCGGTGGTATATCCCCCCGCATATCCGCCACTGATGATATATCCTACCGAGGCCGTGCCATTGACAGCGAGGTTGTTTCTCTCGGCAACGAAAACGGCTCCCCGCCAATTGTCGTACTGAATCAGACTGCGCGGTATAGTGAGCGTGAAACCCTGATCGATGTAATTGGTCTTGATCGAGTTGACCTGCGCCACCGAATAATTGAGCGCCGGATTGGCGTTGCTGGTGAACTTGGCGCTGTGGGTTGCCCAGTTCGCGCTGGTCAGGCCGCTGATGACCTCGATGCCATTTTCGCGCGCGAATTGAATACCGCGCACGGTGGACACCGCATCGCTGCGCGCATTTTCCTGCCAGATGTAGGATTCGTAATTCGATGCGCTGTATCCTGACAATAGAAAGCTCTTGTATATCGTGCCGCCGGTCGTCAAATCCACGCTCCGGCTCTGCCCGCCCAGCACATCCATCAACAATCCCCGCCGATACACCGAAAACGGTAGGTCGAACAGATATTGCACCTTCATCTGCGTGGATGTGAGGCCGATGTGGTTGCCGCTCTCGCCGGAACCGCCGTCGATCGCACCTATCCGCTTGCCCGCATCGGTTATGTAGCGCATGTATTTCAGCAGCGCCACATGCAGAAATTCGCCCTCGGTCTCTTCCAGGTTGGTGTTGGGGTTGGCGATGGCCCTGACGCTATTGGTCAGTTTCGCGGCCCGCTCCGTCAGCAGACGATCCGACGCCTGGAAGGCATAACCTTGCAGCGCATGATAGTTGGCGGCACCGATATTGGTATACGTGACGCTGTTGATCGTCGGCGACGACAGTTCGGGCAAGCGCATGGTCATCGCCAGGCGATTATTGGACGTGCACAGTCCCACCGCGCCCGTGGCCGCGGCGATTTCGCCGCCCTCCACTTTCAGCGAGGGAATCACGTTGATGGCGCAGGGGGCGGCGGAATTGACGTTGCCGTCATTGCGCCAGGCATCCAACGCAGTTTGATCCGTGGCGGTGGCGCCCTTGAAGGAGAGCGTCATCCTATTCAATGCCGTGGCCGGCATCGACAAGGTGGCAACCGGTCCCAGCGCGCCGCCCGCGCCGTTCATTACCGTGATATCGAATTTATAGCGATGCTTGTCCGGCAGCGCCGCCGTTTCGGCGGTCAATGCGGTGTCCCAGGCGAGGAACGAAGTGACTTCGTAGGGTAATGAAACAGGAAGAATGTCGATCTCGACCGGTAACGCCGTTCCCTTGTAGGGCACATCACCCAGAGTATTGTTGAAAAACCAGGGTGAAGATGCCTTGATCGTGCCCTCGACCTGAGTTTCATAATACTCGTGCGGCAATTGGTTGCTGCGCCTGGCCATGAAGGTGTTGGGCGCGCCGCTGTAATCGAAATTGACGTTGGTCTGGATCCCCGCCTGGTAGGATTTATCCTTGAAGCTGGGGTCGAGCGGGATCCAGCGGTGGCCACTCTTGTCGATCTTGATGCCGCGATAATTGCCATAAGGAACGCAAGCCTGCACCCACACATGGGCCAGGTTGACGCCGATCGCCTGCCCGCCGGCATTGTTGATTATCCCATAACTGGGGTTTCTTCCCTGCCCCAGAATGTTCGCCGCCGCGCCATAGGATTTCGCTCCGATCCAGCGCGGCCCGCGGCCATTCTGAGCCAGCGGTGTTTCATCGTTGACCTGGATCTGGCCTTTGACATAACGCGCGGGAATGTTCGAGGCGCGCAGCAACGCAATGAGTAACGATGCCTGATCCGTGGAACCGCCCGCTTTGGCATACAGAGTGCCCAACGCTCCTTTGAGCGAGCCGTAATAGGGCTCGAATTTGATCTCGTTCGACACCCACTGAAAAATACGCGCCGGGGAATACTCCAGCTTCTCGGCAAGATCCCTGATTTCCTGTGTTATCTGCACCTCTTCGTTTTGTGCCAGATCAACGGCAGTGTAGCCGCAACTGGCGGCCTCCGCCGGAATCGGATCGGGTGCGCCGGCATAAGCATTGGGGATGAAATTCGCCAGCGTCTTACGCAACCATGTCTGGGAATAGGCGAACGCATGACCCGAAGATTCACGCGCGGAAATCTTGTATGAGGCATAGGCCGGCGGTATTTTGCTCTCCGGTTGCGGCTCGGGTTTTACAGGGGTCGTCGTTTGAAACGTGGGTATCGGCCCGTCGCCGAATCCTTCTTCGTGTTCATGCGCTTTCGCATGCACTTGCGCCAGATCCGCCATTGCAGCGGCGATCGCTCGCACGCGTTCCTGGGAAGTTCGGCTGTTCTCGATCTTCTCAAGGGCGCGATCCAGCCGGTCGAAACGATTCTCGACCTGTTGCCATTGCTCGCGTGACAGGCGCAAATCGACCGATGATGACTCCGGCGCGGCCTCCACGAAGGTGGCCTTGATTTCATCCCGCAGCACCTTGAGCTCCTGGCGCTTGGAAGCGATCAGGAATTGCCTGGGGGCGGCATCGGTGGCTTGCCCCGAAAAAGTTTTCTGTATCTCGGTGCTCTCGAATTGCTGGAGCAGTTGCGACGTTTCCTCCAGTTGCCGGTTCAGCGTTTCCGGCAGAGGGTGTGGCCGGCCGCTGGCGGCACTGGCCGTCATCTTGGCGCTGACATCGGCAGGCAAGGGTGCAGGATCGACGTGGCTCGTCTTGTCGTCCCTGGCGCATGCCGCCAGGAAGCTTACCCCCACCAGAAAGAGTACGAGTTTCACACGCATGAAATTTCCTTTTTTTGATCGTGTTTTTCTTTATTTCTCAGCCCAAGCCACGCCTCACTACATTTCAAGGAGAAAGTGGCGAAGATACGTATCGATTCAGTTGATGGCTGTAATGACCGGAGTAACGCCGCTGATCGCATTGCCGTTGATATCGTAGGCCTTGAGGCTGTTGGCGGCGTATGCCAGGCCCGCGATTCCTCCCGACACATAGAATTTGAAATAACTCATCGCGGGAGGCGTCAAACCATTGGCCGGCGTCATCAGTACAGTGATTTTGCTGCCATTGTCATTCCAGGCAACATTTTTCAGATCACCGCGCGGATTGGCGATCCAGGGTTTGCCAATGTTGGCTGTACGATTCAGATCGAGCTGAATAGCATAGGGGATGACCGTCGATCCGCCGAAAGTCACGACATACGACGTGCTACGCTCCAGAGAGCCCAGCATGTTCGCCGTCGTCGTGCCGGTGGGCAAGGGTGAAGAACCCGCAAAAGTGTTGGCGCTTCCAACACCCGCAACGATGGCCACCACAATCGGCGGCGCGACCGCCGTCGCGCCTTGCAGGAGTTCTATTGTCGCCGTCCCTGTGGCCAAGGGGTTGGGCAAGTCGATGAAAACCATCGTTTGCCCCCAATCACGGTCGGCACCAGTCGCCCCCGCATTGATGGCGCTACCCAGCGTGTTGGCGTTGACGCCAAGCGGCTGCGCGGTTTCGGTGCCCACCACGAGCTTGGAAACCGGATCGGGATACATGTTGGCGATCGCCCGTATCCTGGTATCTCCGACGGGATAGGTGATCACCGGGCCGGCCGATGAAGTGATCTTCACCGACAGATTGCCGCGCGTGATATTTTTGTTCCAGCCGACCGCCAGCGCAACCGTATCGCCCTGCCGCGCAGCCAGCGTGAATGAATTGGGTGATGAACATCCCGCCACCAGCAGAGTCAGAAAAACGAACCCTGCAACCATAGCCACTTTGTTCATAGTACGATCCCCATCGTTGATACGACCTCTTTTCGCAGGGTGCGACGCACCCTGCATTAGAACCCTTTCACCCCGAGCGCCTTGAGCCGAATGCGCGCGACATCCGCCGCATTGATTACACCATCGGGATTGCCCGCCGGTGCAACATCCGCTGCCGCCTTCTGTGCTGCTGTCGGCGTTGCCAGGCCCAAGGCAAAACGCTCGGTCAGTAAGACATCTCTGACATCGACGATACCGTCACTGGTGACATCGCCCGTTGCCAGAGTCGGTCTGGATGTAAACACGCTGATCTGCCCGGTCTCACTCTTGACGAGCGGTGGATTGGAGGCATCGGTCGCCTGATAGGTGAAGTTGAATACGCCGGTGCTGGATGGGGTGCCACTGATGAGACCAGCGGTGCTCAACGCAAGCCCCGGCGGCAGACTACCGGAGATCATCTTCCAACTATAAGGCGCGGTTCCGCCCGTCGCGGTCAAGGTATGGCTGAAGGCTGAATTCAAAACCGCCTCGGCGCCGATCACTTTGGCGACGGTCAGCCCTGAGACGCCGCTTCCGTTTCCAGAAATGAGACGATCGGCATCTGCAACCAAAGGATTGGTGCCAGCCAGAGATTCAACCGCATCGGGAATCCCATCACCATCGGTATCAGCAAGCGCCGGGCTGGGCGTCGGTAATGTCTGCAAGGCCAGGCCCGTGAGCAGCGGCTCGCCACCCCAACTGCCGTCGGCTTGCTGCTGGCTGACGATGAAACCGAGTGCATTTCCGGCCGCGACATCCGCCGTGCCGAGCTCTGCCGACAAGGCCAGGTAAGCCAGCGCCGTTTCATAGACGGTACCGTTGGTTCCTTCACCAAAGCCTCCGCTGGCTTTCTGGCGAGGCTTGAGCCAATTGATGCCGTTGGTGATATTGGTCTGTACGGCGTAATTGGTCTTATAGCGGTTAAGAGTGATGATGTTGTGCGCGGTGGGAATGATTTCGCTCGGTGGGGACGAAATCGCAGTCTTGTTATAAGGCCAGCCGCCATCGGCGTTCTGCCGGGAAGCGATAAATCCCAGTCCGAAACCGGTATCCGCATAAGTGGCGCCGGTGATCCTGATGGCGTCCATAACCAGCGAGGTGTCGGGAAAGGTGCCGCCGTATCTCGCGTAGGCGCCCCAGCTTCTACTGCCGTTGCGCATGGCGATGAGGGAAGTCATCAGGGACGCCGTATCCATGCCCGCCTTGTACATCGAGATGGCCTTGCGCGACAGGGAATCGGTGCTGGCGGTTTTGGCGTTGCTCAGCCAGCCTGTACCGCGTGAGTAGGCTGGCCCTTTGACGCCCGTTTTTTCAAGGGCTTCGAGAACCGAGGAAGTGGTGATGATCTCCGCGCCGGGCTGGTTTTTCCAGCCCCCCTCTCCGCTCTGGTGGGTGAGCAGCCAAGCGAGCGCTTTATTTCGTGCGGTGTCGATTTGCACCGCTGTCGGTGGTGCGGCATGGCTCATTCCGGCGGACAGCAGCAGAATGAGTGTGCATACCCCCTTCTTGCAAGAAGCCATAAAAACTTCCTTGTTGTTTTTGACTTGGAAGCAAGGCTAACACTATTTTTTTTTTTGATGTCAATGGTCGTGAAAAATATTTTTTATTTTCCGAATTCATGCATTTAATTTGCGTATTTCATTGACACCCTCCCCACGCGAGGATTGATAGTAGACGCGAATACCATGGACACTCAAATCTCCAACAACTCCACAATCGAACCGCCCGAACGGATTCTCTGAATAGCCTGCGCAAACAATGCCGCGGCATCGAGGATAACCAGCTTGTCCCTGATCAGATCAGGAGCCAACCGAAACGGCGGAAGGGTATCCGTGATGACGATTTTCTCCAGGGCCTGCTCCGCCAACGCCTGACTTGCCGCGCCGGTGAATACACCGTGCGAGGCGACGGCGAAGACCTTTTGCGCGTCCAGCGCATGGCAGGCTCTGGCGGCGCGGGCCATGGTCGTGCCGGTGCTGATCAGATCGTCGATGATGATGACCACCCGTCCTTTGACATCGCCAATGATCGCCTCGCCGGTGACGATCCCTTTGGCGCGATACTTTTCCATGAAGGCGGTTGATATCTCCTTGCCCAGCGTTTCACTCAGCGCCCTCCGGAATTGTTCGGCCCGTTTTATTCCTCCCACGTCGGGTGAGACGACGGCGACAGCATCATCTCTCACCAGCGGGGCGAAATACTCCACGAACAGCTTATTCGCCTCCAGATGATCCGCGCCGCAGCGGAAGGCATTCTGGTAGGCCGCCAGGTTGTGCACATCCAGCGTCAGCACGCGATCCGTGCCCACCGCTTCGAACAATCGGGCGACATAGCGCGTCGTCACTGGATCACGCGCCTGGGTCTTGCGATCCTTGCGGGAATAGCCCAGATAAGGGACCACTGCGGTGACCCGTGCCGCGGCAGCATCCTTGAGACAGCCGATAAAGAACAACAGACGGCACAGCTTGTCATTGACGCTCTGCCGGGCATCGCTGTAGAGCGACTGAATGACAAAGACATCCTTGCCGCGCACATTCACCAGCGGCCGCGCTTTGTGCTCGCCGTCTTCAAATTCCCTTTCCTCATGAGCGCTGAGCGCAATCCCAAGATGCGCGCCGACTCTCTCGCCAAAATCGCGGCTGGCGTTGAGGGCGAACAGGGAAATTTCACCAGTGTTCATGAACAGGCCATACCCTATATCTGCGAACGCACCCAGTGGATCAGACTATGCAGATCCATCGCACCCGCCTGGCGGGCAATTTCCCGGCCTCCTCTGAAAATCGACAAGGTGGGAATGCTACGAATATTGAACTGGGTCGCGATTTCCTGCTCTACGTCCGTGTTGACCTTCGCCAGCCGCACCTGAGGCTCGAGCTGCCCCGCCGCCTGCGCAAAAACCGGCGCCATCACCCGGCATGGACCACACCAGGGAGCCCAGAAATCGACTACGACAGGGATATCGCTGCGTTCGATGTGCTGCCTAAATCGGGAGGCTGTCAATTCCACCGGATGCGCACTGAACAACGGCTGCTTGCACCTGCCACATATCGCCCCATCCCCGAGTTTGGCAACGGGTACACGATTAACAGAATCACAATGCGGGCATACAATGTGCAGCGTATCACTCATCTCACTTCACCTCGATGCGCTTCGCCGTAACACCGTCGACCTTCGGCAGGGTGATGGTCAACACGCCGTTTTTATAATCCGCTGCGGCGTTCTCGGTGTCGACGTTTTGCGGCAGAGGGATGGCGCGCTGAAAACTGCCGTAGGCGCGCTCCATGATATGGTAATAGCCATTCTCCTCCTCCCGCTGAAAACGCTTTTCACCGCGAATATACAGGGTATTGCCCTCGATGGCGATCTCGCAATCCTCCTTGTCCATGCCCGGCAGCTCGATGCTTACAACAATCGATTTTGGCGTTTCCCTCATCTCTCCCGCCAACAATCCCCAGCTTGGAAATTTCATTTCCGCCAGGGCGGTGCTCTCCGGCTCCTTGCGCCGTGTAAAGTGCGTCAGTGCATCGCTGCTGCGCGTCAATAGCTCGCGCCACCCTTCCGCCAGACTATCCCAGGCACGTCCAAGATCCTTGCCGATTTCCTTTCCCGCCTTTTTCAATGATTCGAACATGTCACCCTCCTTTTACCGGAACATCCATCCTGCCCTATTCTAAGATCAGCTTTCTGTTCAGACTTTGATCTAAATCAAAATCTCGCTTGTCTTTTTGGTGTTAACATTTGAGGCTCTTTTGAAATTCGAGTGGGTTAGCGCGCCACATGGGGATTAAGCTTCGAGAAGTCGAGCTTTCCGGCGATCAGGAAGATCACGGTACGGATCGTGCTGAATTTGCCGTAGCCGCGCGCCTTGCGCTTGGCGGATTGAAACAGCCCATTGAGTGCCTCCAGGAAGCCGTTGGTCTGGCGGGTCTGGGCCCAGGCAACAAT
>JADDKJ010000061.1:0-14496 GCA_033717875.1 Gammaproteobacteria bacterium
AGATCAACATCCGCTACGTACCACGGCTCGGTAATGCCCAAGGCTGTCTCAAAAAGCTTTTCACTCATCATGGTCAGGTCACTGGCTGATCAGGGGCGCTACTATATGACTACCCACTCAAATTTCAAAAGAGGCACATTTGATATCCGCGAGCCGTCGGCTTTACATTCCGACATACCCCGGATCCAGGAGGAGAAATATGGCTATCATCGGCATCGATCTCGGCACATCCAATTCGGCAGCGGCGGTGTTGCGCGGCGGCCGGCCGGTGTTGATACCCAGCAGCGAGGGCATCAGCCTCGGTGGTAAAGCCTTTCCCAGCTATGTCGCCGTCACGGCAGACGGACAAGTCATTGTGGGAGAACCTGCGCGACGTCAAGCGACAGCTAATCCAGAGGGTACCGCCACCGCCTTCAAGCGGCAAATGGGGCGGCGCGAAAAAATCCGGCTACGGGACCGCGAATTCACCCCCGAACAGCTCTCCGCCTTTCTGCTGCAAAAGATCAAGCGTGACGCCGAGGCGTACCTCGGCGAATCCGTCACTCAGGCGGTGGTCACCGTCCCGGCCTATTTCGACGACAACCAGCGCAGCGCCACCAAGGACGCTTGCCGCATTGCCGGTCTCGATGTCATCCGCCTGGTCAATGAACCCACCGCGGCGGCGCTAGCCTATGGACTCGATCGTCTGGGGCAGGAGCTGCGCATCGCGGTGATCGATTTCGGCGGGGGCACGCTGGACGTGACCATCATGGAATTCGGCAAGGGTGTGTTCGAAGTGAAGGCCACCAGCGGCGACACCCGGCTCGGCGGCACGGACATGAACCAGGCGCTGTTCAACCACCTCGCCGACCGTTTCCGCGAGCAAAGCGGCATCGACATCCGCAACGATCGCAAGGCCAGCGCGCGACTGCTGGAAGCGGCCGAAATCGCCAAGATCGAGCTTTCCACCAGCACGACCACTCATATCAGCCTGCCCTATCTGGCCGCCGTTGGCGGTGAACCTCGCCACCTCGAAATGGATCTTACCCGCACCGAGCTGGAACGGGTGGTTCAGCCGGTCATCGAGCGCTGCCACGCTCCCGTGGAACAAGCCTTGCGCGATGCTGGAATCGGGCCGAGCCAAATCGACCGTATCGTCTTCGTCGGCGGCCCGACCCGCATGCCGACGGTGCGCGCTTTTTTCGAGAAGATGTTTGGACGACCTGCGGAGATGGGCGTCGACCCTATGGAATGTGTCGCCAGCGGCGCCGCCATTCAGGCCGGTGTGCTCACCGGACAGGTCGGTGAGATCGTGCTGGTCGACGTGACCCCGCTCACACTGGGCGTGGAAACCCTGGGCGGTGTGGCGACGCCGCTGATTGCGCGCAACACGCCCATTCCGGTGAAAAAGAGCGAAATCTTCACCACAGCGGCGGATATGCAAACCTCGGTGACCATCCATGTCTTTCAAGGCGAGCGCCCGATGGCCGCCGACAACACCAGCCTGGGCCAATTCAACCTCGACGGACTGCCGCCGGCCCCGCGTGGCATACCCAAGATCGAGGTCGGCTTCGACATCGACGCCAACGGCATCCTCGATGTTACGGCCAAGGACACCGCGACAGGAAAATCCCAGTCGATCCGCATTACCGGCTCCACGCGCCTGCCCGAAGAGGACAAGCAGCGCATGATCAAGGAGGCGGAACGCTACGCCGAGCAGGATCGCAAACGGCGCGAAGAGGCGGACAAACTCAACGCCGCGGATGCCGTCTGCTATCAGGCCGAAAAAACCTTGGCCGAATTCGGCGCCAAGCTCAGCG
Source organism: Gammaproteobacteria bacterium (assembly GCA_033717875.1). GTDB lineage: Bacteria > Pseudomonadota > Gammaproteobacteria > Ga007554 > SBBG01. The sequence goes on from JADDKJ010000061.1 coordinate 1,800, forward strand.
ACGAGCTGCGCAACCGCATTGAAGCCAAACTGCGTGACACCCGCGAAGCATTGTTAAAACACGACGTAGCGCTTGCCAGCGAGCGTGCCGAAGAGCTGAAAAAGGTCCTTCAGGAAGTCGGCACGACCATCTATGCCCAGCCCTCCGAACCTTCCGCGCAAACGGGCGCAAGCGGCGCGTCACGCCCACAGGGCAAAGTGGTGGACGCCGAGTACAGGGAGAGCAGATAGGGAGCACCGCCATTTCCACCCCACCCCGCGATTACTACGAAATCCTCGGCGTCCCGCGCAACGCGGATCAAAAGACCATCAAAGACGCCTTCCGTACCCTCGCCCTCAAGTACCATCCCGACCGCAATAAGGAACCCGGCGCCGAAGAACGTTTCAAGGAGATCGCCGAAGCCTATGCCGTGTTGTCCGATCCCAAGAAACGCGCCGAATATGACGCCGGAGGCTTTGCGGGTGTGGCTGGTTTCACGCCCGAGGATCTGTTTGGCGGGATCGATTTCGAAGACATCTTTCGCGGCTTCGATCTGGGCTTCGGCGGCGGCCTGTTCGACCGCTTCTTCCGCCGCCGTCCGTCCGGCCCGCCGCGGGGCATGGACCTTGAAATCGAAGTCATGGTGCCGCTGGAAAAAATTGCCGGCGGCGGAGAAGAAAAGGTTCACTTGAGCCGCACGGCGCCTTGCCCGGACTGCCACGGTTCGGGAGCCAGACCGGGCACCACGCCGCATATTTGTGAAACCTGCAAGGGAACGGGGCACAAGACCAGCAGTCGCAAGGAGAGTGGTATATTCTTTCAGCAAACCACGATCTGCCCGGACTGCCATGGCCGCGGCAACTTCATCGATCAACCTTGCCCCAAATGCAACGGCAGCGGCAAGGTGCCGCAGGACGAAACGCTCACCGTCGTCATCCCGCCGGGTGCGGAGGAAGGACTGGCGCTGCGCATTCCCGGCCGGGGCGGCGCCAGTCCCGAGTCAGGAGGCATTCCCGGCGATCTTCTGGTAGTGGTGCGCAGCACACCGGACCGCCGTTTCGCGCGCGATGGCGCAAACTTGTGGCGAGTAGAGACCATCACCCTCCTCGATGCCGTGCTAGGTACCACTCTGAAAGTATCCACCCTGGATGGCTCAGCCACAGTCACCATTCTGCCTGGAACTCAGCCTGACGAAATACTGCGTCTGCGCGGCAAGGGCCTGCCACGCTTCGGCGCGCGTGGCCGCGGCGATCTGCTGTTGCGTATCGTTGTGCGTGTGCCGGAAAAGTTGTCTGCCGAGGAACGAAAGTTATACGAACGCCTGCGGGAGACGGGTGGAAAATCATCCGATTGTTAACCCGGCAATCATATTCATCCGTTTTTCCAGCTTTTCTCCCATGGGTAGGGTGCGCCGCGCGCACCATCCGTGTGGTGCGTGAGACGCACCCTACGAAACAACTGGAACCCTACCCCGACGCCAGCCGATGCGCCCAACGCGTGGTCTCGGGCAGGCGGTATTTGGTGGTACAGCGCATCACATAATCGACCGCCGTCTCCAGACTCACGCAATGCCCGATAGATACATAAATCGGTTTGACGCCACGGCGGGTGCGTAACACCGCGCCGATCACATCACCTTGATCGCGCAACGGCACCCAGGCGCCGCGCGCATCGGGTACCGGAGCGTGGGCGCCGGTCAGGAGGGTCTTCGCCACGCCGATGGACGGAATGCCGGTCAGCACGCCGAGATGACTGGCGATGCCGAAGCGGCGCGGGTGGGCGATGCCCTGGCCGTCGCACAGCAAAAGGTCGGGCGGCGCGGATAATCGTTCGAGCGCTTGCAACACCGACGGCACTTCACGAAAGGAAAGCAGGCCGGGCACATAGGGAAAGGAAGTTGGCAACCGCGCGATCGCGCTGTCGCGCAGTTGCAAATCGGGCAGGCCAAGCACGGCTATGGCGGCGCGGGTAACGGTGTTGCTCTGTTCAAAACCCACGTCCACGCCGGCCACATGGCGCACTTCGCCAAGCCGGTCTTCGGTGATGACTTCTTTGCGCAGTTCTTGCTGGATAGCGACGGCCTGCCTGGGTGTGACATTCCATGGGTGACGCGATTCGAATTGCATCATCGTCACTCGACATCGACAAATTGGTATGCGCCTTTTTCCTTCTGCACCTTCCAGATATGCCATTGGGCTTGTTTGTTGTTACCATTGTGCCCGAACTGGTACTCGCCCAGGATGCCCGGGAATGCGCGCTCCTCCAGCACCGTTTTCATCATCCGCGACTTCAAGGCGAAGCGCGCGTCCGCGACCTCGTGCCTGTTCAAGAGCAGCATACTCCAGTATCTGAATCGCGAGCGCGCCTGGCTCTCCTCGACAAAATGCTGATCGGTATCGACAAGCAGCCGATCAATGATGGATCGGGCATCTTTTCCGAATAACTCAAAGCCGCTGCCCTTGAATTGGGTCGCTTTGAGCGGATAGCCCAGGTGCACGTTCAAGCCGTACAAGTCGTCCCCGCCGTGCTTGAGCAGTTGCGGATCCACCGCCGCGTCGCTCAAGAAAAGCATTGGCATTCGATCCGGAGGAAATATGCGTTTGATCTGCCTGATCAGTATCAAGGCGTTCGACCAGTCTCCGGAAAAGAAAACGAAATCGATTTTTAGCTTATTGAGCGTTTCAGCGGGCGGCACCGACATATTGGTCGACCACAGCACCACCTTCCCTTCCTTTTCTTGTACCCGCCGGACAAATTCCAACGCCAGGTACTTGGAGTAAACCGGGTTTCGCTCATCCTCCACAACCCATAAAATCTGTTTGGCGTTATTGATAGCAAACTGCGCCGCCGTGGTCGCTTGCTCATCATCCGTGGGCGCCAGGCGGAATACCGGATCATAATCACCCCCGGTTTTCTTGGCGGGAATCAATTGCGGATTGGTCTCTGCCGTAAGGATAACAGGAATGGCGGGCTGGGCTTGCCGCAGGTAATTGGGCAGCGCCTCCTTCGTCAGCGTGCTGTAGACATGCCCAATGACCATGAGCGTGTCATCGCGCTGCGCAAGGTCGGCGGAGATGCGACGCGCCTCCGCGGAATCACCCCGGTCATCCAGACACTTTACCCTGACGGGTACACCGGCGATACCATTGTCCCGGATGATTTCACCATCGGACTTCTCACACGAAGCGCCCAAAAAACCTTCAAATATCCTGGCAATCGCCGGTTCATTCCTGAAATCGCCCACGAGATGAATGTAGTAACTGTCCGGGCCGGTCCACCAATCCGTGACCCGCCCTACGATGATGATCCCGATGATTGCCGTCAGGACGGGTATCAAAACAAACCTGCGAAGCGGCGCCAGCAAGAAACGGCGCAACAAGGATGCAAACAGCTTGATGTCAGACGCAGTCCTTTTCAGCATGTATCCCTCTTGATAATCGCTCTTGTCAGGATAACGTGGGGCGGCTTAGCATTTTTGCCTAACCCCCGCCCGCGCTATGCCGCGAAATCCCTAAGCCGCACCGGCAGCCGCCGTGATCCCCAATTCCCCGCCGGACCATGAAACACGCCGGCGCATGGTGTGCCGCAGCTCTGGCAGCGACCATCGTCAGTCAAACGCCATTCGGTGATCACATACCAGTCGCGGCCGATCAGCCGCTTGCCGCAATGATGGCAATAGGTGCTGCCGCCCTCGATGTCGTGCACATTCCCGGTATAGGCATAGCGCACACCATTTTTCATGGCGATGCGCCGCGCGCGTGTCAGGGTTTCGGGGGGCGTGGGTGGTTTATCCATCATTTTCCAGTCGGGATGGAAAGCGGTGAAGTGCCAGGGCACATCGGGTCCGAGATTTTCCACGCCCCACCGGGTCATTTCTTCCAGCTCCTGGTCGGAATCGTTCTCGCCCGGGATCAGTAAAGTGGTGATTTCAAACCACACGTTGGTTTCGTGTTTGAGGTATTTCAGGGTATCCAGCACCGGCTGCAGGTGGCCGCCGCAGATTTTGTGATAAAAGCGTTCGGTGAAGCCTTTGAGATCGACGTTGGCCGCGTCCATGTAGCTGAAAAATTCCTTGCGCGGCTCGTCGCAGATGTAACCCGCGGTCACCGCGACCGATTTGATGTCCAGCGCGCGGCAGGCTTTGGCGACATCGATGGCGTATTCCATGAAAATCACCGGGTCGTTGTAGGTATAAGCGACGCTCGGACAGCCCAGCTTCTTCGCGGAGCGGGCGATCAGCTCCGGCGGCGCCTGGTCGGCCAGAATGTCGGTCTCGCGCGCCTTGCTGATGTCCCAGTTTTGACAAAACTTGCAGGCCAGATTACAACCAGCCGTGCCAAATGACAGAATCGGCGTTCCCGGCAGGAAGTGATTGAGCGGTTTTTTTTCGATAGGATCGACACAGTAGCCGCTAGAGCGCCCATAGGTGGTCAACACCATCTGCTCGCCACGCCGCGCGCGCACGAAACACAAGCCCTCCTGGTTGTCATGAAGCTTGCAGAAGCGCGGGCAGAGATCGCACTGAATGCGGCCGTCTTCCAGGACGTGCCAATATTTGGCGGGTACGACGGTGGCGAGGGGTTGTGCGCTCATGCGGCTTCTCCTTGGAAATTCCTGTGCTTCCCGTTTATTGATGCGGCACGAATATGTATGAGGCGCCAAGCTCGGCACCCTCACCCCGGCCCTCTCCCGCGCGCGGGAGAGGGTTTGAGGAGGAAATGAGTCCTACCAATGTAAGATGGTGTGCGGCCACGGTGAATTCAACCTTGAAAGCCCTGTCAGCCGACACCATCTTGAAAACATTCCCTGCCGAGGAACAACCTATGTCCACTGTGCGCCATCCTGCTGTCGCGGGCCTTTTTTATCCCGCCAACCCAGATGAACTGCGCGCAGTGGTGAAGAATTATCTGGAGGAAGCTCAATCAACAACCCAGGCACCTAAAGCAATCATCGCGCCCCATGCCGGATACATTTATTCCGGATCGGTGGCCGCCAGCGCCTATGCGCGCCTCAGACCCGCCCGCGACACCATCAACCGCGTGGTGCTGCTCGGCCCGGCGCATCGCGTGGCATTCGACGGACTGGCGGTAAGCAGCGCCTATTATTTCGAAACCCCGCTCGGTGCCATTCCTGTCGATCAGGTGTCCATCAATCGGCTTTTGACCCTGCCCCAAGTCCATATCCTGGATCAGGCCCATGCTCAGGAGCACAGCCTGGAAGTGCATCTGCCCTTTTTGCAGGAAGTGCTGCGCGACTTCTCGCTGGTGCCGCTGGTGGTGGGCGACGCCACAGTGGAAGAGGTTGGCGAGGTGCTGGAAATGATGTGGGATGGCCCCGAGACCGTCATCGTCATCAGTTCCGACCTCAGCCATTACCACGATCACGAAACCGCCAGAAAACTCGACAGCGCCACCTCGCGCGCCATTGAAGCGCTACGGCCAGAGGATATCCATTATGAGGACGCCTGCGGGCGCAACCCGGTCAACGGCCTGCTGCACGCGGCGCGCAGACACCATCTCCATGCCTCCACCCTAGACCTGCGCAACTCGGGCGACACCGCCGGCCCGAGTGATCAGGTGGTGGGGTATGGCGCGTATGTCTTTGAGTATTCATGAACAATATGACACACATCTATCGTGGAACTCTGCTGAAACTGGCCCGGGATTCCATCGCGCACGGCCTGGAGCATGACCATCCGTTACCTGTCGCCATTGAAGACCAGCCGCACGAACTGCAAAAGTTTGCGGCCAGTTTCGTCACACTGAATCTTGAAGATGAACTGCGTGGCTGCATTGGCACGCTTGACGCGATCCGGCCGCTGGCGGTCGATATCGCCGCCAACGCCTGGGCCGCCGCCTTCCGCGATCCGCGCTTCTGGCCCGTCAGCCGGGCGGAATTTGAGCGGCTGGACATCCATATCTCCATCCTGTCCGCGCCCGAACCGATGAGTTTTGCCTCCGAAGCGGACCTGATCGCACAACTGCGCCCAAGCATCGACGGCTTGATCATCGAGGAAGGCCATCGCCGGGGCACGTTCTTGCCGGCGGTGTGGGAGTCGCTGCCCGAGTCCGCCGATTTTCTGCGGCAGCTCAAGCGCAAGGCGGGGTTGCCCGCAGATTACTGGTCCCAATCGCTGCGAATACAGCGCTATACAGCGGAGTCGGTTGGATAGATCTTTTTCGTAGGGTGCGCCGTGCGCACCATCCGTGTGGTGCGCACAGCGCACCCTACATCTCGTCCAATCTTAAAACCGCCCCGATCGTAATATCCCGATCACCCACCACAATCCGAGAAAGGTAGCCAGTATATAGCCGAACAATCCCAGCAACGGGATATCGCCATAGTGCGGCCCGACGTCGGTGGACATCACGATCGACGAACCGACGACGACAGAGGCGATGATCAGGCTCAGGCTCAGACGGTTGCTGGCCCGATCGAGATGCTGTTCCAGCCCTTCGAGTTGTTCATGACGCAGGCGCAGCACGGCCTCGCCGCGCTGCAATTGACGCACCACTTTGGACAGAGCGCGTGGCAGGCCAGCCGTGGCCAATCGCAAGGTACTATAGGCGCGGTAGCCTTTGCCGAGCAGGTCAGCCTTTGACAATGACAATCCGGGAAACAATTGCCGGCCGATCATACGCGGCGCATAGGCCTGCAACGCGGCGAGCATGTCGAAACGGGGCTGAAGAGTGCGAACGACGGATTCCATAGTCATCAGCGCCTTGCTCACCAGCAGGAATTCCCTGATGACACGGATGCGATGGCGCCGCCCCAAGCGGACAAACTGATAAAGAACCTCGGTAAACGAGGACTCTTCGGCGGCCACGGCATAATATTCTTCCAGCGATTCGCTCAAGTCCCGCGCGAAAGCGTCCCGGTCCACGTCCGCCCCGCCGCCGCCCAGATCGAGATAGACATCGGTCATCCACTCGGCATCACGCAGCATGAGCGCCAAAAAAAGCTGTTTGAGATTCTCTTGATCACGCGTGCCGAGCCGGCCGACGATGCCGAAATCATGAAAACACAAGCGCCCATCGTCCATGACGAGCAGGTTGCCGGGATGGGGATCGCCATGAAAAAAGCCGTGCTCGAACAACTGCGTGAGGTAAAGACGCACCAGTGTTTCCGCCACGTGCCGACGTTGCCCGGGATCAGGCGGATAGTCCGCGCCGATCTTGTGTCCCACGCTGCGCTCCATGGTGAGCACGCGCCGGCCGGACACTTCCCAAAACACCCGTGGCGCGACCACGGAAGGATCGTCCCTGAAGTTATCGCGGAAACGCTCCGCGTTGCGTGCCTCGCGGCGAAAATCCAGCTCACGGGTGATGGTCTCCGAAAACTCCTCCACCAGACCGACAGGATCATAGCGCTCCATTTCGGGAACATGTTTGTGCAACAAACGAGCGATAAAAAACAGGATTTCCAGATCGGCCTGGATGAGGTTTTCGATATCGGGGCGCCGCACCTTGACGATCACCGATGCGCCGTCGGCAAGCCGGGCGGTATGCACCTGGGCGATGGAGGCGGCGGCAAGGGGCGTGTCGTCGAAATCCGCGAAAAGCTGATTGACCGGCCGGCCGAGTTCATCCTCGACAATGCGCCGTGCCTGCTCTGCGGGAAAAGGCGGCACGGCGTCCTGCAATTTTTGCAATTCCAGGATCACCTCGTCCGGCAGTAAATCGCGCCGGATGCTGAGCATTTGCCCGAACTTGATGAAGGTGGCACCGAGTTCTTCCAGCGCGAGACGGAAACGCTGCGCGTCGCTCAAACCCTCGGCCATCGGCTCGACGCGCCCTTTGGGCAGATAGCCCTTCAGGCGCAAACGCTCCACATAATGCCCCCAGCCCTTCTCCGCCATGACATGGAGAATGTGTCCCAAGCGCCGCAGATCGCGCACGGGCAGATGCCCCGCCGCCAGCAATAGCGCGTCCGCCCTCGCCGCCCCGGATGCCATGGTCAGACCGCTTCCAGCGCCTCTTGCAGCAATGCGCGCGCCTGGGTGGCGACCGGCGTCACTTCAGGATTGTCGATCATACCCAGCATGCCTTGCGGGTCCATCGCCGACACATGGACCTTCCCCTGCCCATCCTGATAGACGATCACGTTGCAGGGCAGGAACAATCCGATCTCCGGTTCCGCGCTCACCGCGCGATGGGCGAGCGGCGGATTGCATGCGCCGAGGATCACATAGGGCGGCATGTCCGCGCCGATCTTCTGCTTGAGCGTGGCCGCCACGTCGATGCGCGTCAGCACGCCGAAACCCTTGCCCTTGAGTGTTTCGGTGACACGCGCCTCGGCCTGCTCCACGCTCATGTCCACGACTTTTCCGAAACCATAGTTATGCGATTGCAACATGGTTGACTCCTTCCTTTCAAAATTGCCTGTTCATACCGGATGAAACACCGGCGAAAAACCGCCGCCCGGCGTCCGAAAATTCGTCGTCTGCCCCTGATACAAGCGGGCAGCCAGCAATTGCACCTTACCATCATACACATAATTGCGCAGATCGAGCTTCAGCGCCAGTGGCACATCCTCGTTCTGGATCACTCTCTCGCTGGGTGGCACCAGCATTTGCGCCACATACCGCCCCGCCAGAATCTCGTCCCACACACGCCGGGTCAACTTGTCGCCGCGATAAGCGGCCTTGCCACCGAAACCTGTCGCGGGCTTGAAGAACAACCCGCGACGCGCCTGCCACAGCTCATCCGCGTGGGCGGGATCGACCACAATGGTGCGCGGGATGCCGGCGGCAAGCAGCGCTATCATGTCGCCGGCCACACCCCACGAACTCAGCAGCGCCTGATCGCTCAACACCACAAGGTTGCGCTTGTCGGCATACAGCGCATGCGCGCGCGGGTGCGGCGTGAGCACAACGGCATCCTCACGATAGGCTTGCCGCAATGCCGTATGCTCGGCTTGCTCCAAGGAAAAATCGGTGAGGCGGTTGTAAACCATGTCGATCGGCACAGCCCCGTATTGCAATTCATCGCTGCGCAACACGAGGTCTTTGGCATTGGCAATCACCGTCTCCAGACCGAAGCGCTCGAACATCTGCTGGAACAACAAGAATTCGGGGTAAAGATATTGTTCATTTGGCGCGTCATCGACAATGGCGATGCTGCGCAAGGGCTGGTCGCCGCGCTGGCGCCGCCACTCGTTCATGAACATGCCGAAAAAATGCTCTTCCAGCCGGGGCAGATCGACCGGCCCTGACATGAGCCCCTCCACGTCCGCGCAGCAGGCGCGCTGCGCCCGCGCCAGCACGGTGTTCAACAACGCGCCACCGGCGTTGGTATTGATTTCTATGAGCTGCGGGCCATGCAGCCCCAGATGAAAATCATAGCCCAGGAAGACTCCCCGCGGCCCCGGATCGAAACGGGCGATTTCCGGCGCCCATTGCATCACATGTTCGCGGTAAACGGGCATGGCGATGACCGACTCGATGGCGTGAATGATCTCCGCCATGCGGTCGACATGATGACGCGAGACAAACACCGGCAAGGCGGAAAAAAGATAGGGATGACTGGCGGCGAGCGAACGGTACAGATCGCGCAACGCGAAATCATCTTCCATCTCGCGCCGCAAGGCTTCTCGATCCAGGCTGATGCAGTGGCAACTGCTATTGAGCGCTTCGACCAGGAAATCGAGATCGCTGCCTTGCTTGCATGGATCTTCCGCCATCCTTTATGCCTCTATGCCTCGATCGGGACGGCCTCGAAAAACCGCCGCACATTCTCCACCTTCCTCGTGCGCCGCATTGGCGGCAGGCTGTCGAGAAAGATTTTGCCATAGGGTTTGGAAATCAGGCGCGGGTCGCACAGCATCATCACGCCACGGTCATGGACATCGCGGATCAGGCGTCCCACGCCCTGCTTGAGGGTGATGACCGCGGCGGGGAGCTGGTGATCCATGAACGGGTTGCCGCCCTTGGCGCGCAGGGCGTCGAGGCGGGCCTGGAGCACGGGGTCGCCCGGCGAGGCGAAAGGCAGCTTGTCGATGATGACGCAGGATAGCGCCGGGCCGCGCACATCCACGCCCTCCCAGAAGCTGCCGGTGCCGAGCAGGATGGCGTTGCCCAAGGCGCGGAAACGCTCCAGCAATTCGCCGCGCGCCGCGCTGCCTTGAATCAACAGCGGCCAGGCAACCCTGCCCTGCAATATTTTCGCGGCCTCCTGCAAGGCGCGGTGACTGGTGAACAACATGAAGGCGCGGCCGCGGCTCGCCTCGAGCACCGGCAGCGCGGCTTCCACCACCGCCGCGGTATAGTGCGGGCTGTTGGGGTCGGGCATGCCGGGAGGCACATAGAACACCGCATTGCGCGCGAAATCGAAGGGACTGTCCCAGCGGCTTGTGACGGGATCATGCAATCCCAACTGCTCGGCGAAATGGTCGAAGTGGCCGTTTACCGCCAGCGTGGCGGAGGTGAAGATCCAGCCCGCCTTGCGCGCGTCCATGTGATTGCGAAAAATCGGCGCGATATCGAGCGGCGTGCAGTTCAGGACAAAGCTCTTGGTGTAGGTCTCGAACCACACCACATGGTTCGCCGGACGGGCGCCGGTGAGACTATCGAAACGCGCCAGCAATTCCGCCGCGCGCCGTTCGCAACTCTCGAGGCCCTTGCCGCGCACGGCGGCGGGTTTCAATTTCTCAAGCAGTGTGGCGAGTGCCGCACGCAGCGGCGGCAAGGCCGCCGTCAGCGCCGGCAGGGCAGCCACCTCGCGCCAGGCGGCGCGGCGCAATTCGCCGCCCAACGCCAGGCGCATGTCGAGGACGGTCTTTTTCAGCTCGGCCGCCGCTGCCGGCAACTCGCTCATATCGCCCGCCTCGCGCAGATGCTCGGTCACCGTATCGTCGGCCAGTTCCAGCCACTGTCGACTGCTGAGCGAGACGCCAAAGAAATTCGATGCCACTTCGGGGAGCTGATGCGCTTCGTCGATGATGAAAGCGTTGGCGCCCGGCAGCAGCTCGCCAAAACCCTGATCCTTGAGCGCCATATCGGCGAACAGCAGGTGATGATTGACCACCACCAGGTCAGCCTCCTGCGCCGCGCGGCGCGCCTTCATCACATGGCAATCGGCATACGAGGGGCAATCCTGGCCGAGGCAGTTGTCGGCGGTGGAGGTGACTTGATACCACAGCGGCGAATCCTCGGGAACATCCCCTGCTTCGGCGATATCGCCGCTACGGGTGCGTCCCGCCCAGTCACGGATACGGTGCAAGACGGCGGCGTGTTCCCGCGTATAGCCGCGCCCATCGAGCTCGGCGAGTTCCAGGCGATGCAGACACAGGTAATTGGCGCGCCCTTTCAACAGCGCCGCCCGCAGCGGCACACCCAGCGCTTTACGCACCACCGGCAAGTCACGGTGAAAAAGCTGGTCCTGAAGATTTTTTGTGCCGGTGGAGATGACGATTTTCTTGCCGGAAAGGATGGCGGGCACCAGATAGGCATAGGTTTTACCTGTGCCAGTACCCGCCTCGCTGACCAGCACGCCGTGGTCTTCCAGCGTTTTGGCAACCACCTCCGCCATCTCCTGCTGGGCGGCACGCGGGGCAAAGCCTTCGATACGGCGCGCGAGAGGGCCGTCGGAGGATAGCAATTCGGAAGGAGAACTCAGGATGATCGAACCCAAATTTGCAGGGTGCACACAGCGCACCATTCATTTTCGAGCGGTGCTACGCTCACCGAGCAGCTACCGCACCGACCCCGCCCGGCTGCCCCAAACCTCGTCCTCCTCAACTCCGTTTTCACGCGTCCAGACCAGACGGCTGATGATCTTGAACCGGGCGACCGACATTGCGCCACGCTTGTTGCGCGCGCTTGCGCCGGATTCGGCGATGGCTTCCAGAATATCGTCGCGCTCGGCTTCATAGATCTCGAACGGTTCGAGATTTTCATCCATCAGCACCAGCATCACACTATCCCATTCCTGTTCGGTCTTGAGCTGCCCGATGCGCTGACCAGATTTGGCTTCGTCGAAGATGGCGCGCGCCTTGATCTGGATGCGTTTCCCGGCACGTTTACCGCGACCGATGGCGTCGTAGCCGCCGGGCTTGGGATCGCACACTTCCAGGTCGAGCAGACGCGCGGCATCGTACTCGGCGATCTCACCGCTCACGCCGCCCAGCGGCCGGCCGGTCGCCTTGCGGTATTCCGCGGAGAGGCGGCGCGCCTCGGCAATAAGTTTGTCTACGGAATAAACGGTCACTCGCTGTATCCCTTCAACCTCTGGAAGGAGGTTTTTTGTGTATCTTGCGGATATCTTTGATGATTGTAAATAGCTATGGAATTTCTTCAGCGTTTTCCTTCCATTTAACCTAAAAACGGCAGTTGGAGCCGTAGCGAGAATAACTAAGGTGCTGAAGATGGGCGAGAAAATCGCAAAATATTCCGCAGCCGTAGCCATCCGCTACGGTGAGGATAGATTTTGCGATTTTCTCGCGCAGATTCGGTGCATTAGGCATTCGCAGTAGGCTCCAACTGCCGTTTTTATTCTAATTCCGATTAGAGACGGAATTAATTATCCAATCCCAGCCAGCGATGCTTTGCATGCGCGGCTGGTCTGATTCCATCTGGCGCAGCGCGGCCTCCAGGTGTACCTCAAGGGCATCGAGACTGTCGAAGGCGCGGTTGTGGAAGAACTGCTCGCGCAACTCGTCCCACACATGCTCCTGCGGGTTGAGTTCGGGCGAATAGGGTGGCAGGAAGACCAGGCGTAGA
>JADDKJ010000062.1:0-12716 GCA_033717875.1 Gammaproteobacteria bacterium
TCGCGTCATCCAGCGCCGGGCATACGGGATCAGAGATGAGGAATATCTGAGACTCAAAATTCTCACTTGCATGCTCCCGGCTATATGAATTTCGTGCAAAATGACCCACACGATTTCCTGAAGACCCAAAATGAAGTTAGGTCGCCCGCGAGGCATGTATCCTCGCGGGCGACCAAAGGGGAGCACTGCGTTGCTCCCCTTTGGAAACCCCATTGCTCAAGGAGCCTGCGGTAAACCGCAGGGTATTTCGAACAAATGAATTTCGATTTTCCCACCATCATGACACTGGCGGTATTCATCACCGGCGCGATCTGGGCCGTCGATGCCGCCACGGGAGCGCGGCGGCGGCGGCAGGCCCTGGCGCAATATGTCGAGTCGGCCGGCGCCAAGATGGATGAAAAAGCCTTGAAGCGGTTGGCCACCGAGCAGGCTTATCTCGACGAAGTGGTGGGTTCATCCGAAGGCAAGCTGAAGGCGGAGGCGATCAAGGGGATCGCCAAGGAGCCGATGCTGGTCGAGTATGCGCGCTCCTTTTTTCCGATCATCCTCATTGTGCTGTTGCTGCGCTCCTTCCTCGTCGAACCGTTCCGTATTCCCTCGGGTTCGATGATGCCGACGCTGCTGGTGGGCGATTTCATTCTGGTCAACAAATATGCCTACGGCATCCGCTTGCCGGTGATCAACACCAAAGTCATCGGTATCGGCGAACCGCAGCGCGGCGATATCGTCGTCTTCCGTTATCCCAAAGACCCGTCGGTCGATTACATCAAACGCGTGGTTGGCTTGCCGGGCGACCGGATCGGCTATTATCACAAGCAGATCTATGTCAACGGCAAGCCTGTCGAGCAAAGCCCCGCGGGGACATATACCGGCGTGGGCGCGGGATTGTCCATGTCGGGCGCCAATGTTTATCGTGAACGATTGGGGGATGTGCAACACGATATCCTCACCGTGCCTGGCAGACCCTCCATCGAAGGCGAGATCCAGGTGCCGGAAGGCCAGTATTTTGTGATGGGCGATAACCGCGACAACAGCAATGACAGTCGTTTCTGGGGGTTCGTGCCGGAGGAAAACCTGGTCGGCCGGGCCTTCATGATCTGGATGAATTGGGATTCGGCCAATGGCGGTGTGGGATGGAGCCGCATCGGTTCGTCAGTTAAGTAAATCTTGATAAGGAAGCGTGGTATGGCGAAAAATCACAAAAAGCAAAGAGGATTGACGGCGATAGGTTTTGTGCTGCTGCTCGGCTTGATCGCCTTTTTCGCCGCCCTGGCCATCAAGCTTGCACCGCTCTATCTAGAAAACTTCGAGGTCTCCTCAGTATTGAAATCCGTCGCGCAGGAATCGGACATTGGCAGTAAAAGCGTCGCCGACATCAAGGACTCGATCATGAAAAAGCTCAGCATCAATGACGTTTCCCGTGTCACCAAGGATGACATCGAGGTGTCCAAGGAGGACGGCAAATTGCGCGTCACGATCAGCTATGAGGCGCGCGTGCCGATGGTGGGAAACATCGATATCGTCGCCAATTTCAAGGATAACAAGATCGAGGTGCCGTTGCCTTGAGCGGTTCCGGGAATGGTTTTGCCTCCGGCGCCGTGCATGGCTCCATCGACGGCTTATGCCGCAAGCTGGATTACCGTTTCACGCACCCCGAGCTGCTGGAGTGCGCCCTTACTCATCGCAGCGCCGGCAGCAACAATAACGAACGGCTCGAATTCCTCGGCGATGCCGTGTTGAATTTCCTGATCGCCGACGAACTTTACCGGCGTTTTCCCGCTGCCAGCGAAGGCGAATTGAGCCGTGCCCGCGCCAACCTGGTTAGAGGCAGTACGCTCGCGGCGCTGGCGTCCCTGTTCGAGCTGGGCAATTATCTCCGCCTCGGGCCCGGAGAACTGAAGAGCGGCGGTTTTCGCCGCGAATCGATCTTGGCCGGTGCGCTGGAGGCGGTGATCGGCGCGGTTTATCTGGACGGCGGATTCGATGTCTGTCGCGCACTGGTGCTGTGCATCTACCGGGAGCGGCTGGCATCCATCTCGCCGGAAACGCACCCCAAAGATCCCAAGACCCGCTTGCAGGAATATCTTCAGTCACAAAAAATGCCTTTGCCCACCTATAACATCCTGACGATCGAGGGCAATGCCCATCGCCAAATGTTCAAGGTGGAATGTATCGTTGAAAACATCGCACCTTGCCAGGGCGAGGGTGCGAACCGGCGCATCGCCGAGCAGAACGCGGCGCGCAAGGCGCTGCAACTTTTGGGTTGCGAATGACTTCAAATTCAAAACACGATCCGGCGGGACACCGCTGCGGCTATGTCGCCATCATCGGCCGTCCCAATGTCGGCAAGTCCACCTTGCTCAACCGCATCCTCGGCCAGAAAATCAGCATTACCTCGCGCCGTCCGCAGACCACGCGCCATCGCATCCTGGGTATCAAGACCACCGAAGACGCCCAGCTCTTGTATGTCGATACTCCCGGCTTGCATCGCGCGGGTGGTCGCGCCATGAACCGCTACATGAACCGTGTCGCCACCGCCGCGCTCCAGGATGTCGATGTCATTCTGTTCGTCGTCGAAGGTACACGCTGGACCAGCGAGGATCAAGACATACTCGAACGGCTCAAGTCCACCGCTGTGCCCGTCATCCTCGTCGTCAACAAGCTGGACAAGGTATCGGATAAAGGCGCCTTGTTGCCGCATTTCCAGAAATTATCCGAAGCAAGGGAGTTTGCGCATATCATCCCTGTTTCCGCGCGGTCGGGAAAAAACGTCGCCGCGCTGGAAGATGAGGTCGTGGCGCTGCTGCCCCTCGCCCCGCCCTTGTATCCCGAGGATCAAGTCACCGACCGCAGCGAACGTTTCCTCGCCGCCGAACTGATCCGCGAAAAGCTGATGCGCCAGCTTGGCCAGGAATTGCCGTATGCCATGACGGTGGAAATCGAGAAATTCTCGATTGAGAACGACGTTGCCCATATCCATGCCGTGATCTGGGTGGAGCGGCCCGGCCAAAAGGCCATCGTCATCGGCAAGGAAGGCGCAGCCCTCAAGGAGATAGGCTCGCAGGCGCGGCAGGATATGGAGAAGATCTTCGACAGCAAGGTTTTTCTACGGCTGTGGGTGAAAGTTAAAGAGGGCTGGTCCGAAGACGAACGCGCGTTGCGCAGTTTGGGGTATGACGAGACCTGACCGCGTTGGGTGTCAGATCCTGACAAGGCGCCGCAGCCGCCTTCACCCCAACCCTCTCCCGAAGTGAGAGGGGGTTAAGGAAGCGCTGATTTATCAGCGCTTCCGCGCGGCACATGGAAGTGTCGCCATTTTCGATGGTGCCAAGCCATTGAAAATGAAGGAAAGCGAAAATGACATTTTTCGCTTTCCGTGCGCTGAAAATTCCGGGATGGAATTATTCAGCGCTTCCCTAAGACGCGCGACAGCAGTTTGCGCGCCTCTTCCAGCCATAACACCGATGATGCGACGGCTACCGCGATCCCCCAGTCCGTCAATGCGAGGTCGGTGGTGTGGAATATCTGTTGAGCGGGGTACCAATGCACCACCAACACCTGCATCGCGAGCACGCCGGCCAGGGCGAGCCAGAGCATGCCATTACCGAAGAAATTCTGCGTAAAGGCGGAGCCATACTCGTTGCGGGCATTGAACACATTGAAGAACTGAAACAGCACGAAGGTGGTGAAGGCCAGCGTCAGGGCATGTTGTTGCGAATTGGCCTGCAAGGCGTAATACAGCACGCCTAGCGTGCCCGCCATCATGGTCGCGCCATAAGCGATCAGTTTGCCCAGTCGCCGCAGGGTGAGGATGCGCGTCTTGGGGTCGCGTGGCGGTTCATTCATCAGGCCGGGGCGGGCGGGATCCACGCCGAGGGCCATGGCGGGGGGGCCATCCATGATGATGTTGACCCACAGGATCTGGACGGGATTGAAGGGTATGGGCAGGCCGAGCAGGGGGGCGCTGACCACGGTGAGCAGGGCCCCCATATTGGTGGCGAGCTGAAAGCGCACGAACTTGACGATGTTGTCGTAGATGGTGCGGCCTTCCTTGACGGCGCGCACGAGGGTGGCGAAATTGTCGTCGGTGAGCACTATGGTGGCCGCTTCCTTGGCAACCTCGGTGCCGGTGATGCCCATGGCCACGCCGATGTCGGCGTTTTTCAGCGCCGGGGCATCGTTCACGCCATCGCCGGTCATCGCCACGATGTGGCCGCGCTCCTTCAGCGCCTGCACGATCTTCACTTTGTGCTCCGGCGCGACGCGGGCAAAGACGGTGATGTGCTCGATGCGCGCGGCCAGCGCATGGTTATCGAGCCGGTCCAGCTCCGCGCCGGTGATGACCTCGCCATGCAGGCCCAATTCGTTGCCGATGGCCGCGGCCGTGACCTTGTGATCGCCGGTGATCATCTTTGCCGCGATGCCCGCCCTTCCGCACAGGGCGATGGCGTCACGCGCCTCGGGGCGCGGGGGGTCCATCAGCCCGATCAGGCCGGCGAGGGTGAGATCCTGTATGTGATCGAGCAGATTTGCCGCCGGATCGAAGGAGGCGAAGGGCAGCGTGCGCCCGGCCACCGCCAGCACGCGCAGGGCGCGCGAGGCCATCGCTTCGTTTTCCTGCATGAGCTGAGCACGCCGGCTTCCGTCGACGAACTGTTCCCCCTGGGCGGTGAGTTGCCGGGCGCAACGTGCCAGCAGTACATCGGGCGCGCCTTTCACGAACACGCGCACCTCGTCGCCATCGCGGTGGAAGGTCGCCATGAATTTGTTGGCCGGATCGAAGGGGATCTCGGCGATACGCGGCAGGCGTGCTTCCTCTTCCTCGCGCTGTATGCCACCCTTGGCCGCCAACACCAGCAGCGCGCCTTCGGTGGGGTCGCCGATGAGCTGGCCGTCGTGTACGCCGCTGTCATTGCACAATGCCAGCGGTTGCAGCAACGCGGTAAAACCGGGCATGGGCAGCATGCCATCTTCCGGGCGGATGTCCCCCTCGTTGCGGTAACCCTCGCCCGTGACATGAAAATTCCGCTCCCGGTAATAGAACGCGCGCGCCGTCATCTGATTGAGGGTGAGCGTGCCGGTCTTGTCGGAGCAGATCACGGTGGTGCAGCCCAGCGTCTCGACGGCCGCCAGACGCTTGACGATGGCGTTCTGCCGCGCCATGCGATACATGCCGATGGCGAGTGTCACGGTGACCACCGCCGGCAGGCCCTCGGGGATGGCGGCCACCGCCAGGGCGATGGAGGTGAGGATGATCTGTGCCGGATCGTCTCCGCGCCACAATCCCAGCACCAGGATCAGCGTCACAATACCGCCTGCGATGATGGCCAGGCGTTTGCCGAGATGATCGAGCTGGAGCTGAAGCGGCGTCGGTCCTTCCGCTGCGGCCTCCAGCATGCCCGCCAGCCGTCCCATTTCGGTGTTCGCGCCCGTGGCGGTGACGAGCAGTTCGGCGCGGCCGCGTGTCACCACCGTGTTCATATAGGCCATGTTCGCGCGCTCGGCCAGCGGGATCGACGTTTCTGCGATGGCGCCGGTGTGCTTGCCTACCACCTGTGATTCCCCGGTCAGCGCGGATTCGTCGATTTCCAGGCTGTGCGCGGCGATGAGCCGGCCGTCGGCGGGCGCCCGGTCGCCCGCTTCCAGCAACACGATGTCTCCAGGCACCAGGGTGTCGGCGGCCACCTCCGTCACGCGCCCGCCACGCCGTACCCGCGCCTTGAGCGCGAGCATCTTTTTCAGGGCGGTGAGGGATTGCTCGGCGCGATATTCCTGATAAAAACCGAGCGTCGCGTTGAACAGCACGACAATCAAGATCACTACCACATCCTTCACATCACCCACTGCCCCAGCCAGCACCGCGGCGCCGATCAGAATCAGAATGAGCAGACTCTTGAACTGTGCCAGGAACAGCCGCCACAGGGGGCGCGGCGGTTTTTCAGGCAGACGATTCGGGCCGTGGCTGGCCAGCCGCGCATCAGCTTCCGCGGCGGTCAGCCCCCTGCCAGAATCAACAGCCAGCCGCGTGGTGGCCTGATCGGCGGTGAGGTCATGCCAGGAGGGCGCTGGCGTTGTTGGGTCACTCGCCATAAAGGTAGAGCACATAGCCGTTGAGCAGATACATCGAGAACAGAAACAGGCTGGTCCAGCCGATGGTCTTGAGTATCCTGGTTGCGGGGCGATAAAGCAGGCCGACGATGACCACTCCGATCATCAGGGTGGCGGAGAGGGCGGAGAGCGCATGGTGCTGCGAGACGTGCGACAAGATCGGCCCCCTGAAAAAGAACAGATCATCAATGGCGATGATCAGGATGTCGAACAGATTGCTTCCCAGCAGATTACCGATTGCCATGTCCAGTGCGCCGATGCGCAGCGCGGACAGGGTGACCGCCAGCTCGGGTACGGAGGTGGCGAATGCAATGAACAGGGTGCCGACGAAGGTCCTGTTCCAGCCCATCACTGCGGCCATTTCCGTGCCCACGAATGGCAGCCATGTGCCCGCACCGATCACGATCAGGGCGGCCATGGCATAGCGGAATACCGCTTGCCTGAGCGTGATGGTGGGGTAGCGTGCCGCCACCTGCCCGGCATACGCCTCCATTTGTTGTTGTTCGTAACGGAATACGGTGCGCATGGCGATGGCATAAAGTAGCACAATGACGGGGGTATAGATGCCCACGTGCCCCAGGGAGAGCGTCGCGGCCTTCTCGCCCAGCAGCAGGTTGAAACCGACAAAACCGATCAGGATGACGCCGAATCCCGCCGACAGAATGTGTCCCTGGCCGGCGCGCGTGTATATCGACTCTTCACGGTGCAGAAAATCCAGGATCATGATGATGAGAAGGTTGAAGACGCAACTCCCCAGCGCATCCCCCACGGCGATGTTCGGTACGTCGACGATGGTGACGGCGGAGATGCCCGTCGCCAGTTCGGGCAGCGAGGTCACCGTGGCCAGCAGGATCATGCCGATCCAGGTGGCGCTCAAACCCGTCTTGTCCGCAATCACATCGCCATAGCGCGACAGATTGTAACCGGCGAATCCGATCAGGGCGACGCAGACGGCGAATTGCAGCCAGATGGAGAGCAAGGTCGGCCTCTTGCGATCGGTGACGGTCGTTCAACCTGAAAACAGTGATGACCACAGCAGCTTGCGCCATCCGTCGAGGGATACGGGCCGGTTATGCCGCGTGTTCATTCAGTGGAACCAGATCTATCTTGATCTTCTTGCCGAGCGCCGCTGCGGCGCTTGCCAGAGTGGTCAATGTCAGGCTGGTATCGGTTTCATCCAGCAGGCGATTAAGTGCCGCCCGGCTGGTGTGCATTTTTTCGGCGAGCGCGGTCTTGGTCAGTTTCTGAGATCGCATTTCCTGTTCGATTTGCCACGCGATCACGCGCTTGACGGCGACGGCCGTCGCTTCTTCCAGCATCGCTTCTTCGGCAAGGAAATCGTCGAAGCGGCTGCCGATATGTCGTTTGTTCATGCTCTGTTCCTCAATTGGTTCAGGCGCTGTTTTGCTAAATCCAGATCGTCTTTCGGGGTCTTGTCCGATTTTTTGATGAAGCCGTGCAAAAGAACCATGATACCGCCGGACACCGTGAATATTATCCGGGCGATCCGTCCTTCGAGGCGGATACGCACTTCCCACAAATCCTTGTCCATCTTCCGCACCAACGGCATTCCTAAAGGCCATCCGAATTGAACTGTCTTGATGTCCTCACCAATGATTTTCCGGTCAATGGGGAGCAATGACTTGAGCCAATCTCTCACCGGTTCCGTGCCGGCTTCGGTTTTGAAGAAGCGGACTTCAAGGATAGGTATTTTCATGATTTATTGAATGTACCAAAATTGGTACTATCCGTCAACTCCCCAAGTATCACGGATTCACCATCTGTCCCTCAATCTCCAACACCTTGAGCGTCGTCTTGAGCACCGCGTCCGGATTGAGCGAAATCGAATCGATGCCCAGGCGCACCAGGTACTCGGCGATCTCTGGATAATCCGAGGGTGCCTGACCGCAGATGCCAGAGTGGCTCTGGTTGCGGCGTGCGCCTTCCACGGTGAGGCGCAGCATTTCCAGCACGCCGGGGTCGCGTTCGTCGAACTCGAAGGCCACCAGGGCGGAGTCGCGGTCCACGCCCAACACCAGTTGGGTGAGGTCATTCGAGCCAATGGAGAAGCCATCGAACAGTTTGGCGAAGGCATCGATTTGTAATACGTTGTTGGGTATCTCGCACATCACATGGATTTCGAGGTCGTTCACGCCGCGCTTTA
Source organism: Gammaproteobacteria bacterium (assembly GCA_033717875.1). Lineage (GTDB taxonomy): Bacteria > Pseudomonadota > Gammaproteobacteria > Ga007554 > SBBG01. Next base: position 8,273 of record JADDKJ010000062.1, read on the forward strand.
AACCGTGTTTTTCCAGTTCGGCGAGGACGCGCGCGCCTTCCTCGACGCGCCTGCAGAACGGCACCATGAGGCGCACGTTGGTCAAGCCCATGTCGTCACGCACACGCTTAAGGGCCCGGCATTCCAGGGCGAATCCTTCCACGTAGGCGGGGTGGGTGTAGCGCGCCGCGCCGCGAAAGCCCAGCATGGGATTTTCTTCCTTGGGTTCGAAGGCTGTCCCTCCCAGCAGGCTGGCGTATTCGTTCGACTTGAAATCCGAAAGGCGCACGATGACCGGTTTGGGATAGAACGCCGCGGCGAGGGTGGCCACGCCTTCGGCCAGCCGCGAAACGAAATATTCGGTCTTGTCCTGATAGCCTGCTGTCATGGCGTCGATGGTCTGGCGTGCGCGGCGTTCGGTGATGCGCTCGGGGTGGATCAAGGCCATGGGGTGAATCTTGATGCTGTTGTTGATGATGAATTCGAGCCGGGCCAGTCCCACGCCATCGTTCGGAATGAAAGAGAGGGCAAAGGCCTGGTCGGGATCGCCGAGATTCATCATGATCCTGGTGCGCGGTCTGGGAATGTCGTGCAAGGCCAGGCGTTCCACGCGGTATTTCGCTATGCCAGCGTAGACATGGCCGGTTTCGCCTTCGGCGCAGGAGACGGTGATATCCTGGCCGGATGTGATTTGACGGGTCGCGTCACCCGTGCCCACCACGGCGGGTATCCCCAGTTCGCGGGCGACGATGGCGGCATGGCAGGTGCGCCCGCCGCGATTGGTGACGATGGCGGCGGCCTGTTTCATCACCGGCTCCCAATCGGGCGTGGTGGTATCGGCCACCAGCACTTCGCCGGATTGAAAATCACGCAGATGCTCGAGATCGGCGATCACGCGCGCCTTGCCTGCGCCAATCTTCTGGCCAACGCTCTTGCCTTGAACGAGCGTCTCGCCGTGCTCTTCCAGTATATGGTTTTCCAATAGATCGGCGCGGCGGTGCACCTGCACTGTTTCCGGGCGCGCCTGCACGATGAACAGTTCGCCGCTGATGCCGTCCTTGGCCCATTCGATGTCCATCGGCTGGCCGGCGCCGGCCTTGCGGCTGTAGTGGTCTTCTATTTTGACGGCGTAATCGGCAAGGCGCAGGGCCTCGTCGTTGCTGATGCAGAAACGGCGGCGTTCGTCTTCGCCGACGGGGGTATTGCGGGTCGTGCCGCCCACCTCGCCTGCGACATAAACCATGCGCAGTTGTTTGGCGCCCAATCGCCTGCGGATGATCGGCTTGTATCCCTGGCGCAGCGTCGGCTTGAAGACATACAGCTCGTCCGGGTCGACGGCGCCCTGGACGATGTTTTCACCCAGGCCGTAGCTGGCGGTGATGAAGACCACGTCGCGGAAACCCGTCTCGGTATCGAGTGTGAAAATCACGCCGCTGGCGGCAAGGTCCGCGCGCACCATTTTCTGCACGCCGATCGACAACGCGATTTTCATATGATCGAAGCCGTGGTCGATGCGATAGGCAATGGCGCGGTCGGTGAACAGGCTGGCGAAACATTTGATGCACGCCTCACGCAGCGCGGCCGTGCCGGAAATATTGAGATAGCTTTCGTGCTGTCCGGCGAACGAGGCCGTGGGCAGGTCTTCCGCCGTAGCGGAGGAACGCACCGCGACATCGATGTGTGCCCCATACTCGGTGCACAGGCGCGCGTAGGCCGCCTCGATTTCCGCCCACAGCCCGGCGGGCAGACCGGCGCCGCGGATCAGATCCCGCGCCGCGTGGCCGCGTCGCGCCAGATCGGAAACATTGTTTTTGTCGATGCCCGTCATCAAGGCGCGCAGCTTATCGCGCAGCCCGGCGTCATCGAGCACGCGCCAGTAACCGTGGGCGGTAATAGCAAAGCCGTTAGGGATTTTCACTCCCTGGGGGCTCAGCTCGCGGTACATTTCGCCCAGCGAGGCGTTCTTGCCGCCGACCAGGGGTATATCCTGAAGAGTGATGTCTTCGAACCAGCGGATGAAGTTGGACATGGCAAGGTCTCGATCAACACTGTGTTTCAGTATATACCAATCAGACCTGCGCTGATTTGAGGAAGCTCTGAATAATTCCATCCTGGAATTCTCAGAGCAAGAAAAGCAAAAATGCGATTTTTGCTTTTCTTCATTTTTCAATCACTTGCCGTGATTGAAAAATGCCGGCACATCCCTGTGCCGCGGAACCTTTGAATTATTCAGAGGTTCCTTGATATAGATCAAAGTTATCTCAGAGGCAATGGCGTATACTTTTCAAAACCTGATTTGAACCGGAAAGGAGAATGTCATGAGAAACAGCGTTATAGGTGTTGTGGTAGCGGCTTTGGCCTTGTCTGTGGCGGGTCACGCCAATGCCGCGGATGGCAAGGCGGTCTATTCCTCGGCCTGCGCCATGTGTCATGCCACGGGCGCCATGGGGGCGCCGAAGACGGGTGACAAGGCGCGCTGGGCGCCGCTCATCAAAACTGGCATGGACAGCCTGTACAACAGCACCCTCAAGGGCAAGGGCACCATGCCGCCCAAAGGCGGTAAGGCGGATCTGAGCGATGCGGATGTAAAGGCGGCGGTGGATTATATGGTGACTCAGTCGAAGTGATATCTCTTGGTTGAGGGGTGGTCATGCTGGACGAATTCATTCACGTGCCGCGCATCGCGTATTTCTCCATGGAAATCGCCCTGCGCAACGAGATTCCCACCTACAGTGGCGGTCTCGGGGTACTGGCCGGGGACACGGTGCGCTCGAGCGCCGACCTGGAGTTGCCGCTGGTGGCGGTCACCCTGGTCAGCCGGGCCGGATATTTTCATCAGGAAATCGATGCTCAGGGGCGGCAGGTCGAGCAGCCGGATCACTGGGACCCCAGCCACTTTGCGACGCGCCTGAGCGCCGGTATCGCCATGAACATCGAGGGGCGTGAGGTCTGGCTGAGCGGGTGGCTGTATATCCTGCAAGGCCACATGAATGGCCGGGTGCCCGTCATTCTGCTGGATACCGATCTGCCCTTGAACCACGACGACGATCGCAAGATCACCCATTATCTCTATGGCGGTGATGCCGCCTATCGGCTCAAGCAGGAGATCATTCTGGGGATCGGCGGCGCGCGGATGCTCCAGGCATTGGGGTTCGAGATTCGCCAATATCACATGAATGAAGGCCATTCCGCCTTGCTGGTGCTCGAGTTGCTGCGGCGTTATGCCTATCCGGCGGAGGATGTCCGGCCCGGCGAGTCGCCCTACGATATACCGCGCGTGAGGGAGCTGTGCAATTTCACCACGCATACGCCAGTCGAGGCGGGGCACGACAAATTTCCTTATGACATGGTACAGCGTGTGCTGGGTGATTTCATTTCCTTGCCGACGCTCAAATCGCTGGCGGGAAATGAAAACCTCAACATGACAAGCCTCGCCCTCAGTCTTAGCGAGTATGTCAACGGTGTCGCCAAGAGCCACGCCGAGGTTTCCAAAAAACTTTACCCCGGATATCGCGTGCGCGCTATCACCAACGGAGTGCACCCTTTCACCTGGAGCCACCCGGGTTTCATCAAGCTCTACGACACCCATCTACCCGGCTGGTGTCATGAACCGGCGGTTTTGGTGCGCGCCGACCGGATACCGGATGCGGCGATCTGGGAGGCCCATACCCAGGCCAAGAATGATTTGATCGAGAAGGTAAAAAAGCTGACAGGCGTGGAATTGCATCCGAAGATTCCGATTCTCGGCTTTGCTCGGCGCATGACCGCCTATAAACGCCCCGATTTGTTGTTTGGCGATGTGGCACGTTTAAAAACCATCGCCCAGGAGCGTTCTTTCCAGATCGTGCTGGCAGGCAAGGCTCATCCGCGCGATGAAGGCGGGAAGAGGTTGATCGAAGCCCTGCATGGTCACATGCGCGAGCTTGCCGACACCATCCGCATTGTCTATCTTCCCAATTATGACATGGAGACGGCGCTTGCCATGGTGTCGGGTTCCGACGTGTGGCTGAACACGCCATTACGACCCATGGAAGCTTCGGGCACCAGCGGCATGAAGGCCGCCTTCAATGGCGTGCCGCAATTGAGCGTGCTCGATGGATGGTGGGTGGAGGGTTGCATCGAGGGTGTGACGGGCTGGGCGATAGGCAATGCCATGGAGTCAGCCAATGGCAAGGACCAGGACTCCCTTTACATCAAGTTGTCTCAGGTAGTGCTGCCGCTATACTATATGGATCGCCCGGCCTGGATCGCGGTGATGAAGGGCGCGATATGCAAAAGCGCGTCCTTTTTCAACAGCCATCGCATGATGCGGCGTTATGCCACCGAGGCGTACATCCACTAGTGTCGTGTCACGCGTCAAATGTCGGATATAACCGTTTGAGTTTGACTCGCGCATTCTCTGTCGTGAATTGCCAGTTTACTTTGGCGTGAATCTGGTCGCGGCGCGCTTGCCAAGCGGCAACCT
>JADDKJ010000063.1:0-10172 GCA_033717875.1 Gammaproteobacteria bacterium
GCTCATCCCTTTCATCCGCCAGCAGTGTCACTTTGTAAAGTTTCATTGGAAACCCCTCGCCGTCTTGGAAAAGATGGCGGGAGTTTATCACAATATATACGACATATCGTGCGTGACGTGACACTAGGCTTGTACGGGCCTTTGCCAAGTACTCATGATGACGTACTCCAGTTGCTCGATTTCGGCCTGGACGGGGGCGTGGTCAAACTCATTCGCGTTACAGACGTCGTCGATCATGCGCATGAAGCGCCGCGAATCGCGCGCTCTTAAGAGTTCGTTGAGTCGTTCTCGCTTATCGACGTAGAACGGGAAGTCGTAGCTGAGGACGGACGCCGATAAGAGGGGCGTGCCCCCGTTGAGAAACATCGCACGTGGCAGGCACTGACCGGCGATATAGGCTGCAGCAGCATCGTCCGTGACTAAGATGGAGTGCTGAGAAAATCCGTCGACCGGGAGCGTCGGAAAGTAGTTCTGGACCATCCAGCAGTGCCAGATGTCCCATGCGGCCCCCCATGCTGCATCCAGGGGGGTCTTGCCGTCTCGCAGGCTCAGGAGCTTGTCGGCTTCCTTGGCCCCACCGAACAAGGCAAACGAGGCCTGTGACACGAGCCCCACATGGCATCTCATGTTTTCACACCAGTCGAAGAACTCGATGAAATGCTTGACGGCACGATCCTTCAGGTGTCCCCGTGAGCGAATCTCGAATATCTTCAGAAAGCAGCAGTAGGCGTAGCGCAGCATGGGATACGTCACTGACAGGGATTTGTCGGTCAGCTTCAGATCGTCGTCGATGCGGGGGCGAGTCTGATGACCCCATGCAAGGGACTCTTCGCTCTGTGCCAACGCATGGGCGACGTTCGACGCGATGCTGGACAGCTTGGCTTGGTCCAGTTGGTCGCTACCGCGCGTCGACGCCAGTTCCAGGCAACCGAAATACGGCACCACATCGACCTTGGTCAGCTCAACCGCCAACAGAAACTGGCGGACCATTGATTCCTTGTCAGGGTCCTTTTGTCCTCGCGCGTAATTGGCGAGATTAAGGCAGATATTTGCATCCAGGATCAGGGCCGTTACGATGCCTTGGTGCGCGTTGGCACGAATGAGGTCCGAGCTGGGGAAGACGCACTCGCCTTTTTGATCAAAGTATGAAAAGGGCTTGGCGATAAACAAGCGGGTACTGGTGCTAGTCATGGTTATCTTATCCGTGCGTTCTATGGGCGCAAACCACCGATCAGTGTTCCGCCTTGGGCAAGTCGGCGGCTCGCACGGCTCGCAGCACTTCCCGAAAAACGTCATCGAACGGTGGAAGATTGCTCATCTGATGCGAGAGTCGAACATCCCAGAGTCGGCGCAGACGATCTTCCTTGGTGGCGATTGCCTGCTCCATGCCTGCAACGACGCGCTGTCTCAATGCCAACTTGGTATCGAGTTCGGCGCGCATCTCCGCAACGCGCAAGTTGGTGGAGCCAAACAGATACCAGAGGTCATAAAGGTCGCGCGGCTCGTTGCGCGCCCGATCGCTCAAGGCCAGCAGCTTTTCAATCACGATCTCCTCGATGGCGTAGACCTTGACGGTCGGCCCTTCGGGCAAGTCGTCAAAGCTGTTGTAGGTGCGATGAATCGAGCGATCTTGCAGCGGGAAGCACAGGACTTCGTTGATCGTGATATCAACCTTCACGTCGTTCGCGGCGGGTAGCGGCCCCTGGTAGCGCAGATAAAACGTGTGGCTGTTCTGGTGGCCGTGGCGGTCTTCGCGGTCGAACGCAATCCGCAAGCCGCAGGCGGCCTCAACCGCCGCAAAAATTTCGCCCAACCCAGCAAGGATATCTTCAAGGGTGATCGGACGGGTCAGCGTGAAGTCCAGGTCTTCCGAAAACCGATAATCCTCGAACCAGCAGCGTCGCAGGGCCGTGCCACCTTTGAAGGCCAGTACGTCGCGTAACGGATGGCCGGCCAAACCGGTCAGGAACCAGGCCAGCACGTAGTCGCGTTCGATGACGGCCTCGGGGATGCGCCGCCCGCCAGCGGTCACCAGCGTGTTTGAGATCAGGGAAATGTTGCGTTGAGGAATCATCAGCCAAGCCTCACGGCGTCCAGTTCTTCGGGAGTCACGTTGAGCTGGAGCCGCCAACGTGAGAGGAACGCCCCCTCAGCGGGGAGCAGTGGATCAAGGCGCTGGTAAGTTGCCGTCAGCATACCGCGCAGTGGCTCCAGCACCGAAGCATCGGCCAGGCCATAGTGTTCCAACAGGTAGCCGAGGCGGCGCACGACGGCGCCGACGCCGAGGCGTCGTGCGTAGTCCACCAGTCGTTCGACTTTCAGTACGTCCCGCTTCATCCACAAGCCCTTGGCGACTTCGGTAACGCCACCGGCAAATGCCGGGTGTCGGAGACCATCGATTATGGTGCGCTCCATGTCGCTGATCATCACGAAGCGCTCCTTGTCGATCCAGTGCTTCATGACCCCGAATTCTTGCTCCGCCTTAATGTGGACAAACCGAAAGTCATAGCCGCCCACCGTCTGCGGACGCACGCGCCGCGTACATGACACATACACGGTGAAGTTCGGCTGCGTCACCATGCGGTGCAGTTCAAGCGCTGTGCCGTGCGATAGGAAGTAGGGCGCTGCACCGGCGAGTTCACGTGCGATCAAGTACGGGCTGTCGATGTGCTCAGTGGCCCGGCCGAGTTCGAATGGCACGAGGTTGTACAGGCCAGGCTTCAGTCGCGTGACCAAGCCTCGCTGCTGGGCCTTGTGCACGAGATTGCGGGCCGCCGCAGCCGATAGGCCGGTGATCGATTCCACATCCGCCAAGGTGAACGTAGACCGGCGCAGTTCATTCAGCTCAGTGAAGAGCTGCGCTGCCCTTGGGCCTAGTGTCTTCGTTTGCAGGTGATATTTTGCGCTCAATTTGCGCCCCTAGAAGAAACGTACTGCGCGGTAAATATAACATCAACGATACTCAGCGGCAAGTTCGTCTCCCTTTGGGAGACAAATTTACCGTAAAATGTAATAATTAAAACTCAAAGACAAAAATCGCTATAGGCTGCACCAAAAAGGGGGTGCCCGATGACGGGCCGGGAGTCTCCCTCAAGTCTAGATGTAGCATGTTGACCGGCTGTAAAATACCAAATATAGTGTTGCTTAGCACTCTCAGTGGCGGAGTGCCAAATTGCTGATTGCCACCATTCTTGAAAGGGGCAATCGTGGCAGACATGCACCAAGTCATCTTCTATCCCGTCGGCAACGGCGACACCACGCAAATCATCTTGTCCGGCGGGCGCCGGGTTCTGTTCGATTTCTGCCACCGGGACAAGGCCGAAGATGCGGATACCCCGGAAATCGACCTAAAGGCTCATCTCAGGGACGACTTGAAGAAGGCCGACCGCGACTACTTCGATATTGTCGCCTTCACCCATGCGGACCTGGACCATATCCAGGGCAGCACCGATTTCTTCGAGTTGCAGCACGCCAAGAAATACCACGGTGAAGGCCGCATCAAGATTCGCGAACTCTGGGTTCCCGCAGCCATGCTGTTGGAGGAAGCGGACAACGATCACCAGACCGAGGAGTACGTCCTGCTTCGCCAGGAAGCGCGGCACCGGTTGCTTGAGGGCAAGGACATCCTGGTGTTTTCGAAACCGCAGGTGCTCGCCGATTGGCTGGAACCTCTTTTGAAGGCGCGCGGCGAGTCTGCCTCAGCCCGCGACCACCTGTTCATCGACGCGGGCACGATCATTCCAGGCTTCTCGCTGGCGGCCGACAACGTCGAGTTCTTCTGTCACTCACCATTCATCAAGCACTGCGATGACGGCGACATCATCCGCAACCGGGCTTCACTGGTCTTCAACGTCCGCTTCCGCGCTGACGGCTCGCACTACGACTACCTTGAAGTCGGCGACGCAACCTGGGAGGAGATTGAGGACATCGTCAAGACGACGCGGTATCACAAGAACGATGATCGTCTCGCTTGGGATCTTTACAACATCCCTCATCACTGCAGCTATCTGGCACTGAACGAAGATGGGCAGAAGGGCGAAAAGGAGACCGAGCCCAAGCCGCTGGTGAAGGAACTTCTGTTGCAAGGCAAGAAGGACGCGTACATCGTCAGTTGCAGCAACCCGATCCCGGACGTGAAGGACTCGTACACCCAGATCCAGCCACCGCATATCCAGGCGCGCAAGACCTACGAGAAATACCTGAAAGAGGTCGGCGGCCGGAAGTTTCTCGTCACGATGGAAGAGCCCAACGCCAACAAGCCTGAGCCCATCACCTTCGAGATCACGAGCGGCGGGGTCACCTGGAAGCGCTCGGGGTCGATCGGCGCACCGGCCATCATTTTGTCGTCGCCACCACGGGCGGGCTGATGGCCGAGGCGTATCACGAACTCGCCAACGTCAGCGAAGTCCCGGATGCCGAGGCACTGACAATTCCGCGCGCGAAAGCGCTGCTCGATGCGGTCACGCGGCAGCGCGACTATGCGGTGGTCCAACTTCTGCAGCATTCCGCAGGCGGGGCGCCCACGCTCGAATGCCTTATCGTCGAGGTAGAGTGCGACGCGGTACCCCCAAAAAACACTTACGGCATCAACTACCGCGAGCGTTTTGCCCTGTGCGTCCCCGGCAACCCCAAGCAACTGATCGAGGTTCTGGCATTGCGCAAGGATTTTCCGATCCTGATGCACCAGAACCAGGGCGTTCCCGAAGCGCCGGCGAGCCTGTGCCTGTACTTCGAGCCAGTTGCCACCGTGATGCGCACGTGGACGCCGCAGAGTTTTCTGCGCCGAATTCAATGGTGGCTTGAGAAAAGCGCCAAGGGCGAACTGCATCCCGCCGACCAGCCGGTCGAGCATCTGTTCTTCGCGACCAAGTACGAACTCGTTCTGCCGTGGAATCTGGCGGAGCTTCAAAAGAGCCAAGCACATCGCTTCGTGATCGCCCGAGGCCCGGAGCGGTCCGACAAAGGCTTCACCTGCTTCCTCGAAGCGATACCCAAGGAGTCTGCACCAAAGACCGGCACCGCGGCACCCATCGAGCTGGTGCTGCCGCCGGTCGTGCATGGTTTCGTAGAGCGTGATCCTGCAACGCTCGGTCAGCTCGCCGACATTTTGTCGAGGCGCGGGACCGACCTCGTTTCTGCGCTGCGGACAGCGCTGCAGGAACGCGTCGGCGATGCCGGTATCGTTGCTGCTGCCGAAGACAAGTTCACGGTCATCCTCCTGCACATCCCAGTATGCAGGACCGAGGGTGCTGATCCTGTCGGGATCAGCCGTCGGGCGTTTGTGGTGCTGACAGGAGCACTGGAGCTTGGTGTCGCCATCGGGGCGTTACTGCTGCACGAGAAACGGTACTTCAAGGATGTGATGAACGTCCAGTCGGCAACCCAGTGGCGCTCGCAAGACATCTTCCCGATGGATGTGCTGAGCCGGAACGATGCCGCGGCTGCCAGAAAGCAGTCCGGTATCGCCGACGAAGGCCCGGACGGCGTGCTCATCGGCGCCGGTTCTCTTGGCAGCGCGATGCTCAACCTGTGGGGCCGTGGTGGATGGGGTCGCTGGACGGTCATAGACAAAGACCACATCAAACCGCACAACCTGTCGAGGCATACGGCTTACACTCAGCATATCGGTGAATCCAAGACAACTGTTGTTGCCGAACTGCATGCAGCGGCAATGCATGGTGCCACCGAGGTTACACCCTTGAATGCCGATGCCAGCGACTTCACACAAGAAGCAGTCACCAATGCGCTGACGGCCGCAAAGCTGGTGGTCGACGCCTCGACAACCATTGAATACCCGCGTGCCGCCAGCGCCGTTGATGCGTTTGCTAGGCACCTTTCGGTCTTCATCACCCCGAACGGCAACGCGGCCGTTCTTCTTGCCGAGGATGCGAAGAGACTGGTTCGCCTGCGCACGCTCGAAGCGCAGTACTACCGCGCGCTCATCCAGGAAAGCTGGGGGCAGGATCATCTCGCCGGCAACGCGAGTTCCTTCTGGAGCGGTGCAAGTTGCCGGGACATTTCGATGGTCATGCCGTATTCGCGGATCATGGGCCAGGCCAGCACGCTAGCTGAGCAGATTCCGATTGCGGCAGCGCGCGAAGACGCAATGATTCGTGTGTGGCAACGCGATCCCATGCGCGGCGCGGTTGAAGTACACGACGTGCCCATTGTATCTGAACTGCGCATGACGCTTGGCGAGTTCGACCTGTTCATCGATACCGGCGCAGAGCGGCAGCTGCGAGATATGCGCACGAAAGGCTTTCCCAACGAAACCGGTGGTGTGCTTCTCGGGTACTACGATTTCAACATCGGCGCCGCCATGGTCGTCGCCGGTCTTCCTGCTCCACCCGACAGTAAGACCAGCCCTGGTTCGTTTGAGCGCGGCATCGCCGGGCTGGCGGAGGCTGTCAACGAAGCCTCCAAGCGAACCGCAGGAATCGTTGGTTACATAGGCGAATGGCACAGCCACCCACCCGGCCACTCCGCATCGCCTAGCAGAGACGACCTTGTGCAGCTCGTCCATCTGGCCTTGGGCATGGCCGATGACGGCCTTCCGGGCGTTCAGCTCATCGTGGGCGAACACGACCTGCAGGTTCTGCAGGGCACGGTGAAGTGATGAGCCGAGAACAGCTTTTCGACACCGTGCAGACGTGGGCAAAGGGCGAAGCTTCGCTCGCGCTGAGGGATCGACCAGACAACTCGCGCAGGAATGCAACATGCCAGGCCAGATGATCTTGCAGATATGGGACGTGCAGCATGGTGCGTGCGCCATGCTCACCCATGAAGCCGAGAACGGCGTGCAGGGCAGGCTGACGATGATCGATTCGGGCGACAACGGCCTGACAGGCTGGAAGCCGAGCACTTACATTAAGCGTCACCTGAGGCGCGACGTGCTGGACTACCTGTTCATCACGAATGCGGACCTCGATCACATGAGCGACCTCGACAACCTGTGGAAAGAGGGGATCACCGTTTCCTCGTTCTCCAGGAATCGCAGTGTGTCACCGGGCGCCTTGAGGATCATCAAGGAAGCGAACGGCGAATTGACCGACGACATCGAGCGGTATCTGTCCCTTCACACCGACTATGTCCACCCTGTTGACGCGCCATTCGATCAGAACATGGGCGGCATCACGGCGACCACATTTTGGAATCCGTATCCGCGTTTCTATGACACGAACAATTTGAGCCTTGTCACGTTCTTCAAGTTCGGGCCGTTCAAGATACTGTTCCCGGGCGACCTGGAGGAGGATGGCTGGTTGGCGCTGCTGGAGCAGCCGACATTTCGTGGTGAGCTGGCCGGCACCACCGTTCTGGTCGCGTCTCATCATGGTCGGACAAATGGCTACTGCCAGAGCATATTCGACTACTTCAAGCCGCGGGTGGTGGTCTCGGACAAGTCGATCGTCCACACGACGCAGAAGCCGCACTATCAATACGTCGCCTCGGACAATGGCGTGCTGGTCTCCAACACCAACAAGCGCCGACGCTGCCTGACGACACGCAAGGATGGCTGGATTCTGTTCAAGGTGTCGGACACCGGCAGCTATACGGTCACCACGGAGTACGACGGATGAAGGGCATCAAAGACTACAGCAGCAAGACGCTCAAAGGCCGAAACCTCGCGTGGCTCGTTGCGACACTCGTTCTGGACGTCCTCGTGCTCTTGATCATCGCGTTCCATACCGCGATTGACGATTTGACGCTGACGAGGCTGGCAGTCATTCGCGCGAGCTTGACTGCGCTTTTGCCCATCCCGGTATTGATCCTCTCGTCGCTCATCTCGTCTGATCACAAAGCCATCTTGGTGTTCTGGCGTCTCAAGCATCCGCTGCCTGGCGCGCGGGCTTTCTCGGTGCATGCACCGGACGACCATCGCATTGACCTCGTGAAGCTGAAAAAGAACGTGGGGGAGTTCCCCGTCGCTGAAAGGGATCAGAATTCGAAGTGGTACGGGCTCTACAAACAGGTCGATTCAGATCCATCCGTCGTGGACAGCCACAAGAACTATCTTCTGTTCCGCGACATTGCGGCAATGTCGCTGCTTCTTGTGCCGGCGCTGCCCTTGATACTCTACCTCAGCGGCGTCGATTCAACGCGCATGCTGGTCTCCGCAGCTTGGTTCATGGGGCAGTATCTAGTGACGGCGTTTGCCGCACGAACCACTGGCATTCGTTTTGTGCAGAATGTATTGGCTGTTCATGCAAGTCGCAAGGTCGTCGGCTCGAAGCCGGTAGTATCCAAGGGTGCTACACCCGCCAACGAGCGGGCAAGTCCCTGACCCGTGTCAAGCGCACGAGCACCCCGAGCCGCGTGGCGCGAGATCGGTGAGGATAGCCTTGAGGCAGTTCCTCAAGAGCCTAGGCGGGGGAGGGTTAAGACGGGTAAAATGCGCTTACAGACGACGGCGATAGTTGATGATTGATGCGGAAGAGTAGCCGCCGCGCAAACCGAGCGCATCTCCCGCGCCAAGCAAAGCGGTCGTTTTTTGACGGTATAAATGACGGTAAAGTCCGATGCAACCTCTAAGAAAAGCTAGTGTTCATGCGGGTCGCCTGGCCTCGGAAACAATCGAGTGGGAGTGACGGGCATCCGAAGCTGCAAGAATTTATTCAGCATTATCAGTGGCTTGTTGGTTATTGACGATCACTTCTGATACATCGTCAATTGCGCGGATTTTCGGTGGTAAGCGATTGATGTCGAAGGGCTTCGCGCCTGTCACCTGTCGGCGGTTCGCGCATGCAGCGCGAAGATTTGACGGTAGATTTGTTCTTGAAATCTCGGTGTCTGCATTTACCGTCGTATCCGTGTGGCTTCAGACGGTAAAAAACCAAACAAGAGCGACATACAAACTAAAAACGCTTCGGCGAGCTTGTGTATCTCGTAGTGGCGTTCCGGTTCATATTTACTGCGCAGTAAATATCGATTTTTTTCGCTCAATTCGTCCCTCAAGGAGAAACGAACTGCGCGACAAAAATGGGATAAATTCGTATCCCTCCGGCATTCGAAATCTATCGTCCGGGACAATGATCGCCGGGTAGCGGGTCCATGATTGAGCGCGATCCATTGTTGGAGTTGCAGGCTGAAAACGCCCGCTTGATCACTCTGCTGGAAGCGAACGGCATTCAATGGCGCGCGCCGTTGGAGCACGTACCACCAGCTTCGACGCCGGAGCCCTCGCGGCTTTCCACGGACGAGAAGGTGGCGCTGTTTCGCCGCTTGTTCCGGGGGCGCACGGATGTCTACCCGATCCGCTGGGAAAGCAAGACTTCGGTCAAGTTGGGTTACTCGCCGGCCTGCGCCAACGAATGGCGCGCCGGTGTTTGCGAGAAGCTTCGTATCAAGTGCGGGGACTGTGACAGCCGACTACTGATCACGCTATCGGACGCAGTCCTGTACGACCATCTTGCCGGCAAGCACACAGTCGGCGTCTATCCTCTGCTGGAGGACGACACCTGCTATTTTCTTCCCATCGATTTCGACGAAGCCGAATGGAAAGAAGATGCTCGGGCCTTCGTCCAATCCTGTACCGAACTCGGTGTCCCGGCGGCGCTTGAGATTTCACGATCCGGCAACGGGGCGCACGTCTGGGTATTTTTCGCTGGCCGTGCCCAGGCGGCGCGCGATGCCCGCCGCCTGGGCACGGCCATCATCAGCCATACCTGCTCGCGTACCCGGCAATTGAAGCTCGCGTCCTATGACCGCCTGTTCCCCAATCAGGACACGATGCCCAAGGGTGGCTTTGGCAACCTGATCGCCTTGCCACTGCAGAAAATACCCCGCAAGAACGGTTGCAGCGTATTCGTCGATGCAGAACTGCGCCCGTTCGACGATCAATGGGCGTTCTTCGCTGCAATCCAACCAATGGCGCCGATGGATGGGGGTCAGTCGCCGGCAGGTTCCAACACGGCCAGCAGTTGTGACAGGCGGGCGTTCAGCGCCACCAAGTCAGAAGGTTTGATGGATGCCAGGATGCGTCGCTCGTTCTCGACATGCGCCTCCACCGCGCGGTCGATCAGCGCAAGTCCATCCGGCGTCAACTGCACTAGTGTTTAATTGCGTAAGTTAACGATAGTATTTCGAAGTTGCGCTCCCTTGACCTCGCGCTTGCGCCAAACAAAGGGGGCGGCATTTTGATTGTGGGCCGCGATGAATGCTTCAATGGCTTGGGT
>JADDKJ010000064.1:0-8859 GCA_033717875.1 Gammaproteobacteria bacterium
CGTGTTCTGCAACGTAGGGCCTACGGTTATCGTGATGAGGAGTATCTCAAACTGAAAATCATCGCCGCTTTCTTGCCGCCTTTACCAAAATCCACTAAAAATGACCCACACGATTCCGCGTAGACCCAACTTCTTTCCCGAGGATATTGAAGCGACAATACAGATCGCGGAACCCCTGCTCGCCCAGGAGGGCATAGCCGCCTTCAGTGTTGAAGGCCGTGCGACCGAAGAATTGGTGGTTGTGCAGGAGATCGGTTCACGCGCGCTTCGTACGGTGGATCTCATTGCCATACAGGACGAGGTATCGCGTCTCGTGATGCAGCGCCATGGAATTAGCGTTACCGCCTTCGTTCCTGTCAGAGCAGGCAGTCTGGTGCGCACTAGTAGCGGAAAAATCAGCCGCTTCGCGTGCAAGCAACTGTACGCGACGCAAAAGCTTCAACCACTACCCATGTAGGCAATAGCCTATTTTCAAGACTGGAGGGAATCATGCAAAAAATCCTACTCACCAATCCTGTCTTGGCGCGTGCACAGCAGCGTGTGGCTTTCCTGACCATAGTGGCGCCAGCGCTCGGCGCAGCCGGTGCCATCTACTGGGCGCTCACGCGCGGTGTGAGCACCGCGTCCATCGTGGTTTTCGTGATGCTGTACCTGTTGACGACCGCAGGATTGACGGTGGGGTTTCACCGTTTGTTCACTCACAAGGCATTCAAGCCCACTACCTTCGCCAAAGCGATGCTCGCGGTGCTGGGCATGATGGCCGCTCAGGGGCCTGTGCTGTTTTGGGTGGCCAGCCACCGGCGACACCATGCATTCAGCGATACCAAGGACGACTGCCACTCGCCATGCATACACGGAACGAGCCTGGCTGGCCGATTGAAAGGTCTGTGGCATGCCCACTTTGGCTGGATGCTCAAGGGTGAAATCACCAATGTCCCGATGTTCGCCAAAGATCTCCTGCAAGACAGCATCGTGACGACATTAAATCGTTACTACACTCTTTGGGTATTGCTGGGTTTGGCTATCCCTGCTGCGATTGGCGCGATCGCACCTGGCGGCTTGACAGGCGCGATGGAAGGGCTGCTCTGGGGCGGCTTGTTCCGCATTTTTTTCGTGCATCAGATCACATGGGGGCTGAATTCGCTGAACCACATGTTCGGTTTCCGCCGTTACGCCAACAACGACAACAGCCGTAACATCGGCTGGCTTGCTCTCCTCACCATGGGCGAGGGCTGGCACAACAACCACCACGCCTATCCCAGTTCTGCGAAGTTCGGGCACAAGTGGTGGGAGATTGATCTCGGCTTTGGCTTGATTCGCGCATTACAAATGTTCGGCCTCTGCACCGACGTGCAATACCCAAACGCTGAGGCCCTGACCCGAAAAGAGGTTGCTCAATCCAATCTGAACCAAGGAAAACCATGAACGCTCAAGAAATTCAGACAGCCAAGTCCAGCCTGCACGCTACGCAAGCCCAAATCGAGGAATGGCTTGTGTCATATATCGCAGATTTGCGCGGTATCAAGAAAGAAAAAATATCCCGCACGACGATTCTGAGCAAATACGGCCTGGATTCTGCGTCGGCCGTCACGCTAAGCGGCGATCTCATGGACTGGCTGAAATGCGATATCGATCCCACGCTTCTCTACGAGCATCCAACGATCGAGCAAGCGGCTGCGCACATCGCGGCGATGGGAAAGGCGGTCGGAAATGACTGAGGCCCTTGCGACCGCCCCTCAGGCAGAGGCCGAAGGCGGCGCATCTGCGCAGGCTATTCAAGCCCACTACGACATCAGCAACGACTTCTATGCGCTATGGCTTGACCCGACGATGACCTATTCATGTGCACTTTGGGAGGACGGCGACACCTTGCAGCAAGCCCAGATAAGGAAGCTCGATTTTCATCTGGATCAGGTTCAGGCAACCGGTAAGAAAAATCTTCTGGACGTCGGCTGTGGGTGGGGTACCCTTCTGGACAGAGCCGTGACAAACTACAGCGTCAATAACGCCGTGGGTCTGACTTTGAGCCAGGCACAGGCCGATTGGGTCAAATCGTCAAAGCAAGACAACGTGTCGGTAGTGCTGGAAAGCTGGAGAGACCATACGCCCAACTTGCCCTATGATGCCATCGTGTCGATTGGCGCATTCGAACATTTTGCGAAAGCGGGACTCTCAAAGGCAGCGAAGGCCGATGCCTACCGGAGTTTTTTCAGGTGGTGCCATGACAACTCCACGCCTGACTGTGATCTGTCTTTACAGAGCATCGTCTATGAAAATTACAACGAGGAAAATCCCAATCCCTTTGTTGAAGAGATTTTCCCTGAGTCGGAGCTTCCACGTGTTTCAGAGGTTCTCGCGGCGTGTGATGGTCTTTTTGAAGTTGTCGCTCTTCGCAATGATCGCACCCACTATGCCAAGACCTTGCAATGCTGGTACGCAAACCTGCGCAAGAACCGCGACCATGCTATCGCGATAGTGGGCGAGGCCGTATATAAGAAGTATGAGAAGTATCTCGGTGTGTTTGTGATCGGCTTTCATACGGGTACGGTAAATCTGACTCGCATTAAAGCGCGCAAGCTGGCAGAGCCGGTCGTGATCCGATAGTGAGCGTGCTTAGGGGTTCCATGCTCGGCCAGCCGCGAGCCAGACATATTCACGTCTGGGTAGTGCGGTTGCCGACTCGCATACGAGTCGGCGCGCTCCTGCGTAGACTCTCCCGTGCGGAACGGAATTTGGCGCGTACCTTCATCAGTGAGCAAGCCCGGATCGAATACGTCGCCTCCCGGCTTTATGTCAGGACGTTGGCTTCCCGCTATCTTGGCGTTGGTCAACGCGAGATCGAGTTGCGTAAGAATCTTAAGGGTAAGCCGCGGCTCATTGATCCAAGGGGTGCACGCAGTTACCGGCTCAATATCAGCATGTCTCATTGCATCAAGGGCGTGGCGATAGCATTTGGACGCAAGGTCCGTGTCGGCGTGGATCTTGAGATGTCCCGGCAGCCGTCGGCCATCACTGCAGCCGTGGCTCGCTCATTGACTGGTGTGGAGCGAAATCTCACGACACCGCACCAGATTTGGGACTGTTGGGCGCGCAAGGAAGCCCTTCTCAAAGGGCTTGGCTTGGGCCTGTCGGGCTTGGATTGCGCTCCATCGCTCGAGTCTCAGATCAATGTCGTGAAATCGGGAGCGGTCATGTGGACAGTGGCCTCCCTTTCTTTAGGGGCTGATTGCTCGCTTGCCTACGCGGTCGAAGGCATCAGGCCGCGAATCAGGCTTTTCACCTGTAGGTCATATACGACGATTAACCGGAGTTTTTGAATGCAACTCAAATTATTTCGCATCTTATTTAGTCTGCTAGACGTTATTTCCTCTAGCTTGGCAGCACGCTTGGCCGTCGCGGTGTTCTATGCACCGCGCAAGTTTCCAGTCGCCAACTGGGAGAAAGCAGGGATTGCTCTTGGGAAGGAAGCCACGTTGTACTTCGACAAGGAACATCTGACTGCGACCATTTGGGAAGGCGAAGGCCCCACAGTGCTGCTCGTCCACGGGTGGCAGGGTCGTCGGAGCCAGATGGCCAGGATCGCGGTTAACTTGTCCGAGAATGGCTACCGTGTCATTACATTCGACGGTCCGGCCCATGGGGCGTCGGCCAAGAAGCGCACGACGTTGGTGGAGTTTTCTGAGGCGGTGCAAAGTGCGGCCAAACAATTCGGCCCGCTGCATGGAATTGTTGGGCACTCATTCGGGGCGGCGGCCGTTGCCATCGCCATCCGGCAGGGTGTGCAGGTGGAGCGTGCTGTTCTCATTTCCTGCCCGTTCTCATTGCGGCATGTGGTGAGTGGTTTTGCGAAATTTGTGGGCTTGCCATCTCGATCGCATGAGAAGATGTATCCGCTGATGGAGCGTTTGCATCGATGCGCCGAAGACCAGCTCTCGTTCGAGAACATAGGGCCGGATTTGAAAGTGCCATGCCTGCTAATTCACGACGTGACTGATCAATACATTCCGGTTAAGGACGGCGAGATGGTGTCTCTCACCATCAATGGCGCCGAGCTGGTGCGCACCAAGGGCCTCGGACACATGCGCATCTTGCAGGATGAAGTGGTGGTAGAGCGTGTTTCGCGATTTGTTTCCGAACCGGCGCAGCAGCTGTCCACCACAGTATGAATGCCACGATCTTCACCCCGGATCCTGGCGCATTGGTAGGCATGCATATATGAAAAAACGCCGTAAATTCGTATCACGAACGTGGGGGATAGGATTGTGCAAACAATGGATGTGGTGTGCAATCACAGCGTTTTTTTTGATGCCCCAAGCGCATGCGGAAGAAAAATTTTCTTTCGGAGCGGGTGTCGGGGCTATGTATAGTGGTCTTGGGATCAATGTCGGGCTTAAAACGGAGAGACAGTTGAAGTATGTGGCCGCAGGTTGTCTTGGACACAGCCGCAGCCGTAGTGGGGATGGGGTGGATAGTGTGGATGAGCGTGATTGGGCATGCGGTGTCGGGGCAGGCATGCTGCGCACAGACTTGTTCGGCGCGGGCAATAACAAGCATGGCCTTGGGTTATATGTCGGCGCGGTTGGATCTGCGAATGAGAGCGATCCCAAAGTGATTCAAAGGCCTGGCAGTATGACGGTTGTCTATGGAGTCAAGCCCATTTACGGGATTGGCATTAGCTATGTCTATTTCTGGAACGGTATCTTTGATAAAGGGCTGAATCTGGGAATTACACCGGCCGTCGGTTTCGATAACGGCGCCTGGGGCAGTTTGCTTCTTCAGGCCGGTTATCAGTTCAAGTGAAGAACTTCTGAATCAGTGAAGCATGCCCGCGCGCCGCACCCCCATAGATTGGGGGTGGGCCACCGTTATTACCTCCCATGGATGTCAACCCCTTCGCAGGACGGGACGCAACCACCGCTCATAAAGCCGATCCGCAACCTCCCGTAGATCGCCGATGCGGGCCGGCAGGTTTTGCGTCATCTGCACCATGCTTTGCACGCTTGCGGAGGTATGGGCGAGTTCCTCCGGGGAACGGCGCGCCCACTCGCGCACCATGGCCGCCGTCATTTCCACATGGCATTGCAGCCCCAGCATGTTGCCGATGGCAAAGGCCTGATTGGCGCAATAGCGGCTTTGCATAATGCGTGTCGCGCCATCGGGGAGGGTGAAAGTCTCGCCATGCCAGTGGAACATTTCCATCTCCTGGGGCAAATCGCCCAGCCAATCGGCGGCAGTCGGACTATCCACTCTCTGTGCCGCATGCCAGCCGATCTCCTTGACAGGATTCCTTGTGACATTCCCGCCGAGCGCTTTGCTGATGAGCTGGCCGCCCAGGCAGTGGCCCAGCACCGGCATGTTTTGTCCGGCGGCCAGGCGGATCAGCGCCAGTTCCTCGTCTATCCACGGCAGCGGATCATTGACGCTCATGTCGCCACCCATGAACACCAAGCCGCTCGCGTCGTTCAGATTGCCGGGGACGGCATCGCCTTGGTCGATGTGGATCAGCCGGTAAGGTAGGTCGTATCTGTGCAGTACCTCGGTGAAATAACCGGGGCCTTCGTGTTCCAGGTGACGGAAGATGTAAAGCGGTTTCATGTGACAGACTCTTGATTTCCAGAGATGCCTATTTTTAACATGGATCTCCCTGTCTGGTGAAGAGTGGCGATGAAGGCTTCAGAGTGCATTGAGTTTTTGCAACAGATGCTGCCGCGGTTGCGTCTGCGCTGGCCGGGATTTCGCAAGGTGCGCGGCCAGGTTTGCAAAAGGGTGCGGCATCGCTTGCAAGGATTGGCATTGGCGGATGTCGCCGCGTATCGCGCTTACCTCGAATCTCATCCTGCGGAATGGGAAGTCCTGGACGGAATGTGTCATATCACCATCTCCCGTTTTTACCGCGACAAAGGTGTCTTTGATTTTCTTGCGCGGCAAGTTTTTCCCGAAATCGCGCGCATGGTTTTGGAGAGGGGAGAAAAGACTTTGGGCTGCTGGAGCGCCGGGTGCGCCTCTGGGGAGGAGCCTTACACGCTCGCGCTGCTCTGGCAACTGTATCTGAAGCCACGCTTTCCTGATCTGACGATGCGGATCGTCGCGACCGATGCCGATGCCGCCATGCTCAAGCGCGCCGAGCTGGCTTGTTATCGCTATAGCAGCGTGGATGATCTTCCAGAGGACTGCTTGACACAAGGATTTGTCAGGGTCGAAGATGAATACTGCCTGCGGCCGGTGTACCGTGATGAGGTGGAGTTCCTGAAGCAGGACCTGCGCTTCATCGTGCCCGATGGGACTTTTCATCTTGTGCTGTGTCGCAATCTGGCATTCACTTATTTTGACGATGCCACACAGAGCGAAGTGCTGCGAAAGATTCATGACAAGCTGCGTCCGGGCGGTGTGCTCGTGATCGGCAGCCACGAATCGCTGCCGCAGGGTGCGAGCGGATTTTGGGCGTGGAGCGGGAAACAGGGTGTTTATCGGCAGATGGACAGAGGAGATGGATATCATGAAAGCATTGATCATCAGCGCAGATGATTTTGAGGACTCCGAACTGCTGGTTCCCCTTTATAGACTGAAGGAAGCAGAGATAGAGGTGGACATCGCTTCCATCGCAAAAGGGAAAATCAGGGGCAAGCACGGTTACGAAACGGAGGTGGACAAAACCTTGCAGGAAGTGCGTCCGGACGATTACGACCTATTGGTTATCCCCGGCGGCAAGGCGCCGGAAGTCGTCAGAAAACAGTCTGTGGCGCTCGATATCGCGAAGCACTTTTTCCGTGCGGGCAAACCCATCGCCGCCATCTGCCACGGCCCGCAGGTTTTGATTTCCGCAGGGTTGCTCGAAGGCCGGCGCGCCACCTGTTACAAATCGGTGGCGCAAGAGCTGAAAGCGGCGGGGGCCATTTATGAAGACAAGGAAGTGGTGGTGGACGGCAATCTCGTCACCTCGCGGCAGCCAGGGGATTTGCCTGCGTTTCTGAGAGAGATGATCAGGGTGGTCAAGTTTTCATGACCGGAAACGAGATGCGGGGGGGTGAGATGACGGCGGCTGGCACAAGCAAAGCCGGCGCCAAGAATCTCGTCAGGGATTTTGGCGGAAGATACTCCTCAGCACTGGATATTGATTTGAGATCTGGAAAGTCGGGGGAAGTATTCAAATGGTTTCTCGCTTCGATCCTGTTCGGGGCGCGCATCTCGCAAACCATCGCGATCAACACCTACCACGCGTTCGAGCAGGCCGGTGTGCTGTCGCCGCAGCGCATCGTGGATACGGGCTGGGATGGCCTGGTGGCGATTCTTGATCAGGGCGGGTATGTGCGCTACGACTTCAAAACCGCCACCAAACTCCTGGATGTCAACAAGACTCTGCTCGACGACTATGGCGGCGATCTCAATCGCCTGCACGCGGACGCCGCGAATGAAAAAAATCTCGAAGCGAGGCTCAAGGCGCTGGGTAAAGGCATCGGCGAGGTGACGGTCAATATTTTCCTCCGGGAAATGCGCGGTGTCTGGCCGAAAGCCCAACCTCTTCCTGCCGATATCGTTATTGCCGCGGCCAGAGAGGCCGGCTTTGTCCCAAGGGGGATCAGGGGCAGGGAAAAGATGTTGTCGCTATTGATGAATGAATGGCGCGACGAAGGAATGAAGGAAAAAGATTTTTCGGATTTCGAGGCGGCTTTGATCCGCTTCGGCAAGAGCCTGGGAAAGAAAAAATCAGCGACCGACAAAGGGGGATGAAATGGCGAAATTCTATGACGCCATGAATGAAGAACTGTGCGATTTCATGCGGCGCCAACATGTTTTCTTTGTCGCCACCGCGCCCGTCAGTGGCCGGATAAATCTTTCCCCGAAGGGAATGAATACTTTTCGTTGCCTCGATGATTCCACGGTGGCCTATCTCGATCTGACCGGGAGCGGAAATGAAACTTCCGCGCATTTGCTGGAAAACGGCCGCATGACGATCATGTTTTGCAGCTTTGATGAAAATCCCCGGATTCTCCGGCTCTACGGGCATGGTCGCGTGGTACATCCTCGGGATGGTGAATGGCAACGATTGCTTTCTCTGTTCGATGATTTGCCGGGCAAGCGGCAAATCATCATTATGAACATAAGCCATCTCCAAACGTCGTGCGGCTTCGCTGTTCCGCTGTATGAGTATCAAGGCGAGCGCGAAACGCTATTGCGCTGGGCGGAAAATAAAGGGGAACCGGGTATTCGTGATTATTGGCGGGACAGGAATCAGGTGAGTATTGATGGTTTGCCGACTCGGATTGTTGATGGTTATTGAGGATGTTCGGCACCCTTCGCTTTATTATCAACCCGGCAATGAATATTGCCGGGTTGATAAATGGAGAAAGAAATGACGAAATCTACAACGAATTACTGGAATACATTGGCTCCTGAAAGCCGTGACCGATGGGCACCAATCAAAGGGTTGGAGGGAATGGCTGAAGAATTGACCTTGAGCATTGATCTTCAAACGGGCGAGTACACAAGATTGACGCGTTTCCTGCCGGGTGCCGATACCTCTGCGTTTGGCGGCAAAACTCATCCGTATCCGGAGGAGGTGTTCATTGTCAGCGGCCGTCTATACGATCAGGCTTTTGACCTATGGCTTGAATCCGGTCATTACGCGAGCCGCCCTCCTGGGGAGCTTCATGGGCCGTTCAAGACAGACACGGGATGCGTGGTATTGGAAATGTCCTTCCCCAACCGCGTCGTCGACCCCTGAAAAAAAGTAAGGCTCTTCAGGAAGTCGTGTGGGTAAAAATTGGGGCATAGCATGACGGAAAGCTACGACGATTGCGGTATTCAGCAGTTTGAAGCGGGCTGTAAAACTGGCATGCTTTACCGATGGCTACCTCACGC
>JADDKJ010000065.1:0-8545 GCA_033717875.1 Gammaproteobacteria bacterium
CGATACGCGCAGATCACATCGAGGCCAGAGGAGAAACCTCCTCATAAACAGGCCGGATATATGGAAGCAATCCTGTCCCTGTCAGAGTGTGTACGGTGTCTTGCAAAACG
The DNA here is from genome assembly GCA_033717875.1 of Gammaproteobacteria bacterium. GTDB lineage: Bacteria > Pseudomonadota > Gammaproteobacteria > Ga007554 > SBBG01. The sequence goes on from JADDKJ010000065.1 coordinate 111, forward strand.
GGAGGAGACCATATATGAGGGAGAGAGTGTGGTAACCCTTGGATTTATTCCATTTCGCAATAAAAAGTGAAATATTGTAGGGTGCGTTCCACGCACCATTACCATTGGTGCGTGGAACGCACCCTACAAAATTATTGTCGTTTTTAACGCAAATTGGAATTATACCCCCCTCATCCCAGCCTGCACCCTTCACTTCGCTCTTCCCTCAGGGAGAAGGGGGCCACCGGCACAACAGCCAGCGAAAAACGATCAGCTCTCCAGACACTCCTCGTGCACCCGCAGCCGGTTGGCGCGCACGAAGCCCAGGATGTAATCAAACGCGGCGGGGTTTTTTTCCTGTAACGATTTATCCACCACCAGGCACTTCTCGCCATTGATGACGCGGGGCTGCACATTCTCGTCATAATGCAGACGGTGATCCGGGCCGAAATCGGCCAGAGTGGTAGAGATCCTTTCAATCCAGTCGCTGGGACGGAATTTGCGCCCGTCCTCAACCACACTTTCAATAACCAGCTTTTGTTTCGTCATATTCATTCCAACTACACCACCAATTTAGCGCCCAGCCTTGCCAAGGCTAACCTATCCCTGGAATAAACCCGGGCGATTATACAAGAATGCGAGTTCCAAGTCTCAATACCGTGTCTCGACACCCTACAATTATCGGCCAACGGCGTTAAGGACATGAGCAACAAAAATGCCAGATGCGTCACATTCTTCGTCAATCCATTAGAGCTGCACCGCAAGCTAATGTTCCGCTTGACGATCCTCTCTGGCGTCGCAATGGCATTTCACTTATCATGCGGGGAGATCATAGCGCGCGATTGTGACGGTTTATCGTTGATAGCGGATCACATTCGGGCACGCTGAACCATACCAGGGCATGACATATGGCGGAGGGAAAAATGGCTATTGAAAGCAAAAACATCGAGTCCATCCTGCACGAAGAGCGCCTGTTCGCCCCTCCCGCCGTGTTTACCGCCCAGGCACGGATCGGGAGCCGCGCGCAATTGGATGTCCTGCGCCGCCATGCCGCCGAAGACCACGAAGGCTTCTGGGCCAATCTGGCACGCCAGGAAATCAGCTGGCAACGCCCTTTCCAGAACATCCTCGACAGCTCACGCGCGCCGCACTTCCGCTGGTTCAGCGACGGCCAACTGAATGTTTCCTGGAACTGCCTGGACCGCCATCTGGCCGCGAAAGGGCAAAAAACCGCCATCGTCTTCGAAGGCGAGCCCGGCGACATCCGCCGCATCACCTATGCCGAACTGCACCGCGAGGTATGCCGCTTCGCCAATGCCTTGAAAAACCAGGGAATACGCGAGGGCGACCGGGTGGTGATCTACATGCCGATGATCCCCGAGGCGGTGATCGCCATGCAGGCCTGCGCGCGCATCGGCGCGATCCATTCCGTGGTGTTTGGCGGTTTTTCGGCGGAATCGCTCAAGGACCGCATCGAGGATGCCGGGGCGAAAATGCTCATCACCGCCGACGGCGGCCATCGCGGTGGCAAGATCGTGGAACTCAAGGCCGCTGCCGACAAGGCGCTGAGCCGGGACTGCAAGACCATCGAACAGGTGATCGTCTTCCAGCGCAGCAGAAACGAGGTACACATGCAGCCGGGGCGCGACATCTGGTGGCACGATGCCATCGCCGGCGTAGCCGAAGACTGCCCGCCGGCCTGGGTGGGAAGCGAACACCCGCTGTTCCTGCTCTACACCTCCGGCTCCACCGGCAAGCCCAAGGGCATCCAGCATTCCAGCGGCGGCTATCTGCTGGGCGCGATCACGACCATGAAATGGGTGTTCGACATCCGCGACGACGATCTGTTCTGGTGCACCGCCGATGTGGGCTGGATCACCGGCCACAGCTATGTCGCCTATGGCCCGCTGGCGGCGGGCGCAACGCTGCTGATGTACGAAGGCGCGCCGACGGTACCGGACGGTGGCCGCTTCTGGGACATTTGCGAGCGTCACAAGGTGACGATCTTCTATACCGCGCCGACGGCGATCCGCGCGCTGATGAAACTGGGCGAGGCGTTGCCCGCCCGCCACGACCTGTCCAGCCTGCGCCTGCTCGGCACGGTGGGCGAACCGATCAACCCCGAGGCGTGGATGTGGTATCACCGCGTCATCGGCCATGAGCGCTGTCCGATCGTCGATACCTGGTGGCAAACCGAAACCGGCGCGCACATGATCGCCCCCGTCCCCGCCGCCGTGCCCACCAAACCCGGCTCCTGCACCCTGCCGCTACCGGGCATCGACGCGGACGTGGTGGACGAACAAGGCAACAGCATCACCACCCCCGACAAGGGCGGCTACCTGGTGATCAAGAAGCCCTGGCCGCACATGCTGCGCACCATCTGGGGCGACGATGCGCGCTACATCAACGCCTACTGGGGCAAATTCGGCAAATACTACCTCGCCGGCGACAGCGCGCGGCGCGACAAGGACGGCTATTTCTGGATCATGGGCCGCATCGACGATGTGCTCAATGTCTCCGGCCATCGCCTGGGCACGATGGAGATCGAGTCCGCCCTCGTCGCCCACCCCCGTGTCGCCGAGGCCGCCGTGGTCGGGCGGCCCGACGAGATCAAGGGCGAGGCCATTTTCGCTTACGTGGTGCTCAAGGGCGCGCGGCCGGCGGGCGGTGTCGACGAGACCTTGACCAGGGAATTGCGCGACTGGGTCAGCGAGCAGATCGGACCCATCGCCAAGCCTGACGACATCCGCTATTCGGACAATCTGCCGAAAACGCGTTCCGGCAAGATCATGCGCCGCCTGCTGCGCTCCATCGCGCGCGGCGAACCGATCACTCAGGACACGTCGACGCTGGAGAGCGAGGCGATTCTTTTGCAGCTTCAGGGCAAGGAATAGTTAGGGGCACCCAGGTTGGGCGCGCGGAAATCCTCCGTTGTTCCGTCCTCAACCATGCGGCTCGACTTGAGGAAAATCCATGTGACGGCGAAACCGATCGCGTGATAATCATTGGTGCGTACCAGCGGCGAGTTTTCGAATGCCGCGCCATCAAGCATGTCGTAACGCCCGAAAATACCCGCCCAGAAATCACCGAAACGTCTTTGCAACGTCAACGTGATGCGGCTGCCGCTGTAACCGCCGCCTGGGTGATATTCCGGCCGCATGGCGGTGGCGTAGGCGCGATCGACCTCGTAGAAATAGTTGTGGTACTTCTCGTCGGCGAACAGCGGGCCGAGCGACACACCCAGCTTGAAGGGATAGCGATGCCCATCCCGGTAAATGTATTCCACATAGGGCGAGAACGACCACCCTTGATGCCCCATGTCGCGGCCCACCGAAAACACCGCGCGCACCGGCAAGCGCAACCACAGCGCGGTTTTTCTGTCATCGCTGTCCATCAAGCGGATATCGAACGAAGGACCGAACTCGACCGTGGGATTCAGCCCCGGCATGCCGGCGCGCACACCGTCGGCATCCCTGGGCACCGGCACGCCTCCCGCCAGACTGAGATCGAGCTTGGCCCGGTCGGTCTGGAAGATACGGCCACGCATGCCACGGTCATCCAGCTTGAATCGCTCGCCGCGATAAATCAGATAAGGCACCGGTAGAAGGTAGCTCTTTTCCTCATCGGAGCCGCGATAATGCGGTAGACTCAACCCCGCCACACCCGCGCCGAACTCCCACAGCGGCAGCTTCTCCGAATAAGCCAGCGCGGGCAGCGCCAAACCCAGCGTGAAAAAGATTACTCTCCATGGCCGTTTCATAATTCTCCTTGCCAACCCGGATTTTTTCCAAGTTACGAGCATGATACCATCGTAGTGATCGACTTCTTCCAGCACAAGGAAAGCACACATGCCAACCTGTCTATTCTGCAAAATGGCCTCGGGCGAGATCAAGCCGGACATCGTCTACGAAAACGACCGCGTCCTGGCCTTCAACGACATCAACCCGCAAGCCCCGACGCATGTGCTGGTGGTGCCCAAACGGCATATCACCACGCTCAACGATTTACAGGAAGACGATGCGGCGCTGGTCGGGGAAATGTTTCTCGCCGCCAGGGATATCGCGAAACAGACCGGCATCGCCGATTCCGGCTACCGCACCGTGATGAACTGCAATGCGGACGCGGGCCAGTCGGTATGGCATATCCATTTGCATGTGCTGGGCGGACGGCATATGAAATGGCCGCCGGGGTGAGGCCATTCTCACCAACAAGCCCACTCGTCATGGGGACATAAACTGCGGGCAGCCGGACGGGCGACGTGCTAAAATATTGAGCCTTTGATGGCACTGCGTTTACACCCTTGAGATGACCAGCAGCACAACCGCCCGCATCCGCGAGATCCCCTACAACTACACCTCTTTCTCCGACCGCGAGATCGTCATCCGGTTTCTCGGCGAGCGCATGTGGGACACGCTCAACCAATTGCGCGGCACGCGCCGCACCGGGCATTCGGCGCGTTTGCTGTTCGAAATCCTGGGCGACATGTGGATCGTTATCCGCAATCCCTTCATCCAGGACGATCTGCTGGAAAATCCCAAACGCCGCGACTCGCTGATCGGCACGCTTCAGCAGCGCCTGGAGCGTATCCGCGAGCGCGCGCAAGGCAACAGCCAGGCGCTGGCACTGGCCGATGCCGCGCAGCAGGCGGTGCACGACTTCCGCGACTGGTTCGAACGTCAGCACACGCTGCGCAAAAAAGCGATCAAGCGCCTGAGCAAGGTCACGCGCCGCGACAACATCGACTTCGGCGGGCTGGCGCGGGTCTCGCACGTCACGGACGCCACCGACTGGCGCGTGGAATACCCCTTCGTCGTGATCAGCCCGGACAGCGAGGAGGAAATGGCGCGCGTGGTGCAGGCCTGCATCGAACTGGGCCTGACCATCATTCCGCGCGGCGGCGGCACGGGTTATACCGGCGGCGCGGTACCGCTGCACGAAGACAGCGCGGTCATCAACACCGAAAAGCTGGAGGGTCTGGGCGCCGTCGAGCTGCGTGAACTGCCGGGCGTTGCGCAACCCGTGGCGACCGTGCGCGCCGAAGCGGGCGTCATCACCAAGCGTGTTTCCGACCTCGCCTACTCGACCGGTTATGTGTTCGCCGTCGATCCCACCTCGCAGGATTCCTCCACCATCGGCGGCAACATCGCCATGAACGCCGGCGGCAAGAAGGCTGTGCTGTGGGGCACGACGCTCGACAACCTCGTCTCCTGGCGCATGGTGACGCCCGACGCCAAGTGGCTGGAGGTGGAACGCCTCAATCACAACCTCGGCAAGATCCATGATGTGGCATTCGCCGAATTCCGCGTCACACGCTATCAGGCCGACGGCAAGACGCCGGAAGGCACGGCGGAGATCCTGCGCATCCCCGGCGCCGAACTGCGCAAGAGCGGCCTGGGCAAGGATGTGACCAACAAATTTCTCGGCGGACTGCCCGGCGTGCAAAAAGAAGGCTGCGATGGCCTGATCACCTCGGGCGTGTTCATCCTGCATCGCGCGCCGCGCTTCATCCGCACCGTGTGTCTGGAATTTTTCGGCGCCGACCTGCGCCGTGCGGTGCCCGCCATCGTCGAAATCAAAAATTACCTCGACTGTGAGTCCGGTGTGGTGCTCGCCGGCATGGAACATCTCGACGAGCGCTACGTGCGCGCCGTCAATTACAGCACCAAGTCGCCGCGCGGCGAACGGCCCAAGATGGTGCTGATCATCGACGTCACGGGAGACGACGAGCAGGCGGTGGCGCAGGCCGCATCTGGCGTGGTGCGCCTGGCCAACGCCCGCGACGCCGAGGGCTTCATCGCCGTCAGCCCCGAGGCACGCAGCCGCTTCTGGGCCGACCGCTCGCGCACCGCCGCCATCGCCGCGCACACCAACGCCTTCAAGATCAACGAAGACGTGGTGATCCCCCTGGAGCGGCTCGCCGACTACAACGATGGCATCGAGCGCATCAACATCGAGCAGTCCCTGAGCAACAAGCTGCGCCTGGTGGCCGCCTTGCTCGACTACCTGGGCAGCGATCCCGCGGAGCTGCGCCAGAGCACCGATTATCCGCCCAGCGCCGAAAGTGACGCCATCGTCGCCGCCAAACAGAATGCCGCGCGCGAGCATCTGCTGTCGATCCAGCGGCAGTGGAACACCATCCTGGAGAATCTCGACGCCCCGGCCGAACAGTATACGCACCTGCTGGACGCCGCGACGGAAGCCAAGGTGTGCGAAGGCGACACGCTGTTCAGCCTGCTGCAACGGCGCGATCTGCGCATCTCCTATCGCCGCGAAGTGGAACGCCCGCTCAAGGCGATCTTTTCCGGGCGCGAACTGGAAAAGTTTCACCAGCGCTTCGCCGACATCCACGAGCGCATCCGCTCCAGCCGCCTGTTCGTCGCCACGCACATGCACGCCGGCGACGGCAATGTGCACACCAACATCCCGGTCAACTCCAACGACTATGACATGCTGCAAGAGGCCGACCGCATTGTCGACCGGGTGATGGCGCTCGCCCAAGCGCTGGGCGGAGTGATCTCCGGCGAACACGGCATCGGCATCACCAAGATCCACTACCTGGAACCCGAAGCGGTACAGGCTTTCACCGACTACAAACAGAAGATCGACCCCGAAGGCCGCTTCAACCGCGGCAAGCTGCTGGCCGGTTCGGGCTTGCACAACGCCTACACGCCCTCGCTGCGCCTGGTACAGCAGGAGGCGCTGATCCTCGAACAGAGCGAACTCGGCGCGCTCAACGACGACATCCGCCACTGCCTGCGCTGCGGCAAATGCAAGCCGGTGTGCAACACGCATGTGCCGCGCGCCAACCTCTATTATTCACCGCGCAACAAGATCCTCGCCACCGGGCTGATCATCGAGGCGTTCCTTTACGAAGAACAGACCCGGCGCGGCATATCCATCCGCCACTTCGACGAGATGAACGACGTGGCCGATCACTGCACGGTGTGCCACAAGTGCCTCAACCCCTGCCCGGTGAATATCGACTTCGGCGACGTCACCATCCGCATGCGCAAGATCCTCAAGGATCGCGGCCAGCGCCGCGCCAGTCCCAGCGCCTGGGCCGCCATGACGTTCCTCAATGTCACCGATCCGGCCACCATCACGCTGATGCGCGAAGCGATGATCAAATGGGGCTATGCCGGCCAGCGCCTCGGCCACAATGTCGCCAAACGCCTCGGCTTGCTGGGCAAGAAAGACGAACGCCCCGCCGCCACCACCGGCAAACCCAAGCTTGCGGCGCAAGTCGTGCAATTCGTGAAAAAACCGCTGCCCGGCGCCCTGCCCGCCAAGACCATGCGCGCGCTGCTCGGCGTCGACGACAAGACCGTCGTCCCCATCCTGCGCGACCCGGCCAAGGTCGGCGAAGACTCCGACGCGGTGTTCTACTTCCCCGGCTGCGGCTCCGAGCGCCTGTTCAGCCAGATCGGCCTCGCCACCCTCGCCATGCTCTACCAGACCGGCGCGCAGACCGTGCTGCCGCCGGGCTATCTGTGCTGCGGCTATCCGCAAACCTCCAGCGGCGATGAAGACAAAGGCCGCCAGATCAGCACCGAAAACCGCGTGCTGTTTCACCGCATCGCCAACACCCTGGCCTATCTCGACATCAAAACCGTGGTCGTGTCGTGCGGCACCTGCATGGACCAGTTGCTGAAGTACGAATTCGAAGCCATCTTCCCTGGCTGCCGCCTGCTCGACATCCACGAATACCTGATGGAGAAAGGCGTCAAGCTCGACGGCGTGTCCGGCGTGAAATACATCTACCACGACCCCTGCCACACACCGATGAAGACCCACAACCCGATCGGCGTCGCCTCCAACTTGATGGGGCAAACAGTGCAACTCTCCGACCGCTGCTGCGGCGAAGCCGGCACCTTCGCCGTGGCACGCCCCGACATCGCCACTCAGGTGCGCTTCCGCAAACAGGAAGAATTGCACAAGGGCATCAAGAAACTCACCGGCGCCGAAACCGTGCAGCAGGACGAAATCAAACTCCTCACCTCCTGCCCCGCCTGCCAACAGGGCCTGTCACGTTACGCCGGCGACACTGGGCTGAAGACCGATTACATCGTGGTGGAACTGGCCAACAAGCTGCTCGGAGAAAACTGGCAGCAGGCCTTTGTCGAGAAAACGAAGCAGGGCGGGATTGAACGGGTGTTGTTGTAACTTCCAAACGCAGGGCAGGTAAGCGTTTTTTGCGTAACCCGCAAAGTGTTTTTTATAACACGGTAATCAAATACATCTGCTTTCCACCCCCCCTCTCCCGCGTGAGGGAGAGGGTTGGACGAAGCTGCTACGCGGAGAAAAGCCCCCGCCAAAGAATTCTAAAATGGGCTCTTCAGGAAGTCGTGTGGGTAAAAATTGGGGCATAGCATGACGGAAAGCTACGACGATTGCGGTATTCAGCAGTTTGAAGCGGGCTGTAAAACTGGCATGCTTTACCGATGGCTACCTCACGC
>JADDKJ010000066.1:0-7989 GCA_033717875.1 Gammaproteobacteria bacterium
GCGCACAACACCCTAACATTGCATTCAAGGGGACACGCCTTGGCGAGGCATTTTTAAGTTCACGGGTGTCATCAGCGCAGGGGTGTTGTTCCGGCTTCGTCGTTGGCGCGCCCCTTAATTTAACGTTAGGGGGTCTGAAAAAGGTCTGTCCTTTTTAGCGTATGGGTAACATCGAGAAAGCAGGTGAAAGAGTGCCTGAAAGTGTTTACTTCGCTGTTCACTGAATTTCATCCTTTCCCCGATTATGGGTTGCGGCGAGCAGGCAAGTTTAGCCGCTACGGACAGATTTCACTCCGCACTATGACGAGCCATTTTCGGTAAAGCGTTGAGTAACATTTTGCCGCGCTCACCCTGGCAAGTTCTTTGTGTGGGCAACATCAAATTCAGCGGTAACTGATGTCGTTATGTATTGGGTCCTTTTCTGGCCAAGGGGCGCGGGTCGAGAGCAGGCGCAGCCGTCGCGGACAGGCATCATTCCGCTCCGTAATGAGTCGTCTTCAGCCAAGCATTGAGCATCCGTTTTAGCTTACTCTCCTTGGCAAGTGTCATGCATGGGCATCGCCAAGCGCGAGAGAAAAACTGGACTGTTTTCTTTGGCGTGTTGGTACTAATATAGTGCTCAGGGCACTCCAGCCCTAACATTTCATTCAAGGGGACACGCCTTGGCGAGGCACTTTCAGGTCATGGGTATCATCAGCGCAGGGGCGTTGTTCTGGCTTCATCGTTGGCGTGCCCCTTAATTCGCACGTTGGGCCACAACAAGAGGTGAGAGCCAATGTTAGCGATTCTCTGGCATGACGAAGAATCCGCCGGGTACACGGATCAGATTCCACTTACATGGGTCGTTCGCGAAGGCCAAATAAATGAGCGTGTTCACGACGTTGTGGGTCCGCGTTCCGGACGCAGCAAAGCGAAGTGTGACATCACAGTCTCTGGAGCAAGAGCCGATCTCGATTATCGCGCATATGCCAAATTCAATGGAAATCAAGGCATGCATCTTGGCGTTCTACGAATCGAATTTTCCGATAATGACAGGAATACAGTCTCTAACGTTCTTTGGAAATACCAAGGCGAGCGAGATTTCAAGTCATACCCGGTTACGGTAGGATATTTGTCAGTTTCACCGCAGGACTTCGAAGCCGACGTAGCTGCTTCGCTTCTTCTTTCATCAGAAGAGAGGCGAAAACGGCTTGCTTCTGCCCCTAAGAAACCGAGTGTAATCAAAGTCGTATCCACTAGCTATCGCCGCAATCCCGATGTTGTTGCGGAGGTTCTATCATTGGCGAAAGGTGCGTGTCAGCGCTGCAAGCGACCCGCTCCGTTTACCAAAGCTAGTACCGGGGAACCCTATCTTGAGGTACATCATCGAAGGCATCTTGCGGACGGTGGAGATGACACAGTAGAGAACGCGATAGCTCTATGCCCTAACTGTCATCGGGAAGCGCATCATGGCTAGGCCCAACCCGGCGCTCAAGCGGACGGCTGCGCCGCCGCTTAGCTCTGCGTTAGGCCGCAGATTGTGCGCTGATTCAGGCGAGGATAAGGGAGCACAACAAAGAGCTCTCTTCGTTGCCCGGCACGATGAAGGGGCGCCCCGGGAAATTTCAAGCTCAGGGCTATCCATGAACGGAGTTGGTTCCATCACGTTCACTCCCGCCGGCAAAAGTCTCGCAACTGCCTGAGGCAAAATCAATGTGCGTCGGCTCTGCTCGGCAGAAAAGGGGGCAAGCCCATGGGTTCTATCAAAGCATTCAAAAAAACCAATAAAGGGCTCTGGCAAGCGGCGCGTTCCGGGTTTATTATCAGTTTCATCATCGGTTTTCCCCAGGCCACATCGGCCTAACATCACGCTCAAGGGGACGCGCCTGAGCGAGGCTTTGTTCGAGTTGTCGGGTAATTTTCACTGTGTCGGGCTCGTGGGCTTACTGGCCGGCGCGCCCCTTAGCTTAACGTTATGCGTAGAAAACCAATGGACGAGCCAGTAGCAAAAACAGAATTGCTCGCGGTCCACCCAGACGGAACTCGGGCAACGGTAACAATCGAGATCGGTAAGCCTTACCTGCATCAAAGTGGTGAAGGCTTCGAAGAATGGGCGTGTCCTGTTTCCCTGACGCCGCTGTACAAGAATCTCAGAGACGCAAGAGGCGGGGACCCCTTCCAAGCGTTGTGTTTGGCATCAGCATTGATTCTCGATTTGTTGTCTGGGTTCAAAGAAAAAGGTGGAACACTGCTTTTCGAAGAAGGCCAAGAGTTTCCCCTTGAGGCATACAGCTTTGACAAACGTTAAATCTACGCATAACAACCGGTTCCACGGGACGGCGTCGCTTACGCGCCGCCGCCCGTGAACCGGAACGTTAGGCCGCAGATTGTGCGCTGATTAAGGCGAGGCCAAGGGAGCATAACAAAGAGCGCTCTTCGTTGCCCGGCATGATGAAGGGGTGTCCCGGGAAATTTTAAGCTCAGGGCTATCCATGAACGGAGTTGGTTCCATCACGTTCACTCCCACCGGCAAAAGTCTCGCAACTGCCTGAGGCAAAATCAATGTGTGGCGGCTCTGTTCGGCAGAAGAGGGTTCAAGCCCATGGGTTCTGGTCAAGCATTCAAAAAAACCAATAAAGGGCTCTGGCAAGCGGCGCGTTCCGGGTTTATTATCAGTTTCATCATCGGCTTTTCCAAGCCACATCGGCCTAACATCGCGCTCAAGGGGACGCGCCTGAGCGAGGCTTTGTTCGAATTGTCGGGTGACATTTTCACTACATCGGGCTCGCGGGCTTACTGGCCGGCGCGCCCCTTAGCTTAAACGTTAGGCCGCAGATTGTGCGCTGATTCAGGCGAGGCTAAGGGAGCATAACAAAGAGCTCTCTTCGTTGCCCGGCATGATGAAGGGGCGCCCCGGGGAATTGCAAGCTCAGGGCTATCCATGAACGGAGTTGGCTCCATCACGTTCACTCCCACCGGCAAAAGTCTCGCAACTGCCTGAGGCAAAATCAATGTGCGTCGGCTCTGTTCGGCAGAAAAGGATTCAAGCCCATGGGTTCTATCAAAGCATTCAAAAAAACCAATAAAGGGCTCTGGCAAGCGGCGCGTTTCGGGTTTATTATCCGTTTCATCATCGGCTTTCCCAAGCCACATCGGCCTAACATCGCGCTCAAGGGGACGCGCCTGAGCGAGGCTTTGTTCGAGTTATTGGGTGACATTTTCACGGTATCGGGCTCGCGGGCTTACTGGCCGGCGCGCCCCTTAGCTTAAACGTTAGGTTTCAGCTCATGACGGTCACCTCGAAGGACATGTACAAAATTCTTCGCGAAGCGTTGGCGCCGGGGCTGAAGGTCGCTGGCTTTAAGCGCACGTCCGGGGGAATGCTTGGCTGGTACAAGCCTATCGATGGTCGGTATTTGTCATTTTGGTTCCAGTGCGACAAATATGGCTGGTTTCAAGATTTCGGTTCCAAGGTAACTCTTGAGTTGCAGGTTGCGGACGACCCGCGCCCCGGATATGGCCGGCTCCTTGATCGGGAGCGCTTCGCCACTTTCCTGACGGATACTGAACTTGAAGTCGTTCGCGCACTAAACAACGACGTCATTCGCTCGCTACCCGTCCCCTCGCCAAACAATCCGGTCTTCCTCCTTGGCGACGAGGGACAAAAGTGGTTCATGTCCGACTATCGACTACACGTCGAGCCATACGCAAGGAATCAGGACGTTTGGTTGCACTATTTCACGCCCCAGCATGTGGAAACTTGGGCTGCATTCTTCTCAGATCGCATCCTTCGTATCGGAGATGCATTCCTTGCTGGTGTCAAACGTGAAACCTAACCTCGCGGTCAACCGGACGCCCGGCAAGCGGAGCTTGCCGGTCCCCTCCGGCCTTCGGCCTCCGGTCGCCGGTTACCTTCAACGTTGGGCGCTTAAAACCCATGACTGACGATCAGCTTGTGATCGAGATTGAAGCTCAACGCAGCCTAATGGTTGCCGTTGCCACTGGTGGGCCGAAGATTCAGGATGTGAACGACCAGTACAGAGAGCGCCGTGATCGCATTGCTCAAGAACTGCGGCATCGCAATCTCGCCGACCCCAATCCCCACGGCGACCTATGGGCTTGGTATGGGCGTTGGAGCGCTGGCGATCTAGGCAGTTGGGCATCACGACGTGCCCACCTGTCCGAAATGTACCAGCCACTCATTGACCAAATTCGTACCAGCGCCACAGGAACGAGGCTTTTTGAGGAACCAACGGGATGGTCCCGTGTTGATCGTGGCGTGTATGAAATTCGCAGACGCCTAGAACAGGCGGAGGTCGAAGAGCATTTTCAGGCCGTCGGCCTGCTTTGCCGCGAAGTTCTCATATCAGTGGCGCAGGTCGTGTATGACGCGCAACGTCACCAAACCGAAGATGGAACGCAACCTTCCGAAACAGACGCGAAGCGAATGCTCGACGCTTACATTGCGACAGAGTTGTCTGGCAGCCCCAACGAAGGCGTGCGGCGGCACGCTAAAGCCGCTTTGTCGCTCGCTAATGATCTGCAGCACCATCGCACTGCCACATACCGACAAGCGGCCCTTTGCGCAGAAGCAACCGCATCCGTTGTAAATCTCGTCGCAATTATTTCGGGCCGCCGAGACCGGAATGCGTGAGCGCCCAACCCATCATTCCACCGGACGCTGCGCGATAAAGCCGCGCAGCGCCGGTGAATTCAAACGTTAGGCATTACCAAAATCAGGCAAGGGGAAAGTAATGAAGAGTTTCGTGAATCGTATTAAATTTATGTTGGTCGTTCTTGCGGCAATAGCTGTTATGGGGTGCGCAAGCTTTGATTATCCTCTTCCATCGGGCGTGTCATTGCTGACACAGCCATCTGGATCAGCAATCGTTATTTTATCCACCGGCGCAAAAACACACAGCATATCCGCCGCATACAACCTCGTCATTACAAATGAGTTGAGCCACAAACGTGTTGCATCGCTGCCAATTGACAACTACACGTTGAAATCGCATTTTCCCGACCACATTGGTTTTGTGCATGTTTTATATCTGGAACAAGGGCAGTACAATATCTCTTTTGAAGTACTCAATCCCTCCCTGATCGCCCATAACCGAAATCCCCTATCAACGTTTGAAGTAAAGGCTGGTGAACCAGTTTATGTGGGGGAAGTTTATTATCTAAGTGGTGGAGACTATGCTATTAGCAATAAAATAGATCGAGATATGTCTATTCTTAGCAAAACAAATCCTGATATTTCGACTTCGAATGTCACTGTTCGGTTAATTCAAAAATAATGCGTGACAAGACATTGGAGTTTAGTCAACGTTGTGTATTGGGAGGAGCATTTCAATGCCTAACCCGGCGCTCAAGCGGACGGCTGCGCCGCCGCTTAGCTTTGCGTTAGGCAACATGCAGACATAAGGAAAAATAATTGAATACGAAGAATCTTCTCGTTCTACCAGACAACTTGCCAGTCCCGGAAGATGATGGAGCATGCGCCCATTTAGAAGGGATGAGATTACCTTCTATAACTCTAGCAAGCACTTCAGGCCACAAAGTTGACCTTAGCCTCGAAGTCGGAATAGTTGCTGCTTACTTTTACCCTATGATTGGAAGGCCAGACTCACCACCAATGGTTGGCTGGAATGAAATTCCTGGAGCAAGAGGGTGTACTCCTCAGTCTTGTTCCTTTCGTGACCAACATTCTGAGTTTCTTAGTTTAGGGGCTAAGGTATATGGCGCAAGCTCACAATCCTTGGAAGAACAAAAAGAAGCTGTCCAGCGCCTTCATCTGCCGTTTGAGTTACTGAGCGATAGCAATTTTGAGTTAGCAAACGCATTGAGGCTTCCGACTTTTGAATATAACTCGTTACGTCTTATCAAAAGGCTTACTCTCATTGTCGAAAATGGCGCAATATGCAAAGTGTTCTATCCGGTTTTTCCACCAAACGAAAATGCGGCCAATGTCATCGCTTGGCTTCGGGAAAATAGGGCCTAACCCGGCGCTCAAGCGGACGGCTGCGCCGCCGCTTAGCTTTGCGTTAGGCAACATACACACAGGAGGATCGCGTCATGCCCACTGAAGTACTTGGTTTTGACCTTCGCGCAGACAAGGAAATTGAGCCTTACGAGCTTGCCAACTTGATGGCGTCGGTCGGGTGGGGCGACGAAACGCACTATCAACCAGAAATACTTCTTCGGTCTATCACTGCCTATCCCTTGGTTGCGCATTGCAGAGATGCAAACGGCCTACTCGTTGGCTACGTCAGTGCATTCACTGACGGTGCGTTCTCTACTTTCATTGGTGAATTGATCGTTCGGCCTCGATTTCAGCGTAGGGGCATTGGCTCAGCGCTGCTCGCACTAGTAGCTGAAAAATGTCACGGCGTTCCAATCTACGGCACGCCGTTTGAAGATACCCGAGACTTCTTTCTCGAAAGAGGCTTTCGAATACCAAAGCGCGCCATGTCCGTAGTATCAATGCGCAATGGGGCCTAACATTGCATTCAAGGGGACACGCCTTGGCGAGGCATTTTCAGGTGTTGGGTTTCACCAGCGCAGGGGCGTTGTTCTGGTCTCGTCGTTGGCGTGCCCCTTAATTCACACGTTAGGTGTTTGGCATGGAATCTGTGATCGTAGGCGTTCGCGAATCTCTTGCCGCAGTATCAGCTCCGCGTTTCTTTGAAACCGAACGCGGCTTTCAAGGTGAGTTACTAGCTCAACTGCGCCATCGGGTTCCACTTCTAAACGACGTTATTGTCGAACAGGAGTATCAAAAGAGGCTGATGGTTCATGGGTTAAATATTCGCCCGGATATCATTGTCCACGCGCCATTCAACCCCGAGCTTCACAAGGCACGCACGGAAGGAAACCTTGCCGTCATTGAATTAAAGCTTAATGCGTCACCTGCAGAGGCAATGGAAGACTTTAATAGCCTCTCGGCAATGTTGGATGTTTTGCAGTACCCCATTGGTATCTTTATCAATATTGCATCGGCTAGAACACACAGTGATTTGGTGCCCATTCAAGTCAGGGGGGAAATTGTGTGCTTCGCTGTGTATTTAGAAGGCGATACCACCCATGTTATCGAAGAACGCACCTAACCCTGCGCTCAACACGGACGCCCTCCAGCAAGCTTCGCTTGCTTCCGGTCGCCGGTTAGCTCCACGTTAGGCCGCAGATTGTGCGCTGATTCAGGCGAGGCTAAGGGAGCATAACAAAGGGCTCTCTTCGTTGTCCGGCATGATGAAGGGGCGCCCCGGGAAATTTCAAGCTCAGGGCTATCCATGAACGGAGTTGGTTCCATCACGTTCACTCCCACCGGCAAAAGTCTCGCAACTGACTGAGGCAAAATCAATGTGCGTCGGCTCTGTTCGGCAGAAAAGGGTTCAAGCCTATGGGTTCTGGTCAAGCATTCAAAAAAACCAATAAAGGGCTCTGGCAAGCGGCGCGTTCCGGGTTTATTATCAGCTTCATCATCGGCTTTCCCAAGCCACATCGGCCTAACATCGTGCTCAAGGGGACGCGCCTGAGCGAGGCTTTGTTCGAGTTATTGGGTAACATTTTCACTACATCGGGCTCGCAAGCTTGCTGGCCGGCGCGCCCCTTAGCTTAAACGTTAGGCCGCAGATTGTACGCTGATTCAGGCGAGGCGGCGTTTTTCAAGATAGTTGTCACCGTTTCTTTCATGCGGCCTGAGCCTGTTGGCTGGCCGATTTTTCCGGGTTGAGCCAAACACTCTGCGGCAATGACCAGTCTCGGATCGAGCGGCTCCAGCGTTGCGGATTTCTGGCCCGTGCCGCTTCATAGATTTCGGTGCGCCGCTTCATGATGTCCTCGGCCTGCGCGCTGTGGCGCTGCTCGGGTGTGACGAAGTTTAACCCGCTGTGCCGGTGCTCGCAGTTGTACCAGCCCACAAAGCGCATCACCCAGGCGCGCGCCTCCTCCAGCGTGGCGAAGCCTTCTGTGGGGTATTCCGGACGGTATTTGCAGGTCCGGAACACGCTC
>JADDKJ010000067.1:0-6703 GCA_033717875.1 Gammaproteobacteria bacterium
AGATCAACATCCGCTACGTACCACGGCTCGGTAATGCCCAAGGCTGTCTCAAAAAGCTTTTCACTCATCATGGTCAGGTCACTGGCTGATCAGGGGCGCTACTATATGACTACCCACTCAAATTTCAAAAGAGGCGGTAAATACCGGCGATTTCACGAACCTGTCAGGCATGACCAGCTTGAAGGCATTCATAACTTCACTTGCTGGCCATGTCGCATCAACGGCGGCAAGGCTTGGGTAGAAAACCGCTAACAAATCGTTCCAGCGGACGCGCAAAAAGCCGCGCGCCGCTGAACTCAAACGTTGAGGCTGTAGAAAAACCTCTAAGCGAAAATATTTTTTGGGAATTTGAAAAATGGGGCCGCGTAGAATGCGCTGTATTGAACGATCGCATGCTTGGGAGGGGTCAAGGAACCCCCTGAAATCGAGACATTCGATATTCCAAGTAGTTTTTCTACACCCTCGTTAGAGCGCTCCCCGAAGGGTGTCCCTCATCAAGTTCACTGGCGCGCCTTCGAGCCGATGGGTTCTTGTAAAGGGTGTGTTACTTCTTCCGTCCCCATCCGAGCCCGGCCACCAAAAGGTTCTCTCGATCGGTGCCGGTTTCGCCCAGGCCATGCCTCACGGGCATCGGGTTCTCACCGTCCCAAGGCAATGCCAGCGCACCGAATCTTTTCAAGGGCAAAGGGTTCAGGTACAGTGGTTCTGGCAGAGTTTTCAAAAACCAAGGTGGCATCAAGTACCGTGTTCTTTTCACATACATCGTTCAGCGCGCCACCGCGTTCTAACACGCCGCTCAAAGGGACGCGCCTGAGCGAGGCTTTGTTCGAGTTTTGGGGTAATATTTTCACGGTGTCGGGCTCGCGAGCTTACTGGCCGGCGCGCCCCTTAGCTGTGCGTTGAGGCTGTAGAAAAACCTCTGGACAGGGAATTTTTATGAACGCGGAAAAATTTCGACCTCCTGAGATGCTCTGTATTCAGAGATCTCACCCCACGGAGGGGTTTTGCTATCCACTGATTTTCGCCTTCTCGGCATTTCAGAGAGTTTTTCTACAGCCTCGTTAGCCCCCTGAGCCCAGCCTGCACGTGAACATGAAACCACCATCCCTAATCGACACGCTCCTCCCTCACGTAGAGTCGATCCATCGTGCCCTTGACCAATGCAGATCGCTTGCTAATCCAAGATCGCGCGATGTGTCGACCAGCCTTCTAAAAAAAGCGGCTCTCTATGGTCGTCTCTGGGAGGAAGCTGATGAACTCGCGTGCCTGATCAACATCGCCAGAAAGGCGGTCCTGCAGGCAGCGCTGTTACGCCCCACGCTCGAAGAAATTAGTTCTCGTCCTGGACGGCAGGCATATCATTTGACGTCTTCAGAGGCGCAAGTCCTGAATCAACACCGCGAATTGGTTCAAGAGGTTCGCGTAATATGCAAGGCACTTCACGAATGGATAAACCACGTGAACGATGCCCTTCAGTCTGATCAGGTACTAAAGAAGAAACTCGATGACCAGCATCTATCTCATCTATCTCGAATCGTGCTGTTCCGAAACAAATTGATAACCCACAAGGAATTATTATCCGAGTCGATATCTGCTACGTCCTATTCCGCTGATTTGGCAACTCTGAGCTTTATGGCGACTGATTTTAATCTTCACGCCAAAGCCGGGAAGGAGATCGGAGAGTTGTATCAGAATGCGCTCTCGTATATTCCAACCTCTGAGAGAAGCGACAATACACATCAGCGTTTTCGTCTTCTTGCTAAATATCATGCGGCTCTGCTTCCTACAATGATGGCGCGAGTTAAGAAGATGGTTGAGACATATGGTGGCCAGTCTGATTCACTCGTCGAACTCGCAGCCTTCTGCGCCACGTTAACAGCCGCAGTGCTAAGTCCTCTGGCAAGAGAGCTTGCACCTGACAAGGATCAATAGGCAATGTCATTCGCACTGCATGGGGCTAACACGTCATTCAAGGGGACACGCCTTGGCGAGGCATTTTTTGGTCATGGGTATCTCAGCGCAGGGGCGTTGTTCCGGCCTCGTCGTTGGCGTGCCCCTTAATTCTTACGTTGAGGCTGCAGAAAAACCCCCTTCTTGTGAAAAATCCGCTCTCCGATCTGGCATAATCCCTCTACGGCATTGAATGCAGACGGTGGCGAAAAT
This sequence comes from Gammaproteobacteria bacterium, assembly GCA_033717875.1. GTDB lineage: Bacteria > Pseudomonadota > Gammaproteobacteria > Ga007554 > SBBG01. The sequence goes on from JADDKJ010000067.1 coordinate 2,164, forward strand.
GGCACGCTATAAACCGGTTCACAAAGGTCTAAAACTTCTGCCTGTCGATTTCGACCGGCAAGTGCTCCCCGGCAGTTTTGAACACGCGCTTTGCCACCTGGTCGATCACGAGCTCGACCTCTCGGACTTCCATTCCCGTTACAAGAACGACATTGAAGGTGCCCCCGCCTTCGATCCCGCCGCGCTCATCAAGATCATATTGTTGGCGTACAGCCGTGGCATCATCAGCAGCCGCAAGATGGAGGCGGCGTGCCGCGAGAATGTCCTGTTCATCGCCGTCTCGGGCGACAGCCAGCCGCACTTCACGACGCTGGCCGCGTTCGTCTCCGACTTGGGCGAGACGGTGGCCAAGCTCTTTGCCCAGGTCCTGGTGATCTGCGACCGGCAAGGACTCATCGGGCGTGAGATGTTCGCCATCGATGGGGTCAAGCTGCCGTCCAACGCCAGCAAGGCCAAATCGGGCAAGCGGGCCGACTACCAACGCCAGGTGGCCAAGATGGAAGCCGCCGCCCGGAAGATGCTGGACAAACACCGCCAGGCGGATACCGCACCCAGCTTTGCTGCCGTGGCGGCGCGTGAGGCCAGGAAACTGGCGCGGCTGCAGAAAGAAGCTCGGCAACTGCGCGAGTGGTTGGACAAAAACACCGAAGACCGCAAAGGTGCCAAAGGCGGGGTGCGCCTATCCAACCGCACCGACAACGAATCGGCCAAGATGGCCACCGGCAAAGGCGTTGTTCAAGGCTATACCGGCGTGGCGGCGGTGGATGAGAAGACGCAAATCATCGTCGATGCCCAAGCTCATGGCACCGGATCGGAACAGGAACTGTTGCTGCCGGTGGTCACGGCCACCGACGCGTATCGGACAACCACGACCGTCATTGCGGCCGATTCGGGTTATCATTCCGAAGCCAATCTCAAGGCACTTGCCGGCCAACAGATCGACGCCTATATTCCTGATAATGGCTACCGTAAGCGCGATGAGCGTTATGCCGATCAAGACATCCATAAAGCCAAACCGGACCCGTTGTGGGACAAGACAAAGAAACCCAAGAAAACAACGTGCTACACGCCGACCGATTTCACGCTTGCCGAAGACCACACACACTGCCTCTACCCCGCCGGCAAGCGCTTGTACAGGAACGGCTCGAACTGCACCCTCGGCGGCAGAACAGCGATGAAATTCGCCGGCGCCCAGCAAGACTGCGTGCCCTGCGATCGCCGCCATGAATGCCTGCGCACCCCCGAAAAAACGAAAACGCGCCAAGTCGCCTTCTTCCAGGGCAAACGGCCGGGACGGGAGAGCCACGCCGACCGGATGAAAGTCAAGATTGACTCCGCCCTGGGCAAGGAGATGATCACCCGGCGTTTCGCCACCGTCGAGCCGGTATTCGGCAATCTGCGCGGCAACAAGCGGCTGAACCGATTCACCCTGCGCGGCAGAGCCAAGGTGGACGGACAGTGGAAGCTGTATTGCCTGATGCACAATATTGAGAAACTGGCACATCATGGTTATGCAAGGGCATGAACAACCGTTATCCATGCTGTATTGCGTTGGATATACGTCTCAAAGGGCTATGTTTGCATAGGAACGAACGAGCTCAATCAAAAAATCGAGCGAGACTGATGGACGCCTATCTCAAAAAAATCGACACCGAGACTGAAGAGGGTATTCAGAAACGGGTTTTTCTACAGCGTCGTTAGACCTTTGAGAAGACTTGACAATAATACGTCAATGACGTAGATTCTCTGAATGTTTACGATTGTAGAAACCCCAACCTTTGCGGCAGATGCCAAAGACCTCTGGACAGAGGAAGAACGAGGTGCCTTCTGTGCCTGGTTGTCCGCCCATCCAGAAGTAGGAGATGTTATTCCAGGTAGTGGCGGTTGCCGTAAAGTGCGCTGGAGCAGGTCGGGAAAAGGCAAGAGTGGTGGTGTCCGTGTTATTTACTTCACTCGACTTACCAATGGTGAATTATGGCTATTGGTCATATATGCAAAGAGTGTTCGCGGAAACATCCCGCCTCACATACTGAAATCTATTCGGGAAGCCATTGAAAATGAATAAGCGCAAAGTAATGACAGGCGAAGAACTTGGTGAAAAGCTTCTGCAGTCGGTTCGTGAAATGAAGGCTGGAAAAGCTGCTCGCGCCACCCAGGTCGCCCCTAATGAGGTAGCTGCTGCTCGCCTCAAAACTGGCCTCTCTCAGTCACAGTTTGCTCAAGCTTTGCATATTTCTGCACGCACATTGCAAGAGTGGGAGCAAGGACGTCGTCAACCCTCTGGCGCAGCTCAAGCACTTATACAAATTGCCTTCAAGCACCCAGAAATTATTGCAGAGTCACTGAGGCAAGCGGTCTAACATTGCGTTCAAGGGGACACGCCTTGGCGAGGCATTTTTTGGGCATGGATTTCATCAGCGTTGGGGCGTTGTTCCGGCCTCGTCGTTGGCGTGCCCCTTAATTCGCACGTTGGGCCTATCTAGGTGTCTCTCCTCAAATAATTGCGAAGATGAAATTCCTTGTCTTGTTGTTGTGCGTACTGCTTTCTGTTGAAGCTCCGGCAAGCAATGGAAGCAACCTCAATGGAACGTGGGTAGCAGATATCGAGGCAACGGAACGCTCTATATTGGAGTCGGCTCCACGGAAGGATGCGAAAGAGATTGCACGAAGTTTCATCGCGATGGGGGCATATCTTGCTATCACTATGCTCGTCGTTGAGGATGACTCTGTTATTTTTTCCATGTACGGCGACACGAGCAATAAAGGGAAAACTTTCAAGCTCGTATCGCAAGATCAAACCGAGAGAAAGTACATTTCGAGCGATAAAGATTCGTCCAAGGGCGAACTCATAGTCACCGTTCTGAACAGCGAATACATACGCGTAAGCCAACGGAACGACCCACTCGGACCGGTCGTGCTATGGAAGCGCGCCTCGCCTCAACCGATACGAACAAGCGATGCCCTGAAGGCGCACTTATCGGTATGGCAAACGTCGCTGGAGAAGATCAAAAACCACCTCTTTTCTCAGGACATTCAGCAAACGGAACCCACGCCCCCTAAGCGCTGGAGCGAGGATGTAGTACTCCAGGATGGTCGACGGATCAGAGTCGAGCGGATGGTGAGTTTCACTTTCAAGCATTCGATAGGCGATGCCGGAAGTGGTTTCTCAGTTTCCAAGGACAAGCTGAGTAGCCACCATCTACAGTTCAAAAACCCGGATACCGGAAGACTAATTGACTGGCAAGGCGATCCATCGTTCACCCCTGTGCTCCTGGACTTGATAGATGGAATTCCATATCTTGTCTTGTCGGCCCGCCCTACCAAAGAGACAGAGCGCATTCATGGCTGCACCGAATTGCCATTCATCTACCTTCAATACGACACCAAGTCCCAGACCAAATGGCAGACAGTTCCAGAAGATCAGGCCCCGCGTGCCTTGAAGATCGCCAATCTGTCACTCGCCGAAGAGAACAAACTGAAAGACCACATGGCAGTCGAAGAAGTTCAGGAGACGATTGCTCAAAAGGAAAAATCGTCCGCTAGATTCATCCAGCGCGAAATCCCAAGAGACTATGGCGAGTGGCGCTATCAATACAAGAACAGTTATCGCAATGAGCGGAGGCGAGATGACTGCCGCCCCCCACGCGCACCATTGCCGCAAATGGTGTTGCCAGTGCCGATAGAAGGCTCCCCGGAGATCCTTGAAACCACAGACTACACACCAGATCGCACAGCTATCGGCGATGACTGGTCAAGCTTTGTATTCGATAAAAAGCGCGAGGGAGCATGTAAAAGTCTGTTCAGGCCCGCTGATCCCGACGATTACATGCAAGGCCAGCGATTCGTTAAGGACAACTCCGGGAATAAACCAGCACCATACTCACAGACCGCCCAATTCAACATGGGAGTCAGGGTGCTTTGCGATGATGAAGATGTTTGGTTTGTCACTCATCAAGAAGAGCCTAGGAAGATCGTCATTTCAAAATTCACAGTCACCGGCGATCTGGTTTTTCGAACCAGTTTTCGCAACCCTGAACGATTAAATGGCTTTACTGGCTACATCCGCGTCCCGAGTTTGCGATCAGAGGGTGGTTATCTGTATTTTGACTGGCTTGATTTTCGGAATAGCAACCGTGAATGGCACATCAAACGCTGGTTGAAGATGCGAATGAAGGAGCCCGATAGGCCCAACCCATCCATCAACACGGACGCTGCGCGATGAAGCCGCGCAGCGCCCGCCGGTTATGTCAGACGTTGAGGCTGTAGAAAAACCCCACGGAGAATTTTAATGCAACGTTTGATAAAAATTCGACCTCATAGGGCGCGCCACAAGCCACGATCGGCATACTGGGAGGGGTTTTTGTACCCCTGTTTTTCTTGCAAAGTTGGTTTGTGATAGTTTTTCTACAGCCTCGTTGGGCCTCTACAAGGAGCATTGATCGATGATTCATCACATTTCCATACCCGCGAAAAATCCGCTGCATGTTACGAATGTGTTGGTTGAGTTATTCGGTGGTGTATTGACGAGATTCGGCCCCTA
>JADDKJ010000068.1:0-6598 GCA_033717875.1 Gammaproteobacteria bacterium
CAGGCTGGCAAAGCGCGGCTCGTTGCACACGCGCAGCACCTCGTCCCGCTCCGCCTCGCTCAGGCGGTGGGCCGGCTGTGGGCGTGCCGCCGTCGGGCGGCCATCCGCCTCGATCTCGCCACCGCGCATCCAGCGGCGGTAGGTGCGCAGGCTGATGCCCACCACTTCGCACGCCGGCTCCAGACCCGCTCCCTGGGTCCGTGCCTGCTTGATATCCTCGATCATCGTCCGGCGCTCCGGCAGCTCGGTCATACGTCCTCGTCCTGCTGCGGGAGCGCCCGATATTTTTTTGCCAGCACCAGCAAGGCCGCCGCCTCCGCCAGCGCCTTCTCCTTGCGATGGAGCTCGCGCTCCAGCTCCTTGATGCGCCGGCGATCCGCCTTGTGCCGCTGCGCCTGGTCCGCCGCTTCCACATCGCGCCGCGCGTTCGCCTGCGCGCAGGCCGCGCGCCAGGCGCGCACCTGCTCAATGTACAAACCCTTGCTCCGGCAGTACGCCGCCAGCCCCTCTTCATTCAGGCCGGCCGTCTCCAGCACCACCGCAAACTTGGCCGCTGAATCCCAGTCATCGGCCTTACGCTTACCACCACCCGGCATCACTGACCCCGCTTCTCTGGCTACCTTGCGCCAATTGTACAACGTCGTCTCCGTGATGCCCGTCTCCCGCGACAGCTCCGCCACCGACCGGCTCTCCGGCGGCATCATCCTCCTCAAAACAGACTGCTTCAGATCTTCCGAATACCTCGACATCTCTCGTCACTTTCCGCCCCACCGCCTTCTCTCTTGGGGTTACAGAAAACAGTGACAACTATTCTGACGCGGGGGGCAGCCGCGGCGGCATCACCATTGAAAACTTCACCGGCGAGATGAAATCAGATAAAGTTGGGAATATCCCTATCACCACGATCCAGCTCAACGGCTCCGCCGGAAATGCCCCTAACGTGAAGAACAATGCAGGCCAGATCACATCAGGCCAGGCACAGGTATTTCAATCCACGCATAAAGATGATTTCGTGGGAACATTCATTGGCGGCAATGCGCCCACCGGAGGCATAAGCGGGCCGGATGGATTTGTGGGGGCGCATGGGAGTTATGGGCCGAATAAACGAGACGATAAATCTGCCCCCTATTGGGGAAGCGGACAAAAAAGCCAGTCGATACTCGTAACACCCCCTGCCAACCCATAAGAGGAACTCACCATGAAATGGCCATATAGAAAATTACTTTTTATTACTTTTACACTGATATTTATAGACGGATGCGGTACCTGGAAGGATTTCGATAAACCGACCCCATTCCCTTGGGAGTATTGGAGAAAAGCTGGCTATACCCAGGATGAGGTAAGGAAATTCCTGTATCGGGAATGCGGTTTTTCTTACCAAAGCACAAGGGATGAGATGAAAAAAGAGGATAAATGTATGCTGGAAAACGGATTTGTTTTCCATGATATAAAATATGGGGGAGTGTACATTTGTGATCACCAAATCAATCAAGATTTACCGTCATGCCAGTCCATTCGCGGCGATAGGCAAAAGTGAGCCCGGTAAGTTGATGTGATGGTCTCCTCCCCCTTCTAAACCGGCGTCGAATGCGCCACGATGGAGCTGTAACAAACCATCGAAACGAAAGGAGAGGAGACCGAGATGAAGATTACAACGATTGGGTTGGACTTGGCAAAGAGCGTGTTCCATGTCGTTTGCTTTGACGAGAAGCATCGGGAGATCAGTAAGCGGATGTTGCGGCGCAACCAGGTGCGGGAGTACTTTTAAAGATGATTTCGTGGGAACATTCATTGGCGGCAATGCGCCCACCGGAGGCATAAGCGGGCCGGATGGATTTGTGGGGGCGCATGGGAGTTATGGGCCGAACTCCAAAGAGAAGGAATCTGATCAATACTGGGGAACAGATCAAAAAAGCATCTCGATACAAGTAACAAGACCTACCCAAAAATAGAAGTGAATCGCCATGAAGCGCACATTTGATATATTAAGTTTGATAATTATCTCATTAACTCTTATCAGTGGATGTGGCGCATGGAAAGATTTCGACAAACCCCACCCTCAGGAATGGGAGCACTGGAAAAAGCCTGGCTATAGCCAGGATAAGGTAAGGAAATTCCTGTTCCAGGGTTGTGGTTATCATCATGGAATAAAAAGGAAAAATATTATAGAAACAGAAAAATGCATGCTTGAAAATGGTTTTGTTTTTCACGACATAAAATATGGTAGATTTTATACTTGTGATCACCAAATCAATCAAGATTTACCGTCATGCCAATCCATCCGAAGTAACAAGAAAGAGTGAAGTTGAGTAGCATCCTGAATGCCAGCCCAGTGGAAAACACGCTTCATTGGACGCTCGATGTCGTTTTCAATGAAGATCAATCCCGTGTGCGCAAGGACAACGCTCCCCACAATATGGCAATGGTTCGCCATTTCGCTCTCAATATGCTCAACAACGCCAAAAAGAGCTTTAAGGATACCAGCGTGAAAGCTTTGCGCAAAAAAGCAGGATGGGGCGATTCGTCCCTTCAGTTTGTTTTGAAAAAGAATTTTTAATGGGACAGCCCTGGACATGATGCTGCAATACGGCCAGAGCGACCTGCAACTGGACGGGCATAGCCGTGGTTCCATGACCATTGGCAATGCAATGGAATCCCTGACCAACAGTCCTAATGCCCAAGGCAGCTTGAGCGGCACTACCGTGAACTTCTTTGGTCCGGCCTACAATGCGCAGCAGGCCGATGGGCTATTGAGCAATCTTCAAAACCGCTCTGCCATGCCCGAGGAGCAGCAATCCGGCACGGTGTTGCAGTACATGAATCATGTGGCCGACCCGGTGGGTGGCTTGATTGGCGGCAACCCGCCTACGGGAGGAACGATTCCTGCGGGGAGTAGTGAATTTCAGGAGTGGGTGAGGGCGGTTACGATGCAGAAGGACACGAGCCATAATTGTTATGGCGATATTGGCAAGAGACCGGGCTGTGATGCGCTCTGGGATGGCGAACCATCCCAGCTGATTCCTGTCCCTCCTGTTATACCTCTAGCTCCATCGGAGAATAAACCATGAAAAGCGGTTTCTTGGTGATGTCCATCACCATGATGGTTCTTGCTGGATGCAATGTCGCGGGGTTTCGATATCATGAAATCCACGAACGCTATCAGAAATTAGGGGCAAAGGAAAAGGATGTTGTTAAAGCGATGCTGGAGTGTGGAATGGTAGATCCGTTTGGCCATCTAAGGCTCGAAACGGGGCGCAGTTATCAGGAGGAAGTTGAAAATACGGCGTATGGGGAGGCTTGCATGTTTAATGATGGCTTTAAGCTTGCACCGGGCTACAGGGGAAGCATGTGCGAAGGCAATCCAAACCGCCAAGCCTGCAAACCCGAAAACGCCCACCTGATTCCCAAGCGCGACATCAATCGCCGCCTGAATAGCCATTATTGCAAAGCCTACCCCAAGGCGCGCGCTTGTCAGCCATAGCGCAGCAAGGCAGAGTCGGCCCTGCCAATCACTGAAAAGCAACCGGAAAACCACGCCATGAGAACCCTCCCCCGCATTGCCGTTTTATCCATGCTCGTGCTGATATTCACCTCGGGTTGCGCAACAACCGGAGCCATGCAGGGCGTACCCATCAAAGACCGGCAGATGAAAGAAATTTCAGCCGTGTCTGGACCGCAAAACATGTATTTCATCGATGTGCCCAGCCCCGATAACATCATTTCTGAAAAGCTCATGATTGCCTCGCTTGAATTTGGCTCATCGACCGCCATTGACGCGCTGGTGGAAATCCTCTCGTCTGAAAAGCCTGTCACGATAGGCGTCGTCGGCGACAGTGATGCGGTCAATGCAGCCACAGTCAAGGCCGCGCTAAAGGAACTCAAGAACAAAAAAACAGCAGGCACCGTGTATTTGGTCGCGGATACCAAAGCGCGGGAGGAGCTACACGACTTGGCCCAAACAGTTGGCATCAAGTTGATAGTGGTTCCCCTGAAATAATTGACTATTTCAAACAGGTACGGTAACGATGCTGAAAAAATCCAGATGGGCATTTCCATTTATCATTTTGTTGTTTATAGGCGGCATGCTTTCCAGTTGCGCCGCTACCGAACAAGCACCGCTCACTTTTAACCCAGATCAACACGCCCGCCTCCGCGTCTTTCACGGCACCTCGGCCCACCTTTATCTTGGCGATATCTGCGACGGCAACAGCCACCCCGTTATTCATGCCGCTGCCGGAGGTTTTTCTTACTTGGCGCGTAACAAGAAAATCGGCATGCCAGCCACCGATGACATGCCCTTTTCCTACCATGAATATGCTATTCCGGCAGGCCAACCCCTCACCGTAAAAATGTATTGGCAGGTACAAAATGCCAATGGCACATGGGAACGCTGCGGCCCGAGCCATGTGATATTCACCCCTGAAGCGGGGCAGGATTACGACACCTTCATGAAGTTTCGTGGCGGTATGTGCCAGGGCGTTGAGGTGCGCAAGTTCATGGTAGGTGCCGATGGCAAGATCGCCACCACGCCCGCGCCGTTGAATAGCATGCCATTCCAGCGTTGCCGTTGACTGAAAATGACTCAGCTATCTGATGGGTAACCCAGCGCGGGTCAGGACCCCGATCTGACAATTCAAGGCAGTCATGCCAAAGCGGGCAACAACGTGACCCTGACAGCCGATGACGACATCAGGCTGTCAGGATCATCAACACACAGGTGAACACCGTGAAGAAAGTACAAGGTTATGTTTTAGCGCAGTGCGTATTTCCGCTCATGCTTTTGCTGTCCGGCTGTGCGGGCATGAGTAACGGTGGCGGTGTGTCAATTGATGAACTGCGAACCAAAGCCAACCAAGGCGACACTAACGCGCAGTTTCTGCTCGGAGCCACCTACGACCGAGGGCAGAGAACAACTAAGGGTCAAAGCGAGGCAGCGGCGTGGTACCGAAAAGCAGCAGAGCAAGGCCATGCCGCAGCACAAAATAGCCTTGGGTCAATGTATCAGTACGGTGAGGGTGTGCCGCAAGACAATACCGAAGCGGTTCTGTGGTATCAAAAAGCCGCAGAACAAGGGTACGCTGAGGCCTATACCAATCTCGGGTACATGTACGATGGCGGCCTTGGAGTAAAACAAGACAAACAGAAGGCCGTAAAGCTCTATCACAGTGGCGCCGAGAAAGGCAGCCTCACTGCCATGCTCAATATCGGCGTCTCGTACTGGAAAGGCGAAGGTGTCTCGAAGGATATTGTGCAAGCGTACAAGTGGCTCGATCTCGCGCGTTTCTACACACAGCGTTCACCCAATATGCAATTGAAATGGCGTGTTCGTGGGGTACTTGATGAAGTAAAGAAGGAAATGACAGAAGAACAAATCAGTAAAGCCAAGCAACTAACCCAAGAATGGGATGCCGCGCATCAGCTAAAATAGTCCGATATATTATGAGCCTAACCTTGCATTCGAACGGTGGCCACGGCAACGCCGATGGCAGCGATGTCACCCTCATCGGTAGCCAGGCCGTGGCCGATGCCGGCCTCACCATCGACGCAGTCCGCGACCTCACTCTCACCGCCGCGCAGCAGACCACGCGCAGCCCGGTAGGTATGGGCCGCGAATGAAATGAAGCCCAACAATTGATGGAGCTGACGCTGGAATCCGGCGGCGACACCAACATGAAAGGCGCGGGGGGCAAGGCCGCCGCCAGTGCCTTCTCCTTGCGATGGAGCTCGCGCTCCAGCTCCTTGATGCGCCGGCGATCCGCCTTGTGCCGCTGCGCCTGGTCCGCCGCTTCCACATCGCGACGCGCATTGGCCTGCTCGCAGGCCGCACGCCAGAAGCGCACCTGCTCAACGTACAAACCCTTGCTCCGGCAGTACGCCGCCAGCCCCTCTTCATTCAGGCCGGCCGTCTCCAGCACCACCGCAAACTTGGCCGCTGTATCCCAGTCATCGGCCTTACGCTTACCACCACCCGGCATCACTGACCCCGCTTCTCTGGCTACCTTGCGCCAATTGTACAACGTCGTCTCCGTGATGCCCGTCTCCCGCGACAGCTCCGCCACCGACCGGCTCTCCGGCGGCATCATCCTCCTCAAAACAGACTGCTTCAGATCTTCCGAATACCTCGACATCTCTCGTCACTTTCCGCCCCACCGCCTTCTCTCTTGGGGTTACAGAAAACAGTGACAACTATTCTGACGCGGGGGGATCAGCAGAGATTCCACTTAAAAAACTCAGGCCACTGTTCAAACGAATGGGGCCACTTCTATTCTGCGCACGGAGACATCAAGCATGCCTTATACGCTTGCGATCACTATGCCTGCGGGCACCGTCATTAAATCCCGAAGGAAGTGTTTTTTGATAAAAATGTGCTGCCTGTGTTAAAGAAAACCTTGGGTCTTGAGTAACGCCCAGGAGTTATTGTCAAATCTGGTGTACACCACGTTCTGACCTGACGTCATCAGCCCGGTAGGATGATGTGATGGTCTCCTCCCCCTTCTAAATCGGCGTCGAATGCGCCACGATGGAGCTGTAACAAACCATCGAAACGAAAGGAGAGGAGACCGAGATGAAGATTACAACGATTGGGTTGGATTTGGCA
>JADDKJ010000069.1:0-6312 GCA_033717875.1 Gammaproteobacteria bacterium
ATTGTTGCCTGGGCCCAGACCCGCCAGACCAACGGCTTCCTGGAGGCACTCAATGGGCTGTTTCAATCCGCCAAGCGCAAGGCGCGCGGCTACGGCAAATTCAGCACGATCCGTACCGTGATCTTCCTGATCGCCGGAAAGCTCGACTTCTCGAAGCTTAATCCCCATGTGGCGCGCTAACCCACTCGAATTTCAAAAGAGCCAATTTGGCCATGCGCGGTACGCCGGTGAAATTGACCGGCGTTTCGGCGATCGTGAGGTCGAACTCGGTGCCGATAAGCTCTTTGGCGGTCCCGGTGGCCGTCCCGAATGACTCCCGCCCCCAGGCCGGTTTGAGCCAGGGCGACAATCCCAGCAAGACGCCGCCTACGGCTAGTCCTTGGAGAAATCGCCGACGTGGCAGATTCGGTAAAATAAGGAGGGGTTGGGGAATACGTTTCATCTCGGTCTGTCCTCCAGTAAGTAGACATGACGCAATATAGCCTCAGCCCTCTGTCCCTGGCGTGACAGGTGCATTACAATTTTGTAATCGTCTTGTCATCTTGCGGGCAGCCTGCCAGCGCTAGACTGGCTTCGCATCACCTTATGTGGATCCCTGATGAAACTTCTGATTGTCGAAGACGAAAGCAAGATCGGCGAGTATCTCCGGCAAGGGCTGACCGAGGCCGGTTTTGTGGTGGACCTCGCCCGCAACGGCCTGGACGGGCAACATCTGGCGATGACCGGGCATTATGATCTGCTCATCCTCGACGTCATGCTGCCTGATGTCGACGGCTGGCGAGTCCTGAAATCGCTGCGCGAGACGGGCAACCAAGTCCCGGTGCTGTTTCTCACCGCGCGCGACAACGTGGATGATCGCGTCAAAGGTCTGGAACTCGGCGCCGACGATTATCTGGTTAAACCCTTTGCCTTCGCCGAGTTGCTGGCGCGGGTGCGTACCCTGCTACGGCGCGGCGCAGTCCCGCCAACCGAAACGACGCTCAAGATCGCCGACCTCGAACTCGATTTGGCGCGCCGCCGCGTCAGCCGCGCCGGGCAACGCATTCATCTTGCCGCCAAGGAATTCGCCCTGCTGGAACTGCTTATGCGCCGCCAGAGTGAGGTGCTGCCCCGTTCCCTCATTGCCTCACAGGTGTGGGACATGAATTTTGACAGCGACACCAATGTCGTCGACGTCGTCATCCGCCGCCTGCGGGCGAAGATCGACGACGGCTTCGAACTCAAGCTCATCCATACCGTGCGTGGCATGGGCTACATGCTCGATGTCTCTGACGAATCCTGAGCGGCTGATGCAGCGGTCGCTCACACCATCCCTGGCTCCCGCGACACTTGTGCATCCTGCACGGCGTCCACCATCCCTCGCGTTGCGTGTCACGCTACTCTTCGGCATCGCTGCGGCGATCGTGTTCCCGGTATTCGGCTGGATCATCGACCGCTCCATCCAAAGTCATTTCAGCGTGGAGGATAGCAACGAACTCAAGGCCATCGCCCAAAGCGTTAAAAAAGCCCTGTCCGCCGTCCGCTCCGAAGACGATCTTCGGGTCATTGAACGCAGATTCAGCGACATTCTGATCGGACACCACAGCGCATCGCTGTACATCGCCGCGCATGACGGACGAACGATCTATGCCAGTTCCAACCCAGACCTGTCCATCATTGCCAACACGGCGATTGCTGGCAACACTGGCGGTTCAACACGGGAGTGGCGCGATGGTGACAACCACTACCGCGTACTGATACAGCGCATGGATAATGACGGGGCCGCACACGGCCCGTCTTACACGGTGGCAGTCGCAGTGGCGATCAACCACCACCTCCACTTTCTCAACGAATTCCGTCACACCTTGTGGCTGGTGATCGCGAGCGGTGTCGCCGTCATGAGCCTCATGGGATGGATCGCAGTACGGCAGGGACATGCGCCCCTGCGCCGTATCGTCGCCCAAATCCGCCAAACCAGCGCAAACGATTTGAATGCTCGACTGCCTCCCGAAACGGTACCCAGGGAACTCATTGATCTTGTGGTTTCGTTCAACGAAATGCTCGAACGCATGGAAGAGGCGTTTATCCGGCTCTCGAATTTTTCCGCCGATATCGCGCATGAACTGCGCACGCCCGTCACTAACCTGATGACTCAAACCCAGGTCGCCCTCTCCCAGGCCCGCAGCCTCGACGAATATCGCGAGACCCTCTACTCCAACATCGAAGAATTCGAACGCATGGCACAGATGATCGGCGACATGCTCTTTCTGGCGCAGGCGGACAACGGCCTATACACGCTGAACGCGACGGCCGTCGATCTGGACAAGGAAGTACAATCGCTCTTCGAGTATTACGAAGTCTGGGCGGATGAACGCCATGTGACACTGGCGCTGGAAGGTGCTGCCACGGTCTCGGGTGACCGGTTGATGTTACGGCGAGCACTGAGCAATCTTCTGTCTAATGCGATTCGCCACACGCCCGCCGGCCAGACTGTACGGGTAAAACTTGAATCCAGTCCCCGCGATGAGATCGGCATTGTTATCGAAAATCCCGGTGCCCCTATACCCCCCGAGCACCTGCCAAGATTGTTTGACCGCTTTTACCGTGTCGATCCTTCAAGACAGCGCGGCGGCGAAGGGACAGGGCTTGGGTTGGCTATCGTCAAATCCATCGTGGATGTGCATGGCGGCAGAATTGAAGTAAAGTCCACCGACGATTGCACAACATTTCGAATTACCTTGCGCGATCAATCCAGTTCCATCGATTGACACGTCCTCTCGATACTGTCTGTAGACTGGGAAGCTTACCCCCGCCTATGGCAGCACCAGACCAACCGATTTCTCAATCGGGGAATAGCAGAGTCCCAGCTTTTCGTTGCACCCTTGGTAAGTGGCGAGTAGCGTGATTTTTTTCGCCTTGAGAGACCGATCCAGCACGAGCTCGGCCTGGAATGGCTCTTTCTACATCTCCATGGTGCCGGGGAATCGGTCGTTCTTGATTTTGCCCGTGGGCAGATGAATCTGACGGATCAGTACGCCACCCTGGTTTTTCACCGCGAAACGCACCTTGTCCTTGTAAATGTAGTGATCCTTCGCGGGAAGGAATTCGGCGATCAGTGTGTGCGGCCCCTTGACCGAAATCTTGAACTTGAAGGCTTCGTCGGGCGACAAGGGTTCGCCGCCGGCAGCCTGCGCGAAACCGGACTGGAGAAGCCTGAGAAGAACGAGATACTTGAGGAAGGATTTAACCATAAAAACTCCTATCACATGCCGCCCATGCCCCGGTGGGCACGGCAGCCGGTTCATGATTGCGCCTCTAGAAAGGCGCGCAGCTTTTTGAAGTTGATCACACCCACTGTCCTGGAGATGCGCCTGCCGGACTTGTCGATGAGGAACGTCGTCGGTGTGCCGTTGACCTGTCCGAACTCGCGCGCGAGGGCGCCATCCCGGTCGAGGGCCACGGGAAACGGCACACCCTGCTTGCGGATGTACTCGCGTATTTTTTCGGGTTCGTCATATCGCATGGCCACTGCGATTACCTCGAACCCTCGGCTGCGATAGTGCTGGTAGGCTGCGATCAGATCCGGCATTTCTTTCAGGCAGATCCCGCAGCTCGTTGCCCAGAAATTTATGAGCACGATTTTGCCGCGCAGGTCGTACAGGCGGATCTTCTGGCCATCCATGGCCGCGAACGTGAGCGCCGGTGCCGCTACCGTTTGCGCGTGCGTATTGAAACTGGCGCAGAGGACAATGAGCAGTATCGCGTATCTTGACCTTTTACAAAGCACGCTAATGTTCACGATTCCGTGCATCCGCGACGATCCTGCCGTCTTTGACGTGCAGCACCCGATGGGCGCATTGAGCGACCACTGGGTTGTGGGTCACCATGAGGAGTGTTTTGCCCGCCGCGTTCAGATCACTGAGCAATGTCAGCAGGTCGCCTTCGGAGGCGGAGTCCAGATTGCCTGTGGGCTCATCCATGAGAAGAATACCTGGATCGTTGGCAAGGGCTCGGGCGATTGCGACGCGCTGTTGCTGGCCGCCAGAGAGCATGCCTGGCAGGTGGCGGGCCTTGTCTCCCAGGCCAAAGCGTTCCAGCAAGTCCATGGCGCGTCCATTGGTATTCTTGGTGCCGCCGAGCCATAGTGCAATTTCAATGTTTTCCAGGGCTGTAAGATGCGGCAACAGATTAAAGAGCTGGAACACGAACCCGATTCTTCGGGCGCGCAAGGCCGCCAGTTCAGTGGCGCCGAGCGTGCCTAGCTCAGTCCCGTCTACTACGATGCGGCCATCGCTGGGGCGGTCCAGGCCTCCAATGAGTTGCAGCAGTGTACTTTTGCCATGACCGGACGGTCCCATAATCGCGACCCAGCCGCCATGTTCGACGGTCATGGAGACTTCCGAGACCGCCTTCGTCTCGGCGCTGCCGCTGCCATAGGTCTTACTCACCTTCTCCAGTTCGATGACGGCCTCAGACATAACGCATCGCCTCCACTGGGGAGAGTCTGGCCGCCCGATAGGCAGGATAGAGGCCGGCGAGCAGTGCGAGGCACACGGAAAAGCCCAATGCGAGAAGTACCGTCCCGTTGTCCAGCGTGGGCATCGGCGCCTGACGCAACGACGCTGTGAACGCATTGTCGGTGAGATAGGGGCCGAAAAGATAGGCGCTGAGTCCCCCGATTGCCGTGCCCAATATCCCGCCAAGCAATCCGTAGAGTCCGGATTCGAACATAAATGCCAGGAACAGTGTGCGCCGCGTGATGCCTACCGCCTGCAGGATGCCGATCTCGCGGCGGCGCTCATAGACCGCGGTGAGCAAGGTGTTGACGATACCAAACGCTGCGGCGAGCACACCGACCGCCGCCACCGCCTGCATCGCGGCGCCGACGGTGCCCACAATCGACAGCACCGAGGCCAGCAACTGCTTGTCGGAGACGACTGCGACGTTGGCAACTTCCTGGATTTTCAGGCTGACGGCTTCCATCTGTTCGAGGTCCGTCACCTGGACGGTGATGAATGACACCTTGTCCTGCACGCCGTAGATTTGTTGTGCCAGCGGAAGGGGAATAAAAGTGGCGATGTCATTCTTGGTGCCCGCTTCGTGCAGAACCCCGATCACGGGCAACGGCTCGCCACGCACGGTGAATGTGTCGCCCGGCTGGAGTTTGAATTGTTTGGCGATCGCTGAGCCGACGACCACCGCACGTTCGACCGGAGAGTTGAAGTAGCGTCCCGATTCGATAGCCCACTTCTGCAACGTGCGCATCTCTTCAGGCCAAACACCGATTACCGGCACGGGTTGGTTGCGAAACGCTGTCTTCTCGTTGAGATAGGGAATGGCGCTCTTGACACCTGCCACGCCACGAATCTTCTCAAGTTCAGGCATGGGAATCGCCTCGGGCAGTTGTTCCCCGGTGAGCACCGAGATCTGTTCATAGGCACACCAGCCCTTGGGCGTGACCACCAGATTGGCGCCCAACCCTTGTGCTTGCTTCTTGATCTCTTTGGTCAGGCCTTGCCCGATCGTCATCAATGCGACGAACGCGGCCATGCCCATGCTTATGCCCGCCAACGTGAAGACGAAACGCCCGCGCCGGCGCAGGAGGTTGCGCCACACCAATGTCCACAGGTTCATGAGAGCCTCAGCGGATCGGGCCGAAGTTCTTGAGGGATACGGCTTGCAGGAGCGGGCGCTGCGGGTCCGTCTTGAAGGTGCCGAAGACGATGGATCCCATGGCGTCGATCTCTTCCCATTCTTTCGGCGTGTCGCCCGGCACTCTCACCGGCAGATAGAACTTGGCGCACTTCAGATCCTGGCAAGTCCGCGCCTCGCGCGAATCGATCAGGGCGATGAGCTGAGGGTCCCCGTTCGCCACGCCGGCCACAACGCCCCGCACCAGGAGCTCTCCCTGGTAGCCTTTGGCATCTGCGGCGATGTCTTCAACGTGCAGCCCGTTCTTCGACATCGGATGCGACGCATTGCCCAGCAGATCAGGCAGCGTATCAATGCCGAACTGTTGCTGGGCAAGCCGCACGCTCACATAGCCGACTGTGGCAAGCGCCACAAACGCGGCAATTACCGCACCGCGGCGCCACCATGATCTGTAGCGGTTCCCGACACTGCTCATGATTGATCCTCCTCCAGGTATCTTATATATGCTTTTATGCGCATAAAAGCATATAATGGGGCAAAAAAAATGCCTCTTTTGAAATTTGAGTGGGTAGTCATATAGTAGCGCCCCTGATCAGCCAGTGACCTGACCATGATGAGTGAAAAGCTTTTTGAGACAGCCTTGGGCATTACCGAGCCGTGGTACGTAGCGGATGTTGATCT
>JADDKJ010000070.1:0-6292 GCA_033717875.1 Gammaproteobacteria bacterium
GAGCGTGTTCCGGACCTGCAAATACCGTCCGGAATACCCCACAGAAGGCTTCGCCACGCTGGAGGAGGCGCGCGCCTGGGTGATGCGCTTTGTGGGCTGGTACAACTGCGAGCACCGGCACAGCGGGTTAAACTTCGTCACACCCGAGCAGCGCCACAGCGCGCAGGCCGAGGACATCATGAAGCGGCGCACCGAAATCTATGAAGCGGCACGGGCCAGAAATCCGCAACGCTGGAGCCGCTCGATCCGAGACTGGTCATTGCCGCAGAGTGTTTGGCTCAACCCGGAAAAATCGGCCAGCCAACAGGCTCAGGCCGCATGAAAGAAACGGTGACAACTATCTTGAAAAACGCCGAGACAGCCGGGCTGCGACCTGAACATGGGAAGAGAAAACTTGTTTGCGAAGACCTCCAGCTCGGCAGCCTTTGCCGGGGCCAAACCAACTTTCCAGATGCGAAGAATCATGGATGCCTCAAAAGACAGGGGGCTAACGTTTAAGCTAAGGGGCGCGCCGGCCAGTAAGCCCGCGAGCCCGATACCGTGAAAATGTCACCCGACAATTCGAACAAAGCCTCGCTAAGGCGCGTCCCCTTGAGCGCGATGTTAGGCCGATGTGGCTTGGGAAAGCCGATGATGAAACTGATAATAAACCCGGAACGCGCTGCTTGCCAGAGCCCTTTATTGGTTTTTTTGAATGCTTTGATAGAACCCATGGGCTTGACCCCTTTTCTGCCGAACAGAGCCGGCGCACATTGATTTTGCCTCAGGCAGTTGCGAGACTTTTGCCGGTGGGAGTGAGCGTGATGGAACCAACTCCGTTCATGGATAGCTCTGAGCTTGCAATTCCCCGGGGCGCCCCTTCATCGTGCCGGGCAACGAAGAGCGCTCTTTGTTATGCTCCCTTAGCCTCGCCTGAATCAGCGCACAATCTGCGGCCTAACGTTAAATTAAGGGGCACGCCAATGATGAGGCCAGAACAACGCCCCTGCGCTGGTGACACCCGTGAATATAAAAATGCCTCGCCAAGGCGTGTCCCCTTGAATGCAATGTTGGGCATCAATTGGCAAGCCGACTTGTAGCGCCAACCACAGGCCCTTCCTCTTTGTACAGTGCAAGATGGTTTGCAATGCAAATATCAATGACCTCAGCTAGCGTGGGATTCGGTTTGTTTTTTAGGGGCGGAACAAGAGATCTCGTTGCGATCCTGCGGCCTAACATTTCAGTTTCAATGTATATCACGTTGACCGGTGTCTTCGAAGGATTCTCCGCCTCCGAGTAGAACGCTCGGCGGTGCTCTTCTGTTGCAGTCTGCTGAAAAATCGAACTATCTACCTGAATGGTGTATACCTCGCCCTTTGGCGGAGATGGCTGACTCATGAGCACTGCGCCAAGCGCACCCCCAACGGCGCCACCAACAGCACCCCAGCGTAGTTGTGACTGTAAATTGGCGTAGGTGACAAAGTGGTGAACCTTGATTACAGGGTTCTTTTCAAGTGCCGGAAGTGCTTCATAAGCGCGATGCGATAAAAGCCGTACACCGGTTGGGTTAGTGGCCGACTCTGGAACTCTAAAAATTCCATATGCCTCACTGCTAATTAGAAGGCTGAAATTCTCTTTTTGTGCTTCGCTCGAAGGGCGGAGGTCTTCCACAGTGACCACGTTGGATTTTTCAAGCCCAGGAACAGACATAGGTTGTACAGGTCCGGTTGCACATCCGGTCAACAGAATTGCAACGAAGGTGTAAATAATAGCAAGGATTCTCATTGTGATTGACTACCTCTGGTTACAAAAAAAAGGGCTTTTGATTTTGACGCCCAACGTTAAATTAAGGGGCACGCCAACGATGAGGCCAGAACAACGCTCCTGCGCTGGTGATACCCATGAACCGAAAAATGCCTCGCCAAGGCGTGTCCCCTTGAATGCAATGTTATACGGCTTACTCACAGCCCACCCGCTTTTTCTGGGTTTCTATCATTCCTGGAACTGAACCAGTAGGTGAATATGGCTTGGCCTCTGGATTGCGCTTAATGTTTTCGGTGTATGCCTCTAACGCTTTGTCGTAGAAGGCGCATGACTTTGTGCGGTCATCAAGGCGATACGATGACCAACCCATATTGAAGTAGACGTTGGTCAAGGAGTCAAATCGGTTTTCTTCACGCAGCTTTGATTCAGCGCGCGCATAATATTCGAGAGCCTTTAAGTAATATTCAGATGCCTTGTCTCTTCTATTTTCAAAAGTCACCGATCTATCTTGGAACCCGTTCTCGCGGTAGAACTTTTCCCACTTTCCGGTAATAGACGGTGAAAGTAGGAGGTCGGCGTACTCACGATGAGCATTGCCGAGGCCATGAGGATCATCTTTCTCTTGGTAGATAACGATTGCTTCTCGAATCAATCTTTCTGCGATTAATGGCCGATCCTGCCTCGTGAATAAATATTCGGCGTCATTCAGTTTCGTAAGCGGATCAGAACTCGCAACAACTCCGACGCCAGCGCAACCGACCAATTGAAATAAAATCAATAACACAGCAAAGAGACAAACGCGACGCATGACCGCTCCTATCAAGACGTATAACGTTTAAGCTAAGGGGCGCGCCGGCCAGTAAGCCCGCGAGCCCGATACCGTAAAAATGTAACCCAATAACTCGAACAAAGCCTCGCTAAGGCGCGTCCCCTTGAGCGCGATGTTAGGCGTTTAATTCTTTGCTCCTCTCGTAGAGGGAGATGGTATCTACGCGGGCTTTGAAGGCTATCGGGGGGTAGGTCTCACTGCCACTTTCTTGGAATGGCGTTTAGCGAGAAAACCCATCAAGCCGAGGCCGGAAGCCATCAGCGCCCACGCACCAGGCTCAGGCACGGCAGCGACATTGCCGACGTGAACAGCTAACGCGTATCTATTATCGAGCACAAAGCCGCTACCCTGTTGGCCAGTGATGGGAAAGAAGCTCATCGCATTAGCAGTCGGATTCTGCGCGTCGATCGTACTAGACCAGTAGACGGATTGGAAATTCGAAAACAGATTGTAATTGGAATTGGGTGTGAATGTAACCAAGCTGCCTCCCCCGCCAATCACGATATTATAGGAGCCCAGTGCGTTATAGAACAAGTTGCCCATCTCACTGCCGGTACAATTGAAACCAGTACACTGGTCGCTTGTAGGCAAACGCCAGTCCCCGTCGCCATTGATCACCAGAGTGTTGGCCCACAAGTTCGCTTCGTTCCAAGTCATCGGGCCATTGATATTGGCATTCGATGTCCAACTCAGATTTGTGGTTGGATCATATACGACTTGGCCGCCAAGTACGGAATGCAAGACATTAGCGTGTGCTCCACTGCTTGCGCCCAGAAACAGCACTACTGCCGCCATCTTTATTTTGCTCATCTTCGTTCCTTCCATACTTCCAAGCTTGGGCGATGGTTTCCAACCTAATTGTATTTTCATTTCATTTTCCTCTGTTTTGATTTGTGCGTTGGCTTCGGGCAACGCGTTCCGTACTGCCTAACGTAAAGTTGAGGGGCGCGCCGCTTTTTGGCGCGTCCCTCTCGAACGCCATGTTAGGCGCCATTTTTCACCGCATTCAATAAGAAACATTGTATATCGAACGAGACTGTTGTTTCGCCATAAAAGATGGGACGCAACGAAACAGAGCATTACGGATTTCACAGGCCATTTTATTGGAAAGGTTTGTGGCTTTTCCAATTTGCCATGAGACATTCACGATTTTCTGGACTTTGGGAAAACGCGATGCCTGAAAGCTCTTAAAGGCATCCTGTAATACTTCGCAAGTTGCAATTTTATCGGCCAGCACCCAAGAATCTTCTATCGCCTGAGCGCCGCCCTGTCCGAGGTTAGGGGTGGCGGCGTGCGCGGCATCCCCAATAAGAACAACGGAGTTGGAGAACCACGACGTCAAGGGGGCCAGATCGTTTATGTCATCACGAATAATTGAGGATGAATCCGTTTGAAGAATAATTTCCCCAACTGGATCTAAAAACCCCCCATATAGGTCTAAAAGTTGTTGTTTTATAATCGCGGGATCGTCAACTCCACCCGCATCTTCTCGTTGGGTGGCATACCAATATACCTGGGCATCCGCAATTGGCACAAAGCCAAATCTTAGGCCAGTACCCCATGCCTCCGTGAGTTGCATCAGCCATTTTTTGTGAAGTGTCAGGTTCGCCACTCCTCTCCAGCAGGTTTGTCCGGAGTACCGCAATGGGCTATCCGGAAAGATGGATTCGCGGACTTTCGAATGAATACCATCTGCACCCACCAGAAATTCACCGCAGACCTTCGTGCCATCCCGAAATATCGCCTCAGTGCTGTTGATGCCCGCGTTTACCTCTAAGCATTGTTTGTTGGTTACTAAGGTGTCAGGCAGAAGTGCGCTCAATAGAATCTTTTGTAGGATACCTCTATGGATTGCTACGGTTTGATAAATACTCCCGTTTTTCGAATAGTGCGCCGGTGTTCTTGAAATACTCTTCCCTTCTGAGTCCAGAACTACCAGTGATTCAATAGGGTTTCCGCTATCCCACACTTGTTGCGCAAGGTTATATCTGTCGAGAATGGTCATTGCGTTAGGTGGGACAAGAATGCCTGCACCAATTGGATTCAAGCTTGTTGCGGCTTCAAATACTTTTACATTGATATCTCGCATTTGCATTGCGATAGCCGTGGAAAGACCACCTATCCCGGCACCTATGATAATCCCCCTCACTGTCGTTTTCCTCCCTTTTGTTTAAGCCTAACGTTAAGCTAAGGGGCGCGCCGGCCAGTAAGCCCACGAGCCCGATGTAGTGAAAATGTAACCCGGCAATTCGAACAAAGCCTCGCTCAGGCGCGTCCCCTTGAGCGTGATGTTAGGCCGATGTGGCCTGGGGAAAGCCGATGATGAAACTGATAATAAACCCGGAACACGCCGCTTGCCAGCGCCCTTTGCTGGTTTTTTGAATGCTTGACCAGAACCCATGGGCTTGAATCCTTTTCTGCCGAACAGAGCCGACGCACATTGATTTTGCCTCAGGCAGTTGCGAAACTTTTGCCGGTGGGAGTGAACGTGATGGAACCAACTCCGTTCATGGATAGCCCTGAGCTTGCAATTTCCCGCAGCACCCCTTCATCATGCCGGGCAACGAAGAGAGCTCTTTGTTATGCTCCCTTAGCCTCGCCTGAATCAGCGCACAATCTGCGGCCTAACGTTAAAGCTCAGCCGCGCCGCTTTTTGGCGTCGGCTGGAGCGCCTTGTTGGGCCGGAAAACGGCAGTTGCTTGCAAATACTCCTGCGCCATCTCCTCGGTCGTGACTTCGAGCATGACATGATTCTCGATCCAGAATTCAATGACCCGAAATGATCCCCTGGACAACTCGATAGCTCGCCACCCTTCTCGTTGTGCAAGAGACAATATCTCTTCCTTACTTCTATCTACAGAAATAGTGGCATGTGTTGCGACAAATGGTGAGGCGTTCACATTGTGCCTAAAGTTGGCTTGACCACCTCCAGCGTCAGGAAACATTTCCGTGCCAATGGGGTAAACTTCGATAGCGGTACCGTAGTCGTCTCCAGCCCAAGCAATGTATGAATCTCGGTAGGGGCCGAATCTCGTCAATACACCACCGAATAACTCAACCAACACATTCGTAACATGCAGCGGATTTTTCGCGGGTATGGAAATGTGATGAATCATCGATCAATGCTCCTTGTAGAGGCCCAACGTTTAAGCTAAGGGGCGCGCCGGCCAGTAAGCCCGCGAGCCCGATACCGTGAAAATGTCACCCGACAATTCGAACGAAGCCTCGCTAAGGCGCGTCCCCTTGAGCGCGATGTTAGGCCGATGTGGCTTGGGAAAGCCGATGATGAAACTGATAATAAACCCGGAACGCGCCGCTTGCCAGAGTCCTTTATTGGTTTTTTTGAATACTTCGACAGAAGCCATGGGCTTGAACCCTTTTCTGCCGAACAGAGCCGACGCACATTGATTTTTCCTCAGGCAGTTGCGAGACTTTTGCCGGTGGGAATGAACGTGATGGAATCAACTCCGTTCATGGAGAGCCCTGAGCTTGCAATTTCCCGGGGCACCCCTTCATCATCGTGCCGGGCAACGAAGAGCGTTCTTTGTTATGCTCCCTTAGCCTCGCCTGAATCAGCGCACAATCTGCGGCCTAACGTTAAATTAAGGGGCGCGCCAACGACGAAGCCGGAACAACACCCCTGCGCTGATGACACCCGTGAACTTAAAAATGCCTCGCCAAGGCGTGTCCCCTTGAATGCAATGTTAGGGTGTTGTGCGC
>JADDKJ010000071.1:0-5912 GCA_033717875.1 Gammaproteobacteria bacterium
CAGGCTGGCAAAGCGCGGCTCGTTGCACACGCGCAGCACCTCGTCCCGCTCCGCCTCGCTCAGGCGGTGGGCCGGCTGTGGGCGTGCCGCCGTCGGGCGGCCATCCGCCTCGATCTCGCCACCGCGCGTCCAGCGCCGGTAGGTGCGCAGGCTGATGCCCACCACTTCGCATGCCGGCTCCAGACCCGCTCCCTGGGTCCGTGCCTGCTTGATATCCTCGATCATCGTCCGGCGCTCCGGCAGCTCGGTCATACGTCCTCGTCCTGCTGCGGGAGCGCCCGATATTTTTTTGCCAGCACCAGCAAGGCCGCTGCCTCCGCCAGTGCCTTCTCCTTGCGATGGAGCTCGCGCTCCAGCTCCTTGATGCGCCGGCGATCCGCCTTGTGCCGCTGCGCCTGGTCCGCCGCTTCCACATCGCGACGCGCGTTCGCCTGCGCGCAGGCCGCACGCCAGAAGCGCACCTGCTCAACGTACAAACCCTTGCTCCGGCAGTACGCCGCCAGCCCCTCTTCATTCAGGCCGGCCGTCTCCAGCACCACCGCAAACTTGGCCGCTGAATCCCAGTCATCGGCCTTACGCTTACCACCACCCGGCATCACTGACCCCGCTTCTCTGGCTACCTTGCGCCAATTGTACAACGTCGTCTCCGTGATGCCCGTCTCCCGCGACAGCTCCGCCACCGACCGGCTCTCCGGCGGCATCATCCGTCTCAAAACAGACTGCTTCAGATCTTCCGAATACCTCGACATCTCTCGTCACTTTCCGCCCCACCGCCTTCTCTCTTGGGGTTACAGAAAACAGTGACAACTATTCTGACGCGGGGGGTCACCTTAAGAGTTTTCTTGGGCAAGGCGGGGTAGCGTGGCATGCGGCACACCTTCCAACCGATTAAGCAGGAATAATGCCAAACTTACGGCAAGCGCCCCCAACACAACGGCCCGAATAATGCCCCCCAAGTCTGGGATGCTGGTAAAACGCCATAAGCCGCGATGCAGACCAGTCGCCCAAAACACCAGCCCCTGAATAAGCACCACCACGGGCAATATCTGTAATAGGGGCGACCACTCTACAGCGACCACTCTACTACTTGTATGGAAAAGTTGAACCGGATTAAATAAGCCGCCCCCCAAGCCAGCAACACCATACACAGATCATGCACTACCGTCGCAATGTGGCGATTGAAAATTCCCACCGACCTTCCCCCTGTTATTGCTGCATTACTTACGCTGCATCTTTAGCAGGCTGCATATAGCGCACGTAAAGAGTACCTATGATTGCTAACTCAGACATAACAGACCTTAGAACCTGCTCACGATCTCGATCAAGGGATGCAGCACAAGGCAAAAGTAGCCGAAAAAGCGGAGCATACATGGAGTATGTGAGCATTTTGAGGTCACTTTTAACGCCGCGATACGCCCTTCAGCGAGATCGTGAACAGGTTCTTAGATAAATACCGATTCAATTATACCGATAATGCGATCCTGCTGCTCAATCGACATATTGGACCCCGAAGGCAAGCAGAGACCTTGCAAAAATAACTGGTCAGAAATGCTTGTTTTCTCCTCGTGCGAATAATAAGCACAGCTTGAAAATAAGGGCTGAGAGTGCATAGGTTTCCATATATGACGCGCCTCGATGCGCTCACGGGACAATCTCAACATGAGTTCTGCTGGAGTGATGTTAGATTGGGTACTATCAATCAGACAAGCTGTCAGCCAATGGGTGCCACGCCCAGACGGTGGCTCGGGCATCCAGCGAAGCGCTGAAATATGCGCCAAGCCATCCTGATAGCGTTTAAAAACCGATCTTCTGGCCTCCACACGGCTTTCCAATACTTTGAGCTGTCCCCGGCCTACCCCTGCCAGAATATTACTCATGCGGTAATTGAAGCCGACCTGCGTGTGCTCATAGTGGGGAGCCGGATCACGCGCCTGCGTGGCAAGGAAGCGGGCCTGTTTGATCAAGCCTTCATCCTCAGAAACCAGCATACCGCCGCCTGAAGTTGTAATGATCTTGTTACCGTTAAAGGAATAAACCCCCATCAGTCCGAATGTGCCACTGGCTTTGCCCTTGTAGGTGGCCCCCAATGACTCTGCCGCGTCTTCAATCACCGGCACGCCATACTGTCGGCAAATTGCCATGATCGGATCCATGTCGGCGCTTTGCCCATACAAATTCACCACGATCACCGCTTTGGGCAACTTGCCCTCGCGTTTGGCTCGGTCAAACGCCTTTTCCAACGCCACCGGCGACATATTCCAGCTTTCCGGTTCCGAGTCGATAAACACCGGCTGCGCCCATTGGTACACAATCGGGTTTGCACTGGCCACAAACGTCAACGACGAACAAAAAACCACATCACCAGGCCCTACATTCAACATGCGCAAGGCCAAATGGATTGCAGCCGTGCCCGAGCTTAGCGCCGCCGCGTACGATATCCCGACATGCGCAGCTATCTCACGCTCAAAGGCATCCACATTAGGACCCAGCGGCGCAATCCAGTTAGTGCGAAACGCTTCGTCAACAAACTCCCGCTCCCAAGAACCCAGATGCGGGGTTGACAGCAAAATCTGCTCATCCAGCTCGCGCCGCTCCAGCACTTTTGCCACAAAACCTGCCTCATCCAGCACCGGTAAGTGATTAATCTGGTGTAAGTTCATCAAATCCAGAGCTGCTTCGCGCGTCACACCGTCCTGCACCACAATGGAATCCATCGCAGGTAATGCCGCCAAAGTATCACCAAGGGCTTTGCCTTCAAGCAGCAAACGCCGAATATCACCATCCGTAATGGTCCGCTCAAAAGTGCCGTCAGCCTGCAATAACAACAAAATGCCAGACCCCTCTTTATCCAGAATGGCCAGCGCATCGAAAATACTTGTCGTTCTATTAACGCTTATTGCAACTATGTTCATTCGTTTATCCCTGAAGACACTGAGCGGGAACACCAACGTAAGTGCCCCCTGCCGGTAAATTGTGCAGAACCACTGCCCCCGCCCCTACAACACATCCTTCTCCGATCGAAACACCAGGAAGCACATTCGCCCCTGCTCCAATCAGAACGCCATCACCTACAGCCACACCGCCGCCTAGTGTGGCATTCGGCGCCACATGGCAAAATGCGCCCAAACGACAATCGTGGTCAATCACGGCACCATGGTTCACAATGCAGCCGACACCCAGAGAGGATTCCGGTGCCAGGATAGCACCCGCAGCGACAAAACAGCCAATCCCCACCTCAGCAGAGGCCGCCACCATAGCCCGCGAATGCAGGACAGAGTGGTACTTCATGCCTGCTTGTAGACAGAAATCGGCAACTCGAGAGCGAAATCTGTTGTTGCCAATGGCCACATGAAAATACCCGCCGGGCTGCAATGCTTTATCAACGGGCACAACGATGGGTAAACCCATAAGGAGCAAACCGGTAAACTTCACATCATCATCTGCCAACTGCAACAAGCAATCTACCCCGTCCAGGCAACGCATCGCATCAATCACCACCTTGGCATGCCCACCGGCCCCAACAATCAAAAAAGACTCAGTACGCATTGGATTTCAACAATACCGAAGCCGAAAAATCCAGCGAACCTAGCAACTGTACGATTTTCTGCGCCGCACAATCCTGGCCGTAAACATTACCGGGCATGAGCCGCCCACCGGTTAGCACATGATCAAGTGCCACATCCACATCCTTACCCGCCACTCTGACATCCGTAATATTACCATTGCGCTCGCGCAGGTTCTGGCGCACCCCCACATTCAGCACAGGCGTACCGAAGCTGGCTGCCTCGATGATACCGCTGCTTGAGTTACCCACCATCACATCGCACGCTGCCATCCATGACACGAATTCGAGTCTTGGCAAGTGCATCAACACCCGCACCTGCGGGTGCAGGGCATTGCCCTCCAAAACCGTACGCACCCCCTCACTGCCTGCATCCGAATTGGGCGTCAAGGCAATCACCTGCAAACCTTGCCTCAAGCAAGCCTCAAGCAATGCACGCGCTTCGCTTGCCGCGTTATCAGCCTCTTGCAATACCGGATGATACACAAACAAGGCAAGCCCCTTGGCAGGGTCAAACCCCACGCCATTGCACAGTGCTGCACGGTCAAGGGTGACCAGATCACTCAACCCATCCAGCCCCGGTGCGCCGGTTACAAAAATAGTGTCGGCATGCTCGCCCATGCGAATCAATCGCTCGCGCGCATCCTGCGTGGCCACAAAGTGAAAATGCGAAAGTTTGGAAATTGCGTGTCGCACAGGTTCATCCACCGTGCCGGACCGCTCTCCCCCATGGATGTGCGCCACAGGTATATTCAAATGAATCGCCGCCAGCGCCCCAGCCAGCATCTCGCCACGGTCTCCCAACAACAGCACCACATCAGGCTGCAGGCGCTCAAAAGCCGTTACACAGCCATCAAGCGTCTTTGCCAAATTACGCGCCATGGTGGCGCCCGTGGATGTATCCATCTCAACCTGAATACGCGCACCCACATTCAAACCCGCCGCCTCAATCTCACGCACGGTCAAACCAAAACGCTCTGACAAATGCATACCCGTTGCCACCACATCCAGCGCCAAAATCGGGCTGGCATGTATCGCCTGCAAGGTGGATTGCATCAGACCAAAGTCGGCGCGCGTGCCGGATACATAGCAGACCCGTCGCACACCGTTCGTCATACCAGATCGCTCCACTGCAAGGTCACGCCTGGCTCAATATTCCGCACAGCCTTTTTACCAATCACTGCCGCCAGCGCTTTAGGCGCGATGCCATTGCCGGGACGCATCAGCGCCACATCCTCTGGAGCAACAACCTGACCAGCGGTAACGCCACGCACCAGCGTGACACTACGGCGCACCAGTTCACGCACCGGAAGCTCGCTTGTATTCGGTTGCTTGATGGGTGAACCGAGCGCACGTTCCACATCGCGGATACGAGCAATCATTTCAGCCAGCTCATCCGGTTCCAGTGAAGCCTTGTGATCGGGTCCCGGGAAATTACGGTCCAGCGTAAAGTGTTTTTCGATCACTGTTGCCCCCATGGCGACAGCAGCAACAGAAACGGTTGTTCCTGCCGTATGATCAGAGTAGCCAACGGGCAAGCCAGTGGCTTGCGCAATGGTAGTCATGGCACGCAAATTCACATCTTCAAGGGCTGCGGGATAATTGGAAGTACAGTGCAGCACCGTCAACATGCTTTCCAGTGGCGCAGTAAAACCTAGCTGCTGCCGTACCGACCGAATCACCTCAATCGCATCATGAATTTCGTCCAGCGTGGCCATACCCGTGGACAGAATCATCGGTACGTTTTTGCTTGCCAAGTGCGCCAGAAACGAGTGATTAGTGATTTCTCCCGAGGGTATCTTGATATACCGCATACCCAAGGCGATCAGAAAGTCGGCGGCCTCTTCATCAAACGGGGTGGACATGAATTCGATGCACAGCTCATTACAGCGCACAAACAGTTTGCGATGCAAAGCCTCAGACATTTCCAGTTGCTTGAGCATCGAATACTGATCACCATCACCAGTTTCGCGCTTTTGATACGCAGCCTTTTCAGCGCCTTTTCGCACCAACTTGTCAGCAGAAAAGGTCTGAAACTTGACAGCATCCGCCCCACAGCGCGCCGCAGTCTCGACCAACTGCAACGCCAAATCATCGCTGCCGTTGTGGTTGACACCTGCTTCAGCGATAAAAAAAGTAGGCATATTTACTCATAAGTCAGAAATATAGGCTACAGAAGGATGCCTGAAAAACGAGCGCACCATTTTTGGATTGTCCGCAATTGCTTGCAATTGTTCGTGCACGCGTTCCTCCAACTGCTCGCCTTTTTGCAACGGCCTCCTGGCCACCCCCGTGCGCTTGGCATGGCTCCACACCAGCTCATCTGGGTTGAGATCCGGCGCGTAACCCG
>JADDKJ010000072.1:0-5654 GCA_033717875.1 Gammaproteobacteria bacterium
ATGCGCCCAGCCGCAAGGAGCCGACCAGCCATGAGGCGACGGGGCCGAACCAGGTATGGTGCTGGGACATCACCTACCTGCCGACCCGGGTCCGGGGGCTGTACTTCTACCTGTACCTGATCCTGGACCTCTACAGCCGCAAGATCGTCGGCTGGGAAGTGCAGACCACCGAGACGGGGGAGCACGCCGCCACCCTGCTGCGCCGCACCGTCCTCGGCGAAGCGGTCCAGCCCTGGCGGGAACCCCTGGTGCTGCACGCCGACAACGGCTCGCCGATGAAGTCGGCCACCCTGCTGTCGACCTTGCAATGGCTGGGCGTCACACCCGCGCACAGCCGGCCGCGGGTGTCGAACGACAACGCCTATGCGGAGAGCGTGTTCCGGACCTGCAAATACCGTCCGGAATACCCCACAGAAGGCTTCGCCACGCTGGAGGAGGCGCGCGCCTGGGTGATGCGCTTTGTGGGCTGGTACAACTGCGAGCACCGGCACAGCGGGTTAAACTTCGTCACACCCGAGCAGCGCCACAGCGCGCAGGCCGAGGACATCATGAAGCGGCGCACCGAAATCTATGAAGCGGCACGGGCCAGAAATCCGCAACGCTGGAGCCGCTCGATCCGAGACTGGTCATTGCCGCAGAGTGTTTGGCTCAACCCGGAAAAATCGGCCAGCCCACAGGCTCAGGCCGCATGAATGAAACGGTGACAACTATCTTGAAAAACGCCGAAGGCGTGTCCCCTTGAATGAAATGTTAGGGCTGGAGTGCCCTGAGCACTATATTAGTACCAACGCACTAAAGAAAAAAGCACAGTTTCTCTCTCGCTTGGCACCGCCCACACATGACACTTGCCACGGCGAGTAAGCTAAAACGGATGCTTAACACTTGGTCAAAAATGGCTCATTATGGAGCGGAGTGGTGCCTGTCCGCGACGGCTGCGCCTGCTCTCGGCCCGCGCCCCTTGGCCAGAAGTAGACTGAACACATGACGTGAAGAGCACCGTTCTTTCGCCCTGCGCTCGATGCCACCCGCACAAGAAACGTGCTAAAGCAAAGAAGGTAAAAGGTTACCCGACACTGGCACAGCGTAGGCCGGAGTGAAACTTGTCCGCGACCCTTGCACTTTCCCCCTTCGCCGCATTTCATGGCTGGGGAGAAATCGAATCTCAGTGGGCAACGAAGTGAACACTTTCAGGTGCTTTTGAGCCAGCTTTCTGGATGTTACCCACATGCCGAAAAAAGACGACCTTTTTTCAGAACCCCTAACGTTAAATTAAGGGGCACGCCAACGATGAAGCCGGAACAACGCCCCTGCGCTGGTGAAACCCGTGAACCTGAAAATGCCTCGCCAAGGCGTGTCCCTCTTGAATGCAATGTTAGGGGTGGGCGCTCTGAGAACTATATTAGTACCAACGCGCTAAAGAAAACAGCCCAGTTTTTCTCTCGCGCTTGGCGCTGCCCACACATGACACTTGCCAAGGCGAGAAAGCTAAAACGGATGCTCAACGCTTGGCCGAAAATGACTCATTACGGAGCGGAGTGATGCCTGTCCGCGACGGCTGCGCCTGCTCTCGGCCCGCACTCCTTGACCAGAAAAGAATCCCATACATAACGACATCAGTTACCGCTGAATTTGATGTCGCCCACACAACAGACTTGTCAGGGCGAGGTGGGTGAAAAGCTACCCAACGCTTTCCCGGAAATGACGCGTTATGGACGGAGTGAAACCTGTCCGTAGCGGCTGAACTTTCCTGCTCGCCGCACTCCTTGGCTGGGGAGAAATCGAATTTCAGTGCGCAACGAAGTCAACACCTTCAGGCGCTCTTTCACCTGCTTTCTCGATGTTACTCACACACCGAAAAAAGACGACCTTTTTTCAGAACCCCTAACGTTAAATTAAGGGGCACGCCAATGATGAAGCCGGAACAACGCCCCAACGCTGACGAAACCCATGCCCCAAAAATGCCTCGCCAAGGCGTGTCCCTCTTGAATGCAATGTTAGGGCTGGGGGCTTTGAGCATTATATTAGTACCAACGCGCTCAAGAAAAAAGCTGTGGTTTCTCCCTGCACTTGATGCGACCCGCTCACCAAAACCTTGAAGCAACATTAACAGCTCGATGTGACCCGCCCCGGCTTGCGTCGCGCCGTAGGCGTGGCGCAAACGGAAAGGGCTACAGGGTGAAATCTGCCTGTGACCACCGCACCAGCTCTCGGCCTGCGCCCCTTAGCCAGAAAAGAACTGGATCACGCGTGATGCGAATAACACCGTTCTTTCGCCCTGTGCTCGATGCCACCCACACAAGAAACTTGCTAAAGCAAAGAAGGTAAAAGGTTACCCGGCACTGGCACAGCATAGGGCGGAGTGAAATCTATCCGCAACCCCTGAGATTGCCCTCTGGCCGCAGCCCATGATCGGGAAAAGGATAAAATTCAGTGAGCAACGAAGTAGACACTTTCAGGCGCTCTTTCACCTGCTTTCTCGATGTTACCCACACACCGAAAAAAGACGACCTTTTTTCAGAACCCCTAACGTAGAATTAAGGGGCACGCCAACGATGAAGCCGGAACAACGCCCGTGAACCGGATGACACCTTTACCCCCACAATGCCTCGCCAAGGCGTGTCCCTCTTGAATGAAATGTTAGGCGTGACCATGTCTGGCCTGCCTAAAATCTATGAATTGCCATGATTGTGGGTTGGCTTTGAATGTTTGCACTTGCGACTGAGACAACCCGAATGATTCTTGAATATAAACTTCGTCAATTTCCTCGGCTTCTTCCTCGGAGTTGCCTCGATAGTCTTGAGGTGAGGAACGAAGCTCAACGAAGGCACCAGTGCTCGGCACAAAAATAATAAGAGCGGTCCATCCTTTGCGTACCTGGCTAAAGCCACCGACCAACTCAAATACTGCATCAAGATCGAATTTCTTGATGCCACCAGACTTCGAACGGTAGTCACAAGGCATCATTTTGATTACGCCTAACGCAGAGCTAAGCGGCGGCGAAGCCGTCCGCTTGAGCGCCGGGTTAGGTTGCATTTGGGAAATGAACGAGTTTGTAAGCCACACCTATACGCCTGCTTTCAATTATGCAAAATGCTGCTATTGCACCCATAAAAAGAGTTAGAATCAATGCTCCTGCAAGCTTTGCCCATGCACTGGACGCAATGAAGCTGGGTGCGCCAGAAAGGAGGAGCCAAGCGGTGGGACCCGCAAAGACAACATACAAGAGAAAGTACATGCCTTGAAAAAGGAAGCGCCTGCAGTTTGTGCGCACCTGCCACCGTGGAAGAAGAGGGCCTTCCCTGCCCTGAAGCTGCAAAAACGGTCGGGCTTCTAAGTATTGAGTAATGAATGCAGTGGGATGGCGATGCCGCAATAAATACGCAATTTCGTCAGTAGAGAGTTTGAGATGGCCAAGAATGGCACCAAACGAACTCTCAACTAAAAAAGGGTGACGATTAACGCCCCCTTCTTCAAAAAAATCTTTGACACGTGCAGCTCGTTCTTCCACAAAAGAGCGTTTAAATGGGGTGGTTTCACGGAAGAGCTTCACCGCTCCAAGGAGAACGCTGGCAATGCCGGCTGCAATTTTCAGTACTTCAACGAATTGATCCATGGTGGTACGCAGCCTAACGTTAAATTAAGGGGCACGCCAACGATGAAGCCAGAGCAACGCCCCTGCGCTGATGATACCCATGACCCAAAAATGCCTCGCCAAGGCGTGTCCCCTTGAATGCAATGTTATGCGTGTTTTCGTTTCCAGACTTCATGACCAATAGCCTTGAATTTACTTACTGCTAATGCACCCCGCTCATTCCGGGCTTTTGAGCCTGGAGTTAGCAAGGCACTTTCAACTTCTGGCCTTGCGGCCTCATACATACTCAAGACTTCAAGATCTTCGTCCATTAACACCAAGAGCACTGTATCCCACTCCTTATGAAGTTGTATGCCACCGAGACGCTGCCCCGGCCCAGCATTCGATGGAATACACCGTCCTTTAATTTGAATTTTTGTTATTTTTCCGTTTTCGTGTCGAATGGCGTCATAACCAGATTGCCGTGCTGTTGCCAGCTCTAAGCCAAGAATTTGCGCAGCTGAAAATTCTGCCACTTCACCAGTAATACCAAGAGGCTTACCAGTAAGCTTTCGATATTTCCTCGCCAAGGCTTTTGCTTCGGCCAACACTTCAGCAATGTCGTTCATTTTTTAGCGCATAACGTTAAATTAAGGGGCACGCCAATGATGAAGCCGGAACAACGCCCCTGCGCTGATGAAACCCGTGAACCTGTTGTGCCTCGCCAAGGCGTGTCCCCTTGAATGCAATGTTAGGCAACACCATGGGCGAGCACCTTTGAAAAGTGATGAGAGCTAATTTGCATTTTCCGGCTCATATACAAGCGGTGTGCATCATGCCTCTGGCAACCTGAATCCAGGTGGAATTGGTCGCAGGAAAGATCATTTGCTTTTTCCATGAGCCAGTCAAGAAGCATCCCACCATACCCTTGCTTTCGGACAGTACTAAGGGTAATGAGGTCATCAACGTAGAACGTGCGCCCCCATGCCAGAAATTCAGCTATGCGATAGCCCGCCGCTGCAACTACTTGACCTTCATTAGCCATATACACGAGCACATAGCCGTGGTTATTCATTTGTCTCTGAACCTGCGCTACGAAGTTGTCTGCTGAGAGATGCGGCCTCAGTTCATGGAAAGCAGGGAAGCAAGTGTCTATCTCGGCTTCCGTACTGGCTATATATACTTCCACGATTCCTCCTGTATTGCCTAACGTAAAGTTGAGGGGCGCCTCGCCA
This sequence comes from Gammaproteobacteria bacterium, assembly GCA_033717875.1. GTDB lineage: Bacteria > Pseudomonadota > Gammaproteobacteria > Ga007554 > SBBG01. The sequence goes on from JADDKJ010000072.1 coordinate 4,807, forward strand.
GAGGCGTCCCTCTCGAACGCCATGTTAGCCGCCAATTGGTGAACAAAGCTCAATTAGCGACCCCTCTTTGGCGCGGACATAGGCGACAACCTGCCCCCAAGGTTTTTCAATCGGTGCCTTGATTGGGATGGCACCAGCCGCAACGGCCTTGGCATAAGCTGATGCCACGTCGTCGGTAACGAACGCCAACTCAATACCAAGAGGTGCAGCATTAGGATCGGCTTTCTGATAATGACCGCCGAGGTTCATTTCACCCATTGCATGAGAGGCAAAGGCGAGAACGGTTGTGCCAGTCTCCAACTCTCCATACTGGTTAGAGCCGTGGAGAAAGCGGGTTTCAAAACCGAACGCCTCTTTGTAGAAGGTGAGTGCTTCAGTAACGGATGAGACATAAACGATGGTGTAACCGAATTTCATTTGTTCCTGCCTTTCTGTTTGAGTAATTGCTTTCGTTCTTCCGTGTATGCCCACCAAGGCCGTGGTTCTTCGCCGCCCATGAAGCGTGTAACAGACATGAAAATGTCAATGACACAAGGGTCATGGTGAGACGCTGTTTTTTCGCAAAGCATCTCATACATCTCGAAGGGGCACTTGCCCAAAAGCTGGCTTGGGTAGTGAATACCAAGCAACCGTAAGTCTTTTGCGCCGGCTTTCCCAACGTTCGGGAGGTCTGTCAGCGCCACAACGCGATTTCGATCAACTTTGCTCGGATTCATAGCGGCTAACGCACAGCTAAGGGGCGCGCCGGCCAGTAAACTTGCGAGCCCGATACCGTGAAAATGTTACCCAGCAATTCGAGCAAAGCCTCGCTCAGGCGCGTCCCATTGAGCGACGGGTTAGAACGCGAT
>JADDKJ010000073.1:0-5603 GCA_033717875.1 Gammaproteobacteria bacterium
TGGACTGGTACAACCGATCCAGACCGCATTCGAGCCTGGGCAAGAAAACACCTGATGAGGCTTATGCCGTGATGCTGCCGACGGTTAAACTGGCAGCGTGAGAATCAGCAGAGATTCCACTTAAAAAACTCAGGCCACTGTTCAAACGAATGGGGCCACTTCTGTTCCGCCCGGAACGCTCAACAGTGTTCTGAAGCAAGCGGGTTTGAAATAGGAGGTATTGTTATGCGTTATATGGTGGTCGTCGAGCAAGGCCCAAGCAGTTTTGGGGCATACGTCCCTGATCTCCCCGGCTGCATTGCTGCGGGCAGTTCAAAGCAAGAGGTGTTGCAGCTTATTCAAGAAGCTATCGAGTTCCATCTTGAGGGCATCAAAGACCAAGGCGCTCCTGTGCCTCAGCCACATTCATACAGCGAGTTTGTTGAGGTTCATGCCTAACATTGCATTCAAGGGCGCACGCCTTGGCGAGGCATTTTTTGGGTTCACGGGTTTCATCAGCGTTGGGGCGTTGCTCTGGCTTCATCATTGGCGTGCCCCTGTGTTAACGATGGGTTACGGGCTGGAGTGAATACGCGCAAACGCTACAGGACAGCCCCACTTTGCCACTGCACCGCGCGTTGATAACCCTCATGGGTTTTTACTAATTCGTCGTGGCGTCCCACAGCGATGCCGCCATCGCCGTTAAAATACACCACCCGATCCGCCGAGCGTATTGATGAATAACGGTGCGCGATAATCAACGTGGTGCGTCCCTGGCGCAGGCGTTCAACGGCATCGACGAGGCGTTGCTCCGTCTCGCTGTCCAGGGCCGACGAGGCCTCATCCAGAATCAGAATGGGTGCGGCACGCAAAAAGGCTTGGGCAATCGACAACCTCTGGCGTTGACCCGCGGAGAGATCCACGCCACCTGTGCCGATCACAGTGTCCAGACCATTCTCCAATCCCACGATAACCTCCCAAATCTGGGCGGAGCTGCACGCCTCTACCATTGCCTCTTCCGTCGCGTCGGGTTGGGCGATCTGCAGATTGGCGCGGATCGTGTCGTTCACCAGAAACGGCTCCTGCCACACCACCGCCACATTGCGGCGCAACGACGCCAACGTCACTTTAGGTTCTAAAGGGAAGCGTCCCCTTTTCTTCCCCTTTTCTTCCTTTCCCTTTTCCCTCTTTTCCCTTTTCCCCTCAAGAGGCCCGACTCGTGTTAGAAGGATCGTGTCGATAGACCTTGGATGTACAGCGATCATCATGTCCATCAGCATCATCATTAGCCGGATGCTCCATAATTTAATCACACCGCTCGCCAGGCCATCAACAATACCGCGGCGATGGCCACTGCCGCGATGCCGGCGATGGCAGCCAATCCTGTCGCTGTTTGTATGGCGACGGAGCGGGTGGCGCAGGTCCACACCATGGCGAGTTTGATGGCGAGGTTGCTGACGCTGGCCATGGCGATGCCGAGCACGGCGATGGCGGTGGGTACGGCGCCGATGGTGTTCAGTTGTGCGAGGGCGAGGGTGATGGCGTCGGTGTCGAAACTGCCGGCCAGCAGTGAGAGGGTGTAGACGCCGAACGGGCCGAAGTGGTTGATGGCAAGTTGTACGACGGCGAAGATGAGTCCGTAAAGCGCGCCGAACTGAATGACGGTGGAGAGTTCCAGCGGGTTTTCGAGGGGTGTGGCGACGGCCGTGGCTTTGTGCCGGCTGTTCGCTTTGGAAAGAGAGCGCCAGATCAGCCACAGGCCGGTCGCCAGCGCCGGTAGCAACAGCACTGCGGTGATCGGCAGCAGTTTGGGGTTGACGATGGCGACTTCCAGCATTTGGCGCGCGAACATGACGCTAGCGGTGAGCAGAATGCCGGCGGTGAGCGCGGGGGCGAGTTCGGGGCGTTTCTGGCTGAGGCGGGCAAAGGCGAGGGTGACGGCGACGGAGCTGACCAGTCCGCCGAGCAGCGCGGTGGCCAGGATGCCGCGTTCCGGGCCGAAGCCTTGCAGGATGAAATAACCGATGCAGGCGATGCCCGATACCAGCACGACCATGGACCACACTTGGCGCGGATTGATGTTGAGTTCGGTAAATCCCTGGTCGGGCAGGATCAGATAGACGATCACCGCCAGCAAAGCGAACTTGGCGATGGTGACCTTGTCGGCAACCTCGCCACGCCCCTGCTTCTTGCCCGCCAATACCAGCGTGGCGATGACGGCGATGACCAGCGGTGCGACCCACTCTCCCGTCGCCACCAGTCCGCCCAACAGCCAGCAGAGCAGGGTCGCGGTCTCCTGGGTGATGCCGAGGGTGCCGGTCATCTGGCTGCCGCGCACGAAGGCCGCGGCCAACAGCAGCCCCAGCACGCCCAATCCCACCAGGAACACCGGTTGCCCCGCCCACCAATGGGCGCTGACAAAGCCGCCGATCGACACCAGCGGCAGTGTGGTCACGCCGCCGAAATGGCGCGGTTCGGTGCGCGGCGGGGTTTCCTGCTCCAGGCCGATCAGTAGGCCGACGATCAGCGCGATCATGAGCGGAATGAACCATTCGGGAAAAAATTCGAGGCTGATCATGAGAAAAAGGGCGCCTTGGGTGTGAGAATCGTTGTGGTTCGGGTATAGTTTGCGAGTTTATAGTATTCAGGTATTTGCAGGGCTAAAAATTATTAGAGGCGGCGGATCGGGGTAATGAGAATTCTATTGAGCAATGACGACGGCTATCTGGCCCCGGGCCTGATCTGTCTGGCGGAGGTATTGCAGGAAGCCGCGCAGGTGACGGTGGTGGCGCCGGACCGCGACCGCAGCGGTGCCAGTAATTCGCTGACACTGGCGCGGCCGATCCGGGTCACGCAGGCCGAGCGCGGTTTCCTGCGTGTCGACGGCACACCGACGGACTGCGTGCATCTGGCGATTACCGGACTGCTCGATTATGAGCCCGACATGGTGGTGTCGGGCATCAACGCCGGGGCCAATCTGGGCGATGATGTGATCTATTCCGGCACCGTGGCGGCGGCGATGGAAGGCCGTTTTCTGGGCTTTCCGGCGCTGGCGGTGTCGCTCGCCAGCCATGAACAGCGGCATTACGAGACGGCGGCGAGAGTCGTGCTTAGCCTGCTCGGCCGTTTGCAGCACGATCCGCTGCCAGCCGACACCATCCTCAACGTCAACGTGCCCGACGTGCCGTGGGAGCAGCTTGAAGGCTTCGAGGCCACGCGCCTGGGGCACCGGCATAAGTCCGAGCCGATGATCAGGGCCACCGACCCACGCGGCCGCGAAATCTATTGGGTGGGTCCCGCCGGTCCCGAGCAGGATGCCGGGCCGGGCACCGATTTTCATGCGATCAGGAACAACCGTGTCTCGATCACCCCCATTCAGGTCGATCTGACGCGCTATACCGCCCTGGACAAAGTGGCGAGCTGGCTGGAAGGTCTCAAGCGGTCATGAAATCGCACCACCGTGGCATCGGCATGACATCGCAGCGCACCCGCGAGCGGCTCATCAGCCGGTTGCGCGAGGAGGGCATCCGCAGCACGGCGGTACTGGAAGTGATGGGCAGCGTGCCGCGTCACATCTTCGTCGACGAGGCCCTGGCGAGCCGCGCCTACGAAAACATCGCCCTGCCGATCGGCCACGGCCAGACCATTTCCCAGCCCTACACCGTGGCGCGCATGACCGAAGCGCTGAGCGAGGGCGTCAAGCTCAACAAGGTGCTGGAGATCGGCACCGGTTCCGGCTATCAGACGGCAATACTCGCCCATCTGGCGGGGCAGGTATACAGCGTCGAACGCCTCGACGCCCTGATCAAGCTGGCGCGCCAGCGGTTCATGGAAATGGGACTGCGCAACATCCGTCTCAAGCACGCCGATGGCAAGCTGGGCTGGCCCGAATACGCGCCTTATGACGCCATTCTCGTCACCGCCGCGCCGCAGGAAGTTCCCGAGGCCCTGCTCGAACAACTCGCCGTCGGCGGCCGTCTCGTCATTCCGGTCGGCGCCAGCGGCGGGGCGCAAACCCTGCTGCGCATCACCCGCGCGCCGGAGGGGTATCAGCAGGAAATTCTCGAACCCGTCAGCTTCGTACCGCTCCTACCTGGCCGGGAGCTGATGCAGTTTTGAAGTGCGCATGGTCGCACGAAATGATGGCACGTAAACTTGCGGTAATCATCGCTGTTTTGTCCCTGATGACGGCATGTGGTAATCATGTTTACCATCGCGTCGAACGGGGCGATACTCTCTACTCGGTCGGCTGGCAGTACGGTTACGATTATCGCCAGGTCGCCGAGTGGAACGGCATCGGACCGCCGTATACCATCGAAGCGGGACAGTGGTTGCGCGTTGCCCCGCCCGCCGGTGGAGCACCCATCACCGAGCGGTTGGCAGTGGCTCCCGACCCAGCGGGACCTGCGCCGGTCGCGGAGGCGCGGACAGAGAGCGAGCCGGTGATTTTGTCGAGCGTGCCGCCACCGGCCCCGCCAAAAATGACTCCGATTCCGCCGCCCGTCAAGGCAACACCTGCGCCAATCCCCCCTCCCCCGCCGCTGCCCGCCGAGGTGAAGCCGATATCGCCCGCGTCATCCAAGCCGTTTGATCCCGCAACCTGGCTATGGCCGAGCCAGGGCACCGTCTTGTCGGCGTTCTCCGCCACCGCGCCGGGCAAAAAAGGGCTGGATATCGGCGGACGCCTGGGCCAGCCCGTGCTCGCCGCCGCGCCGGGACGGGTCGTGTATGGCGGCAGCGGACTTTCCGGCTACGGCAATATGATCATCATCAAGCATGACGACAATTACCTGACCGCCTATGCCCACAACAACAAACTGCACGTCCGCGAAGGCGTCCAGGTCGCCGCCGGCCAACGCATCGCCGACATGGGCAGGAGTGGCGCGGAACGGGTGATGCTGCACTTCCAGATCCGCTTTCAGGGCAAACCCGTCGATCCGCTGCGTTATTTGCCGAAGATAGCGCCTTGATGGCCGGAAGCGAAGCCGGTATCATGAACAAAAAATCATCATTAAAGTGGGGGAAATGTGACTTCAGCATCCATCGTCATCGAACGGCGCACAAGCGCTGATCGCCGCCGCTCCCCCACCTCGCCCTTCGGACGCATGGCCTGGCACGGCAAGCGCCACGGCGCGCGCCGCACCGAAGACCGCGTGAACACCTATGTGGACCGGTATGAACCGCATTTGTTCTATGCTGCGATAGCCACCCTGCTGCTATGCTGCGCGGATGCGTTTTTTACTCTCACCCTGCTGCAACAGGGGGCGGAGGAGATCAACCCCTTCATGGCCTGGCTGCTCGAAATAGACATCCAGTTGTTTCTCGCCACCAAGTTTGCACTGACCGCGGCCGGACTCGTATTCCTGGTGGCGCACAAAAACTTCCTTTTATTTAATCAGCGCTTCAGGGTGCCCTATGTCCTGTATGCCTTTCTGGCTGGTTATGTGTTGCTTGTGAAATATGAGCTGGTTTTGCTGGGTTTCTGAGCGCGGTAGGATGATGTGATGGTCTCCTCCCCCTTCTAAATCGGCGTCGAATGCGCCACGATGGAGCTGTAACAAACCATCGAAACGAAAGGAGAGGAGACCGAGATGAAGATTACAACGATTGGGTTGGATTTGGCA
>JADDKJ010000074.1:0-5451 GCA_033717875.1 Gammaproteobacteria bacterium
ATTGTTGCCTGGGCCCAGACCCGCCAGACCAACGGCTTCCTGGAGGCACTCAATGGGCTGTTTCAATCCGCCAAGCGCAAGGCGCGCGGCTACGGCAAATTCAGCACGATCCGTACCGTGATCTTCCTGATCGCCGGAAAGCTCGACTTCTCGAAGCTTAATCCCCATGTGGCGCGCTAACCCACTCGAATTTCAAAAGAGCCGTTTTTTATAACATCCCACCGCCCATCCCGATACCCCTCCAACGGCCGGTACTGGCTTTTGTAACTCATCTTCGGCGATTTTTCGATCCAATACCCCAGATAAACAAACGGCAAGCCAAGACGCCCGGCTTCCTCGATCTGCCACAGGATCGCATGCACGCCCAGGCTGCGCGCGCGGTGTTCGGGGGCGGGGTCGAAGAAGGTGTAGACGGCGGACAGGCCATGTTCGAGATAATCCGTCACCGCGACGGCGAGCAATTTTCCATCCAGGCGGAATTCGATCAATGCGGTATCGATTTCCCGGCAGGCGAAGAACGACATGTAATTCGCCGGGTCGGGATCGTCCATGCCGCCGCCGGGGTGGCGGGCGGCGAGGTAGCGTTGGTAAAGGGCGAAGTGTTCGTTGTTGCGCGCCACGGGAACGCGGATGGCATCGAGGTCTTGATTGCGCCGCCAGATGCGCTTTTGCGTGCGGTTGGGCTGGAATTGCGCTACCGGTACGCGCACCGCGACGCAGGCGGTGCAGCCGCGGCAACCGGGGCGGTAGATGTTCTCGCCGCTGCGCCGGAAGCCATGGTCGACGAGCTGGCTGTAAAGGCGGCGGCTGGCGGGCGTGCGCGGATCGGCGAATACCGTGATGGCTTCCCTCCCCGGTAAATAGTTGCAGGGATGCGGGGCGGTGGCGTAAAGGGCCAGTGTGCTTTGCTTTTGACTCATGCCTGTATGTCGTCATCCAGCCGCCACGGCCCGGGATGTCCAGGTTGGTCACACCATTGTTCCAGCAGGCTGATGAAAGCGGCGCGGTCGATTTGTTCCGCGCCCAGGGTTTGCAAGTGCGCGGAATGGACCTGGCAGTCGATCGCCGCGTAGCCCCAGCGTTCGAGCTGGCGCACGAGGTGGGCGAAGGCCACCTTGGAGGCATCGGTTGCCCGGCTGAACATGGACTCGCCGAAGAACATGCGGCCGAGCGCCACGCCGTACAGGCCGCCGGCCAGTTCGCCGTTTCGCCACGCTTCCACCGAATGGGCTATGCCCATCTCGTGCAGCCGGCTATATGCCTCGATCATTTCCTGGGTGATCCAGGTGCCCATGCCGTCACCACGCGGCGTGGCGCACGCTTGCATGACTTGCCGGAAGGCGGTGTCCATCGTTACCGTGAATTCGCCTTTCCTGAGTGTCTTGTGCAGGCTGCGCGAGATCTTCAGCCGCTGCGGGAACAGCACGGCGCGCGGATCGGGCGACCACCACAGGATGGGCTCGCCCTCGCCATACCAGGGAAAGATGCCGTTACGGTAAGCCTTGATGAGGCGCGCGGGGGCAAGATCACCGCCCGCCGCGAGCAGGCCGTTGGGGTCGCGGAATGCCTGTTCGACGGCCGGGAAGGCGTGGGTTTTGTCGTTCTGAGCTATCCAATGCAAGTGTTTCATGCGATATGAGGAGTGCCGAGTCGAACTCTCACCCTAGAGGGAGAGGGCATTCATGTCGGGTGTGCTGCGCGGGTGCCGCTCGCATCCGCGCTGGTGCTTGTTGAAGAATAACACATGTGCTAGGTTGGCTTGCGGTTCAACATAAAAAGCAGCGACAAGAGAAAAGAACATGGGACTGACGTTTGATATCCAGAGCGCCCCTCCCACGGCGGCCGAAATCGCCGCCGCGCGTGAGCGGCTCGAACAGGACCACGCCGCCCTCGAGCGGCGCGACTGGAAGTTTTTTTTATCGGCGATGTTCGCGCTGCTCGTGCTGTTGGCGGTGGCTTTGCCGATAGGGCGCGATATTCTTAACAGGCCTTCGAGTGATCCCACGGTGGTCACGGCCTTTGTCCTTTTTACCCCATACACCGTTTTCTTCGTCTTCAACGTCTACAACATCCTTCGCCATCGACGCATCGAAGAGCCGCGCAAGGAGTTGAGGGCTGCGCTGGCATCCCTGGCCGATCTTGCTCCCGAGGAAATCGAAACCGTTGTTGCCTGGGGTCGGCAGAATGCCGCGATCGCCGATTATCAGGGGGGGGTTGCTGCTCAGGGGCGATCGCTTGTGCAAGGCGAGGTGGATGCCATGAAACCGTTTGTCCACTCAATGAACGCGGGAAATTAGAAACAGTCTGATCCTCTCTCGGGAACCCGTCCAGGATGGACGGCAGTAACCTCCAATAAATCCAAGGTTTCTTACTCTCAGCGGATTTGAGATAATAACCGCAGATGTCATCTGAATCCTCCCCAAAACGCCCCCCGTTTTTCTCAAATTTCCGTCGCTGGTTCGATCGTGGCTGGCGCAGTCCTGTCGTCGTTTATGTCCTGCTCATGGTATTGCTGGCCGGGATAGGCTATGTCGCCTGGCTTGACCACACCGTGCGCAGCCAGTTCGAGGGCAATCGCTGGGCGCTTCCTGCCCAGGTCTATGCCCGCCCGCTGGAGCTGTTTCCCGGCGCCACCGTCAGCAGTTCGCAGTTTGCCGAGGAGCTGCAAATGCTGGGCTACCGGCAGAGCGGGGAGCGGCGCAGCGGCAGTTATGTGCGACATGGTGACGAATTTCAGGTGGTGACCCGGCCCTTCACCTTTGGCGATGGCAAGGAAAATTCGGTTGCCGTGCGCGCGGTATTTTCGGGTGACCGGCTGGCCGTTCTGCAACGTCTGGAGACCGGTAAACCCGTGGATCTGGTGCGATTCGATCCGGTGCTGATCGGCAAGATCTATCCCGCGCACAACGAAGACCGCGTCTTCGTGCGCCTTAAAGAAGTACCGCCACTGCTGATCAAAGGGCTGCTGGCGGTGGAAGACCGCAATTTCTACCAGCATCACGGCATCGATCCCATCGCCGTGGCGCGTGCGCTGTGGGTGGATGTGCGCGCGCGGGAGATGGTGCAGGGCGGCAGCACACTGACGCAGCAGTTGGTGAAGAACTTCTTCCTCAGCAACGAGCGCACCATGACGCGCAAGCTCAAGGAAGCGGTCATGTCGTGGCAGCTCGAATGGCACTACGAAAAAGACGAGATTCTCGAAGCCTATTGCAACGAGATCTATCTCGGCCAGTCGGGTAAGCACGCCATCCACGGCTTCGGACGGGCGAGCTGGTTTTATTTCCGCCGTCCCTTGAGCGATCTGCAACTGCCGGAGCTGGCACTGCTCATCGGCCTGGTGCGCGGTCCCTCCTATTACGACCCGCGCCGTCATCCCGAGCGTGCCTTGGCCCGGCGCAATCAGGTGCTGGCGATGCTGGCGGAGCAGGGGGGGATCACGCTGGCTCAGGCCCGGGTGGCGCAGGAGGCGCCGCTGGGTGTGGCGGCCAAGGCGGCAAGCAGCGCGGCGCTGTCCCCGGCGTTCATCGACCTGGTGCGCCGCCAGTTGCGGCGCGATTACCGCGAAGAGGATCTCAATTCGGCCGGTTTGCAGATTTTCACCACGCTCGATCCGCTGGTGCAAACCGGCACCATGCGCGCGCTGCAAACGCGGGTCGAGCAACTGGAGAAACAGCAGCGCCTGCCTCGGGGCAGTCTGGAAGGCGCCGCCATCGTCACTGGCAGTGAGGGTGGCGAGGTGCTGGCGCTGGCGGGCGGGCGCGATGCCGATTTCGCCGGCTTCAACCGTGTGCTCGACGCGCGGCGGCCGATCGGCTCGCTGGTCAAGCCCGCCGTGTATCTCACCGCCTTGGCCAATCCCAAATACACCCTGTTTACGCCCTTGAATGACGGACCGCTGACCCTGAAAAATCCCGGCGGCAAGCCCTGGCAGCCGCTCAACTACGACAAGCAGTTTCACGGTTGGGTGCCGCTCAAGTCGGCGCTGGCCCATTCCTATAACCTGGCCACGGTGCGCCTGGGGATGGACGTGGGAGTAGGCAATGTGTTGAAAACGATGGAGAAGCTGGGTGTTGAGGAAAAGCTCAAACCTTACCCTTCGGTATTGCTGGGCGCCGCCGAGCTGACACCGTTTGAGGTTACCCAGATGTATCAGAGCGTTGCCAGCGGCGGATTCCATACCCCGCTGCGCGCCATCCGCGAGGTGCTGAGCCGCGATGGCAGGCCCTTGAAGCGGTATGAGGTGACCGTCCGGCAGGCCGCCGATCCCGCGGCGGTATTCCTGTTGACGCGCGCCATGCAGGACGTGATGCGCAATGGCACCGGGGCGTCGCTGTATTCGCGCGTGCCATGGTCGTGGGCGGTGGCGGGCAAGACCGGCACCACCGACGGGCTGCGCGATAGCTGGTTTGCCGGATTTACCGGCGACCGGCTGGCGGTGGTGTGGCTGGGGCGCGACGACAATCGCCCGACCGGCCTGAGCGGTTCAACTGGCGCCCTGCAAGCCTGGGGAGATATCATGTTGCGAGCCGGTGCGCAGCCGCTGAAACTTGAAACGCCCAAAGGCATCGAATGGGTATGGGTCGATGCGAACAGCGGCTTGCGCAGCGCGGAAGGTTGCATGGATGCGGTGCAAATGCCGTTCCTGCACGGCTCCGCGCCGTTGCAAATGGCGCCCTGTAGCGAAATACCCGGCGGCTCCGTTGGCGAGACTATTGATAACGCGGTAGACAAGGCGGTCGATTGGCTCAACGAGGTGTTCCAGTGAAGATAGCGAATTGCGCGGCATTTGCCATCGCCGGTTTGGTGCTGCTGACAGGCTGCACGTCCCCGATGTCCAGGCAATTTCCCGCGCCCATGGAAACCAGGGAACATGCCGCGCCCGCGCCGCAAAAGGAGCGAAAAGAAAGAGAAAACGTAGCGTCCCCTGCCGCCGCTTCGTCGCCGTCGACGCCTCCTCATCCCGGCGCCGCCGTCCCCGCGCCACCGGCCGTAAATCCGCCGGCGGTGATCCCCGAGGCACCCGCCCGCAGCAACAATTCCGCGGTGCTCGCCATGATCCAGCAGGCCGACCGCCAGGCACAAACGCACAAATTGGGGGTGGCGGTCGCCACCCTGGAGAGGGCGCTGCGCCTGGAACCACGCAACCCGCTGATCTGGCATCGCCTGGCTGTGGTGCGCCTGAAGCAGGGGCGGCTGGCGCAGGCGGCCGATCTGGCCGCCAAATCGAATGCTCTGCTGGGTGAGAATGATTCATTGCGGGCACAGAACGATACCATCATTGCCAAGGCGCGTTAAACCTAATTCCAATTACAGATGAAAACATAAATAATATAGCCATGATTTTTCCTCTGGAGGAAGCATGGCACGAAAAGCGAGTGGACAAGAGCAACTCGAAGCGGCCAAGGCGTTATTGAGAAAAGCCAAGACAGTCGAAGAGTTGAGGGCGGCGCA
>JADDKJ010000075.1:0-4262 GCA_033717875.1 Gammaproteobacteria bacterium
TCGCGTCATCCAGCGCCGGGCATACGGGATCAGAGATGAGGAATATCTGAGACTCAAAATTCTCACTTGCATGCTCCCGGCTATATGAATTTCGTGCAAAATGACCCACACGATTTCCTGAAGACCCTCTTTTCAAATGGGGTAACGGGTGCCGTAGTTCTCTGTTCGAGTGCGGGCGCCTCATGTGCGAGCGGTTTTTCTCCCCCCTTTTTCAAAGGGGGGCTAGGGGGGATTTGGGTGCTGGAGATTCCAGCGATGGCATCAACCACCGCATCCGTCTCCAGCAACACCTGTCGGTTATCAAAACGCAGCACACGCAGTCCCAAACCCGCCAGATAGACATCACGCCGCTGATCTGAGGCTTGATGCTGTGGTTCAAGATGCTGACTGCCATCCAGTTCAACCACCAACCGCGCAGCCGGGCAGTAAAAATCGACGATGTATGATCCCAGGGGTTTCTGGCGATAAAACTGCCAGCCGTTGACTTGCTTGCGGCGCAGCCGGTACCAGAGCTTTTGTTCGGCGTCGGTCATATGGCTGCGCAATTCGCGCGAGCTCTGTTTCAGTCGTTGGGCGTAGGGCAGCATCAAGTAGTTTCCTCCTCACCCAGTTCTTCCAGTATCCCGCGCAATTCCTCTATCGCCGCTTCCAGCTCACCCATCGCCTCCTGCGCCAGCAGCGCCGGTTCCGGCAGGTCTTGCGCGTCGGTGGCGCTGTCGTCCTTGAGCCAGGCGATGTCGAGGCTGTCTCCGCGCTCGGCGATCTGTTTGCGGGTGTAGCGGCGGAAACGGCCGGTTTCGCCGGTGTCCTTGCGCTTTTTCAGGCTCTTGGCTGTGCCGAGCGGGTCGTCGCCGAAGGCGGCTTCAAACTCAGCGAAGTGCGCACGGGTAAGCAGGGTGCGTTTGCCGAACTGCGGCATGTTGGCGCGCAGGTCGTAGACCCAGACCTCTTTCGTGTTGCCTTTGCCTTTCTCGCCACGGGTGAAGAACAGTACGTTGGCCTTGACGCCCTGGGCGTAGAAGATGCCGGTGGGCAGGCGCAGGATGGTGTGCAGGTTGCATTTATCCATCAGGTCGCGGCGGATGTCGGCGCCGACGTTGCTCTCGAACAGCACGTTGTCGGGCAGCACCACGGCGGCGCGACCACCAGGCTTTAATCCCCGATAAACGTGCTGCAAGAAACAGAACTGTTTGTTGGCGGTGGGATAGGTGAAATCGGTACGCGATGGTAGGCCGCCGCCCTTCTTGGTGCCGAACGGTGGGTTGGTGAGGATCAGCGTGGCTTTGGGCAAAGCTTCGCCTTCCGGACTCAGGGTGTCGCCGTAGCGGATGCCGCCGTCGATGCCGTGCAGCATCAGGTTCATCATTGCCAGGCGGTGGGTGTCCTGCACGTGCTCCATGCCGAAGAAGGTGCTGTTGCGGTATTTGCGCTGCTGGGCTTCGGTGAGTCCGTCGAATTCGTGGTGGGTGCGCAGGTAGTGGTTAGCGGCGATGAGGAAGCCGCCGGTGCCGGCGGCCGGGTCCTGGATAACATCGCCCAGCGTCGGCTTCATCGCCGCCACCATGCTGTCGATGAGCACACGCGGGGTGAAGTATTGGCCGGCGCCGGATTTCTTTTCGTTGGCGTTTTTCTCCAGCAGGCCTTCATAGAGGTCGCCCAGGTCTTCGCGGTGCACGCTGTACCAGTCGATCTTGTCAATCTCGGCGACCAGGGTGGAGAGTGTGGCGGGCTTTTTGATGAAGCTGCTGGCGTTGGCGAAGATCTCCTGCACCAGCGAGGAGCCGTGGCTGCCCAGATGGATGAGCAGGATTTTGTAGAACTCCAGCCGATCCGGTGCTGCACGCTCTTCGAGATCGGCCCAGCGATGGTTCTTGGGTAACTGATCTTCGGTGCCGGTTTCCTTGGCCATTTTGAGGAAGAGCAGATAGGTCAGTTCGGTGACGTACTGGTGGTAAGTGACGCCGTCATCCTTGAGGATGTTGCAGAGGTTCCAGAGTTTGGCGACGATGTCGGAGGTGGTCATTTGTTTAGCATTTCGATGAATTGATCGGCGGTGACGATGGGGCAGGCAAACCGGCCAGCGAGGCTCAGCAAATCCTGGTCGCCACTCACGAGATAGTCTGCCTTGCCCACAACGGCGAGCTGCAGGAAAGGCAGGTCAAAGGGATCGCGACACTCTGGCGTCTCGGGCGGCGGGTTGGGTATGCGCACCGTGGTGCATGAGGGCAAATAGTCGGCCAGTAGCATCTGCTGTTCATCCGGCGTGAGTTTGAATTTGGGGTAGGCGAGCACCCGGATGAGTTCCGCCGCCGTGGCCCTGGATACCAGCGGCTGGCAGCGTTCGCCTTGCCAGGCGTGACGCAATGGCGTCAAGCGCCCTTGGGCAAATACCAGCGCAGACAGCACCAGGTTAGTATCGATCACCACGCGGGGCGGGGGTCGAGAACGGGTCATTTCTTGCGGCGGCTTTTTGCGGGCGCCGGACCGGACGGCTGACGTGCCCATGCCACTGCATCGGCTATGTCCTGCTCCTGCAAGTCCAGTTCGGCTAGCTTGGCGCGCACGGCATCGCCGCGCTGGATGCGCACCGGGGTGAGGATGATCTGGCCATTACGCGTTTCCACGTCGAAATATTCCGCAGGGCCAACGGCAGCGGTCACGCTCTTGGGCAAGGTGAGCTGGTTTTTCGCAGTCATTTTAGCAAGCATAATAGCCTCCGATGGATAAAGTAAGGATTCCTTACTTTATCCCTTTTGCCGAAAAACATCAAGCGGCGGGTTTTTGCCAGATGGCATCATTGAAGGTTTCGAGCACCTGCGGGAGCTGGCCTTCGAAAATCTTGTCCAGCCGGCTGAAACCGCCGCCTTCGCGCTTGAAAACGAGATCGGGATCGTCCAGCGCCTCCCGGTCGACCAGCAGATTAGCCTTGGTTTGCGCAGCAATGCGCTTGAGCCAGTCGCGTTGCGGTGCAGTCCAGGGTTTACTGGCCAAGAGCTTTTTCAAAGCGTGATCGACGCGTTCGCTGTAGGGCAGCAGCGCATCGCCGATGGCGGCCTGGCGGATGAAGCCGACGATGCGCGCCGCGATGTCCTGATTGGTCATCTCGCGCCAGGCGGTGGCGAGACCGGTTTCGGTGTACCCTGCCTTATCGAGTTCCAGCGCGAGCTCACGCAACTGCTTGCGGGTGAGATCGCGTGGACGCGTGAGCACGGTCATGAGGGCCGGGATGTCGTTGCTGTGGCTTTGGATGTAAGCCGTGAATTCTTTGAGGTAGTCGCCGGGTTTCTTGTCCTGGCCGTAGCCGCGCTCGACGCTGTGCAATTTGTCCAGGTGATCGGAAACGAACTGCGGCGGCACGCCACCTTCGCCCTTGCGATCGAGGATTTCGCCGAGGTCGGGGTTTTGGGTAAACCATGAGGCGACTTTATCCAACGGCATCGCGCGCAGTTTTTGTATGAAGGCGTCGGGCGGCATACCGGCGCGGGTTTCGAAATCTTGTGCCGCCTTTTCAGAGAGGTGCCGCTTCTTGCGTTGCAGTTTGGCGACGAACTGGTCGCGCACTAAGGTTCGCGCTGCATCGTCCGTGACGGTAGTTAGCTCTTGGGCCAACTGGGTGAAGCTGATCTTGGGATCGACCACCACCGGTTGCATGGCGGTCATATTTTTAAGCGCCGCGAAGATTTGCACTGCGTCGAAGACGCGAAAGGTCTCCTTGCCGATTTCGTCGCACAGACGCGTAGCGCGGCCCAGCATCTGATCGAACAAAATGCGGCTGTTCACTTGGCGCAGGAATACCAAGTTGCAGATTTCGGGCACGTCGATGCCCGTGGTGAGCAAGTCCACCGTAACGGCGACATTGGGATTAAGCTCGTGTTTGTAACGGCGGATCAGTTGCAGGGGCTTGTCAGCGGCACCCGTGATCTTGATAACCGCGTCGTCTTCAATAGTGCCGTATTGCTGCTTGAACGCTGTTTTTAACAGGTCGACCACCATGTCCGCGTGCGCATCGTTCACGCAAAATATCAGGGTCTTTTGCTTGATGCTGGGGTCAAGTTCGGTCGCAAGGTATTCGCAGATGACGCGATTGAACGGCTTGGTAATGACTTTGCGGTTGAACCCCTCGACATCAATCTTGAGGAATCTCTGATTTATTCCCAATTTTTGCGATAATACGCACATCATTATTTGATCACGCACGGAGAGCAACAGATGCGCCAACAAACCTTCGCCGAAACATCCTTTGAACGGTATCGCAAGACGAC
>JADDKJ010000076.1:0-4255 GCA_033717875.1 Gammaproteobacteria bacterium
AACACCGCTGAGTGCGTTCGTCTCGCTCTTTTTGCCATCTTCTGCTCCATATTAAAGCCCCGCAGGGCCATCAAAAGGTAGCAGATTCTCCACTTATCGGCTTGTTCAGATTTCCGGGGCCACTTCTGAACATCAACACTGGGCTTTCCTGAAACCGTTACCGTCCCAGGTTTAGATGGATGATGAAACTGACGATGACTACCTTTTTTCCACACTTGCAACCAGCCCTTGGCTTCAATCAAGGCGATAAGTTCTTTTACTTTCATGCGCCAGAAGTATCACATTTTCCACACAAATGCCTAACATTCCCGGCAACCCGTCACGGCAATCTTGGTCATGGTGCATCAATGTTTACCCAGCTTTATTGAATTAATGGGTTCCATGTCATTTCACTCATCCTGCGCGCTGCGTGAAATTGTTGGGTGGGCAAACGGTTTTTTGTTTGCCCACGCGGACAAATGAACATGGTGCATGATGGGTGGTATGGTTGTATTTTGGTTCTCTGTGTTTGTCCCGCGTGGGCACCAACTGCGTACCCACGCTACTTGGCTCCCAGTCCCTACTGCCCGCCGCGCACGGGCCAGACCACAAGACCAGGGGTGGTCTTCCGTGTGTTTGTGTTTAAAGTGCCAGTACCCATGCTAATGAACCACGCATAGCTGCTGGAAGAGGAAGACGACCAGGTGAGCATAGAAAGGCTCGTAGGATTCGGATTCGGGCTCGTCAAAAAAGAAGCCGGAACCAAGAAGCCTTGAGCCTGGAAATACCTTGCTACCTGGAGAGAATTGATGCCCTGATGTACCAGGCTTTCCAGTTCCCTGACATTGGGCAGGCGCCAGTCGCTGTAGCCACACAGGGTGAGGTTGCCGGCATGGGTCATGGCGGTAAACCAGTCGCCAGCAGGCGCGCTGAACGCGCGCGCCCACATGAGCCCGGTGAGATTGTCGGTGAGGCAGTCCTCGGTGCCGGGGCTGTTCACCGTAAAACGCGGGCTGGGCCAGGGCACGCCAGCCTTGATGTCGCCATCCTGGCCGGTGCCGCCGCAGAAAATGGGTGCGCCAGTGCTGTTATAACAGGCAGCCTGCCCGGTTGCCGGCACCCTGGCCGGGGCGGCTGCCGTCTGCCCGGCGCGCACTGGCCAGGCAATCCTTAAACCACCGAGATCCTTGTCAGTAAGAGCTTCCGGGAATAAGTTCGTGGGGGTCATAATCCACGCCTGCGCCGGGTCACCGGTATAGCTGGATGACGACCAAAAACCATCGATTAGGTTTGGGTTGTTGATGACGTTATTGAAACCCAGGTTGTGCAAAAACTGATCAGTTGGGGTCGTTACATCGTAAGTATAAAGACTGTACAGCTCATTTTTGTTGGGCAGCCGCCAATCGCTAAAACCGCAGAGCGTGAGGTTGTTGGCGAAATCGAGCGCCTGTTGCCAGGTGACAAGCGTGCCAGATGGGTTGGCGTTGCGCGGCCACATCAGGCCGGTGAGCGTGTCGGTCACGCAATCGGCGGTGGCGCCGCTGCCCAGGGCCAGGCGCGGGCTGGGCGCGGCCACGCCGGTTTGCAGGGCGCCGTCCTGTCGCGGTGGAATACCGGGGGTGGTGCAGGGCACGGGTGCATTCGTGGCGTCGTAGCAGGTGGTCTGGCCGGTTTTGGGCAGCGCGACGCGGGTGACGGGGTTGCATAGATACGAGGTCGTGGACACCTCTGCGGCATCCAGCGTGCCGTTGCTGTTGGCATCGGTGCCCGCTTCGACCTTGGTGCCGCCGCTGGCGCAATTGACGCCGTTTGGTTCAGCGCGGGTGTTAATGAGCACGGCGGCGGCAGGTGCGCCCGGCGTGCTGCATAGATAGGTAGTGGTGGAAATTTCCGTCGCATCCAGCGCGCCGTTGCTGTTGGCATCAATACCCGCTTCGACCCGGGTGCCGCCGTTAGTGCAATTAACGCCGCTGGGTTCGGCGCTGGTCGTGGTGAGTACGACAGCGCCGGGCGCCGGCGGTGTTCCGGGCGTGCTGCATACATACGAGATAGAAGAGATCTCCGTGGCATCCAGCGTGCCGCTGCTGTTGGCATCAATACCCGCTTCGACCCGGGTGCCGCCGTTAGTGCAATTAACGCCACTGGCTTCGGCGCTGGTGCGGGTGAGTACGGTGGAGCCGGGTGTGCCGGGAGGCGGGGCGGGGGCATCGTCGCCGCCGCCACAGGCTGTCAATACGCCGCACAGCAGCGCGGTCAGCACATACCGTGCGCAGGTGTTTAAAGTCGTCATGTTAATTCCTTCCATATCGCATTACGCAAGATTTAGTCCGGGCCTGCCGAAAGGCGCGCCACGAACCCTGCGGGATGCGGCAAACATCAGCCCTAAACCCAATAACAGCAAGACTGGCGTGGCGGGTTCGGGCACCGAGCCGGGCGGTGGAGGGGGCGGGGGCGCGATGCTTGGGGTGTAGTTGTAGGTGAGATCGAGGCGGATGTCTTTGAGCAGGTAATCGGCGCGAGAGCCGCTCACGAATTTGTCGTCTATTCCGCTTAATACCTTGGCCTCGACAAAGACCAGGAGACCAAGGTTAACTGTGGCATTCGTCGCGAAATAGCCATAAAGATCCGTGCCTGGACGCCCAAAAAGATCCACGGCCAGCGGTAAGGAGGTGGTCTCTGTACGAATGCATATGGGAAGACCGCAATTGGCAGTCGCGGTGAGTGACGACAGGGAGAACCTGACGCTGCCAAGCAGCATGTCCAGTGAACTGGCACCTGCCAATGTACCGGTGGCGGTGCCGAATGCATCATAATAGGCTATTTCGGTCGTTAGTGTCTGTGTTCCGCGTAATTGCAAAAGCACGGAATCCAGCGTGCCCAGGCTCGAATCAAAACCCGCGAATATACGATTCGTGTTCCCGGCACCTGTAGCGGGGGAAGCCGCAGAAGGAATGCGGGGGCCGGTCGAAGCATCCGGAGTAATGATAGAAAAGCTCTGCGTAATCGGCAGGGCATGCGCCGGGAGCGCGCTCAAGGCGAGCGCGCCGGAGGTCAGCAGGGTGGCGAGTGTTTTTTTCATGATGGATTGCTCCGCTGTATTGAATGCCTTGGGTTTGTTATATAGTTCGACGACGAAATTCTAACAACCTGAAACCGGATACGGACGGCGCGCGGCATGGCAATTTTAGACCCTAATTTCGCTTGCTTCACCCAGCCGTCATGGCTACATCACCCGCCGCACCAATGGCAAGCGGGGACACTGGATCGCGCCGCCTTGCATGACGCCGCCGGGCGGCTGCTGTCCACTGATGGGTTTGATGCGGCCTGCAAGGGGTTTGCCGAGAATACGCTGGCCACTTATGGTGAAAACCAGCAGGCGCTGAATAAAATCATGCGCGAAGCGCCGCGTTTTGCGCTGATGGCGTTTGTAATGTATCTACACCATCACCGTGGGCGCGGCGAACCGGGCGTGACCTATACCCGCGTCAAGGAAATTTTTGCCCTGGGTAGCCGTTCCGGCGTGCTGGCCACCCCCACGCGTATCAAGGCCATGTTCGGCCTCGCAAAAATGGCGGGGCAGTTGCGCCCCGCAGTCCCGGCGGCCGCAGACAAACGGATGCGGGTATTGGAGCCGACCGGGAAATTCATCGAACCCGCGCAGGTGTGGTTGCGCGGCTGTCTCGAAGCTGTGGCGCGTGCGGCGCCGCTGATACAGTCTCCGGCTGAACTGATTGCCACGCCGGGTTTTCTCGGCGAGGTCATGAGCTATAACGTGCATGCCTATATGCACGATGGTTTCATCCTGTATGAAGAGTTGCCGCCGATAAAGCTGATGATGTCGCGCGAAAATGGCTATCTTACGCTGATGGAAATGCTGCGTTCATTGCGCTGCGTGGACGGCGTATGGCAGGCGCGCGCGCCTTCGGTGGCGCTGGCGAGACGTTTTGCCATGGCGCGCGGCACGATACGCAATCTGCTTGAGTATGGCGAGCAGCAGGGCTGGTTGCGCGTGGCGGCCCGTGGCGGTCACGCGCTTATGCTGTCTGAAGAGTTTGCCACCGTATGTCGACGCTGGGTGGCGTTGGAAATTGTATGGACGGCAGGCTTTGCGAATGCGGCGGCGGTGCGGCTTAACCCGAATGTTTCATAAGGAATCTCTGATTTATTCCCAATTTTTGCGATAATACGCACATCATTATTTGATCACGCACGGAGAGCAACAGATGCGCCAACAAACCTTCGCCGAAACATCCTTTGAACGGTATCGCAAGACGAC
>JADDKJ010000077.1:0-4233 GCA_033717875.1 Gammaproteobacteria bacterium
TGCCAAATCCAACCCAATCGTTGTAATCTTCATCTCGGTCTCCTCTCCTTTCGTTTCGATGGTTTGTTACAGCTCCATCGTGGCGCATTCGACGCCGATTTAGAAGGGGGAGGAGACCATCACATCATCCTAACCCTCTCCCAAAGGGAGAGGGGATTTAGCGCGAGGGGGAGTTTTCCTCGCCCCGGTATGATTTATCCCGCCATCTGCTTTTCGCGGATTTCGTCGAGCGTCTTGCAGTCGATGCAAAGTGTCGCCGTCGGGCGTGCTTCGAGGCGTTTGATGCCGATCTCCACACCGCAGGCCTCACAATAGCCGTAGTCGCCGCTTTCGAGTTTCTGCAGCGATTCCTCGATCTTCTTGATCAGTTTGCGCTCACGGTCACGGGCGCGCAGTTCCATGGTGAAATCGGATTCCTGGCTGGCGCGATCGTTGGGATCGGGGAAGTTGGCGGCCTCGTCCTGCATGTAGTGCATGGTGCGATCGACTTCATGCATGAGCTGCTGTTTCCATCCTTCCAGCAGGCCGCGGAAATGGGCGACCTGCTTCTCGTTCATGTATTCCTCGCCCTTCTTTTCCTGGTAGGGCGTGAATTCCTTGAATCCTTCCGCAGCGCTCTTTTTCGCCGCCTTTTGCTTTGTTCCAGCCATGTTCAGTGTCCTGTGAGCTTCAAATGCGATGCCAAAATAAAGTTATATACCATAACGCGGCTTGCCGATCAATGCGCGCCGCCGCGCTGTTTTGGACAAGGCGCTGCCGCCTTGTGTTTAGGGCACTTCTAAAAATTCGCTGAAGCCACGATGGCGGCGTTGCCCTTATATAACAGGGGGCGCTCAAAATGCTCATGTACTCCGTGTACACCCCGCTTTTTCGCGCATTTCCGCCTTGCCCTCGCGTCTTGATCGAATTTTTAGAAGTGCCCTTTATTTCATTTTCCTATACTCTGTTGCAACCTTGAATTGTACTCTTGCGGAGAGCTTGACCATGACCAACGTTGCAGCGCTGATTTTCGATGTTGACGGTACGCTGGCCGATACCGAGCGCGACGGTCATCGTCCGGCGTTCAACGCCGCCTTTGCCGAGGCGGGGTTGGACTGGGACTGGACGGTGGAGCTGTACGGCGAGCTGCTGGCCATCACCGGCGGCAAGGAGCGCATCCGCCATTATATCGACAATTACGCGCCTACCTTGAATGACGCGGCGCGCGCCGATCTCGACGGCTTCATCCTCAACCTGCATCTGGCCAAGAACAGCCATTACGCGGAGCTGCTGGCGAAAGGCGGGATTCCGCTGCGCCCGGGCGTGAAGCGCCTGCTGCAAGAGGCCCGCGCCGCCGGAGTGCGCCTGGCGATCGCCACCACCACCTCGCCGGGCAATGTGATCGCCCTGCTCGACCACAGCCTGGGAGCGGACAGCGCCTCCTGGTTCGAGGTTATCGCCGCCGGCGACATCGTCCCCACCAAGAAGCCCGCACCGGATATCTATCACTACGCCTTGCACGCCATGAATCTCAAGCCGGAGCAGTGCATCGCTTTCGAGGATTCGGAGAATGGCCTGAAATCCTCGCTGGGCGCGGGTTTGCGCACGGTCGTCACGGTCAACGACTACACCCGCGACAGCGATCTTGCCGGCGCCACGCTGATCGTCGATCAACTGGGCGAACCCGGCCAGCCGATGAGCGTGCTGGCGGGGGATGCGCAGGGTGCGGGATTTGTGGATTTGCGTTTGCTGAATCGCTTGTGAAACGCATCTACGAAGTGCCACGCAGGGCCAGCAGCGCCGCGCCATAGGCCGCGTCCTGCTGTGCCGCTTCGACCATCGGTACACCTAGCAGCCGTCCACGGATCTGTGTCCACGCTTTGTTGACGGCCCCGCCGCCGGTGGTGCGGACCGAGATGGGGTAGGGGGCGCCGAGTTCGGCGAGGCGCTGATAGCCTTGGTGCTCGATACGCGCCATACTTTCCAATATGCCCTGAAAGAACAGCACGTCGTCATCCGGCCTCGGTGTGAGCCGTGGCATGAAGTTGGGGTCACTGAGGGGAAAGCGTTCGCCGGGGGCGGGCAGGGGGTAGTAATCCAGGCCGGTGGATTGATCCGGTTGTAACAGCGGTGTCATCGCGTCAAGCCGGGCCTGCTCGAAATGCTGGCGCAGCACCGCGCCACCACTGTTCGAAGCCCCGCCCGCCAGCCACAGATCGCCCAGGCGATGGCTGTAGATGCCCCAGGCGGGGGCGGACACCGGGCGCGGCGAGACGATCTTGAGCGCCAGCGTCGAGCCCAGCGCGGTGACAGCCTCGCCTGGCTGGTGCGCCCCGGTGGCAAGGAAGGCGGCGATGCTGTCGGTGGTGCCGGCCACGACGCGGGTATCCGGCGGCAAGCCGAATTCGCGGCTGATCTCGCTTGTCACGGCGCCGAGGGTGGTGCCCGGCGGTACGACCTGCGGCAGTAGTTCGCGGTGCACGCCCAGTTTGTCCAGCCAATCCGGCCAAGCCCTTGCGACGGCATCGTAACCGAGCTTCAGGCCGTTGTTTTCGTCGCTCACACCGAACCGCCCGCTCAGCTTGCCGGCGATCCAGTCGGCCTGGTGCAGGGCGTGTGCGGCGCGCGCCATGCCGGGTTGTTGTTGCAACCAGAGCAGTTTGGCCAGCGCCGAGCTTGTGCCATGCGCGCCGCTGTCCGGCGGGGCGGTGGCCGCGATACGCGCCGCTTCGCCGCTGGCGCGCGTGTCGTTATACATGAGCGCCGGTCCCAGAGGGACGCCTTGCGCGTCGGTGGCGAGCAAGGTCGCGGAGGTACCGTCCACCGCCATCGCGCGCACTTGTTGTGACGCTATGCTCGCCAATAAGCCGCGCAGAACCTGCCTTACCACCCGCCACCACAGTTGCGGGTCTTGTTCGACCGCATTCCCCTGTCGCAACGGGGCAGGGAGAGTGACGGCGTTACGTCCACGGATCTTTTTGCCGGCGTCGATGGCGATGGCGCGACAGCCGGAGGTGCCAAGGTCGATGCCGATGTAGAGTTCAGAATTCGGCATGAATGATCAGGGCACCTCTAAAAATTCGCTGAAGCCGCGATGGCGGCGTTGGAAATGTGCTCAAAATGCTCATGTGCTTACGTGTACGCTCCGCTTTTTCGCCCATTTCCGCCTTGCCCTCGCGCCTTGATCGAATTTTTAGAGGTACCCATCACCCTGTTCCCCTCTTTTCGCAGGTCGGATGAGGGTGAGAGGGTGAGGTGAATGTGCTGATTACAGAGGTACCCCAAGCCGCCGCGCCACCTCTTCGTAGGCTTCGATGACGTTGCCGAGATCCTGGCGAAAGCGATCCTTGTCCATCTTCTGGCGCGTGGCGGCGTCCCACAGGCGGCAGCCGTCGGGGCTGAATTCGTCGCCGAGTACGATTTCACCGTGGAAGCGACCGAATTCCAGCTTGTAGTCGACCAGCAGGATATCCGCTTCGAGGAACAGTGCCTGGAGGATGTGGTTGGCGCGGAAGGTGAGCTCTTTCATGCGTTCCACTTCCGCGTCGCTGGCCCAGCCGAAGGTGCGGATGTGGTATTCGTTGATCATCGGATCGCGCAAGGCGTCGTTCTTGAGGAAGAATTCGAGCGTTGCCGGATTGAGCGACCTGCCTTCCTCGATGCCCAGGCGGCGGCACAGGCTTCCCGCCGCGATATTGCGCACCACGCACTCGACGGGAATCATCTGCAATTTTTTGAAGACCGATTCGTTGTCGGAGAGTAGGCGCTCGAAATGGGTGGGTATGCCTTCCTCGGCCAACCGCCGCATGACGAAGGCATTGAACTTGTTATTGACCATGCCCTTGCGCGGCAGTTGCACGATCTTTTGCCCGTCGAAGGCCGAGGTGTCATCACGGAAGTGGATGATGACGCGATCCTGGTCGTCGGTGGCATACACTGTTTTGGCTTTGCCGGAGTAGAGTTCAGCGAGTTTTTGCATGGTGTGTTTCTCTAAGACTTTATGAAAATGTAGGGTGGGTTAGCGGTTTTCGCGTAACCCACCAAGCGTGCGAAGCACACAACTGTTCTTTTAATGAGTGCCTGTCGGCACATCTGGTGGGTTACGGCGCAAAAAAACGCGTCTAACCCATATATGGTCTCCTCCCGTTTTGCAAGACACCGTACACACTCTGACAGGGACAGGATTGCTTCCATATATCCGGCCTGTTTATGAGGAGGTTTCTCCTCTGGCCTCGATGTGATCTGCGCGTATCG
>JADDKJ010000078.1:0-4172 GCA_033717875.1 Gammaproteobacteria bacterium
TCCTTTAACACTGAGCCATGGCTCAGTGTTAAAGGATGTGATTTTGCTTAGACAATGGGGATGTTGGCTTAGAGGCAGCCATCATTTAAACAGTGCGTAACAGCTGACCCATCGAGCGAAATTGCGCCGAAAATGATCGGGACTTAAGCCATGTACCGAAGCTGCGGATGCGTGGCAACACGCGTGGTAGAGGAGCGTTCTGTAAGCCTGCGAAGGTGTGTCGTAAGGCATGCTGGAGGTATCAGAAGTGCGAATGCTGACATGAGTAACGATAATGCGGGTGAAAAACCCGCACGCCGTAAGCCCAAGGTTTCCTGCGCAACGTTAATCGGCGCAGGGTGAGTCGGCCCCTAAGGCGAGGCAGAAATGCGTAGTCGATGGGAAACAGGTTAATATTCCTGTACTTCGCGTTATTGCGATGGGGGGACGAAGAAGGCTAGGCCGGCCGGAGATTGGTTGTTCCGGTTTAAGGTTGTAGGCAGAGAGCTTAGGAAAATCCGGGCTCTTAATGCTGAGAACTGATGACGAGGTTCCTTGTGAACCGAAGTGGTCGATGCCATGCTTCCAAGAAAAGCCTCTAAGCTTCAGATAACGTGGAACCGTACTGAAAACCGACACAGGTGGGCGAGGAGAGAATCCTAAGGCGCTTGAGAGAACTCTGGTGAAGGAACTAGGCAAAATAGCACCGTAACTTCGGGAGAAGGTGTGCCTCCGAGAGTGAAGGACTTGCTCCGTAAGCTTTTGGAGGTCGCAGTGACTAGGTGGTTGCGACTGTTTATTAAAAACACAGCACTCTGCAAACACGAAAGTGGACGTATAGGGTGTGACGCCTGCCCGGTGCCGGAAGGTTAAGTGATGGGGTCAGCCGCAAGGCAAAGCTCTTGATCGAAGCCCCGGTAAACGGCGGCCGTAACTATAACGGTCCTAAGGTAGCGAAATTCCTTGTCGGGTAAGTTCCGACCTGCACGAATGGCGTAACGACAGCCACACTGTCTCCACCAGAGACTCAGTGAAGTTGAATTCGCTGTGAAGATGCGGCGTACCCGCGGCAAGACGGAAAGACCCCGTGAACCTTTACTGTAGCTTTGCATTGGACTTTGAGTTTGTGTAGGATAGGTGGGAGGCTTTGAAGCGCAGACGCCAGTTTGCGTGGAGCCGTCCTTGAAATACCACCCTGGCGTGCTTGGGGTTCTAACCTAGACCCGTTATCCGGGTCGGGGACAGTGTATGGTGGGTAGTTTGACTGGGGCGGTCTCCTCCTAAAGAGTAACGGAGGAGCACAAAGGTACCCTCAGCGCGGTCGGAAATCGCGCATTGTGTGCAAAGGCATAAGGGTGCTTGACTGCGAGACACACACGTCGAGCAGGTGCGAAAGCAGGTCTTAGTGATCCGGTGGTTCTGTATGGAAGGGCCATCGCTCAACGGATAAAAGGTACTCCGGGGATAACAGGCTGATACTGCCCAAGAGTCCATATCGACGGCAGTGTTTGGCACCTCGATGTCGGCTCATCACATCCTGGGGCTGTAGCAGGTCCCAAGGGTATGGCTGTTCGCCATTTAAAGTGGTACGCGAGCTGGGTTTAGAACGTCGTGAGACAGTTCGGTCCCTATCTGCCGTGGGCGTTGGAGATTTGAGAGGATCTGCTCTTAGTACGAGAGGACCGGAGTGGACGTACCTCTGGTGTTCCGGTTGTCACGCCAGTGGCACAGCCGGGTAGCTATGTACGGACGGGATAACCGCTGAAAGCATCTAAGCGGGAAGCCCACCTCAAGATGAGATCTCCCTAGAGCTTCGAGCTCTCTAAAGGTCCGTCGGAGACTACGACGTTGATAGGCTGGGTGTGGAAGCGCAGTAATGCGTGTAGCTAACCAGTACTAATTGACCGTGTGGCTTGACCATATAACACCCAAGTGGTTTGGGATATGTGCAAGCTGGCATGATATTCGACATGACCTTGCCTTCCTTTCATTCCTGATTGTATTCGCTGGTGACCTGTCTTCGGACGGGTCACTTTATTAGTGAAAAAGTTTGGCTGGCGGCCATAGCGAGCGTGAACCACCCGATCCCATCTCGAACTCGGAAGTGAAACCGTTCAGCGCCGATGATAGTGTGGGAGTTCCCATGCGAAAGTAGGACACTGCCAGCCTCTTAAACTCGAACCCCTATAAGAAAACTTATAGGGGTTTTTTATTGCCCGGTTTTCCGGTAGCCTTCTTTCCAAGGCCCATTCGATGGATGATTTTTTATGAGTGTCCGTACCCGTTTTGCTCCGAGTCCCACCGGTTATCTCCACATCGGCGGCGCACGAACTGCCCTTCTTTCCTGGCTGTATGCCCGCAAGCATGGGGGGACGTTCATTCTGCGTATCGAGGATACGGATCTGGAGCGTTCCACCATGGAATCGGTGAATGCCATTCTGGAGGGGATGACCTGGCTGGGGCTGGAGTATGACGAGGGGCCGTTCTCACAGAGCGAGCGCTTTGATCGTTATCGTGATGTGGCTCATCAGTTGCTGGCGGAGGGTAAGGCTTATCGCTGTTATTGTTCCAAGGAAAGATTGGAAACCTTGCGAAATGAACAGATGGCGCGCAAGGAGAAACCACGGTATGACGGTTATTGCCGCGATCTGAAGGATGCCCCGCCGCCCGGTGTGCGGCCGGTGATCCGGTTCAGGAATCCGCAGGAAGGCGAAGTGCTGGTCGAGGATTCGATTCGCGGACGGGTGACGTTCAGCAACAGTGAGCTGGATGATCTGATCATCGTGCGTTCCGATGGTACGCCTACTTACAATTTTACCGTGGTGGTGGATGACATGGACATGCGCGTGACGCATGTGATCCGTGGCGATGATCATCTCAGCAATACCCCTCGCCAAATCAATATCCTCAAGGCCCTGGGCGCAACGCCGCCGGTGTATGCCCATGTGCCGATGATCCTGGGTGAAGATGGTGCGCGCTTGTCAAAACGGCATGGCGCGGTGAGCGTGATGCAATACCGAGAGGATGGCTATCTGCCGGAGGCGGTGCTGAACTATCTGGTGCGCTTGGGTTGGTCGCATGGGGATCAGGAGATTTTTTCCACGGATGAAATGGTCGAGTTGTTCGATACCCAGGATGTCAACAATTCGGCGTCGACCTTCAATCCGGGTAAATTGCTCTGGCTGAATCAGCATTACCTCAAAAACAGCGATCCGGCGCATGTGGCGCGTCATCTGAGCTGGCACATGGGGCGGCTGGGGATTGATCCGTCGACGGGGCCGGAGTTGGTGGAGGTGGTCAAGGCGCAGCGGGAGCGGGCTAAAACTTTGGTGGAAATGGCGCAGAATAGCGTGTATTTCTATCGCGATTTCGAGGCTTATGACGAGAAGGCGGCCGCCAAGCATTTCAAGCCGGAGGCGCGCGATGTGCTGGTGGATCTGCGCAGCCGCTTGGAACAGTTGCCGGAATGGGGTGTGGAGGCGATTCATCAGGCGGTGGTCGACGCCGCCGAGGCGCACGGGCTGAAGATGGGCAAGCTGGCTCAGCCGTTGCGCGTGGCGCTGTGCGGTACCGATGTTTCGCCGCCGATCGACGTGACGGTAAAGTTGATTGGACGGGAGCGCACCTTGGCGCGGATCGACAAGGCGCTTGGCTGTATCAAGTAGCGCGTGCTGGCCGGGCGCTTATGGATTGAGTCAGGCGGTTTCGCGCGGGAAGGCGATCAGGTGGTCGGCGTCGATGCGGATGCCGACGGATTCGCCGATGGCGTGGTCGTGGTGGCTGGGGAAGAGGGCGAGCACTTGGCT
Organism: Gammaproteobacteria bacterium; assembly: GCA_033717875.1. Lineage (GTDB taxonomy): Bacteria > Pseudomonadota > Gammaproteobacteria > Ga007554 > SBBG01. Next base: position 3,786 of record JADDKJ010000078.1, read on the forward strand.
GCCGCTGTCGAGTCTGAGCGTGTACATGATCGAGGCGCCTTTGAAGGCTTTATTCGTCACCTCGCCGCGCAGCGGGCTTTCCGTGGCGGGGACGATATCGTCGGGGCGTAGCAGGACATCCACAGGGGAGCCTGTGACCCAAGGGTAGGCGCGGTCACCGCGGATGATGCCGACTTCGGTCTCGACACTGTCGGGGGCCAGCAATGTGCCTTTCAGGAATATGCCTTGGCCGATGAAGTCGGCGACGAAGCGATCGGCGGGTTCGTGGTAGAGGTTGAACGGCGTGTCCCATTGCAGGATGCGCCCCTGGTGCATGATGCCCACCATCTCGCCAAGGGCGAAGGCTTCGTGCTGGTCGTGGGTGACGAGCAGGGCGGCGATATTCTG
>JADDKJ010000079.1:0-4012 GCA_033717875.1 Gammaproteobacteria bacterium
GCGCCAGCCGCAAAGCCAAACGTGAACGCGGCATCTGGCAGCGGCGGTATTGGGAGCATCAAATCCGGGATGAAAACGATCTGGCGCGTCATGTGGATTACATCCATTTTAATCCCGTGAAACATGGCTGGGTTGTCCGTCCTGTGGATTGGCCTTATTCAACGTTGCACGGATACATTGAGCGGGGAATGGTGACAGCGGATTGGGGTGGGCAAATGGGTGATGGGGTGGGTGGTTATGGTGAACGGTAAGATGTTGGGCTTCATTTCATTCAGCCCAACCTACGGGCTATAAAAGGAACACGGCATGAGAAATGGACGATTGAGCGCGTTCAAGGCAATTGGATTGATATTGACACTGGGGGTAAGTATGAGCGCATGTGCGAAAAGTACGTTTACGTGGAAAGAAGAAGTTCTGTTGCATGATGGTAGCAAGATCATCATCACGCGCTCGGTGGAGCGTGGCGGACGGCACGAGATTGGGCAGGAACCACCGATCAAGGAGCAGCGTTTGACCTTTGTTTTGCTCAGCACAAACGAAAACGTGGTATGGGAAGACAAATTCACTGAAGACGTTGGAGGTGCCAACTTCTTGCCGATGCAACTGGAAATACGCAAAGACACAGCTTATTTGGTGGTCTATCCAATGGGATGCTTGTCTTACAATAAATGGGGCCGCCCCAATCCCCCTTACGTCGTTTTCAAATATCAAGACAAAGCATGGCAACGGATTACGCTACAAGAACTGCCAGAGGAATTCAAAATACCAAATTTGATTTTCTCCTCACCCGACAGCGAAGCAAAAAAAGTGGGACAACACGTCGTTTCAGCGCAGATGATTAAGAAGCTGTATGAGGGCTACAAGCAGCCCGAATATCAAAGCATCCTTCGCGAACCGCTGAAACCCGGGTCGGTGGGGGTGAGTTGTGAAGAACTTGTTAAATACAAAGGGTATTGGATTATGCCGAACGATCCTGTGGCTCGAAGCATTGTTGATAGAAAGACAAAGTAGAGATCGCTAATTTTAATCAAAATTATTCGGGAGAAGAGTTATGGTAACAATAGTCGAATATGCATTGATGGCGGGTGCTTCTTATTATGATACACGTGCAGAGATTAACCGCCTCCCGATTCCAACCGGATGGAATTTGCTTTCTCGTAACCCTCAAGATAATGCGACTGGCTTCGAAGCCTCCGCATTTGGCAACGCGACTACCATTGCCGAAAGTACAGAAATCGTCATCTCCTTCGCAGGCACCGATTACTCGTCCGTGACAGACTGGCTCACAAACGGTGGTTTGGTCGTAGGTTTTGGGTCGTGGCAACTGCGACAGGCGACCGAATATTACATGCAGGTTAAGGCGATTAACCCAAATGCAGACATCACTTTCACCGGGCACTCGCTAGGCGGTGGACTGGCCGCCTTGATGGGGGTGTTCTTCAATGAGAAAGCGGTCACCTTTGATCAGGCACTGTTTGGTAACTCCGCCAATTCTCTTGTGGCAGCGGATTTGTTGACGTATCTGAAAGCTGAATTTCCTGTTGCAACATATCCACAAATAGCGGTGTGGCTTGATCCGTTGGATCGAATTGTCCGCTCGGTCGATGGTTTTTCCGCCAGGGAAGTCAACGTCACCAACACCATTGTACAGGGAGAATTCTTGAGTATGCCGCCCTTTTCCTTGCTCCCGAGGATTGGCAGTCAAGAGCCACCGCTGACGCAAGGCACACCTGACTTATTGTTGGCATTTGATCTGCACTCCCAGGCTTTACTCACCGCCTTCCTACAAAGCGACGCCTTCCGTCAGGTCACCTTCAAACTGCCCGATCTGCTTAAGATGGTATTTTCCAAAGAGTTGTTTGCGCATTCGACAGCTAGAAGCAACACGACGGAAGAAAATTTCCTCGACCGCCTCATCCGCCACGAATTCGGCAACGCCCCCGGCGCAACCGACACCGACATGCTGACCCGCTTCACCGCCGACCTGTGGAAGATCGCCCAGGGCGGCATGGCTCAAAATAACGATGATATCAACAAAGCCCTGATCGTGGCAGGCATGGAATACTACTACTTCAAGGATTCTGCCAGCACCACCGCCCTGTTCACCGCCGCAGGCAACGGCCTCCACTTCAAATACAGCGACATTGGCGCCAGCAGCTACAAAAGCCTGCCGTTACTGGCGCGCGCCATCGAAACCCTGCTCGGCCCCGCCCAGTCGTTCCAGACGGGTATTTATGGCCGACTGATCAAGCAGGATGCCTGGCATATACAGAGCGGCAGCGCCGGCATGACCTGGACCGCCACAGGCGCGGACAACGATGCGGCTATCGGCGGAGACCAGGCGGATGACCTCGATGCCGGGGCGGGTAATGATGTGCTGCTTGGCTTCGGTGGCAGCGACACCCTCACTGGCGGCATCGGCGACGACCTCTTAATGGGCGGTGCTGGCGCTGACACCCTGGATGGCGGCGACGGCTACGACACCTATATCATCGAGGGCAACGACACGATCCGGGATTCCGATGGGAAGGGTCGCATCAGAGACAAGGCGGGCAACATCATCGCGGGAGGCATCGAAAAGCTCGAGAGCGGATCGTATGTGTACTTGGCAGATCCCACGGTCGGCGTCGCTGTAGGATCCAGCCTCATATTGACGTGGACGGATGGGAGTCGCATCGATATTGAGGGTTTCAATAACGGCGATCTTGGGTTTGTCGTCACGAATTTCATAAAGGAACTGGAACCCCAGAACGTCATTCTTGGTGACCAGCTGCCTCTCATATCACATTACCAAGTCACATACTACTATGACGAATGGGGCAAAGAATTTCCTGTCAGTGTCCCTGTATACCAGTTTGACGTCTGGGGAAACATCATCCCGATTGGCCCCGGTCCGGGTGCGGACACTATTTACGACACTGACGGCAACGACCTGATTGAAGCTGGAGATGGCGGCGACACCGTGGTGAAAAAACGCGGCGGGAACGACATCATCGAGCTGGGTGAGGGTGATGACGAGTTCAGCACAACGGCGTCCGCACTGGGGCGTGTTATTGTCCGTGGTGGCGACGGAAGAGACTATATTGTGGCTGGTTCAGACGACGACATCCTGCTGGCGATGATTAACGACTCATTCCATGGATATTCCTTCGAAAGGAGCGTGGCATGAGAAGTGGACGATTGAGCGTATTCAAGGTAATTGGATTGATATTGATGATGGGGGTGAGTATGAGCGCAGGGGCAGGGTTATTCGGATTCGGCGGCGAAACCTGGAAAGAAGAAGTGCTGCTGCATGATGGCCGCAAGATTATTGTGGAACGAACGGTTGAGCGTGGCGGGCGGCATGAGATGGGACAGAAACCACCCTACAAAGAGCAAAGTTTGCGCTTCACCCTGCCTGGAACAAAGCAGGAAATAATTTGGGAAGACCGCTATAGCGAAGATGTTGGCAGCGCCAACTTTCTGCCGATGGCGCTGGATATGGCAAAAGGTATTCCGTACATCGTGGCATATCCCATGGGATGCCTCTCCTACAACAAATGGGGCCGGCCCAATCCGCCCTACGTGATTTTTAAATACCAAAATAGAGCATGGGAGAGAATCCCGCTGCAAGAGTTGCCGGTTGAAATTAAAACGCCAAACTTGATTTTCTCCTCGCCAGATGACAAGGTGAAAGAATTAGGAAAGCACTTTATTTCAGCGGAAACGATCGCGCAAATAATCGAAGGGTACAGGCAGCCGGAATACAAAACTATCTTGAGGGAACCGGTGAAGGGTGGCGAGGGGGTGACGAGTTGTGAAGAGCTTGTTTACTACAAGGGAGCTTGGGTTGGCCCGGGAGATTCCATTGGGCGGCGAATGATGGACCGGATGTCAAAGTAAAACTGGGTCTACGCGGAATCGTGTGGGTGAAAACCCGGGATTTCATAGCCGCGCATCCCTATAATTCCAGTGTTTTACCATTTTCCAGTTATCCCAAAACATGCTTCATCTCCATGACAGGATAATCCAT
>JADDKJ010000080.1:0-2667 GCA_033717875.1 Gammaproteobacteria bacterium
ATGCGCCCAGCCGCAAGGAGCCGACCAGCCATGAGGCCACAGGACCGAACCAGGTATGGTGCTGGGACATCACCTACCTGCCGACCCGGGTCCGGGGGCTGTACTTCTACCTGTACCTGATCCTGGACCTCTACAGCCGCAAGATCGTCGGCTGGGAAGTGCAGGCCACCGAGACGGGAGAACACGCCGCCAGCCTGCTGCGGCGCACCATCCTCGGCGAAGCGGTCCAGCCCTGGCGGGAACCCCTGGTGCTGCACGCCGACAACGGCTCGCCGATGAAGTCGGCGACCCTGCTGTCGACCTTGCAATGGCTGGGCGTCACACCCTCGCACAGCCGGCCGCGGGTGTCGAACGACAACGCCTATGCGGAGAGCGTGTTCCGGACCTGCAAATACCGTCCGGAATACCCCACAGAAGGCTTCGCCACGCTGGAGGAAGCGCGCGCCTGGGTGATGCGCTTTGTGGGCTGGTACAACTGCGAGCACCGGCACAGCGGGCTGAACTTCGTCACACCCGAGCAGCGCCACAGCGCGCAGGCCGAGGACATCATGAAGCGGCGCACCGAAATCTATGAAGCGGCACGGGCCAGAAATCCGCAACGCTGGAGCCGCTCGATCCGAGACTGGTCATTGCCGCAGAGTGTTTGGCTCAACCCGGAAAAATCGGCCAGCCCACAGGCTCAGGCCGCATGAATGAAACGGTGACAACTATCTTGAAAAACGCCGTTATCAATGGGCACGCAGGGTGATTGCCGCTTGAGAAAAAAGGGCGGTGTTCCCTTTTATTCTTTACGGGAGTTACCAAATCGTTTTCACATACGGATAATCCCTGATTTTATCGTCTTTGGTGACGAGGGTCGCGCCCAGGCTGAGTGTGGTGGCGACGATGATTCTATCGGCAGGGTCATTATGAAATGACCCTGGCAGGTGGATGGACTTGAGGGCAATGGTGTTGTTGAGCGGGATAAAATTGACGAAGGGCAAGGCTTCTGACTTGACTATCCAGTCAGTGATATCTGTTGTGAACTGTAGTCTATCCTTGGCAACGAGCATGGCGATTTCCCATGTGCTGATGCATGAGATGTAAATACTCCTGTCGGAGATGGCGGCGTCGATAGTCTTCTGTGCGCTGTCAGATAGTAGTTCAGGGTTGCTGACCCACCAAATCCAGGTATGGGTATCCAGCACAATCACTTTAGTGCCTCCCAATCGTCCACGCCCACCGGGTTTAGAGGGTTTTCATACTTGAGAACGGAGTGGCGTAGCGCTTTTAGGGCATCCTCCGGCTTATCCGTGTAAGGAACAATTTTTATAACGGGTTGGTTATGATCAGTGATGATCAAGGTGTCGCCGGTTTCTTGCACTTGGCGGAAATACTCCAAGGCGTGCGGTTTAAATTTTGACTTTGAGATGGTGTGTTCCATAGAGCTTGCTCCTGTTTATTGGCGCATGGTAAAGACCGTGGTTATATTGCCATGGTCATAATTATTTATCAATGAAGAGGGTGCTTGGCGTTGATGAACGTTTACTACCTGTGCCGCCCGCCATACTGCGTTTAGCGGGTCAGTTGGCCGGCTAATCGGTGAAGGTGGAACGGCTGCTGGAGTCTTTGGTGATTGATAGCTCTAAAATCCGGCGGGAGTGGGTGCTTCGGTGAGCGATTGATCATCCATTACAAGTGACGTACTATGTAATATATTTTATACGTCACGGAGGCTTTCGGCATGCAAACCAAACTCACACTTCGGTTGGAAGAGGCGTTAATAAAACGTGCAAAAATCCGCGCCCGCAAACTCGGCAAATCGCTTTCTCAAATCGTTTCGGATTATTTCGCGCTCTTGAACGAAGACGGTGGCAAGGTACCCCCGGAACTTCCTCCCCTCACCCGATCCCTGAAAGGGGCGTTGCGCGGAAGCGATGTCGATCAAGGGGATTATCTCCGCTATCTTGAAGAGAAACATCGTTGAGAGTGATATTTGATACCAATGTGGTGCTCGACGTCCTGCTGGACCGGGAACCCTTTGCAGGTGATGCGGCTCATCTTTTTGCCAGTGTGGAGCGGGAGGAGCTGGACGCTTGCCTTTGCGCCACCACCATCACCACGATCCATTACCTCGCAAGCAAGGCCTTGGGATCCGATCAGGCGCGAATACTTGTCAAGAAACTGCTCTCCCTGTTTGAGATCGCTCCCGTCAACCGTCCTGTTTTAGAATCGGCAGAGGAATTAGGTTTCACGGATTTCGAGGATGCCGTCCTGCACGAGGCCGCTCGGCATGTGGGTGTTCAGGCCATCGTGACACGTGATCCAAAAGGCTTTGCACAGGCTGCGCTGCCGATATATACCCCTGACCTACTATTAAAGGCTTTGAAATCCCTCGGGTGAGTCTTTATCGGCTGTTGGTGTCGATGGAACGGCTGCTGGATTCTCTGGTGATTGATAGCTTTAAAATCCGCCGGGAGCTGGGGGTGTGTTGCCGCAACTTCGGATGAGCAGATGAAGGTTCCCCCCGCGTCAGAATAGTTGTCACTGTTTTCTGTAACCCCAAGAGAGAAGGCGGTGGGGCGGAAAGTGACGAGAGATGTCGAGGTATTCGGAAGATCTGAAGCAGTCTGTTTTGAGGAGGATGATGCCGCCGGAGAGCCGATCGGTGGCGGAGCTGTCGCGGGA
>JADDKJ010000081.1:0-2616 GCA_033717875.1 Gammaproteobacteria bacterium
ATGCGCCCAGCCGCAAGGAGCCGACCAGCCATGAGGCGACGGGGCCGAACCAGGTATGGTGCTGGGACATCACCTACCTGCCGACCCGGGTCCGGGGGCTGTACTTCTACCTGTACCTGATCCTGGATCTCTACAGCCGCAAGATCGTTGGCTGGGAAGTGCAGGCCACCGAGACGGGGGAGCACGCCGCCACCCTGCTGCGCCGCACCGTCCTCGGCGAAGCGGTCCAGCCCTGGCGGGAACCCCTGGTACTGCACGCCGACAACGGCTCGCCGATGAAGTCGGCGACCCTGCTGTCGACCTTGCAATGGCTGGGCGTCACACCCTCGCACAGCCGGCCGCGGGTGTCGAACGACAACGCCTATGCGGAGAGCGTGTTCCGGACCTGCAAATACCGTCCGGAATACCCCACAGAAGGCTTCGCCACGCTGGAGGAGGCGCGCGCCTGGGTGATGCGCTTTGTGGGCTGGTACAACTGCGAGCACCGGCACAGCGGGCTGAACTTCGTCACACCCGAGCAGCGCCACAGCGCGCAGGCCGAGGACATCATGAAGCGGCGCACCGAAATCTATGAAGCGGCACGGGCCAGGAATCCGCAACGCTGGAGTGGTGCTATCCGGGACTGGTCATTGCCGCAGAGTGTTTGGCTCAACCCGGAAAAATCGGCCAGCCCACAGGCTCAGGCCGCATGAAAGAAACGGTGACAACTATCTTGAAAAACGCCGGGTTGCTGGAGCTATCAGGATCATTTATTCTAGACCAATATATGAGGGTAAAGCACCATGACCGACAATGTCGAAAACATTATTTTGGAGCACCTGAGAGCAATCAGATCTGATGTGGGTAACATTAGGGCAGATGTTGCAGAAATAAAGCTGCACCTGGGGTCAATCGAAATGAGCGTAGGCAATATTCACACCGACATCGCCATTCTGCACGGTCGCGCAGACCGTTTGGATGCCAGAATCGAGCGAATAGAAAAGAGGCTGGAGCTAGTGTCTGCCTGAAAATCCAGGCTTGGATAGGAAAAAACTAAAACCCTCTCTGGCCGCGAAAGGGTCGCACCCAAGCAGGCTGTGGACGCCAGTCAAACTTATTGGTGAGTGGCGGTGAGGATGTATCAACGCCAGAATTGATCCGGCGTATTGCGCATGCGCTGGCTCGTCCGGCGCGTTTACTGCCCGTACCACCCGCTATGCTGCGTTTAGCGGGCCACTTGACCGGCAAATCGGCACAGGTGGAGCGGCGGCTGGATTCTCTGGTGATTGATAGTTCTAAAATCCGGCGGGAGCTGGGTGGGTGCCGCCGTTTACGATGGAGCAAGGGTTGCGGGAGAGCGGAATGGTGTCAGGGGAGCGGTGAAGCCTAAAGGGGTGTATGGGGCGCTCATGCGAGGTGTCGTGATCAATGGCGCGGATGGGAGCGCAGATACGGCGGAGTCAAGGCTTAAAAGATTCTGGAAATAAACTCGCCAGATGATAGTGTTGAATGCTTCACGGCTAAACGGAACAGGTCATCATCATCCGATACCCGGCAATCTGTCTTGTTTGCTGTCAATCAGAGTTACCTAATATTTCTCATTTAGGCATACATCAATCGCCCCTTAGGCTGGGGAATAGCGCGGCCTAATTCTTTTGCAGTGGCAACCCATTCCGCAATAACTTGCTCGGCATTGACTACGGCTTCCTGATAGGTTTTTCCGTCAGACATGCAGCCCGGCAATTCTGGAACTTCTGCAATAAAGGCATTATCTTCATTGCTCCAGTAAATAATGATTTCGTATTTAATCGACATTTGACGCCTCCAGTTTATACCGGACGATAATGGCACGAACTTGTTTGACTTGATAAGGTTTGGCTTTTGACCCTTTGGATTGTAAATTAAGGATTTCCTCAATTTATGAAAAGTATCAATTTACGCGGTATTGATGATGAGATTGCACGGCGGTTGAGGGAAGAGGCTCAGCAGCAAGGTACGAGTGTGAACGCTCTAATACTCCAGTTTGTCAGGAAAGGGGCGGGCTTGCAGGCAACGGCGCCGCGGCGTTTTTCAAGATAGTTGTCACCGTTTCTTTCATGCGGCCTGAGCCTGTTGGCTGGCCGATTTTTCCGGGTTGAGCCAAACACTCTGCGGCAATGACCAGTCTCGGATCGAGCGGCTCCAGCGTTGCGGATTTCTGGCCCGTGCCGCTTCATAGATTTCGGTGCGCCGCTTCATGATGTCCTCGGCCTGCGCGCTGTGGCGCTGCTCGGGTGTGACGAAGTTCAGCCCGCTGTGCCGGTGCTCGCAGTTGTACCAGCCCACAAAGCGCATCACCCAGGCGCGCGCCTCCTCCAGCGTGGCGAAGCCTTCTGTGGGGTATTCCGGACGGTATTTGCAGGTCCGGAACACGCTCTCCGCATAGGCGTTGTCGTTCGACACCCGCGGCCGGCTGTGCGAGGGTGTGACGCCCAGCCATTGCAAGGTCGACAGCAGGGTCGCCGACTTCATCGGCGAGCCGTTGTCGGCGTGCAGTACCAGGGGTTCCCGCCAGGGCTGGACCGCTTCGCCGAGGACGGTGCGGCGCAGCAGGGTGGCGGCGTGCTCCCCCGTCTCGGTGGCCTGCACTTCCCAGCC
>JADDKJ010000082.1:0-2504 GCA_033717875.1 Gammaproteobacteria bacterium
GATGGGTGAGAAAATCGCAAAATATTCCGCAGCCGTAGCCATGCGCTACGGTGAGGACAGATTTTGCGATTTTCTCGCGCAGATTCTGTGCATTAGGCATTCGCAGTAGACTCCAACCGAGGTTTTTTATCTTGAGTCATAAGGCACTTTGGACTAGGTTGAAAATATGGACTGGAAAGCGCGCATCGTAGTTGACCCGGCGGTACTGGCTGGCAAACCTGTCATCAAAGGCACTCGCTTATCGGTAGAATTTCTTCTGGATCTATTTGCCCAAGGCTGGCATGAGCAACAGGTCTTGGATAATTATCCGCAGTTAAGAGCCGAGGATCTGCAAGCTGTGTTTGCCTTTGCGTCTTTTTGCCTGAAAGATGAAGAGTTCCTGACATTGGAACATGTGACCGCTGCTTGAAACTGCTCGCGAATGAAAATATCCCGTTAGCTTCCGTATACGTATTGCGGCAGGCTGGGTTTGACATCACCGCCATCTCCGAGCTATCACCAGGAATAAGTGATGAGCGCGTATTGGGTCTGGCCGAAGCAGAGTCTCGCACCTTGCCGACCTTCGACAGAGATTATGGTGAATTGATTTATGTTCGCGGTTTATCATGCCCGCCGGGTTTGGTGTATATGCGTTTTTTGCCGGTAACACCCACAGAGCCATCGCAACTGCTGATAAAGTTATTTGCGCAAAAGAGAAATATAGTGCAGGGCTATTTCGTGGTGCTGGACCGCGACAGCATAAGACGACGGGCATTGCCGCTACAAGCGAATATTTCGGAATAAACGTATCCCGCCTATCAGGTCAAGAGGGTTTGATTAATGCAATGGGAAGTCGTCATCGGTCTTGAGATTCACACCCAGCTTTCGACCAAAAGCAAGATTTTCTCTGGCGCCGCCACGGCGTATGGCGCGTTGCCCAATACCCAGGCCTGCGCTGTTGACCTGGGGTTGCCCGGTGTGCTGCCGGTGCTGAATGGCGAGGCGGTGCGCATGGCGGTGAAGTTTGGCCTGGCCACCGGCGCCACGATCGCACGGCGCTCGGTGTTCGCGCGCAAGAACTACTTCTACCCGGACCTGCCCAAGGGCTACCAGATCAGCCAGTACGAACTGCCGGTGGTGGCGCGGGGCACGCTCCAGATCGAGCTCGATGACGGCGCCACCAAGACCGTCGGCATCACCCGCGCCCATCTCGAAGAAGACGCCGGCAAATCGCTGCACGAAGATTTCCACGGCCTCACGGGCATCGACCTCAACCGCGCCGGCACGCCGCTGCTGGAGATCGTCTCCGAACCCGACCTGCGCTCGGCCAAGGAAGCGGTCGCCTACATGAAAAAGATTCATTCGCTGGTGCGTTACCTCGAAATCTGCGACGGCAATATGCAGGAAGGGTCGTTTCGTTGCGACGCCAATGTTTCGGTGCGTCCCAAGGGGCAGGAAAAGTTCGGCACCCGCGCCGAGATCAAAAACATCAACTCCTTCCGCTTCGTCGAAAAAGCCATCAACTACGAAGTGGAGCGGCAGATCGAGGTGATCGAGGGTGGCGGCGCGGTGGTGCAGGAGACGCGCCTCTACGACCCGGACAAGAACGAGACCCGTTCCATGCGCAGCAAGGAAGAGGCGATGGACTATCGTTATTTCCCCGACCCCGACCTGCTGCCGCTGGATATCGACGATGCCTTCATCGAGACGGTGCGCGCCACCCTGCCCGAACTGCCGGATCAAAAGCGCGAGCGCTTTATCTATGAATACGGCCTCACCCCTTACGAGGCCAGTGTGCTCAGCGCCAGCCGCGAACTGGCGGATTTCTTCGAGGCGGTGGAAAAGGCCGCCGATGGCGAGGCCAAACTCGCCGCCAACTGGGTGATGGGCGACCTGTCCGGCGCGCTGAACAAGTCGGGCCTGGACATCACCGCCAGCCCCGTCACCCCGCAAATGCTGGGCGGCATGATCAAGCGCATCTCGGACGATACCATCTCCGGCAAGATCGCCAAGGAAGTATTCGAAGCCATGTGGAATGGCGAGGGCGACGCCGACGCCGTCATCGAAAAGAAGGGCTTGAAGCAGGTGACCGACACCGGCGCCATCGAACAAGCCATCGACGCCGTGATGGCCGCCAACCCGAAGCAGCTCGAACAGTACCGCGGCGGCCAGGAAAAGCTGTTTGGCTATTTCGTCGGCCAGGCGATGAAAGCGACGCAGGGTAAGGCCAATCCGGCGTTGCTCAACGAGTTGCTGAGGAAAAAGCTGAGCGCTTGATCGGAAATCTCTGGATAGATCATCCAGCAATAAATGTACGGCGGGTGAGCGTTTTTTGCGTAACCCGCAAGCCGTTCTTAACCTGAAAAACGGGCCGCGGACGGCAATGGGGTCCGCAGCAATGGGGTCTACCATCGGATTTAGCAGAGTGGCGGTGAGCCCTAGAGCGCGTTAGTATAAACCTTGGCGGGGGTGTGGCTCATGGGGTCGGTGACCGGATATTCTGGTTCGCTCGACACTGAAATGCC
>JADDKJ010000083.1:0-2425 GCA_033717875.1 Gammaproteobacteria bacterium
CGGGTGAAGCTGCCTTCGCGGGCGAGGGTGTTGCCGTTGGCGAGGCTCTGGTTCTTGAGGGTGTGGGCGAGGTTGAGGCTGGTGATGCCCGCTTCGGCGAGGGTGAGGAATTCGCCGCCTTGTGAAACGCCGTCCTGGCTGGTGTCGCGCCAGAGTTTGAGTTCGGTGAAGGCGGGGTCGGCGGCGTCGAGGATGCCGTCGCGGTTTGAATCAAGGGCGGCCAAGGCAGCAAAACCGTTGGGGGCGAGGGCGCCGTTGGGCAAGGGGGTGAAGTCGCCGAAGAGTTCGGCGCCGGTGTCGATTTGTCCGTTGGTGTTGCGGTCCCACACCAGCAGGGCATCGTCCTTCCCGGCCCAGCCGGTGCGGGTCAATACGCCGTCGCCGTCGTGGTCGAAATAGACGTTCGATGTGAGACCGACGGTTTCGAGGCCGTCGCCGTCGAGGTCGAGGATGATCGGGTCGCGGGGAAAAACCCAGGTTTTAGCGCGGTCGAACCAGTCTTGAATGGAATCAGGAAGGTTGTTGTACCAATCTTTGAGGGTGTCGAAAATGTCTTTCATGAGTTGGTCGAAGAACCGGTCTCCAACATCGGAAATGGCGTTCTTCATCGCATCTATCAGGTCTCTGAGTGACTTCCGGGGATCGAGATCATTAAAAACATCCGAAGGCACCTGACGGGCATCTTCCATGCCAAGCGCATCCGTCCAGTCGAGCCCTTTGTGCTTGGGGCCGGGCAATACCTTGTCCAGAACATCGCCAATACCTCGGGTGATGCTGCCGTCTATGGCAGTTTCCGGTGGTAGGCCATTATTTTCTACGGCATCGCGGTAGCTTTTCTCTATCTGCTTTGAATCTGGGAGTTTGTTTCCAGGATTGCTTGCAATGTCGCGCACATATTGCCAATAATGTTGCTCTGCAACATCGTTGAATTTGTCTCTATAGGCATCGGGACCGGCAACTTTATCCCAGTAGTTCTTCACCATTCTGTTCATTACTTCGTCATACACATCTCGGCTGTTGCCAGATGTCACAACGTAGGCGTTGTCCGCATAATTGTCGCCGATCGAGGCGAGATATTGCCACCCTCCTTTATAATCACCCGAGTCGGCATAAGACTGTGCTATGGAAAGTTGATTGTCGGTAATGCTGAGCGCCATGGTTATTTCTCCTCCTTAACAGATTCTGTGGTTGCCGACTGCTCAAAACGATCAAAGAGGGTTTTTAGGTCGGTATCAATTTGTCGCCAGTTTTGTAAATATTTTCTGGCATAGGTGTACTCAAGCACAATGTCAGCCTTGTAGTTTGACTTCACCCTGCAACTTGGTGAGTAGAAGTTTTTTGGATCTAGATTTTCTGGATTTTTATCGCAGCTAATAATCAACTCAAAATCATCTCCAATAGGAAAATAGGCATCCTCCATGCGTTTAAATGCAAAACGAGTTAATCCGTAGGCATCCGGCATCCGCGTGGAGAGTTTCTCTTCGCCTCTCAAATACCTATCTCTTAATTGATGAAGCCACCCCTGGGAGCCGCTTGAGCCGGTGATATCTACTTCCAGTCTCTCGCCATGGCCCTTGACCTTCCAGCGCGCCTCATCCTCGGGGTAATACGGTTTCAGATCGGGAAGCAAGACACTCAACGACAAAGCCCCAACCTTCACTCTTTCTGGCTTGGCCGTCGGCCAATAGCCGCGTTTTTCTATTGCTTGTCCATAGGCATAGCGCATGGGTACGTTGTAACGGTGTCCTTCCATTTCAATGCGAATGACTTCGCTTTCGAGGTTTCTCCTACCTTCTTCAGCCATGTTCTCTGCCATTCTTTCTCTCCAGTTAATCATCACATTTGCCGCGAATTCCGGCGATACCATCGCTATACCCCTCAGCAGGTAGTCAGGTCGCCACCATGCAACACTTGCCACTGCTGTCGCAAACAGGAGCACGGCGAGGCTCAATGAAATTACCCACTTTTTCACGCCGCCATTCTCCACACATCATTCGCGCAACCGGTGAGCAACGGATCGAGCAGCGCCCGCTGCTCGGCGCGAGTAGGGGCGGCGGCGAATTGTTCGAGCAGGGTTTGCAGATCTCCGGACTGGGTTGCCGCCTGCCACAACTCCCGCACATTGCCCGAGCCCTGCATGTTGGGCAGGATCTTGAGTTCTTCGGGCACTTCGATCTGTTCGGCGAATTTTGTGTCGAAGGTGTCAACCGCCAGATGGAATTCGCCCATGCCGCCGGTCGTTCCATCCGCACGGGTGAAAGAGCCTTCGCGGGCGAGGGTGTTGCCGTTGCCGAGAAGCTGGTTCTTGAGGGTGTGGGCGAGGTTGAGGCTGGTGATGCCCGCTTCGGCGAGGGTGAGGAATTCGCCGCCTTGTGAAACGCCGTCCTGGCTGGTGTCGCGCCAGAGTTTGAGTTCGGTGAAGGCG
>JADDKJ010000084.1:0-2306 GCA_033717875.1 Gammaproteobacteria bacterium
TCGCGTCATCCAGCGCCGGGCATACGGGATCAGAGATGAGGAATATCTGAGACTCAAAATTCTCACTTGCATGCTCCCGGCTATATGAATTTCGTGCAAAATGACCCACACGATTTCCTGAAGACCCTGAATTTGAAAGGCCCAGTGCCGACAGGCTGCGTATAGTTGAAGGGGTCGGTATTGAAATCCTTGCCTTGGAGGGCATGCTTGGGAATGATGCCCATTTTCAGTCGGCTCAAGAGCGGCGCCAGAGGCTGATCGAGTGTAATCCGCACCGTTAGCGGATCGACCACCTCCACCGCTTTTATTTCCTTCACCGCCTTGCTCATGCCGCTATGATTCTTGGGATCCTGGATCGCGGTAATGGTGAACTTCACATCTTCGGCGCTAAAAGCAACACCGTCATGCCATTTGATGTTGGGACGCAGCCGGAGGGTGTAGACCTTGCCATCCGGCGACACCTCCCACGACGACGCCATGTCCGGCACAAGCTCGTTTTTCGCATTCACCTTGAACAGGCCGCGAAACAGCGCCATGTCGGAATCGGCGTGCTGATGGCCCGCCACCGGATTGAGCCACTCCGGCTCGCTGGCGCGCGCCACCACCAGGGTTTTCAGCGCCGGAGTCTGGCCGGCCGAGGCCGGTGCGGAAGGCTCCTCCCTCCCGCATCCGGCCACCAGCACCATGACGCCGAACACATACAACAACGACGCCTTCATGCCATCACGATTTTTCATAACTCAGAAATCCGTCTTCACGGACGCCATGATGTTGAACGGCAGACTGACGCCGTACTGCGGACCACCCGAGAAATAAAAGATCGCGTCGGAATATCTCTTGTCGAGGATGTTCGATGCCTTGATGTCGAAGGTGTAGCCCTTCCAGCGGTAATACGCCGAGGCATCGACCACGGCATAACCGCCGGTGGACTGAGTGTTGTCATCCGTCAACTTGCGCTCGCCGATACCACGCACCGTCAGGCGTCCACCGAAGCCCCGGGCATCGAGATAATCGAGGCCCGCGCTGAAAAGATAACGGGGCACACCGACGATACGCTTGCCTGAAAAATCGTTGCCAGCGTCGATGAAATCCTTGTACTTCGGATCGTTGTATGTGAATGATCCAAACACCATCAATGCTTCGGTGAGCGCGGCATTCAGTTCCGCTTCGACACCTTGCCGGCGTGTCTTGCCCTTGTTGACCAGCAGCGGACCTCTCACCGGATCGATCACGGTGACAATCTCGTCACGCGAATCGGTGACGAAGTAGGCAAGCGATCCCCTGATCCGCGAGGTAGGGCGAAACCGGGTTCCGATTTCGTAGGAGACCAGCCGCGTCGGTTTGAGATCGGGATTATCGAACTTGGCGAAATCATCCGGGAGCTGAAAGCCGCTGCCAACGTTGCCGAACAGGTCATAACCAGGTGCGAGCGTATAGAGCGCTCCCGCTTTCGGGCTGAACACATTGAGATTATTGTCGAAACTGCCCAGGGGGGAGCCGACGGTACGATTCAACTCGCCCTTGAACATGTCGTAGCGCGCGCCCAGTGTCAACTTGAGCGGCTCGATCGGACGCGCCTCGCCCTGCACGAATGCCGCATAGCTGTTCATGACGAACTCACGATCCAGGCTGGGTGCCGTACCTGTCGTACAACGCAACGGATCGCCGCCGCGCACCCGCTTGTCGGTGCACCAGCGGGTGCTGTTACCCGACTCACGCAGAATATCCACCCCGGCCAGCAGCGTGTCCTCCATGGTGAAATAATTCCCGCGCTTGCTGTACAACGCCTTGAGCATATTGCCGTTCAGGGAGTTGTGCTCTTCGCGCTGACCGCCGCCGAAATCGGCGAAGCGTGTCAAATCGCTGCTGTAGCTAAAGAAAGTAATGCCGATATTGTCGTTCGCCGACAGCGCGTAGTTGTAATTGAGATTGACCTCGCGCCGGTCCTTTTTGCCGCCATCGAAAGGAAAAAGCGACTTCCGGTAATTACCCGCGTCCCACTCGCTTTGCGGAAGATAACCCGGCGCATTGAAATCGGTGGTGTACATACGCACACCGGCACGCAGGCTAGACTGTGGCGTCAAATCGAATGTCCACTTTGCCGAGAGATTGCCACGGCGCATATCGCTGTTATCGCGGTAGCCATCGGTCTTGAACATCTCCAGGGCATAATAATGACGGGTCTTCAGGAAATCGTGTGGGTCATTTTGCACGAAATTCATATAGCCGGGAGCATGCAAGTGAGAATTTTGAGTCTCAGATATTCCTCATCTCTGATCCCGTATGCCCGGCGCTGGATGACGCGA
>JADDKJ010000085.1:0-2295 GCA_033717875.1 Gammaproteobacteria bacterium
ATTGTTGCCTGGGCCCAGACCCGCCAGACCAACGGCTTCCTGGAGGCACTCAATGGGCTGTTTCAATCCGCCAAGCGCAAGGCGCGCGGCTACGGCAAATTCAGCACGATCCGTACCGTGATCTTCCTGATCGCCGGAAAGCTCGACTTCTCGAAGCTTAATCCCCATGTGGCGCGCTAACCCACTCGAATTTCAAAAGAGCCTGATTTCTCGAATCAGTGGTTGCAGTTTTGGTTTGTTGGCGCAGGAAGGGATGAATTCATTGGCCATTTTCAGGCTTCTCCAGCGCAATGAAGGTGACATATTCGTGCATGACATCAAGCGCGATGGTTTTGCCGGCCTGAAGCGCCGCAAGGTGTTCTGCGGATAGTCTGAATAGCTCTCCACCCCAGCGTTTGCCGAAGGGAAGTTCGGTTTCTTCCGGGTCAAATGCGTTGTCCAAAATGGCGATGTATTCATCGTTCATAGTGCGTATCCCAGCCTCGTCAGGTTTTCCCGGATTGCTGTTTCCAGGCGCGCGCCCTCGCCGAATTGTTCGTTCAATTGCGCGGTCAGCCGCGCCATCTTGTCCTCGAACAGTTCGCCGTCGGCTTCTTGCTCCGCCGCGCCGACGTAGCGACCGGGGGTGAGCACGTAGTCGTGCTTTTTGATGTCCTCAAGCTTGGCGGCTTTGCTGAACCCCGCCTCGTCCGCGTAGTTCTCGCCCCTCTTCCAGGCGTGGAAGGTGTCGGCGATCTTGCGAATGTCCCCGGGCGCGAAGTCGCGCAGCACGCGGTCTTTCATGCAGCCGAGGTTGCGGGCGTCGATGAAGAGGGTTTCGCCTTTGCGATCACGTGTACCGTTGCGTGCTGATTTGCTCCGGGTGAGGAACCAGATGCAAGCGGGGATCTGGGTGTTGGTGAAGAGCTGGCCGGGCAGCGCGACCATGCATTCGATCAAATCCGCTTCAATCAGCGCCTTGCGGATTTCGCCTTCGTTATTGGTGTTGCTGCTCATGGAGCCGTTGGCGAGCAGCAGGGCCATGCTGCCGTGCGGCGCCAGGTGGTGGATCATGTGCTGCATCCAGGCGAAGTTGGCGTTGCCGGCAGGCGGGATGCCGTATTTCCAGCGCGGGTCGTCGTCTTTGACGCCGGCGTTCCATTCCTTCATGTTGAAGGGCGGGTTGGCCATGATGTAGTCGGCGCGCAGGTCGGGGTGCTGGTCGCGGGTGTAGGTGCTGGCGGGTTCCTTGCCGAAGTCGAAGTCCATGCCGCGGATGGCCATGTTCATGGAGGCCAGGCGCCAGGTGGTGGGGTTGGATTCCTGCCCGTAGACGGAGATCTGGCCGATGCGGCCGCCGTGTTCTTCGACGAACCTTTCCGACTGCACGAAAAAGCCGCCGGAGCCGCAGCAGGGGTCGTACACGCGGCCCTGGTAGGGCTCCAGCATTTCGACGATGAGGGCGACGATGCTCTTGGGCGTGTAGTACTGCCCGCCCTTCTTGCCCTCGGCCATGGCGAACTCGCCGAGGAAGTATTCGTACACATGGCCGAGGATGTCCTTGGCGTGGAGCGTGCCGTGCTGAAAGGGGATTTCGGCGATGAGGTCGATGAGGCCGGGCAGCGCGGAGTCGATCTGCTTGCGGGCGTAGTCTTTTTCCAGCACGTTTTTGAGTTTTGGGTTTTCCTTCTCCACGACTTCGAGCGCGTCGTCCAGCAGGCGGCCGATGCCGTTAAATTTGTATTCGGTGGTCTTGCCGTTTTTGACCTGGAGCACGGTGCCGACGGCGACCTTGGCGTTGGCTTGCAGAAAATCCCAGCGCGCCAGCGCCGGCACCCAGAAGACGTTTTTTTCGGTGTAGTAATCGCGGGCTTCGAGCTCCTGTTCAATCAGCTCGGCACCGTCGTCGCCCAGGTAGTAATCGTTGTTCGGGTCGGCGAAAGCGGCTTGCAGCTCCGCGCGGCGTTCCTTGAAAGCGTCCGACACGTATTTGAGGAAGATGAGGCCGAGGACGACGTGTTTGTAAACGGCGGCGTCGAGCATGGGCAACAGCTTGTTGGCCATGGTCCACAGGCGTTTGTCGAGGTCGTTTAGAAATTGCTGTTCTTCAGGTTTCATAGAATGACCGAGGATTGCGGCTGGCTACGGCTGCGGAATATTTTGCGATTTTCTCGCCCATCTTCAGCGCCTTATTCTAATTCCGATTAGAGACGGAATTAATTATCCAATCCCAGCCAGCGATGCTTTGCATGCGCGGCTGGTCTGATTCCATCTGGCGCAGCGCGGCCTCCAGGTGTACCTCAAGGGCATCGAGAC
>JADDKJ010000086.1:0-2200 GCA_033717875.1 Gammaproteobacteria bacterium
ATGGATTATCCTGTCATGGAGATGAAGCATGTTTTGGGATAACTGGAAAATGGTAAAACACTGGAATTATAGGGATGCGCGGCTATGAAATCCCGGGTTTTCACCCACACGATTCCGCGTAGACCCATTTTTGCTTCTATGGAATGGTGCGCGAGAGCGACTTTGAACCCTACTTGAATGAGATAGATAATGCCATGAAAAGACTAGAGATAGCTGCTGTTGATTATATAACCATTGCCGATCAATTGCTGGATCGTGAAATTGTAAAATCCAGACAGGCCGCCAATACAACCGAGGGCTATGCCTTGAAGTGGCTCCATGGCCATGCGCTGGAACATAACAGTCAATACTATGTCCATCGCGCGCGCTTGTTGCAACTCGGCATTGATATTTCCCTCCAGTTCGATGGCACAAAACCCGTGCCACAACTGAAGCGTGATCGTGAAATCCACGTCAGTACAGTGCCGCCGCCGCCGTGGTACCGCATGCCGGAAGTGCCAACCCTCAAGTTGGTGGCGTAGGCTCATGCCGACTATCAGTACCTTCTACGGCATATTGATTCAAATGTTCTGGAACGACCATGCACCGCCTCATTTTCATGCGCTCTATGCGGAACACGAAGTACTGATCGATATTCGTACTCTTGAAGTGCTGGAGGGCCACATGCCACGGCGTGCATTAGCCCTCGTGCTTGAATGGGCTCAGGAACACCGAGCCGAACTTATGGAGGACTGGGAACTGTGCGCACACAATCAATCGCCCAAAAAGATTCGCCCACTACCGTAACACCGGCGATCCAGCCACGGATGCCGTGGCGTGTTGTCGACGTGCAACCGCTCGATGGCTTCCGGCTGCGTGTTCGCTTTGTCGATGGCTTGGAAGGCGAGGTAATCATGTCCACGCTAGTGCATTCACCAGCCGCTGGCGTCTTTTCACGGCTTTCTGATCCATCCCTGTTCGTTCAAGCCTTTGTAGAACACGGTGCCGTGACGTGGCCAGGTGAAATCGATCTTGCTCCGGATGCTATGTACGCCGAAATCAAGAAAACCGGCACGTGGGTACTGTGAAACTGCTTGATGTTGTGGCACTGACGGAAGATGTTGCCGAAGATGGATTGAGCCGTGGCCAGGTGGGAACCATTGTTGAGATTCTGGCGCCACGAGTATTTGAGGTGGAATTTGCCGACCTTGAAGACAAGACCTATGCCTCTCTGGCGATTCCAGAACACAAGCTCATGGTGCTACATCACCGCCCTCATGAAGAAGTGGCCTGAAAGCACATTACCCTCCTTTCTCTTTTTCAAAGGCCACTATGTTTAACCAGTGGACTCTTGTCCCATTGTGGGACTCTTACTGTGTTTTGAGGTAGGCATGAAACATAAATGGGACATACGTTGGGAGGGCCGTCATTGGCGTGATGTCGAGTGTTTTGCTAGAAACGACCTTTTGCCCGAATCGTTCCGTATTGAGGTCTATGATGGTCAGCTCGGTTTCAGTGACCAAGATCGCCTTACCGTGCTCGCCATGCTGCTTGAAAATCTGGGCCTAGAAAAATCGTTTCGTTTTTTGTTGGATATATCTTTACAAGACGGCGAAATTTCACGACAAGATTTTGATTTATTGAAGAAACTCATAGCTGATTTCGTTGTGGATGAATTACCCCTACCTTAAAGATTAAGGGTCTTCGTGAAAGAGTGTGGGTGAATTTCATGTTTTTTAGAGCCTCGGGAGCATGGACGTGAGTATTTTCAATCGCAGATACTCTTCATCGCGCAGCCCATATGCTCGTCGTTGGATAACTCGTATCTTGTTGTTGAGTCCTTCAGCGAACCCCAACGAGACCTTGTTCTCCCCCCGCGTCAGAATAGTTGTCACTGTTTTCTGTAACCCCAAGAGAGAAGGCGGTGGGGCGGAAAGTGACGAGAGATGTCGAGGTATTCGGAAGATCTGAAGCAGTCTGTTTTGAGGAGGATGATGCCGCCGGAGAGCCGATCGGTGGCGGAGCTGTCGCGGGAGACGGGCATCACGGAGACGACGTTGTACAATTGGCGCAAGGTAGCCAGAGAAGCGGGGTCAGTGATGCCGGGTGGTGGTAAGCGTAAGGCCGATGACTGGGATTCAGCGGCCAAGTTTGCGGTGGTGCTGGAGACGGCCGGCCTGAATGAAGAGGGGCTGGCGGCGTACTGCCGGAGCAAGGGTTT
>JADDKJ010000087.1:0-1711 GCA_033717875.1 Gammaproteobacteria bacterium
ATGCGCCCAGCCGCAAGGAGCCGACCAGCCATGAGGCGACGGGGCCGAACCAGGTATGGTGCTGGGACATCACCTACCTGCCGACCCGGGTCCGGGGGCTGTACTTCTACCTGTACCTGATCCTGGACCTCTACAGCCGCAAGATCGTCGGCTGGGAAGTGCAGGCCACCGAGACGGGGGAGCACGCCGCCACCCTGCTGCGCCGCACCGTCCTCGGCGAAGCGGTCCAGCCCTGGCGGGAACCCCTGGTGCTGCACGCCGACAACGGCTCGCCGATGAAGTCGGCCACCCTGCTGTCGACCTTGCAATGGCTGGGCGTCACACCCGCGCACAGCCGGCCGCGGGTGTCGAACGACAACGCCTATGCGGAGAGCGTGTTCCGGACCTGCAAATACCGTCCGGAATACCCCACAGAAGGCTTCGCCACGCTGGAGGAGGCGCGCGCCTGGGTGATGCGCTTTGTGGGCTGGTACAACTGCGAGCACCGGCACAGCGGGTTAAACTTCGTCACACCCGAGCAGCGCCACAGCGCGCAGGCCGAGGACATCATGAAGCGGCGCACCGAAATCTATGAAGCGGCACGGGCCAGAAATCCGCAACGCTGGAGCCGCTCGATCCGAGACTGGTCATTGCCGCAGAGTGTTTGGCTCAACCCGGAAAAATCGGCCAGCCAACAGGCTCAGGCCGCATGAAAGAAACGGTGACAACTATCTTGAAAAACGCCGTGATCTTCCTGATCGCCGGAAAGCTCGACTTCTCGAAGCTTAATCCCCATGTGGCGCGCTAACCCACTCGAATTTCAAAAGAGCCACTTTTTAGGAGTTATCGCACAGGTTTATAAACGAGTAGAGCAAGGCGGTATTCGCATTGTCAACATTCCAACACAACAACTACCTGTCGCTGAAATTGATCAGATGATAGATCTGGGTATCGTGTTTAAGGCAGAAACAATAAAGGAATGTGTTGAGCACTACGTCAATGTGGTTAATGCTTCTACATCGTTAGAAACCCAGAGAGGGTATGAGTCATGAACTTAATTAAACGTGTGATAGTCATATTTCTGGTGTCGTTAGCCTGTGCAGGTTGCGATCAAGGAACAAAATCACTCGCTAGCACCTATTTGCCAAAGAACGAAATGTTTTCGTATTTTTACGATACTGTTCGTATTGGGTATGTCGAAAATTCAGGTGCATTTCTCGGTTTTGGTGGTTTATGGTCTGAAAGTCTGCGCTTCTTGCTGTTTACAGTCTTGGCGGCGTTGTTTCTGGTGAGTTTGTTCATCTATTTGGCACTCAATTCAAAATTGAGTTTATCAACCGTGGCTGGTTTTTCCTTAATATTGGGTGGCGGCTCCAGCGGCGTTTTTCAAGATAGTTGTCACCGTTTCTTTCATGCGGCCTGAGCCTGTTGGCTGGCCGATTTTTCCGGGTTGAGCCAAACACTCTGCGGCAATGACCAGTCTCGGATCGAGCGGCTCCAGCGTTGCGGATTTCTGGCCCGTGCCGCTTCATAGATTTCGGTGCGCCGCTTCATGATGTCCTCGGCCTGCGCGCTGTGGCGCTGCTCGGGTGTGACGAAGTTTAACCCGCTGTGCCGGTGCTCGCAGTTGTACCAGCCCACAAAGCGCATCACCCAGGCGCGCGCCTCCTCCAGCGTGGCGAAGCCTTCTGTGGGGTATTCCGGACGGTATTTGCAGGTCCGGAACACGCTC
>JADDKJ010000088.1:0-1344 GCA_033717875.1 Gammaproteobacteria bacterium
TTTGTCCGTTGGTGTTGCGGTCCCACACCAGCAGGGCATCGTCCTTCCCGGCCCAGCCGGTGCGGGTCAATACGCCGTCGCCGTCGTGGTCGAAGTAGGCATTCGATGTCAGGCCAACGGTTTCCAGGCCGTCGCCGTCGAGATCGAGGATGATGGGGTCGCGGAAATCACCAGCCCAGGTTTTGGCGGCAGTGAATCCAGAGGCACTTGCTGAACTGATACCGCCAAACACCTGCCATAAACCAATCCCTATGGCGGCTTTGGCAAGAACGCCCGCAGCTCTGCCCGCCGGACTGAGCGTAATCGCCAAGGCTGCCGCGACGCTAACCACATTACCCGCCAAGCTCAAGATATCGCCTACGCTGGGTGACTTTCCGGTTTTGGCATCCAGCTCCATTTTAGCTATGGTCACCAAGGCTGCTCCAGCGTTGGCTGCCACTGATGCAACTGGGTTATTGATAAGATTTGAGAATCCCGCAGCCATTTGAGCCAACTCGTTTATCTGAGCGGCAGGGTCACTTGTGTTGACCATATTTTGGAAACCCAACTGCGCTTGCATCACAGACAACCCAGCATCTACCGCACCGATTGGATCAGACATTTTTCGCTCCTATGAATAGGGATAAGGCATACAGGGGGATTACTACAAATAAGCCAAAATATCCTAGGCCACGCTCAATCAAACTAACCGTTCTCAGCAGCGCCGCCTGCTTTGCCAACAGGCGTTGGTCAACTTTTTTATGTCTATTCATCCATGCGTTCAGGACAAAATCAAAATCCTTGGTATTCAGATAAACCCAAACATCAAAAAAAACCGTAAGCATTAACAGCAATCCTACCCAGATCGCGCATGTAACAAAAAGCATGGTCATCATGCCGCCTGCTCCCACACATCCGCAAATGACACGATAGTGACTGCCCGCCTGCTCTTGCAGGCTCTTCGCCATGCCGGAGGTGTCGGCCCAGGCGGTGAGCAACGGGGTTCGAGCAGCGCGTGCTGTGCGGCGCGAGCAGGGGCGGCGGCGAATTGTTCGAGCAGGGTTTGCACGCTGCCGGATTGAGCGGCGGCCTGATGCAGTTCGCGCACCTTGCCCGCGCCTTGCATGTTGGGCAGCGGCTGGATGGCGTCGGGTACGTCGATGGTTGTAGCAAACTGGGTGTCGAAGGTGTCGATGGCCAGGTGGAATTCGCCCATGCCGGAAGTCGAGCCGTCGGCGCGGGTGAAGCTGCCTTCGCGGGCGAGGGTGTTGCCGTTGGCGAGGCTCTGGTTCTTGAGGGTGTGGGCGAGGTTGAGGCTGGTGATGCCCGCTTCGGCGAGGGTGAGGAATTCGCCGCCTTGTGAAA
>JADDKJ010000089.1:0-1329 GCA_033717875.1 Gammaproteobacteria bacterium
CATCATCCTCCTCAAAACAGACTGCTTCAGATCTTCCGAATACCTCGACATCTCTCGTCACTTTCCGCCCCACCGCCTTCTCTCTTGGGGTTACAGAAAACAGTGACAACTATTCTGACGCGGGGGGATACCAAGCGCGCTAAAGAAATGTGCGTTGAATGCTTCAACAGCGGCTCGTGTTCCAGCGTGCAAGTAAAAGATGCTCAACTGGTTGCCGGCGAGGCGATCCAGTTGCGCGAAGACACCTTGGTTCTTCAGAATTTTGCGAAAAGCTTGATCGGTAAAGTCATAGAAGATGAACGCAAATGATTTGGCCCGGCCCTCCGCGAGATGCTGTGCGCAAATTTCATCGAATCGCCGAAGGAACGACGACAGCCCGTGCCCGATGCCGTTTCCGCTTCCTTGCTCATAGATAGGGATCATGATTGAGACGCCGAACGTTTGAATTCACCGGCGCTGCGCGGCTTCATCGCGCAGCGTCCGGTGGAATGATGGGTTGGGCTTACGCATTGTCGCGACCGAAATGCAATCGCGTGATAACGAGTGGCATCGCCGCAAACAGCGCGAGCATTGCCAGATAGACCGAACCGGAGACTGGATCTCGGCTAGAGACATATTCGCCAAGAGACCGATCCTGCAGGGCCACGGCGAGCAAGAGTTCGGCTGCAATCAGCAAACCCAAGGCAAGAAAGCCGGTGGTCAGGCGGACCAGGACGGTAGCAGGCAAGGCGAACCGTTTTGTGATGAAGCGGGCGGCCAAGACGATGACGATGAGCATGAACGGCATCTCGATGAGTTTCGCGACGCGTTCGCCGAGGCGAGGTGCCAGAAAAAACACGCGTATTGTTCCCATGACGAAGCCCGCGCCAAACACCAAGAAAAAGTAGGCCATACCGGCTTTGATGGTGCGCAAGCAGAGTGTGTTCATCTGATGACTGGCGGCGAGGCTTTTCGTCGAATCAAGCCAGCACCGCTTGCACCGGACGCCGCAGAGACGGCGGTAGCTTGGGGCCGCGACCGAAACGAACAACCAGATCAGGTCTGCGGTTACCAACACCAAGGAATGTTGCGAACTGTGGCCTCAATGCCGGCACCTCCACTGGTTGGTTGAGAAACGCGTTGCGAATCCCCAATGCCGCCGACTGGAGAGCAAAGCGCTCGTAGCTGCGGCCCACTTCGACCCAATGCGCAGGACTGGCATCCCCCCCGCGTCAGAATAGTTGTCACTGTTTTCTGTAACCCCAAGAGAGAAGGCGGTGGGGCGGAAAGTGACGAGAGATGTCGAGGTATTCGGAAGATCTGAAGCAGTCTGTTTTGAGGAGGATGATG